>CACIVM010000040.1 GCA_902590115.1 uncultured Pelagibacteraceae bacterium | reverse complement strand
GTTAAAGATAAAAAAAAATTTTTATTGAAGATTAAGATTTTATTTCCCGAATTAAATCATAGTGATATTAAAAAAAAATTAGAGAAAAAAAAGTATTTTTATTTAAAAAAAAGAATTACCGAAGATGAGAGAAAAAAGCTATGGTCACTAGGGGAAAAAAGCATAATTTTTGAACCATTTCAAACTAGAATTTACCCTCAATCTGACTTGTATAGCCATGTCTTAGGCCAAATAGACAATGATAATTATGGAATATCAGGCTTAGAGAAATCGTTAGACAGAGAGCTTAAAGACAAGAAAAAAATTAATTTACCTCTTAAAATCAGCATGGATACAAATCTACAATATATTGTACAAAGTGAACTTTATAAATCTATAAAAGTTTTTAATGCCAAAGGAGCTGCTGGATTATTAATGGACTCTGAAAATGGAGAAATCTTATCTTTAGTTTCTCTTCCAAACTTTGACATTAATAAAAGACAAAAAATTACAGATAAAAACTACAATAATAAAGTCACTAATAGCGTATTTGAACTTGGATCAATTTTTAAGACCTTTACTGTTGCGTTAGCGATAGAGAAAAAAATAGTTGAACCAAAGACAATTATTCAAAATATCCCCAAAAAGATTAAATGTTCTACCCATGAAATTTCAGATATTAAGGAATTTCCTAATACTCTCACTGTTGAGGATATTTTAATAAGGTCATCAAACGTTGGTACATTAAAAATTGCAAGAAAAATAGGTAAAGATGATCTAAAACATTTTTTAAATGAGTTGAATCTTTTAAAAAAATTGAAATTTGATATTGAAGAAATTGGCACGCCGCATAAATTTTCATGGAATAAGTGTAAATTAGAAACTGTTTCATTTGGACGTGGGATCACTACAACTCCACTTCAAGCAAGCGCAGCTTACGCAAGTTTGATTAATGGCGGTAATTTAATAAACCCTACCTTACTAATTGTTGAAAAAAAGGAGTTGAATAAAAAAAAAGTTATTTCTGAAGAAACAAGTAAAAAAGTAAGCAATATTCTTAGAAAAGTTGTTTCAGACCAAAATGGAACAGCTAGTTTATCAGATATCTTTGGTTATCAAGTTTCTGGTAAAACAGGAACTTCTCAATATTATGAAAATAAAGAAAAAAATACTAATACATTTATTTCTGTTTTTCTTGCAAATAAAAAAAAGTACATATTATTTGTAATGTTAGAAGATCCACAGGCTGCAAAAGACCTAGTTTATAATTATAGAGGTTTAAAGATAAAATCTAATAGAAACGAGGCAGGCTGGAATACGGTTTATGCCGCTGGCAAAATAATAGAACAAATTGGACCTATTTTAGCCATAAATAAAAATACTCTATCTGATAGTTATGTTGTTGAAAAACTTGATTAACCGTTGCCCGCAAAAATATAAAAAAATTAATATAAAGGGTATTGCTAGTGATAGTAGAAAAACAAAAAAAAATTTTATTTTTTTTGCTTTGACTGGCACTAAACAAAGCGGTGATAAATTTATAAAAGATGCTGTCAAAAAAGGTGCAGTGGCTGTCATATGTAAAGAAAACTTTAAATCAAAAATATCTGGCTTACCTTTGATAAAAGTCAAAAATGTTCAAAGATCTTTAGCGGAGGCTTGTGAAAAATTTTTTAAAGAGAAACCAGCAAGAATCATAGCTGTTACAGGAACCAACGGCAAAAGCTCAGTAGCAAACTTTTTTTTACAAATTTTTAATTTTAACAATATTGCGGCTGCCTCAATCGGAACTCTGGGAGTAATGCAAAAAAATAGAAAAAAACCCATTGGATTAACTACTCCAGATATAATTTCCTTACATAAAGAGTTAAATGATTTAAAAAGAAAAGGTATCAATAATGTGATCCTTGAAGCATCTAGTCATGGGTTGGCACAAGGAAGGCTTGATGGGATAAAATATAAGGCAGGAATTTTTACAAATTTTAGCCTAGATCATTTAGATTTCCATAAAAATATAAAAAATTATTTTAACTCTAAGATGATATTAT
>CACIVM010000039.1 GCA_902590115.1 uncultured Pelagibacteraceae bacterium | reverse complement strand
AAATGAAGAGATTTGTATAGAAGATAAAAGTTCATGTTATGTAATATTTTCTCACTAGGCGTTCTAATAGTTTTATATGATCTGCATTGTCGTTTAAACAAGGGATTAAACCAAAATTTTTACCTCCATTGTCGATGAAGCTTTTCTTTCCTTGTATTGCAATTTCTTCTAAGGTCTCAACGCAATCTGATGAAAAACCAGGACATATTACTAATATATTTTTTTGATTTTCTTTAGGAAGTTCTTCTAAGGTTTTATCAGTGTAAGGCTCTAACCATTTTTGGGGACCGAATCTAGATTGAAAGGTCGTTTTGATGGGAATTTCTTTGTAGTTTTCGGAAATCAATCTAGTCGTTTTGTGACAGTAACAGTGATAAGGATCTCCTTTATCGAAATATTCTCTAGGTATACCATGATAAGAAGCAATTATAACATCAGGTTTCCAACTTATTTCAGAAACTTTTTTTTTTATACTATTTACAATTGCCTCTATATAAAGTGGTTCTGACTCATAGTGAGAAATAATTTGTAGGCTTGGTTGCCATCTCATTTTTATTAGTGACCTGAAAACTTCATCACAAACAGTTGCTGTTGTGGCTGCTGCATACTGAGGGTAAAGAGGTAAAATTATTATATTTTCACAACCTCCTTCTTTTAATTTATTCAATTTTGAATTAATGCTTGGATTGCCGTATCTCATTGCAAAATCAACGATCAATTTTTCCTCTTTTAAACTTTCAATAAGTTTTTTTGTTTGCATTATTGTATAATACCTAAGTGGAGACATGTTCTCTTTCTTCATCCAAATTTCTTTGTATGCTTTGGCTGTCTTAGATGGTCTTATATTTAATATAATTAAATTCAAAATTACTTGCCATAAAATAGGATTAACTTCTATAACGCGCCTATCTGATAAAAACTCTTTTAAATATTTCCTAATATCAAGCCAGCTTGTCGAGTCGGGTGTACCAAGGTTTACAAGTAAAACTCCTGTCTTACCAAACTTTACATCTGGATGATCACTTGTCATTTTTAAATTCACCAACTCTTTTTACTATTTTATTAACTACAGAGGGTTTAGTCTCTGGTAGCATCCCATGGCCTAAATTAAAAATATAAGGCACATTTGAAAAAACTTTTAAATATTCATTTACTTTCTTTTTTAAAACTTTTTCATTGCCAAGTAAATATTTAGGATGTAGACCGCCCTGAATACAAACATTTCTAAGATTGTCTCTGGCCCACTTGGGTTTTATATCGTAATCTATATTGATTCCATTTGGTTTTACAGATTGCACGAAATTTTTGTACTTATCTGATAAACCCTTAGGAAAACATATTACTGGTATTCTTTTTTTTTTACAGAAATTAACAATTTCTTTATTCGGTTGATAACATAAATTTTTAATATGCTTTTTAGGGACAAGTCCTGCCCAAGAGTCAAAAACTTGTATAATGTCTGATCCAGACTTATGTTGCTCATTAATATGTAAACAAATATATTTCGAGAGTGTTTTTATAATTTCTTCAAATTTGTTTGAGTACAAGTTAAATTTCTTAATATCTAACTTATTGTGTGTTGTTTTTAAACCTAGCATATAAACCATTAATGTCCATGGTGCACCTACAAATGAAATTAAAGATTTGTCTTGTTTTAATTTCTTTCTAGTAATTTTTATGGCATCATAAACAGGTCTTAAGTTTAACAAAAACTCTTTGTTATCTTTGGCCGTAAAACTCTCAAAATTAAAACGTCCAAGTTTAGGCCCATAGTATTTTGAAAAACTTACATCTTGACCAAGAGCATAGGGTATAATTAGTATATCTGAAAATATTATAGCAGCATCCAAGTTGTAACGTTTAATAGGTTGTAGTGTTAACTCTGAGCTCAGCCTGCTATTCAAGCATAACTTAATAAAATTTTTATTATTTTTTCTAATTTTTCTAAATTCTGGTAAGTATCTTCCTGCTTGCCTCATAAACCATATAGGTTTACAAGTTATATCTTTTTTTAGTAAACAATTAGTTATTTTACTCATAATAAATAATATA
>CACIVM010000038.1 GCA_902590115.1 uncultured Pelagibacteraceae bacterium | reverse complement strand
TGACTTGCCAATGCCTTCAAAACTAAACAGATCTATACTTTCTTTAAGTGAAAAAATTTCTTTATCTTTGTATGACCAACCTAATCGTAACAAATAATTTCTTAAAGCTTCTGGGATTATGCCAATTTTTATATAATCATTTATTGTAGAGGCATTATCTCTTTTAGAAAGTTTCTTACCTTTTTCGCTATGTATTAATGGTATGTGAGCAAATTTTGGCACATCCCAATTCAATGCCTCATAAATTTGTTTTTGTTTAAAAGAGTTTATCATATGGTCATCACCTCTTATGACATGGGTAATTCCCATTTCATGGTCGTCAACAGTTGCCGACAATTGATAAGTTGGGGTCTTATCCTTTCTCAATATAACAAAATCCTCAATAGTTGAATTTGAGATATTTCTGTCTCCTTGTACTAAATCTTTTATCATTGTACTGCCAGAAATTTTACTTTTAAATCTAATTACTGGTTTTATATTTTTTGGTTTATCGAGATCTTTAGCATCTCTCCATTTTCTATCATATACGTAAGGAATTCCTTTCTTCTTACATTTTTCTTTTTGCTCGTTGATTTCTGCCTCTGTACAATAACATTCATAAGCAAAACCTTTTTTTATTAATTCTTCTGCGGCAGAAACATGTTTTAAAATATAATTCGATTGTATATACTCTTCACCGTCATAATTTACACCTAGCCATTTTAAAGACTCTATTATTTGTTTTTTAAACTCTATCTTTGATCTTTCTTTATCCGTATCTTCTATTCTTAGGAAAAAATTACCCTTATTTTTTTTAGCAATAAGCCAATTGAATAAAGCTGTCCTCACTCCACCAATATGAAGTGGCCCCGTAGGAGATGGGGCAAACCTACAATTAAAAGTCATTAAATAATTTTAGACTATTTTAGTGAAAGTTTCTATATAAAGAAATTAATCTTCCTTGAATTTTTATCCTATTTGAAGCGTAAATTTTTGTATCGTAATTTTTATTAGCTGCCTCTAAGGCAATAGTATTACCTTTTTTTCTTATTCTTTTTAAAGTTGCCTCTTGCTCATCAATTAAGACAACTGCAATTTGTCCTGTATCTGCAGATGAAGTTTTTTTAATTATTACTGTATCGCCGTCATTTATACCAGCTTCTACCATCGAGTCACCTTTAACTTTTAAGCCAAAATACTCACCATTTTTTTGTAAATCCTCAGGTAAGGAAACTTTATCAACTTCATGTTGTATTGCTTCAATAGGTGTTCCAGCTGCGATACTTCCTAATACAGATACTTTAGATGAATTTGTTTTTGATTTATCTAAACCACCTTTAATCACGCTTGGAGTAAAAGAATTAAAGATGTCATTTGCACTTGCGTTTTCAGGAAGTTTTACCACTTCTAATGCTCTTGCCTTGTGTGCTAGACGTTTGACAAATCCTCTCTCCTCTAATGCACTAATAAGCCTGTGAATTCCAGATTTCGACTTAAGGTTGAGTGAATTTTTCATTTCCTCATATGATGGAGATATACCCGTAGATCTAATTTTTTTATTAATGAATATTAATAAGTTTTTTTGTTTTTTTGTAAGCATAGAACAAACCTCGTACATCTATGTTCTATAAAAGTTCTTCTAAAATTACAACTTAAAATAAGCGTTAATTTTATTGAGTTATTTGAATTAATTTTTTCATTAATTCACTCGGTTGACCCGATTTTAAAAGTGATTCTCCAATTAAAAAATTTTTTATACCTGTTTTTTCGAAAATGTATTGAGCGTCTCTCTCATTTTTAATTCCACTTTCAGATAGAAGCGGACCTTTGTGTGATTTAACAACCTCAAAAATTGAAATCGTATTATTTATTGAAACATCCAATGTTTTCAAATTTCTATTATTTATCCCTATTAAAGCTTTTTCGTATTTTAAAGCTATCTCAGCCTCATTTCGATTATGTACTTCCACAATTACAGATAAATTATGATTTAAGGCTTCAGAGTATATTTCATCAGCCTGTTTTCCATTAAGAGCAGCTAATATTATTAATACACAATCGCATCCATAACTTTTTGCTAACGACACTTGATAAGGATCAATGAAAAAATCTTTTGCTAGAATAGGTATTTTTAAATTTTTTTTAAT
>CACIVM010000037.1 GCA_902590115.1 uncultured Pelagibacteraceae bacterium | reverse complement strand
AATAACTGTTGATACTGATAAAAAAATTTTAAATATTGATGGTTCTTCCTATAAAGGTCCTGCAAATATAGAAAATATAGTTGGAACTTGGTGGAATCATGAAATAATAAAGTCAAAATCTCAAATAAGTGCGATTTCAGGAAGAATTATTGAACAATCAGTTACTTTTGTTGGCAAGGAAAAACTAAATATGAATGGCAAGGAGTACAATGCTTTGCGATTTAACTTTAAATCATCTGATGAGAGCTTGCCGGATAGTAAAAAGCTTAATACTGATGTATGGTATGAGGAAAACACTTATTTGTGGCTCAAGGCAGCTTTCGATAAGACTGGTTATTGGGAGTACAGATTAATAGAAGTTCGTTAATTATATTAAAAAAACAGGCATATTCTTAAGTAATGTCAATAGATATTATCTTTTTTTTTAGAAAATTACCTATTTTTTTGCGAAAAAAAAGATGACCCAAGGTGAACTTTTTTATTGCTTAATTTAAAAATTTAAGGTTCAATTAATTTTTATAGGGAGTTCTAATGGAAGAAAATTTTAATATTCACTTAGGTAAAAAACTAAGAATGAGAAGATTATCATTAGGTTTAACTCAGACTAAAGTAGCACAAGCAATAAACGTAACTTTTCAACAAATTCAGAAATACGAAAAAGGGACTAACGGTGTAAGCTCTAATAGATTAATGCAACTATCAAATTTTTTAAAAATACCAATTACTTATTTTTTTGAGGATTTTAAAGAATTCAATGACAATAAGGCTGATAATAACTCCGTAGATGATTTAAATTTCTCTTTTTTAAGTAAAACATTTTCAAGCCTTTCAAGAAATCAAAAAGAGAAAATTTTACAAGTCCTGAGAAATTCCGAAAAATTAGAAAAAGTAATTTAGGCTAACAGATAATATTGGCTCCTCGGGCAGGACTCGAACCTGCGACCAATTGATTAACAGTCAACTGCTCTACCAACTGAGCTACCGAGGAATGAATTAAGCATACTTTTTTTAAAAA
This sequence comes from uncultured Pelagibacteraceae bacterium, assembly GCA_902590115.1. GTDB lineage: Bacteria > Pseudomonadota > Alphaproteobacteria > Pelagibacterales > Pelagibacteraceae > Pelagilacustribacter. The sequence goes on along the minus strand of CACIVM010000037.1, from coordinate 1,117 downwards.
TATAAAACAACTAAAATTTTGGAGGCCACGCCCAGAATCGAACTGGGATAAAAGGATTTGCAATCCTCTGCGTAACCATTCCGCCACGTGGCCAACTATATAGACTTACCATGTTAGGGCTCATGTTTTTAGTCTATTCTTATCTTTATCAAATAAATATATCTTATTTTTTGGTAAGTAAATTGTAATATTTTTATCTGTAATATTTTTATTACTTTTTACTCTAATTTCCCTACCATTTAAATTACCATATATGATTTTTTCAGATCCTAAATTTTCTAATAAATCTATATTAATTTTTGCAAATATTTCACTATTTTTATCTAAAGAAATGTCCTCGGGCCTAAACCCTATGTAAATATCACTACTTAATTCTACATTTTCAAATTGAACAATTTTACCAAATATTTTTAAAGAATTATTATTGATAATATCGCTAGATGGAATTTTTAAAATATTAATTTTCGGATTTCCAATAAATTCAGCTACAAATATATTTTGCGGGTTATTATATATTTCATCTGGACTTCCATATTGTTCAATTTTGCCCTTATTCATTATCACAATATTATCAGCTAAAGTCATTGCTTCAATTTGATCATGAGTTACATAAACAATATTGCTACTTAATTTTTTATGTAATTTTGAAATTTCAACTCTCATCTCTGATCTTAGCGCTGCATCAAGATTAGATAAAGGCTCATCAAATAAAAATAATTTTGGATTTCTTGTAATCGCTCTCCCAATTGCAACTCTTTGTCTTTGTCCTCCGGATAATTGCCCAGGTTTTCTCTCTAAAAGATCTTCAATTTTGAGTATTTTAGAAACCTCAATAACTTTTTTCTTTATCTCATTTTTTGGAATTTTTTCCGTAGTGAGACCAAAGGAAATGTTTTGGTACACGTTCATATGTGGATATAAAGCGTAAGACTGAAAAACCATTGAAATCTCTCTTTTAGAGGGCAGCAAATCATTGATTAATTTTTCGTCTAAAAATATTTTACCATTATCTATTTTTTCTAAACCGGCTATCATTCTTAATAAAGTAGATTTTCCACATCCTGACGGTCCTAATAAAACAAGTAATTTACCTTTTTCAACTCTGAGGTTAAATTTA
>CACIVM010000036.1 GCA_902590115.1 uncultured Pelagibacteraceae bacterium | reverse complement strand
TATTTAAAATTAAAATGAAGAATAAGGCCTTTAAATTAATCGATGAAAGTTACAATGCTAATCCATTATCTGTTAAGGAGGCAATAAATAACTTGTCTAAAATTAAAACCCTTAATAATTCAAAAAAATATATTTTACTTGGAGATATGCTTGAATTAGGAAAAAAATCCAGGCTATATCATAGGCAATTATCTAAATATATTAATAATTCAAATATAAATAAATTTTTCGCTATTGGTAATAGAATTATTGATACTTATAGATTTGTTAAAAGAAATAAAAGAGGAAATATTTTGCACTCAGAAAAAGATTTTGAAGACGTTGTACAACCTATTTTAAAACAAAATGATTATTTAATGATAAAAGGGTCTAATGCCACAGGTTTAAATATGTTGTCAAAAAGATTAATAAGGGGATTTGGACATGCTTTATAATTTCTTAATTTCATCGGTCGAACAATACTCTTTTTTAAATGTTTTCAAATACATAACTTTTAGAACAGGATTAGCAGTTGGTACTTCGCTTTTAATTGTTTTCCTTATAGGTGAGCCGCTTATAAAGCTTTTCTCAAAAAACCAAATCAGCGGACCAATTAGACAAGATGGACCCATCGACCATATTATAAAAAAAACAGGTACGCCAACTATGGGAGGACTAATCATAATCATAGGAATGATCGGTAGCACTTTATTATGGGCAGATTTGAAAAATATATTTATTTGGGTATTAATTTTTGTTTCTTTAAGTCTTGGAGTTTTAGGATTCATAGACGATCTGTTAAAGATAAAACTTAAAAATTCTAGAGGATTAAATTCAAAAATGAAGTTATCTGGACAATTGATAATTGGAGTTATCGCAATGGTGATTTTGATAAAATATTCTAACCATGAGCATCTTTACAAACTATATTTTCCTTTTTTTAAAAATTTAATTATTAATCTAGGTTTATTTTTCATTCCATTTGCTATCTTTATAATTATTGGTGCATCGAACGCTGTAAATCTTACAGACGGTTTAGATGGATTGGCGACTGTGCCGGTAATGTTGGTTGCATTATCATTCACCTTAATTTGTTACGTAGTTGGAAACACTATATTTGCTGAATATCTCCAAATACAATACATCCCAAATGTAGGAGAATTGTCTATTTTTTGTGGTTCCATTGTAGGAGCTTGCTTAGGTTTCCTCTGGTACAATGCACCTCCGGCAAAAATTTTTATGGGTGATACTGGATCTTTATCACTTGGAGGATCATTAGCAGCCGTCGCAATAATTGCTAAGCATGAAATTGTTCTTGCTATTATTGGAGGATTATTTGTTTTAGAAACAGTCTCAGTAATTATCCAGGTGATTTCTTATAAATTGACAGGAAAAAGAGTTTTTAAAATGGCACCGATACATCATCATTTTGAAAAAAAGGGATGGGCAGAGTCAACAATTGTAATAAGATTTTGGATAATAGCCATAATTTTAGCTTTGATCGGATTAGCTACCTTAAAATTAAGATAATTTAAATGAAACTAAAAACTAGTGACCTTAAAAATAAAAATCTTTTAATTTATGGATTAGGAACAACCGGAAAATCAGTTTTAAGATACTTTAGGAAAAAAAAATTTAAACAATATTCAGTTTGGGATGACGATAATTGTATTCGTAAAAGTAATAAGATTAAAATAACTAGGAAAAGGTTCATAAAAAATATTGATAAATATGATTATATAATTATTAGCCCTGGCATAAACTTAAAACAACAACTATCTAATAAAACTTTAAATAAAATTAGCAATAAAGTTATTACCGATCTAGACTTATTTTTTCTTCAAAATAAGAAAGTCAAAACTATTGCTATTACAGGCACAAATGGAAAATCTACAACTTGCAAAATTTTAGAGCATGTGCTCAAGAAAAATAAAAAAAAAGTAAATTTATGCGGAAACATAGGTAGGCCAATATTAGATCAAAAAATTTATATCAATTCTAATGTGATTATTGAACTTTCATCATTTCAACTTTTTTATTCAAAATTTCTTAAATTAGATATTTCTATGATATTAAATTTAAAAAAAGATCACATTGACTGGCATTCGAGTTTCAAAAAATATAAAGAGGCAAAATTTAGAATTTTTAGAAATCAAAAGAAGAGTAGCCACGCTTTATTGAATGAAAAAGGAC
>CACIVM010000035.1 GCA_902590115.1 uncultured Pelagibacteraceae bacterium | reverse complement strand
GCTTTTTGGCGATTATGAGGATGCAGTAACAGACAAATCTAATACCGTTTTTCATAGCGCGCTAAGTCCACTTATAAACTTAGGGTTAATAGCTCCTGAAGAAATAATAGAGAAGCTAAGAAAAATTGAAAGTAAAGTGCCTATGAATTCCTTAGAAGGTTATATTAGGCAGATTATAGGTTGGAGAGAGTTTATGAGAGGAATTTACCAAAACTATGATCAACGATTAGATAACACTAATTTTTTTAATCATAAAAGAAAAATGAAAAAATCTTGGTATGACGGAAATACTGGTTTAGATCCGTTAGATCATGCAATCAATAATGCTAAAAACTACGGCTGGTCACATCATATAGAAAGGCTAATGATATTGGCTAACATAATGAATCTTTGTGAGATAAATCCTAAGCAAGTTTACAAATGGTTTATGGAAATGTTTGTAGATTCATCTGACTGGGTAATGGCGCCAAATGTTTATGGAATGGGATTATTTAGTGATGGCGGAATATTTGCAACTAAACCTTATATTTGTGGATCTAGTTATTTTCTTAAAATGATGCATTTTAAAAAAGGTTCTTGGTGTGATGTAATGGACGGATTATATTGGAAATTTATAGATAGACATAAGAAATTCTTTTTAAAAAATCCTCGTCTTGCAATGATGGTAAGAGTTTCTGAAAAAATGAATAAAGAGAGAAAAACAAGAATTTTCAAAGCTGCTAATAATTTTATTAAAGAAAATACTAATGGTTAAAGTTTTTTTTAACAATTCATGTAATATTTGTAGAGCAGAAATCAATCATTACAAAAAACATAGTGATAACAGTGTAGAATGGATAGATGTGACTACTAATGAAGAAGCTCAGAAAATTACTTCAAAATCATACAAAGAACTTTTAAGAAGAATGCATGTAATACAAGATGGTAGAGTAATTGATGGCGCAGAGTCTTTTTTAATAATTTGGAAAAACGTTCCTAAATATAATTTTTTATATAAAATATTCAAAATTAAACCTCTATTTTTCATATTAAATATTTTCTATGAGATTGCAGCTTATTTTCTATTTATTAAAAATAAACACCTTCTTAAAAATGAAAAAAATTTTTATTATTTTATTAAGCGTAATTTTTATCAATAGCGCTTTCGCAGCTGGATCGGATGGTGGAAGCGACTCATCTCCTGATACACTCTACGAAGACGCGGTAAAACTTGTTAAAAGAGCAGGAAAATTAGAAAAAAAAGATAAATCTGACAGAGCCAAAAAATTATATTCACAAGCCTTTAAAAAATTTGAAAAAGCTTACGGATCGGATAAAAAAAATCCAGATATATTAAATTATATGGGTTTTACATCTAGAAAAGTAGGTAAATTTGAAGAAGCTGAAAAATTTTATTTAAAAGGATTAGATATTAATCCTAAGCATAATGGTATCAATGAATATTTGGGCGAATTATATGTCCAAACAAATCGTATAGAAAAAGCTAATGAGCGTTTAGAAGTTTTGAAAAACTGTGATTGTGAAGAATATAAAGAGCTTGAATTAATAATTAAAACACGTGGAGTAAAGATTTATTAAGAAATATCAATTGCAAATTTTTTTAGTTTGTCTAAAGGAATTAATTCTAGGGTTTTCATATTAGTTTTTTTTAAATATATTGAGCATGCTGTATTTTCTTCGATAGCTCTGGCATACCAAGTTGCGCAAACACACCATGAGTCTCCATCTTTAAGACCTGGAAAACCAAACTCTGGATGAGGTGTAATTAAATCGTTCCCAGCTTTTTTTGACCATTCTAAAAACTTATTTGTTACTTTAGCACAGACCGTGTGATAACCTTTGTCATTATCATCAGTATTACAACAGCCATCACGAAACCAACCAGTAACTGGGTTATTAGAACAATTTACTATTGGTTCACCAAATACATTTTTCTGATCAGTACTCATTTTGAAAACACATTTGCTATATTATCATCTATATTTAAGTTAAATGAAAATGATCTTCTTTCTTGATTAGATTTCGAAGGATATGCAGTATGCATAAGATAATTTGGAAATAAAATTACATCACCTACTTTAGGTTGATGATTGTAAATACTTTCGCTTAACAACATTTTACTTCCATTTATAAAATCTATAGATCCATCTATCTTTAATTTTGAATTTCTTCCTTTTATTTTATATTTAGGAATTTTTAAATATCCCACTCCAGATATGTGACCATTATGATAGTGAATAGGATTATATTCTTCATTAAATTGTCTTACAATCCAAAAATTTTTAA
>CACIVM010000034.1 GCA_902590115.1 uncultured Pelagibacteraceae bacterium | reverse complement strand
TATACCTGATAGTTTTTACTGGAATACTCGCAGTTGCTTATAGCTATATGCTATCGGGTCAAATATTATCATCAAGCCCTGGAAATAACAAAATGCAAGAAATTGCCGAGGCAATACAAATAGGTGCTAAAGCTTATTTAAATAGACAATATAAAACTATAGCTGTAGTAGGAATTATTGTACTATTTATAGTTAGTTATTTTTTTAGCTTCTTAGTTGGGATAGGATATTTTATTGGAGCATTTCTGTCTGGGGTTGCCGGGTATGTCGGCATGTTAATATCTGTTAAAGCCAACGTAAGAACTGCTGAAGCTTCGAGAAATAGTTTACAATCTGGATTATCTATTGCTTTTAAATCAGGTGCGATCACTGGCTTGTTGGTTGCTGGACTTGCACTACTGGCAATCACTATTTATTATTTAATATTACTTAATTTAAATGTTGATAACCGAGAAATAATTAATGCATTAGTTGCTCTAGGTTTTGGAGCATCATTAATTTCAATATTTGCAAGATTAGGAGGAGGAATCTTCACTAAGGGAGCAGATGTAGGTGCAGACTTAGTAGGCAAAGTTGAAGCAGGAATTCCTGAGGATGATCCTAGAAATCCAGCTGTAATTGCAGACAATGTAGGTGATAATGTTGGCGATTGCGCAGGTATGGCCGCAGATCTTTTCGAAACTTATGCAGTCACAATTGTAGCGACAATGGTTCTAGCGTCTATTTTTTTCCCTGGAGACCAAAACATGATGATCTATCCATTACTAATTGGTGGCTCTTGTATAATAACCTCAATTATAGGAACCTGGTTTGTGAGACTTGGAAAAAGTAAAAATATTATGGGGGCTTTATATAAAGGTTTTATAGCCACGGCTATTTTATCTTTAATAATATTATATCCTGTAACAAACTCAGCAATAGGATTAACAAAACAATATATATTTTCTAATGTAGAATTTAGTGGGTTAGACTTATACATTTGTGCTGTTTCAGGTTTAATAATAACTGGTTTAATTATCTGGATAACAGAGTATTACACAGGAACAAACTATAGGCCTGTCAAAAGTGTTGCGCAGTCATCAACTACTGGCCATGGCACAAATGTAATACAAGGATTAGCTATTTCAATGGAAGCTACTGCTATACCAGCTTTAATTATCGTTGTAGGAATTATTTTTACTAACAGTCTCGCAGGCTTATTTGGAATAGCTATTGCAGTTACTTCAATGTTAGCACTCACAGGCATGGTAGTCGCATTAGATGCTTATGGTCCAGTTACTGATAATGCCGGAGGTATAGCTGAAATGTCAAAACTTTCAAACAGTGTAAGAAAAACAACAGATGCTCTTGATGCAGTTGGTAATACAACTAAAGCTGTAACAAAAGGCTATGCTATCGGATCAGCTGGTTTAGGTGCTTTAGTATTATTTGCTGCCTATACTGAAGATATAAAATATTATTCAAAGGACTCGTCATCTTCTTTATTTGGCTTAGAAGTAAGTTTTGATTTATCTAATCCATATGTAGTAATAGGACTTTTAATTGGCGGGCTACTCCCATATCTTTTCGGTTCAATGGGAATGCAAGCAGTTGGAAGAGCAGGTGGAGCTGTCGTTATTGAGGTAAGAAGACAATTTAAAAAAATTCCAGGAATAATGAAAGGTAAGAGAAAACCTGACTACGGCAAACTCGTAGATTTACTAACTAAAGCTGCAATAAAAGAAATGATTATTCCATCTTTGTTACCAGTTCTTTCACCAATTATTCTATATATTGTAATATTTTTAATTGCCGGAAAAACCGCAGCACTTTCGTCATTAGGTGCTATGTTGTTAGGTGTGATCGTAACAGGTTTATTTGTTGCAATTTCAATGACAGCTGGAGGTGGAGCTTGGGACAACGCTAAAAAATATATTGAGGACGGAAATTTTGGTGGCAAGGGATCAGAAGCTCACAAAGCAGCTGTTACAGGTGATACAGTAGGAGATCCTTACAAAGATACTGCTGGTCCTGCAGTTAACCCAATGATAAAAATTACAAATATAGTAGCTTTATTACTTCTGTCTGTAATTGCTCATTAATTTATTTATCTCTGTTTGAATACATCTTTTGTCTTATACTACTAAGAAAACTTCCCACAAAACTTTTTCCTTTAACATTATTTACTGTTTCTTTGTTTGAAAATTTTATCTTGTTCATATTATCCTTTTGAACCAGTTTTTTTTCTATTAATACTCCGTATTTATCGAAGCTGAGAATAAGCACGTTATTTTTAGTTACTTTTTCTTTTCCAAGTTTATAAAGTTTATCTTTTTGTTTTTTTGTT
>CACIVM010000033.1 GCA_902590115.1 uncultured Pelagibacteraceae bacterium | reverse complement strand
AAAAAGATTTTGTTTTTATAAGAACTGAAAACCAAATAGATAAGATAATAATAGATTGTCAAAAAAACCCCAGCCCAATAATTTTATACACTATAGTTGAAAATAAATTAGCAAAATATCTTAATAAACAAACAGAAAATAATAAAATACCCTGCTTCGGGATTTTAGGAAGTCTAATATTAAATTTATCAAAATTGTTAAATCAAAAAGCCATTCATAAACCAAGTGCACAACATGTATTAGACGACGATTATTATAAAAGAATAGAGGCGATTCAATATACCATGACACATGATGACGGAAAAAAAATTGAAGATTTAAAAAATTCAGATATTATTCTTCTTGGGGTCAGCAGAACAAGTAAAACCCCTACATCAATTTATTTAGCAAATCGAGGCTACAAAACCGTAAACATACCTATTATTACTGGCCAAGAAATCCCCGAAGAAGTCAAAAAGGAGTCTTTCAAATCCTGTATTATTGGTCTTTACGCAGACCCTGAAAGATTATCTGATATAAGAAGAAATAGAGTTGCTTTAATGTCTAAGAACAATTTAAAAAATTACACTGATCTTGATACAATTAAAAAAGAAGTAGAAGAGTCAAAAATACTATTTAAAAAGTTCAATTGGCCCACTATTGATGTCACTAGGAAATCTGTTGAAGAAACCGCAGCTTCAATTATAAAGATTTTGGAGATAAAGAAAAATAAATGAGAATAGTTTTAGCTTCTAAAAGTGGTGTAAGAAAAGATATACTTAAAAAAAACAATATAGAATTTGAAATTGAACACTCTAACGTAGACGAAGATCAAGCAAAAGAATCTTTAATTGATACAGGAGCTGATCCATTTCTTATTTCAAAAAATCTCGCTGAACTGAAATCTGTTAAGGTAAGTCTCAAACGTCCTGATGAAATAGTTTTAGGAGCCGATAGCGTAGTATCACTTAACAATAAGCTGATTAATAAGCCAAAGTCTAGAGAAGAGGCTTTAAAAATTCTTAAGATGTTAAATAATTCTACCCATCACTTAATAAGCTCAATTTGTATTTCCAAAAACGGTTCAATGATTTGGAACCACACTGACAAATCAACTTTGAAAATGAAAAAATTAAATGAACAACAATTAAAAGAATATTTATCAAAAATAAAAACCGAGACATTGCTTGCATATGGGGTATATCAGATAGAGGCTGATGGATTAGAACTATTTGAGGAAATATGTGGAGATATGAATTCAATAATGGGGTTGCCAATCAAACCACTTATGGAGTATTTAAAAAATCTGAAATAAAATGAAAAAATTTTATATTATAGGAAAACCTTTATCTCACTCTTTGTCTCCCATTCTACATAACTACTGGTTCAAAAAATACAAAGTAGATGCTCAATACGAAGCGCTTGAAATTGAAGAAAATGAAATTAAGGAAGTAATGAGCAAGATTACCGAAGGTAAAATAAGTGGAGTTAATATCACACTACCTTACAAACAAAAAGTAATACCGCATTTATCTATGATGGTTAATGACGCCAAAGAAAGCAACTCGGTTAATACAATCTACTATGATGATAGCAAAGGACTTATAGGGGAAAATACTGATGTTTATGGTTTTCAAGCAGGATATTTAAAAAGCTTGTTATCAATGAACCAGAAGAATAAAAAAACAATTATATTAGGTGCAGGGGGTGTTTGTCCTTCAATAATTTTAGCGCTGCTAAAATCGGGGATCAAGAATATATCCTTGACTAACAGGACATATGATAAATCTATTTTTTTAAAAAAACAGTTTCCAATTCTAGAAATTATAAAATGGGATAATCATAATAAATTCATTCAAGAATTTGATTTAATTATTAATGCAACAAGCTTGGGCTTAAAAAATGGAAGTGAATTTGAAAATTTTTACTCAAATTTGCAGCCAGGCTCAATTTTTGTTGATACAATATATAATCCACTTCAAACGAAAATGATAAAACACATGAAAAACAAAAATATAAAGACTTTCAATGGCCTTGATATGCTCATTTACCAAGGCCAAAAATCTTTTTACATATGGAATAAAATTAATCCTGAAATAGACGAGGATTTACTGAATATATTAGAGACAAAATTAAAAGGTTAAATTAAGATGATAGTAGGTATAACAGGATCAATATCCTCAGGAAAATCAACAGCGATAAAAATTTTGGCGAAAAAGAAGTATCCAATTTTCAGTGCTGATAAAGAAGTCAAAAAATTATATAGATTAAATTCTTTTAAAAATAAAATTGGTAAAAAACTTAAGTTTAAACACAATAATAATTTAAAAAATAAGATTAAGTTAGCAATTATAAAAAAGCCCATC
>CACIVM010000032.1 GCA_902590115.1 uncultured Pelagibacteraceae bacterium | reverse complement strand
GAAAAGAGATAACTATAAGTTTACCATTAGGTTTGAGAAGCTCTGATGCAAGAGATATTCCTTCTATTAATTCTGTTATCTCCTTGTTTACAAAAATTCTTAATGCTTGAAAAGATTTTGTGCTAGGGTCTAATTTATTTTTAAAATTTCCTTTTTTTGTTATTTTTATAATTTTAACTAAATCTTGTGTATTTTTAATCTTTTTTAACTCTCTTTGTTTAACTATACTTTTTGCAATTTTACTAGCATCTTTTTCTTCACCTAAAAATTTTAAAATATATTTAAGATTTTGTTGACTAAGATTATTTATTACATCCAAGGCATTAAACTTATTTAATCCCATTCTCATGTCCAATGAATAATTGGATTTAAAAGAAAAACCTCTGCTTAGATCTTTAATTTGAAAATTTGAGACCCCTAAGTCAAAAATAATTGCATCGAAAAAATTATTTGTACAAGTCTTTAAATTACTAAATTTTTCATTACGAAATATAAATCTATCTGGATATTTTTTTTTTAGTTTTTCAGCAAATTTGATTACAGATTTATCTCTATCTATGCCTAAAACTTGGGTTTTTTTAAAACTCAGTAACGTCTCTGAAATTCCACCGCCACCAAAAGTGCAATCAAGATATCGTCCACCAAGTTCTGGTGAGCATAAATTAATCACCTCCTCTAGAAGAACGGAGGTATGTTTGTACTCTGATGAAGTTTTTTGAGTATTCATTTTTAAGGTGATTTCTCATTAAAACTTTTGTTTTCTTAAAAATGCAGGAATTTCAAAATCATCTTCGTCTCTTTTGCTATCATCATCAAATAAATTTTGATTATTTAATTCCTTCTCTTCAGAGACATCTCCTTCTGCAACCTTCGCAAGTTTTTCATCTGAAAAAAGTCTAGGAGTTTCCTCTATTAAGTCTTCATTTATGAAGTCTTTTTTAGACTCAGGTTTTAGATCATGATTTTCTATGTAAGATGCATTTTCCATAGAAAGGCCAGATGCTACATCTGTTGTTGAGATATTGCTAGCAGAAATATTATTTTGAATTTCACTTACTTCAACTTCTTGATCTAATTTTAGAGCAGTCGCCCCATCTATTGAACTTATTGGATTTTCCATGTGAGTTTTATTTGAGAATAAACCTTCGGAATAACCTGTGTTTCTATTATGGATACGGCTAACCATATTAAAGACTCTTTTAGACTCTGGCTTGTAACCATCTAAAGCGGTTGCAACGATAGATACTCTAATTTTTCCATTCATGTTTTCGTCTTTTATTGCACCAAATATTAACTCTGCTTCAGGATCGACTTCAGCTCTGATCTTGTTTACAGCTTGATCAACCTCAAAAAGTGTAATGTCTTTTCCACCAGTAATATTAACTAACAGTCCTTTCGCACCTTGAAGAGAATACTCATCTATCAAAGGATTGTTTAAGGCCATATCCGTAGCAACCGAAGCTCTATTCTCGCCATCAGCTTCCCCAGTACCCATCATAGCTTTACCCATTGCACTCATAACAGTTTCTACATCAGCAAAATCAAGATTTATCATTCCGGGTCTAACCATCAAGTCAGTGATACTTTGCACACCATGTTTTAGAACGTCATTAGAAAGAGAGAAAGACTCCTCAAAAGTTGTAGACTCATTAGCGATTTTGAATAAATTTTGATTTGGAACAACAATCACAGTATCTAAATGTTTCTTAAGTTCCTCTAATCCTTCTACAGCTCTTCTCATTCTTTTGGGGCCTTCATAAGAAAAAGGTAAGGTTGTTACACCGACGGTAAGAATATTTAATTCTTTTGCAGCTTTAGCTATTACATGTGAAGCGCCAGTACCAGTTCCACCGCCCATTCCAGCAGTGATAAATATCATGTTACTTCCTTGAATATAATTTACAATTTCACTTAAAGATTCATCTGCTGCAGCTTGACCAATATCATTTTTCGCTCCTGCCCCGAGACCTTTAGTTAAATTCATTCCTATTTGAATTTTTGCATCAGCTTTATTAACTCTTAAGTCTTGTGCGTCAGTATTAACAGCAACAAATTCTACACCCTCAAGCCCTGCTTCAATCATAGCATTAATTGCATTACCACCTGCGCCGCCAACTCCTAAAACCAAAATTCTTGGTTTTAATTCCTTAAGTTCTCCTCCACCTATATTAATACTCATTTTTCCTCCCTGTTTTTGTTGTTATCCCACTTTAAATTCGACCTATTTAAATATGCTTTTTTCTTTGCAGTAGACCTGAATTTTGAAAAATTTTTTGGTTCCCAAATTTGAAAAGTTTGACCTAATCCTACAAATAAAACTAAACTCTTAATCTTAGCGTGGTTAAGTAATTTTTCAGATATTAATACTCTTCCTTCAGTGTCAAATTGTAAATTTAAGCTTTCTGACAATATTGAAGT
>CACIVM010000031.1 GCA_902590115.1 uncultured Pelagibacteraceae bacterium | reverse complement strand
GCGATAAAATTTAGATAACTGTTTACCTACTCCCCAAACATCTTCGATTGGAAATTTTTTTAATTTTTCATCAATACTCGTATTTAAATAAATTACACCTGCTTTTTCTTTTTTTGCTATATGATTAGCGACCTTACTTAATGTTTTTGTGTTAGCTATACCTACGCTCGTCGGTATCCCTGTCCACTTAAGAACTCTTGATCTTATCTCTCTTCCATAATCTTCAACTCCTTTTTCGTCTATAAAGGATAAATCAATAAAAGCTTCGTCGATTGAGTAAATTTCTACTTTTGGTGAAAAAGTTTTTAATACTTTCATTACTCTTCTCGATATATCCCCATACAACGCGTAGTTTGAAGAATATACCTTAGCTTTATTTTTTTTTACTAAATCTTTTACTTTGAAATAAGGCTCTCCCATTTTAATACCTAAATCTTTTGCCTCTCTTGATCTAGATATTACACATCCATCGTTATTTGATAAAACAACTACAGCTTTTTTCTGTATCTTGGGATTAAAAAGTCTCTCACAGGATACGTAGAATGAATTGCAATCTACTAAGGCTATTTTATTTTTTTTACTTGTGTACTTGATGGATGACATAGGTTACCACTCCCCAAATAATTACTTCTTGATCTTTTGCTAAATAAATTTTTTCTGATTTTTTTTTAGATCCAGATGTTAAAAATGTTTCCCCTTTTTCTTTCAGAATAGTTTTAACTACTAACTCGTCGTTAACATTAGCTATTACTGTTGAAAGATTTTTAGGGTTGATACTTCGATCTACTATTAATAAATCGCCATCGTAGATTCCTGCGCTATTCATAGATTTACCTTGAACTCTAATTATGAATGTTGCTGGTGAATTTTTTATAAGATGATGATTTAAATCTACATCATCCTCTATGTAATCTGTTGCGGGAGAGGGAAAGCCTGCTCCTACTTTATGTATATAATAAGGTATTTTATGCTCCATATATGTTCTTATTTTGTTCTTTTATAAGAAAAAAATTGCTCTTCGTCAACTGTTATATGGGGCAATATGCGTTTGGAGTTCAGTTAAGTAAAAAGTTAAAAGATAATATGAAAAAATTGTTAATTATAATAACATTACTAATAACAACAATATCAGCAAGCGCAGAGTCAAAGCTAGAAACAATCAAAAAAAACGGTGAGCTGAGAGTGGGAACGACCGGAGATTGGGATCCAATGTCAATGAAAGATCCTGCAACAAACACATATAAAGGATTTGATATAGATGTAATGAAAGAATTAGCAAAAGATTTAGGTGTAAAAGTGAAATTTGTCCCAGCAGAGTGGAAGACAATTGTAGCTGGTATTACAGCTGATAGATACGATATCTCTACAAGTGTTACAAAAACACCTAAAAGAGCTGAGGTAGCAGGATTTACAGAAACATATTTTAAATATGGGACAGTTCCATTAGTTCTTAAAAAAAACCTAAAAAAATTTCCTACATGGGACTCATTAAATAATAATAAAGTAAAAATAGCGACAACATTAGGAACTTCACAAGAAGAAAAAGCTAAAGAATTTTTTCCAAAATCAAAACTTAGATCAATAGAAGCGCCTGCAAGAGATTACCAAGAAGTATTAGCTGGAAGAGCAGATGGAAATATTACAAGCTCGCTTGAGGCTAATAAATTGGTTATAAAATATCCACAATTAGCTATTGTCCCAGACGGTGGTAAGAACCCTGCTTTTTTAGCCATGATGGTTCCAAAAGGAGATAAAATCTGGAACGAATACGTTAGCAATTGGATAAAAAGGAAACAAACTTCTGGGTTTTTCATGACTTTAGAAGCCAAATATAATCTTAAAAGCTTATAATTATAGTTTTAATAACTTCCGTTAGTTAATATAGTGAAATTGTGAAGTTTTCAAAATATATATGCTTGTTGATTGCACTTCAAGGATGCAGCTCCAACTACGAATGGGGTTGGTATATTCTAAGTCCAGATAATGTCGAAGGTCTCACTAATTTAAAGTTTTTGATAAGTGGTATTACCACTACTATTTATATCTCAATTGTCTCTATTTTCCTTGCAATGATTATAGGTTTAATAATTGCATTGCCTTCTTTATCAAATAACAAATTTTTAAGCTTTTTTAACATCACATATGTTGAGATTGTAAGAGCAATTCCATTATTAGTCTTAATTCTTTGGATATATTATGGCTTACCAATAATGATGGGTATTAGTTTCTCTCCTTTTGTATCTGGAATAATTGCTTTGACAATTAGTGAGAGTGCTTTTCAGGCCGAAATTTTTAGGGCCGGTATCAACTCAATTAGTAAAGGGCAACACGAAGTTTCTGATTCTTTAGGTATGAATTTTTGGAAGAAAATGAGATTTGTAATCCTTCCTCAAGCAGTAAAAGTGGTTCTACCAGCTATGGGAAATCAATTTGTTTATGTTTTAAAAATGTCATCTTTAGTTTCAATTATTGGAATAGCAGAC
>CACIVM010000030.1 GCA_902590115.1 uncultured Pelagibacteraceae bacterium | reverse complement strand
TTGTGGTTACGAACCTGGAAGAGTAGTTGAGTACAAGCCTCTTTTAAATAAAGCATTAGAACTTTCAAAGCATAAGCCAAATAAATGTATAATATTTCAAAGGGAAAAAAATAAAGCCGATCTAAATTTAGAAATAGATATTTCTTGGGATGAGGCACATAAAAATGCAAAACCTAAAGATTGTATTCAAATGAATGCTAACGACTATGCTTATATACTTTATACCTCTGGGACAACTGGTTTGCCTAAAGGTATAGTGAGAGATATTGGAGGACATATAGCAGCTCTTAAATGGAGTATGAAAAATATTTATAATATAAGCCCAGGTGATGTTTGGTGGTCAGCAAGCGACATAGGTTGGATTGTTGGTCACTCCTATATAGTATATGGGCCTTTATTCTATGGTTGCACAACAATTTTGTTTGAGGGGAAACCTGTTGGAACACCTGATGCTGGCGTATTTTGGAGAGTAATTTCTGAACATAAAGTAAAGTCTTTATTTACAGCTCCGACTGCAATAAGGGCTATAAAAAAAGAAGATCCTGATGGAAAGTTTTTCAAAAAATATGATTTATCAAGATTTGATACACTATTTCTTGCAGGTGAGAGAGCTGACCCTGATACTATTAAATGGTTTGAAAAGTTGTCAGGTTCACCAGTTATTGATCATTGGTGGCAAACTGAAACTAGTTGGGCAATTACCTCTAGTTGCACTGGTATAGAAAAATTTCCAGTGAAGTATGGATCAGCTTTTAAACCAGTGCCTGGTTACGATTTAAAAGTTTTAAATTCTGAAGGTAAAGAGGTAGGTCCTGGTAAAATGGGTGATATAGTTGTAAAATTACCTTTACCTCCAGGTACTTTTCCGACTTTATGGGGAGCTGACAAAAGATATAAAGAAAACTATATGTCTAATTATCCAGGGTACTATCAGACCTATGATGCCGGTCATATAGATGAAGATGGTTATGTTTGGATAATGTCAAGAACTGACGATATCATTAATGTTGCGGGCCATAGGTTGTCAACTGGCGCAATAGAAGAAGTTCTAGCCGAGCATAAATCAGTAGCAGAATGTGCTGTAATTGGAATAGCAGATAAACTAAAGGGACAAATACCTATAGGATTGTTAGCTTTAAAAGCAGGAGTATCAAAAAAAAACTCAGACATAATAAAAGAGTGTGTTTCAATGGTTAGAGAAAAAGTTGGACCAGTCGCGGCATTCAAAATAGCTATTATTGTGAAAAGATTGCCTAAGACAAGATCAGGTAAAGTTTTGAGAGGAACGGTAAGAAAAATTGCAGATAATGAACCATATAAAATGCCAGCAACAATCGATGACCCTGCTATTTTAGATGAGATTAAAGCTGATTTAATTGAAAATAAAATACTAAAAAACTAAGGGTTCACCTTTAGACTCTAATATAATTTTACCATCTTTCATCACAATATTTCCATTTACGATTGTTGCAATTGGAAATCCTTTTACTTTGTAATTATGAAATGGCGTCCACCCACATTTACTCGCTATCATTTCATTTTTTATAGTTACTTCTTTGTCCATATCAACTATTGTAAAGTCCGCATCAAAATTTTCTTTCAAAAAACCTTTATCTTTTATTCCAAAAATTTTACAAGGGTTTTCGCACATCAAATTTATAAGTTGACTTAACTTTAGTTTGCCACTGTTAACATGATCAAGCATTACTGGAACTATGGTTTGAACTCCGGGCATTCCAGATGGTGTATCAGGATACTCTTTTTCTTTGTTCACTTTTAAGTGTGGAGCGTGATCTGACCCCAGAACATCGACTATATTATTCTTTATAGCAGTCCAAAGACGGTCATGATGCTCTTTGGTTCTAAGAGGTGGATTCATTTGAGCGTATGTTCCTAATTTATTGTAACAATCCGGTGCAAATAAAGTGAGGTGTTGGGGTGTAGTTTCAAAAGTTACATTTTTTTTGTGCATTGCTAAAAAATCAACTTCCTCTTTCGTGGTAACGTGTAAAACGTGAATGCTTTTGTTGTATCTTTCTGCAATTTTAACAACTCTTCGAGTTGAAGATATTGCACACTCTACATTTCTCCAGTCGGGATGTGAATGAACGTCCCCTTTTTTTATAAATTTTTTTCTCATTTTAATGATATCTTCGTCTTCAGAATGGATTGAAACTATTCTATCACTACTAGAAATCACTTTTTCAATATCATTTTCTTTATCCACTAATAGATTACCAGTTGAAGATCCTGCAAAAAGTTTTACACCACAACAGCCTTCGACTTTTCTTAATTGAGAAAGCTGATCAGTGTTATCTGGAGTAGCTCCAAAGTAAAATGCATAATTGCTGTGCATTCTATTTTTTGCAGCTTTAAGTTTTTTATCAAATTCAATTAAATTTGAAGTTGGTGGATTTGTATTAGGCATTTCAAAGAGTGACGTAACACCACCAAGAACAGCTGCTCTACTTCCACTTTCAAGATCTTCTGAGTCTGTAGAGCCTGGTTCTCGAAAGTGAACTTGCGTATCTATCATCCCTGGCAAAACCAACTTATTAGTTGCA
>CACIVM010000029.1 GCA_902590115.1 uncultured Pelagibacteraceae bacterium | reverse complement strand
CAAATGGAATCAGTTTTAAAGGAATTGAAATTATAAACAATTCAAAAGGCAAACCTATAATTTACCTTGATAAAAAGAACAAGAAAATCGTGAAAAAAATTCTTAAATCAAATAAATTTGAGATATTTTTGTCGCTTTCGGACGACAATCCTTTCGTATTAGCTTCAGTGATAATAACTAAATGATAGAATATCTTAAAAAAATAAACATTATAGATAATATAAAAACGATATTTTATGCTTTAATTATTGCGTTATTGATTAGATCGTTTTTATTTCAACCCTTCTACATACCTTCTTCCTCAATGGAACCAACACTATTAGTTGGTGATAGAATTTTTGTTTCTAAATATTCTTATGGTTTTAGTAAACACTCTCTTCCCTTTAGCCCACCTTTTTTTGAAGGAAGAATTATTAAAAAAAAACCAATCCGTGGGGATCTGGTGGTATTTAAAACCCCTTCAGATAATAGAACAGACTATATTAAAAGATTAATTGGTATGCCTGGTGATAAAATACAGTTTATTGATGGAAATTTATATTTAAATGGCGCTATTATAAAAAAAGAAAAAATAAGTAATTCATCTGCTCTAAGATGTGGACCATTTAAGATGGATATCACTGAATATCGAGAAATTTTACCCAATGGAGTCTCTTATAATATTGCATATAGTAATGAGCAAAGCTTATCCGACACTGATATCTTTGAAGTTCCTAAAAATCATTATTTTTTGTTAGGGGATAACAGGGATTGCTCTAAAGATAGTAGATACTTGTCAAGTGTGGGTTATGTGAAAAATGTTAATTTAGTAGGTAAAGCGCAATTGATTTTTTTTTCTAATGATACTTTAAAAGGTAGTGTACTTAAGTTTTGGAATTGGAGTAACTCTATAAGATTAGATAGATTTTTTAAAAAGTTGAAATGAAAAATTATTTAGAATTACTAGAAAAGAATATCAAATATAAATTTAAAAATATTGATTTATTAAAACTCAGTCTTACTCACAAAAGTTATAATAAAGACAATAATAACGAAAAATTAGAATTTTTAGGAGATAGAGTGTTAGGCTTGATAATTTCAAAGAAGTTAGTTGAAATTTATAAAGAAGAAAACGAGGGAGCTATTGATAAAAAATATGCAAGTCTAGTAAATAAAAAGACTTGTGCAGAGATTGCTTCTAAAATTAATTTAAAAAAGTTTATGCAACTTGGTGAAAGTTCAAAAAAGTTAGCAAGGTCAAATGAAAAAATTTTAAGTGATTGTTTGGAAGCAATAATTGGAGCAATTTTCCTTGACTCAGATTTAAAAAATGTAGAAAAATTTATATTAAAAAATTGGGAAAATTACTTAATCAGATCAGATTTGTCAGTAATTGATCCAAAATCTAAATTACAAGAATATTGTTTAAAGAAGTACAAAGTATTACCCAAATACTCTTTAGAGAAAAGACAAGGGCCTCAACATAGTCCAATATTTAGAGTAAATGTAACTATCCCAAATGTTAAAAAAATATTTGGTAAAGGAAATTCAATAAAAAAAGCTCAACAGGAAGCTGCAAAATTATTATTAAAATCTATTAAAATAGTATGAATTGGGAAACAGAGGGATTCTTATTATCAAAAAAAAAATTCAGAGAGAATGCCAATATTATTAGTGTTTTTACAAAAACAAAAGGTAAAGTTTCAGGCATTGTGTATGGAGGAAATTCTAGAAAAATTAGAAACTACTTACAAATTGGTAATAAGATATTTTTAAGTTATTCATCCAAGAATGAAAATTCAATTGGATACTTTAAAACAGAATTAATTGATCCGATATCACCTAAATTTTTTGATAATAAAGAGAAAACTACTGCTATTATGTCTACCTCGAATTTACTTAATCAACTTTTACCAGAATCACAAAATCATCAAACAATTTATAGAAATTTAGAATTGTTAAACGATCAATATAATTATGAATATTGGATAATACATTTTATTTTTTGGGAATTAAACTTGGTTATGGTTTTAATTTGGAAAAATTTAAAGATAATCAAGACAACCTACAAATTATCAAATTTGATGGAGTAAATTATTCTGTCCCTAAATATTTAATTCAAGATTATGATTATGGCAAAATATCAAAAAAAGAGATTAAAGATGGACTAAATTTTACTAGAAACATTTATATGAATAAGTTTTTTATACCTAATAATCTAATTTTTCCGCAAAATAGAATTCTCCTGGAAAAGTATTATGCTTGAGATTTAAGGATTTTCGCAGCCTCTAATGCAAAATATGTAATAACTCCGGAAGCTCCTGATCTTTTAAAAGAAATTAAACTTTCGATAATTGCATCTTTATTTAAAATATTTTTCGTTACTGAATTTTTAATCATAGAATATTCACCTGACACTTGATATGCAAATACTGGTATTTTAAAATTATCTTTTATTAATTTTATAATATCTAAATAAGGCATACCAGGTTTCACCATTACAAAATCTGCTCCTTCTTTAATGTCCAACCCAACTTCTCTTAATGCTTCTTTTGAATTTCTAAAATCCATTTGATATGTTTTTTTATCACCTTTAAGTTTCAAGTTAGTTCCGATAGCCTCCCTAAATGGTCCATAAAAGTTTGATGAATATTTTACAGCATAAGATAAAATTTTTGTATGTATTAATCCTTTTTTATCTAAATTTTTTCTAATTAGACCCACTCTGCCATCCATCATATCTGATGGCGCAATTACATCACAACCCATTTGAGCTTG
>CACIVM010000028.1 GCA_902590115.1 uncultured Pelagibacteraceae bacterium | reverse complement strand
TAATCCATGGCCAGCATGAACTTCAAGCCCTATTTTTTTGGCTAACTTTGCAGCTTTTTTTATTTTATTAAATTCAAATTTATATTTTTTTTTGTTATTTACCAATCTACAAAATTTTCCTGTGTGAATTTCTATACAATCACTTTTATAATAATTTTTTGCTTTTAATATATCTTTTATACTTGGCTCAATAAATAAACTAACTCTAATTCCTCTTTTCTTTAATTTTTGAATATTATTTTTGAGGAATATTTTATTAAAATTTAAATTTAAACCTCCTTCAGTAGTAATTTCTTTCCGTCTTTCTGGTACTAAACAAATAAAATCTGGTCTATATTTAAAGGCTATTTGAAACATTTCTTTTGTAGCTGCAATTTCAAGGTTAAGCGGTATCTTAATTTTTGATTTAATTTTTTTTAAATCACTATCTATTATATGCCTTCTGTCTTCTCTCAAATGTATTGTGATTGAGTCTGCTCCAAATTTTCTTGCTTCTAATGCAGCTCTTAAAGGCTCAGGATAGATGTCGCCGCGTGCATTTCTAACAGTCGCAACATGGTCAATATTTACTCCTAATCTCTTTTTTTTAAACATCAAAGACCTCGGCTACCAGGTTTAACAGCCTTAATCTTTTTTAAGGCATCAGGCAAATTATCTGGGCTATAAGACGGTATGTTAATTTTAATTTGAGATGTAATCTTTTTTGTTAATTTAGACTTATCATTTGATCTGTCTATTAAACATGCAAAACCAACTACCTCTGCTTTAAAATGTTTTACTATTTTTTCACACTCCAAACTAGACTTACCTGTAGTTATAACATCTTCAACTATCAATACCCTCATATCTTTTTTTATTGAAAAGTCTCTTCTTAAACAAAACTCGTTGTTTACTCTCTCACAAAAAATAGTTACTTTATCTAGTAACCTGCCCATCTCATAGCCTATAACAATTCCACCGATGGCTGGCGACAATATTAAATCAAAATCTTTATGATCATTTAATATTTTTTTCGATAAATCTTTGCACAGTATTGATGCTTTTTTTGGTTTGCTTAATAATTGTGCACACTGAATATAGTTTGGACTATGTAATCCAGAAGAAAGAATATAGTGGCCTTCTAGGAATGCCTTAGTTTCTTTTAAAATTTTCAAAGATTCTTCGTAAGAAAGCATTTTTTTTCTGTTTGTGGCGAACTATCTTAAATTTATAATTTTTTTGTTTTACTTGACTTATCAAGTTTGTGAAGTTTTTTAAATCATTTATTTGTATTTCAAAAGAAAATTGAAGAAAATCAGTTTTTCTACTCATCATTTCTACATTAATTATGTTGCACCCATTCATGCCAATTAGGGTACTAATTTCACCTAATACTCCAGGTTTATGAGGAAGGTCAACTATTAGAGAACAATTATACATTTTGTCTTTGTTTAAATTATTGTCATTAAGTTTATCCTGCCAATATCTTCTTATTGCAGCTCTTGCTTTTCCAGTTTTTGATGAAGATAACCAGTGTAACGATGGAGAAACCTTTTTTGAAAGAGTAATGTCGACCATATCTCCATTTTTTAAATTTGCCTGAAGTGGCTGTTCTTTCCCATTAATAAAACAACCTATTGCTGTATCCCCAACTTTTGTGTGAACGGCATATGCAAAATCTATTGGAGTAGCATTTTTTGGAAGCTTTATTACTGCGCCCTTAGGAGTAAAACAAAAAACGTTTTCTTGAAACATCTGTAATTTTGTAAATTCATAATAATGTTCTGGGCTGTTTCCATTCTCAATAATTTCAACTAAGTCTCTTAACCAATCATACTCCTTCCAAGAAAGATCTGAAAGTTTTTCTGATGATTTGTACTTCCAGTGTGAAGCGATACCTCTCTCTGCAAATTCATGCATCTCATGGGTTCTTATTTGTATTTCTATTCTTTGTTTAAAAGGGCCAATTACTGAAGTATGAATTGATTTATATTTATTTATTTTTGGTGTTGAAATATAATCTTTAAATTTGCCTGGAACTGCAGAGTATTTTGAATGAAACACACCTAAAGTTTTATAACAATCGTCTACATTGTTAAGTAAGACTCTAAAACCAATAATATCTGTTAGCTGTTCTAATGAAATTTTTTTATTTTGCATTTTTCTCCAGATTGAAAATGGAGTTTTTTCTCGACCTGCAATTTTAGCGATTATTCCTTTTGATTTAAGTAATCCTATAAGTTCTTGAGAAATTGATTTAAAATTATTTTCTCTATTACTTTTTATGAATTTCAATCTATTTTGAATTAAATGTCTTGCATCTTTATTTAATATATCAAAGGATAAATCTTCTAATTCATCTCTAATTCTATTCATGCCCATTCTATCGGCTAAAGGTGCATAAATTTCCATGGTTTCTTTAGCAATCCTTTTTTGTTTCTCTATTGAATCAAAAGCTTTTATAGTTCTCATATTATGAAGTCTATCTGCAAGTTTAACAAGTAAAACTCTTATATCCTTTGAAGTTGCTAAAATAAGTTTTCTAAAATTTTCAGCTTTTGAATTCTCTTTAGCTTTATTTTCTAAAGCCGAAATTTTTGTAACGCCATCAACTAAATCAGCTACTTCTTTGCCAAATTCTTTTAAAACTAAATCATACGTAGCATTAGTATCTTCGATTGTATCATGCAATAATCCTGTTACTATTGTTGCACTATCAAGTCTTAGATCAGATAATATATTCGCAACGGCGACTGGATGGATAACATATGGATCCCCAGATCTACGTTTTTGGTCTTTATGAGCTTTTACAGCAAATTCGTAAGCTTTGGTTAAATTTTCTGGGTTGAGAAATTTGTTATAATTTTTAATTTTGTTTATTAATTCATTATTGTTAATCATGATTAATTATAACATTTTTATTTAATCTTGTAATCTCTACTCGAGAAATTAAGCTCAACTGGTTAATAAAATAATTAAGGTTTTTCTTCATAATTGGGTGGTGCCAATTTGGCTCAACATCTTTTAAAGGATAGA
>CACIVM010000027.1 GCA_902590115.1 uncultured Pelagibacteraceae bacterium | reverse complement strand
TATTTTTTTTTCATATGAGATGAAATAATTTTTTTATTCTTATATAAAGTTATAATGTGAATTTTTCTGTTCCTACTTTTTTTTTCAATTTTGAGATTTTTTTTTAATCTTAAAAATCTATCTATTATAAAAATATCAGGACTTTTATGTTCTAAACCTTCAATTCTACAATCTAAAATTGGATTATCAGTGTTGACGGTTTTAGATGTAGTTATCAGGCAATCATACTGAGACCTCAAAAATTGAGCACGTATTCTTGATTGATTGTTTGTGACCCACTTAGATTTTTTATTGATTGTATAATAGTCTTTAGATATGGCAATTTTTGCATCAATTAATGGTGTATCTTGCGAATGCTGAATTCTATAATTTTCATAAAAAATAAGGCCTTTCTTTTTTAAATAATTACCCTTGGCATTTATATTAAATCTTTTTAAAAGGTTTTTCGCTTTATTTTTGGATCTAATATCAAAATCATATATTGAAAAATATACATTTTTTATTTTTTTCTTTTTTATTAGGTTTGTACATGGTGGTGTAACCCCATAATGTGAGCAAGGTTCTAATGTCACATATAAATTTGATTTTGAAAAATTTAATTTTTTATTCAATGCATTATATTCAGCATGAGGTCTGCCATTAATTGAGGTACGTCCAGAAGATATAATTGTATTATCTTTCTCAACCACGCACCCGACGGAAGGATTAGCCTTTGTTGAACCTAGGTTAATTCTAGCTTGTTCAAAAGCTAATTTTAAATATAGATTATGATTTTGTTTCATCTAGTTTGCCCACAAATTCTTCAAAATCTTTAGCTTCTTTGAAGTTTTTATAAACTGAAGCAAACCTAACGTAAGCGACTTTATCTAAACTCGAAAGGCCTTCCATAATGAATTTACCAATGGTAGATGTGGGTATTTCACTTTCACCTAACCCCTCAAGATTTCGAACAATTTTTGAAATAAATTTTTCAATACTATCACTATCTAAAGGTCTTTTTCTTGTAGCAATTCTTATTGATTTAGAAACTTTATCTCTGTCAAAAGGCTCTCTTTTCCCATTGCCTTTGATTACAGTTAATTCTTGAAACTGAACTCTTTCAAATGTTGTAAATCTTTCTTTACGTTCACAACCGCATAATCTTCGTCTTCTAATTGCAGTACCGTCCTCAGTTGGACGTGAGTCTACTACAGAAGTATCTTTTTCTCTACAAAAAGGACAAAGCATAGTTAAATAATTTTTACCTTACACTATATATAGGAAAAGCGGTACAAAGATCAATAATCTCTTTTTTTACTTCTTTCTCAACCTTAGAATTATCTGATGGGTTTTTAGATAATCCATTAATAACCTTTGTTATTAGCTCACCAATTAATGTAAATTCTTTTATTCCAAAACCCCTGGTAGTACAGGCTGGAGTACCAAGACGTATGCCAGAAGTTATCCATGGACTTTGTGTATCAAAAGGTATTCCATTCTTATTACAAGTAATATTTGCATTACCCAAGCTTTTTTCTGCATCTTTACCAGTAACGTTATATGGTCTTAAATCTACTAACATCAAATGAGTGTCTGTTCCGCCTGAAAAAATCTTAAAATTATTTTTTATTAATGTGTTAGATAAAATTCTTGCATTATCAATTACTTTTTTTGTGTAAAGTTTAAACTCGGGTTGAAGTGCTTCTTTGAAACTCACTGCTTTAGCAGCTATAACGTGCATTAAGGGTCCACCTTGTAAGCCTGGAAAAATTGCGCTGTTAAATTTCTTTATTAATTCTTCTTTATTTGTTAATATAATTCCACCACGTGGGCCCCTTAAAACTTTGTGAGTTGTTGATGTGACAACATCTGCGTAATCCAAAGGATTTGGATATGCTTTACCAGCTACTAAACCTGAAAAATGAGCCATATCCACTAAAAAATAAGCATTAACTTTATCGGCAATTTGTCTAAACTTTTTAAAATCTATAATTCGTGAGTAAGCGCTTCCACCAGCTATAATAATTTTAGGCTTGTGTTTAATTGCGAGATCCTCAACATTTTGATAATCAATTAATCCAGTATCTTTTGTTACTTCATAGTGTACAGCATTAAACCATTTTCCTGACTGTGCTGGTTTAGCTCCATGAGTTAGGTGTCCACCAGAATTTAAGCTCATACCCAATATTGTATCTCCAGGTTTAATCAGAGCCAGATAGACAGCCCCGTTAGCTTGAGCACCAGAGTGTGGTTGAACGTTTGCAAATTTGCAATTAAATAATTTTTTAGCACGTTCAATTGCTAAATCTTCTGCAACATCAACGTGTTCACAGCCACCATAATATCTTTTACCTGAATAACCCTCGGCATACTTATTAGTTAAAACTGATCCCTGTGCTTCTAAAACAGCCTTTGAAACTATATTTTCAGATGCAATTAGCTCTATGTGATTTTGTTGTCTATTAAATTCTTTAAATATAGAGTCGTATAGTTCTGAGTCAGATGATTTTAAGCTTTCATCAAAAAAGTTATTAATAAACTTATCAATTTTTTTTACAGTAGACATTATATTTTTTTAATTCTCCTTAAGTGTCTTCCTCCTTCGAACTTAGTTACAAGAAAACATTTTACGATCTTTTTTAAATCATTTTTTCTCGTTAATCTAGCTCCTAAACATAATATATTAGCATTATTATGCAAACGAGACAAATATGTTGATTTAAGATTATAGCCAACCGCTGCCCTAACACCCTTGAATTTATTTGCTGACATAGCCATACCAGTGCCAGAACCACAAACTAATATACCAATTTCACTCCTTTTTGATCTAATTCTTTTAGCAATTTTTTTTGCGAAATCGGGATAATCTACCGATTTATCCTCTTGAGGCCCAAGATCAATTATTGACAAATAATTCTCAATTAAAAAATTTTTAATCAGTTCTTTTGTTTTAAATCCAGCATGATCTGAAGAAATACAGATTGTTTTAAAAATTGATTTCAAATTAATTAAATCTATCTTCTAATAAACAGGCAACTATATGAATTCTGTTTTGTTCTCCGCCATTAAAGAAATTATGATATCTTGTGTTATTTGTTATCCAAACTTTTCCATCAGCAGGCATATGTTTAGCTACATCTTCTATAACCATTTTACACCCAGGATTTGTAATAATTGGGATATGTAATCTTGGCTCAGGATCTTTATGCCAACTTAAAGTAGATCTCGGCTCTTTTAACAAAATTCTAACTCTACCTAACTTAAATTTTTTTTTTAAAGTATTGTAAACTTCTTCGAAATATGTGTCTTTAAACTCAGAAGTTAATTCGGAATATTTTGACTCATCAATCGGTTTATCTCTAGCAACTTCTTTTCCTGTTTCATCAGGTTTTGTCCAATATATACCTCTAACATTATGTCCTTTGATAGACTCTTCATCACCCGGGATCTTATTCATAGGAATAGCAGCAAAATTAGTTATACCTAAGGTTTGATATTTGGACTTTTTTAAAATTTTGTCCAAATCATC
>CACIVM010000026.1 GCA_902590115.1 uncultured Pelagibacteraceae bacterium | reverse complement strand
CCTTATTAAAACCTGCAAAGTATTACCTTGAAGTCATGAAAGATGGATATAGACAGAATAACTTTAAATTTAAGATTAAATATTAATTTGAAAAAAAAATTAAAAATTGCAATTGTTGGTATTGGCCTGATGGGAAGTCAACATTTAAGGGCTATAAGTGCTTCAAAAAAAGCAAAGCTTCATTCAATTGTTGATGTTAACAAAAAGTCTATTATTCATGCAAAAAGGTTTAAAGTTCCATTCTATAAAACCTCAGATGAATTGATTAAAAATAACAAACCAGATGCTGTAATTGTTGCTACACCTAATCAGTTTCATGAAAAACATACTATGAGTTTTTTAAATGCTAAAATACCTGTGTTATTAGAAAAACCAATTTCTGATGACATTTCAAAAGCAAAAAAAAATTATCTCAAGCTCAAAAAAAAATAAAACTCACTTATTGATTGGTTATCATAGAAGACATAATAGCATTGTAGAAAAAGTTAAAAAAAAAATTGATAGTGGAAATCTTGGAAAGATTGTTGCTGCTAATGTTATGTGTTGGTTATATAAAAATAAAGACTGGTATAAAGAAAAGTGGCGAGTTAAAAAAGGTGGTGGTCCTCTAGGTATAAATCTAGTGCACGATATAGATCTCATCTGTTATCTGTTAGGTTCAATAACTCACGTACAAGCAACAATCTCAAATAAAATTAGAAAATTCGAAGTAGAAGATACTGCGGTTGTTAATTTTATATTTAAATCAGGAGCATTATGTACATTAAGCGTTTCTGATACAATCGTAGCTCCTTATAGTTATGAGCTAACAGCGGGAGAAAATCCAGCCTACCCAATTACAAATCAATCCGCATATTTTATCGGTGGCACTAAAAGTTCAATACAATTTCCTAACTTAAAACATTGGTATAACAAAGGTGAAAGAAGTTGGTGGAAACCAATTTATCATAAAGATTTTAATATTCGTTTAAGTAAATTTACTCTAGTAAATCAAATTGATCATCTATGCGACGTTGTTTTAGGTAAAGCTAAACCAAAAGTAACCGGAAATGATGGCTTGCAATCTCTTAAAATATTTGATGCGATACTTAAAAGTGCAAAAAAAGGTAAAAAAATTAAAATTAATTAATGAAGAGATTAAAACTTGGAATTATTGGAGGAGGTCCTGGGTCTTGGATAGGTCATGTTCATAGAATAGCATCTAGATTTGATGACAAGTATGAGGTTGTAGCTGGCGTCTTCTCGAGAAATTATAAAGTTAGTAAAAGCTTTGGAGAAAGTATAGGCCTGAAAAAAGATAGGTGTTATAAAAATTATAAAGATCTTTGTTTATCTGAGAAAAAAATTAAAAATGGCATAGAAGTGGTAGCTATTATGACACCTCCAGGAAGTCATCAAGAAATAGCCGAGTTTTTTATTAAAAACAATATTCATGTCATATCTGACAAACCTTTTGCTGGTTCTTTGAAGCAAGCTCAAAGACTTTTTAGAACTATTAAAAACAACAAAAAAATTGTTTATGGCCTTACACATAATTATTCAGCATACCCAATGGTTAGACATGCTAAAAAACTCATTGAGGACAAAAAACTTGGAAATGTTGAATACATTAACGTCGAGTATATCCAAGATTGGACAAATGGAAAAAAAGTATCACCTGCAACAGCAAAAAAGATATTTAAGTGGAAATTAGACAAAAAAATAGCAGGAGTCTCTACAGTGCTTAATGAAATTGGATCTCATGCATACCACTTGTGTAACTACATGACTGGATTAAAAGGTAAAAGCTTATTTGCTGACATCAAGCAATACTCCAAAAAAATTAAATTTGATACTAATGCACAAGTTTTTATAAATTATGAAAATGGAGCTAAAGGATTATTTTGGACTTCTACAACTGCTAAAGGTGGTATATACGGACTAAGAATTAGAGTTTTTGGCTCTAAGGGAAGTATAGAATGGGTACAAAATGATCCAAACTATTTAAAATACAGCACTGCAAATGGTGCAACTAAATTTTTAGAAAGAGGTTTTAATGAGAGTAATTTCTCAAAAAATTTTTCAAGAATTAAGTATGGACATCCTGAGGGTTATTTGAGTGCCTTTTCTAATTTATATAAAGAGATTGCAATGAAAATTAACTCAAAGAACACAAAAAAAAGGTATTTTTTCCCTACAGCTTATGAGGGGCTACTAACTGCAAAATTTATCGACGGTTGTATAAAATCATCATCAAAAAAGAAATGGGTGACTTTTTAAAAAGTCAACCTCTGCTCATTAACCAAAGGCCACCTTGATCTGTCAAAACAAGAATTCTTCCTTCATTATCAATTTTTATATCTCTTATTCTACCAATCTCATCTTTAAATATGATTTCTTCTTTTATAAATTGGTTATTTTTAAAAGTTAAAAGCCTAATAGATTGATCTTTTAATGCTGAGATTAATGCTTTTCCGTTCCATTCAGAAAATTCCTTTCCTTTGTAAATAAGCAAAGCAGAAGTAGCTATAGATGGAACATAATATTTAATTGGCTTATCAAATCCAGGTAGCCACTTAGGTCCTCCTGGTAAACCAGAGTACTTCGTTCCACCCCAATAAAGTTTATCCCATCCATAATTTCCCCCTTTAAATAAAAGACCAAACCAATCTCCTCCTCTTGCACCATGGTTAGTCATATAAATTTCTCCATCGTAAGGAGACAAGGCCATGCCTTGAACATTTCTTATTCCTATTTGATAAATTTCGGGCAACCATTCTTTTTTATCTAAAAATTTAGGATTATCTTTTGGAATACTTCCATCTAAATTTATTCTGATTATACTGCCAGGATGTTTTTTTGGATCTTGAGCTATGATCCCTTTTCCTCTCTCCCCCACCGAAACATAAAGTTTATCTTTTCTAATTACCAAACGTGAACCAAAGTGATAACCACTAGCTATAGGTGGTTCTGCTTGAAATATATTATTAAAATTCAAAAGATCTAAATTATAATTCGCAACTGCCACTGAGGTACTCGACTTACCATCTCCCCTATCTTCAGAATAAGATACATAAACTTTTTGATCTCTAAATAAAATATCTAAAAGTCCTCCTTGACCATCTTCAAGAACTTTCAAATTGTGTGGAATTTTTTTTATTATATTTTTTTTTTTATTAAAAAAAATAATATTACCCGATTTTTCTGTTATTAAAAGTTCGGAGTTACTTTTAAGCGTTACAGACCATGGTTTATTAAGATCCTCTAATATCGGTGTTAACTTTAGTTCAGCAGAGACTTTTGTAAAAAAAAATATAAAAAAAAATAAATAATAAAATTTCATTTATCTTAATATTTGACCTTTCCTCCATTAATTTTAATAATTTTTCCATTAGATCTTTTGTCTTTTAAAAGTTTTACAACTAATTTTGAAACTTCCTCAGGTGTTGTAGGTCTTTTAATTCCTGCAGCCTTGGACCTTAGTTTTAGAATATGGTTTATATTTTTTTTAAGAATTTTTGCGTCAGCTTTTAAAAGAGCTTTAAGTCTTCCAGTCAAAGTCATACCAGGATTAATTATCGAGACTGAAATTTTATCGAGTT
>CACIVM010000025.1 GCA_902590115.1 uncultured Pelagibacteraceae bacterium | reverse complement strand
CAAACAAGAAGAAAAAATAGTAAAAAAAGTTGAAAAAAAAAATATTTCTGATGCTTTTGTGTTACCTCGAAAAAAGCCAAAAACAATTAGAAAAACAACTGCTTCTGTTAAAAAATCAAAATTTCTAAATCAAAAGGATTTTGAAAGAGCAAAAATAGCATTTAGTCAAATTAAATCAGGAAAAATGATTACAGGATATAAAACCTCTGAAAAAATAAAAGATAGAGACTTTAAATTGTTTGTTCAGTGGCTCTATTTGATGAAGAGTTCAAACAATGCAACATTTTCAACATACGAAACTTTCATAAGAAACAATTCAGATTTTCCAAGAATAGGGAGATTGCAATATTTAGCAGAACAAAAGATTTTTCTCAAAAGTTCCTCTCCTAAAAATATAATTAGATGGTTTGAAGAATTTCCACCTGTTAGCGGTACAGGAAAATTAAAATTAGGTGAAGCATATTTTAATCTAAAAGATATTAATAATTCTAAACAATTAGTTAAGGAAGGTTGGACAAATGCAGATTTGAGTAAGAGTCAATTAAGATTTTATCGAAAAAAATTCAAATCCATATTAGATAGTGAAGATCATATTAAAAGAGCAGATTACTTAGCCTGGAACAAAAAATATTGGGACCTTAAGAGAATGCTTGTATATTTGCCCTCCGATTTTAAAGCCTTATATAACGCTAGACAAATATTAATGAGTAATTCCTATGGAGTTGATAATGCTATTGCAAAAGTTCCTGACAGATTTAAAAAAAATATTGGACTTGAATACGATAGATTAAAATGGAGGAACAGAAGAGGAAGATTAGAGTCTTCTCTTCAAATACTTTATGATAATTCAAATAGATCTGAAGAAGAACTTGTAAGAGCTGATCTATGGTGGAAACAAAGAGAAAGTATAGTAAGAAGTTTACTATACAAAAAAAGGTATAAAACTGCTTACAAAATAGCAAGCGAACATTCTCTTTCATCCGGGCCAGAATTTGCAGAAGCTGAATGGTTAGCGGGTTGGATTGCTCATTCATTTTTGAAATCACAAGAATACGCTATAAATCATTTTTTAAATTTCTATGATAATGTAAGTTATCCTATTAGTTTAGCAAGAGGTGCTTACTGGTTAGGAAAGTCTTACCAAAAAATAGGCAATACCAAAAAAGCTGAAGAATATTTTAATGCAGGTTCAAAATTTTTAACAACGTATTATGGACAACTTTGTTTCAAAGAAATTAATTACGGAGGGGAATTTACTTTAAAAGAAGATGCTTCATATTCTAAAGATTATGAAAAAGAATTCTCAAAAAATAGACTTGTTAGAATTGTGAGGATTCTTAAAGAACTTGATCATACTAAATATTCAAAAGATATTCTTAAACATCTTGCGAATTTAAATATTGAGGAAGGTAGTGAAGTACTAGCAGCGAAATTATCTGTTGAGATAGAAAGATACGATTTTGCTATTCAAATTTCTAAAAAGGCTTCGTATGAAAAAAGATTTTATTTAAAATATAATTATCCGATTATTTCAACACCAAGAGAAATTAATAATAAGTCTATGCCTCCAAGTGAAATGATACACGCTATTATTAGACAAGAAAGTGAGTTCGATAGTAAGGCATATAGTTATGCAGGTGCTAGAGGCATGATGCAATTAATGAAATACACTGCAAAAATTGTTGCAAAACAAGCAAGGCTACCTTATAGCATTAGTGGTTTAACAAATGATCCTATTTATAATATAAAATTAGGGTCTTATTATTTTAACGGATTATTAACTGACTATAATGGAATTTATCCATTCGCAATAGCAGCCTACAACGCAGGTCCTAATAGAGTAAAAACTTGGAGAAGAGTAAATGGTGATCCAGCTAAAAATCAATTAAGTTATATAGACTGGATTGAATTAATAAGGTTTAAAGAAACTAGAAATTATGTTCAAAGAGTTCTAGAAAACGTTAATGTATATAAATACATGATTAGCAAAGAACCGGTTATAATTAAGGAGTTTTTTAAATAACTGGCGGAAGAGGAGAGATTCGAACTCTCGGTACGATGTTACTCGTACGGTTAGTTAGCAACCAACTGGTTTCAACCGCTCACCCACTCTTCCATATTTCCAGTGTTATTTAGTACTAATTATTAAATTATTACCATATAAATCAATCAAAAAAATGATGAAATGAAAAAAAAATTATTTGAAGGATCTTTATTTACAGCTGGTGCTTCTCTTTGGTGGGGAATCATAGGTGTAATTTATTTTAAATTTGTATCTTTTGCATCACCTATCGAATTAACGATACATCGTACTATTTGGACTACACTACTTTTAGTATTTACGACCTTTTTTTTTGGAAAGTGGTCAGAATTTAAAAAAGTATCTAAATCTCTAAGAATTTTGACTTTATTATTTATTACTGGTGTTTTAGTTTCTATTAATTGGTTTACATGGCTTTATTCTATTTCAGTAAACAATATGCTAGATGCATCTCTAGGTTATTACATTTTTCCTATTTTGAGTGTTTTTTTGGGTAGAATATTTTTAAAAGAAAGAATTAATAGAAATAAAGCAATAGCTATATCACTTGTTTTTTTATCAATAATTTATTTACTAATTGAATTTAAAAACATTCCGTGGATTGGTTTAATAGTAGCAATCACATTTAGTTTTTATACATTAATAAGAAAAAAAATAAATATTTCATCAGACATAGGATTATTATTTGAAACTTTGTTGATATCACCAATAGCATTAATTTTATTTGGTTCTCTAGTTTTGGATAATACAAACGTCTTTGGATTTGATAAGCCCATATTGTCTTTTTATCTTTTTTTTTCAGGATTTATGACTTTAGTCCCGCTTTTTTTGTATACTAAAGGTTTTAAATTGATAGGCATTGGACCTGCTAGTATGATATTTTTTTTAACACCTACAGCGCAATTTTTTTTAAGTATCTTTTATCTTGGTCAACCACTAGAAATAGAAAAATTAATAAGTTTTTTGTTTATATGGATTGCAGTTATTATTTATCTAAATGAATTACGTAAAGAATGAGCTAAGATTATAATAAATGGAGTAATAAGTGACACGAGAAAAGAAATAAAAAGCAAGTTTTCTTGAATAAAAACTGAAAAGTTATCAATTGAGAATATATTGCCAACTAAAATACTACTCTCAAAATTTTGACTTGGAAAAAACAATAAACCAAAAATCAAACCAATAATTATTGAGTAAGCTGCAAGTTTTGGATTAATTTTTTTATTAAAAAAACCGTAAAAAATTGTAACAACAGCTGCACAACATAGAAGATCAGCTAATAAAAATAAATATAGTATACTATATCCTCTCGATGCAAAAATAAAAACTATAAAACATAATAATAAAATAATTAAATTTGTTTTTTCTTTGACTTTATTACCCTTTAAACTTTTGTTTATTTGGTCACCGTTTACAATAAATAAACTTGAAATAGCATTGATTAAAGTATCAATGGTACTTAATGTTAATGATAATGCTAAAATTAATATTGTCACAATTACAAATGAACTTTTTTGATTTAAAATTAAATCGAAGAAAGCGAGATCTGGGGATACATTAGAGTTTAATGAAAAAGATATTAACCCTGTATAACCCATCCAAAATACTATTATAAAAATAATTATAGAAGAATTAATTAAACTTTTTTTCAAAATTAAATTATTTTTTGCTGAAAAAACTCTTTGCCAATTTCCTTGATGAAATAAATTAGTAGATGCAACAGCTATAAAAAAAGTTAAACCAGCTGTATAATTAGGTAAATAATTTTTATTAATTAATTGCGGTGAATTAATTTTTATTGTCTCATAACTTGTTAAATCTAAGTTTCCAATTATTAAAATTAAAGAAAATAAAATAATGCAAATCACAAAAATAAATTGATATCTGTCAGTAATAATTGAAAGTTTGAAACCTCCCCTTAGTATATAAAGTAAGCAAATAATTAAGGTTAAACCTGCTGTAGTCCACAATGGTATTTTTGAAATGAAATTTAATAAAAATGCTATAGCTGTCACTTCAGCTATTAAAAAAATTATTAAATAAAATAATATTAAAAATAAACTTAATCTCAGTATAGTCTGACCAAATCTTTTTTGTATAAATTCAGTTAGTGTTAAACCGTTAGGGAATTCTTTACGTATTTTTGGGCCAAAATTATAAAGAAATAACATAGGTGCGGCCGTGCCTAATGCGTAACCAATAACAGCACCAATTCCACCCCAAGTAGCCGCAGAAGCAGGACCAAATAAAATCCAAGCACCTAGTGCTGAGGCTGTTAAACTGGAAGTTAATGAAAACGTATTTTCATCCCGCTCACCGACAATATAATTCTTATTATCAAATATTTTTTTTTTGTTTAAATAGCCTAGCCCAATAAAGAACAGACCAATTAAAATTGTTATAGTTATTGCTGTTTGTGCAGATAAATATATTTTGTTCATTGTTCCCTTACTGAATTACCGGTTAGGTTCATCGGGTTTAATCTCAGTCTTAGTGACACCCCGTATTTTTTTATACTACTATTTTAGGTAGAGAGTCAAATGAGGCAGTATCTATTTTTGATGAATGTTCTCTTCTCATTTTCCAACCTTTGCTTAGTCCTGCTTGCGCTATACTGATCGCGTATCTTCCGTATTTTGTATTAGTATAATCTATAGCTTTCATTAGTTCTTTAGATTTTTTTTCTAAAAGTGGAGTTAAAAGATTTAGATCATTTTGATTAACATCTTTCAATCCTGATAAGATTATACCAGCCTTTTGATATGAGTATCCGTATTTGTATATGTCTGTTAGTGCTTTAACAGCATTTTTTATCAATTCTATACTATTGCTGGTTGGGATTGGTAAATCGATTGTTTTTGAATTAGAGTAGTATCTTCTGTTTTTATTAAATGGGCTTGTTCTTATAAATACCGTTATTCTTTTTGCTATTTGATCATCAGCTCTGATTTTTTCCGCTGCATTCAAGCAATGAGTAATAACTGACTCCTCTAGTTCATTTATATCTTTTACTTTTCTACCAAAAGATCTTGAAACACAACAATTCT
>CACIVM010000024.1 GCA_902590115.1 uncultured Pelagibacteraceae bacterium | reverse complement strand
GGTAATGATGGAGAGCCTACTGAAAAGAACTTGTATAATGATGCTAAAAAAACTATCGAATGGCTAAATTCTAAGGGGGTCGATAATAAAGATATTATTCTCTATGGAGAGTCACTAGGAACAGGAGTTGCTGTTGAACTAGCTCAATCTAGCAATTTTAAGGGTGTTATATTAGAGTCCCCGTTTACATCAATGACAAAGGCAGCAAAAAATATCTATCCATGGTTACCAGTAAAATATCTACTTAAAGACAAATATGATTCTGAGAATAAAATTCAAAATATAAAGACCCCTATATTAATAATGCATGGAAAAAGAGACTCAATCGTACCTTTTCATATGGGAGAAAAATTATTTAAATTAGCAAACGAACCTAAATATTCTTATTTTACCGACGACGATGACCATATGATGAAATTTAATGAAGAATTATTAAAATCATTAAGTAAATTTTTAAATTTCAATACCAAGTAAAGCTTTTGAAAAGAACTCAGCCTTAAATGGTTGAAGGTCATCTTCTTTTTCACCCATGCCTACTGCTATTATTGGTAAATTATATTTTTTACATATCGCTAGAACTACCCCACCTTTTGCAGTGCTATCTAGCTTAGTAATAATTAACCCTGTTAAGTTATGAATTTTACTAAACTCTTCCACTTGATTTAAAGCATTTTGACCTGTTGTAGCGTCTAAAACTAAAATTACCTCATTAGGAAACGTTATATCTATTTTTTTTAAAACATTAATTATTTTTTTATACTCTTCCATTAGGTTTTTTTTATTTTGAAGCCTGCCAGCTGTGTCTATCAAAGCAATGTCAATTTGATTTTTTTTTGCAAATTCTGCAGTTTTAAATGCAACAGAAGCTGGATCGCTATTTATTTCTGATTTGATGATATCAACTTTTACTTTTTGAGCCCAAACTTGCAACTGATCGATTGCTGCAGCTCTAAAAGTGTCTGCAGCTCCAAAAACGACAGATCTATTATTATCCTTGAAATATTTTCCTAATTTTCCAATTGATGTAGTTTTTCCAACTCCATTTACACCTGACACAATTATAGTTGAGGTTTTTGAATTTCCCATCAAACTTAAATCTTTTTCATACTTTAGAAGCTCGATAGCCATTTTATCAGCAAGTAGTTTTAAAATTTCTTTAGGATCATCTAATTTCTTATCCACTTTCAAATTTTCGAAATCTTTTCTAAGCTCTTTAGCCACATCAACACCGGCATCTGATGAAATTATCAATTCTTCAAACTCTTCAAGAATATTCGAGTCAATTTTTTTTTTAGAAAAAATGTTATTAAATCCTTCAGTAAGACCCGAAGAACTTTTATTAAGCCCTATTTTAAATTTACTAAACAAAGACATACTCAAACCTCTAATTGAATTTTTGAAAGACCACTTGTAGGTCCTTCCATAAGAATTTTATTTTCTAGTTCAGGAACTATGTTAATGTATAATCCTCTATTCTCGCTTGTATTTTTATAAAAATCTACTGTTACAGTTTTTTTTATTAATTTTAATTCATGTGCTGCTGCTGCAGCTGCACAGGCCGCTGTTCCACAAGCTTTAGTTAAACCAGCACCTCTCTCCCAAACTCTAATATAAATATTCTCTTTATTTACAATAGACGCAAAAGTTACATTTACCTTTTCAGGAAAAAGTTCATGGTTTTCTATTCTTGGTCCAATATTTTCCAAATGATGAAAATATTTATCAAAGTTTTCATTAAAAACGTTGAAAAAAATTATATGGGGATTTCCAACATTAACACAAAAACCAAAATTAAATTTTTCTCCATCTATTTCTATATCTACTTTTCTAGGATTTATCTTTTTAGAGAGAGGAATTTTATTCCAATCAAAGATAGGTTTTCCCATATCCAATTGTACTTCTCTTTTACCAGTCAAAGATCCAGTTAAAATTCTATTTTTAGTTTTTAAACTAATTTTTTTTTTTGAATTTTTGTCGTATTCCCCTTGTGACTTAGAGTCAATAATCGGTAATAATGCAATAATACATCTACTTCCATTACCACATGCATCTACTTCATTTCCATCAGAATTAAAAATAGTAATAGGGACATATTGATCTGTCTCTTTTTCAATATAAATTAGTTGATCAAATCCAACTTTTTTTCTATCAGCAAAATCAATAATTTGTTTTTTAGAAAGATTTACTGATGATTTTCTCCTATCAATTATTAAAAAATCATTTCCTAAGCCATCCATCTTATATGCATTAATTGTTGTCATAATCGATTAGTATAATTATTCATTGACTTTTAAAACCCCAAATTGTAGTTTCCACTAACTTTCCGCAAATACACATGTTTTTGCGGTACTCTTAAAACAAGAGTGTCGACATTAGTCAGCGAAGGTTCGCCCACTAGTGCGATAGGTGTTGGCTGTTATAAAAATGTTTGAAAATTTAACAAATAAATTAGAAAGTGTTTTTTCTAAACTAAAAAGTGCTCCCTCATTGACGGAGGAACAAGTTGACTCTGGTTTAAAAGAAATACGGCTAGCTTTATTAGAGGCTGATGTGGCCCTTCCTGTTACAAAAGAATTTATAGCCAATGTAAAACCAAAAGCAATTGGTAAAGAAATTATAAAATCAACATCTGCTGGGCAGATGATAGTTAAAATAGTTTACGATGAACTAGTAAATATTTTAGGTTCTAAAAATGAAGAGCTAAATTTTAAAGCTATTCCACCTGTTTGTCTTTTATTAGTTGGGTTACAGGGTTCAGGTAAAACAACGTCTGCAGCAAAGTTAGCAAAAAATATAGAGAAGAATTATAAAAAAAAAGTAATGGTAGTTAGTTTAGATGTTTACAGACCAGCTGCACAAAAACAACTTGAATTACTTGCTGAAGCAAATGGGCTTCAATGTTTACCAATAGTTGAAAAGCAACAACCAATTGACATTGCTAATAGAGCATTGAATGCCGCCAACCTTAATGGTTCAGATGTTATTATATTTGATACGGCAGGTAGAACTCAAATAGACTTAACAATGATGTCCGAGATTAAGCAAATTAAAGATATTACAAAACCGGTAGAAACAATTTTAGTGGCAGACTCATTAACAGGACAAATAGCAGTAAATGTTGCAAAAGAATTTGATACCGCTGTAAACTTATCTGGAATTATTCTTACAAGAGCTGATGGTGATGCACGAGGTGGCGCAGCATTAAGCATGAAACATGTAACAGGTAAACCAATTAAATACATTGGTGTTGGAGAAAAAATTACTGATCTTGAGCTTTTCCACCCCGATCGATTGGCTAATAGAATCTTAGGAATGGGCGATGTAGTTACTTTAGTAGAAAAAGCTCAACAAGATTTAAGCGAAGAAAAGATTAAAGAAACAGAGGATGAATTAAAAAAGGGAATATTCACTTTGGAATCATATCTTGCTCAGCTAAGACAAATGAAAAAAATGGGAGGTATGGAAGGGGTTTTGTCTATGTTGCCAGGGGTTAATAAAATGAAAGCAAAAATGGATCAAGCAAATATAGATGAAAAAATGCTAGTGGAGAACGAAGCAATTATTTTATCGATGACTAAAAATGAGAGAGAAAATCCAAAAATTATTAGCGGATCAAGACGGAAAAGAATTTCTAAAGGAGCAGGTGTAGATGTTTCGAAAATTAATAAACTATTAAAACAATTTAAAATGATGTCAGACATGATGAAAAAAATGTCTCAAGGAAAAAAAATTCCATCGGGGATGATCCCAGATGAAATGCTCAATCAACTAAAATGAAAGGTGTAAAATGTTAAGAATAAGACTATCAATGGGCGGCGTAAGAAAAAGACCAATTTATAAAATTGTAATTGCTGACAGTAGATACCCAAGAGATGGAAAATTTATTGAAAAAATTGGCTCTTACAATCCTTTACTTCCGAAAGAAAAGAAGGAAAGAATTAAAGTAGAAGTAGAAAGAGTAAAGTATTGGATGAGTAAGGGAGCTCAGCCTACGATGAGAGTTTCTAGATTATTAGGTGAGGTGCAAATAATGCCGATGCCAAAACCTGGAAATAACCCCCAAAAGGCAATTCCAAAAAAAGATAGAAAAAAAAATGAGGGAGATAAAAAAGAAGAAACTAAAAAGGATGCTCCAACGGCTGATGGAAAGAAGTTAAACCAAAAAGCTGATGTTCAAAAAAAAGATCCACAAAAGGAGCAACCTAAAGCAGAAGCTAAAAAAGAAGAGCCTAAGAAAGAAGAACCCAAAAAGGAACAACCTAAAGCAGAAGCTAAAAAAGAAGAGCCTAAGAAAGACGAGAAAAAGTCTTAAAAAAAAGGTAATTATAGATGCTAGAAGTAAAAATTTTTACTTTATATCCAGATTTGTTTCCCGGTCCTTTAGATATTGGAATATTCAAAAAGGCAAAGGAAAACAAAATTTGGAATTTAAAAGTAATTAATATTAGGGATTATTCTAAAGATAAACATAGCACTGTAGATGACACACCCTTTGGTGGAGGAAGTGGAATGCTTTTACGACCTGATGTATTAGCATCTGCACTTGATAAGAATATAAAAAAAAATGAAAGAATTATCTACCTATCCCCAAGAGGTAAAAAATTCGATCAAAATACAGCTAGAACTTTAAGTAAAGAAAAAAACTTAAATCTTATTTGTGGTCATTTTGAAGGTGTTGATCAAAGACTTTTAGAGACACGAAATATAGAGGAATATAGTTTGGGCGATTTTGTTTTATCTGGAGGTGAACCGGCATCTTTTGTATTTATCGATGCTTTAGTTAGATTAATACCTGGAGTGCTAGGAAATAAAGACTCTATTAAAGAGGAAAGTTTTGAAAATCACCTTTTAGAATATCCTCAATATACTAAACCTAGAGAATGGGAAGGTAAAAGCCCTCCAGAGGTACTATTTTCCGGAGATCATGCCAAAATAAAAGGGTGGCGTTTGTCTCAATCAGAGGCTATAACACGTCGCCAGAGACCTGATCTTTGGAAAAAATATTTAGAGAAAAAAAATGAAAAACATTGAAGATATAAATAAAGAAGCTGTCAAAAAGATTGTTTCAAATAGAAAAATTGCTGATTTTTCACCCGGCGATACTATTAAGGTTGGGGTAAAAATCATTGAAGGGAAAAGAGAACGTGTGCAGTTTTTCGAAGGTGTTTGTATTGCGAAAAAAAATAGAGATATCAACTCTTCATTCACGGTAAGAAAAATTTCATTTGGAGAGGGAGTAGAACGAACTTTTGCTTTATACAGCCCTAACTTGAGCTCCATTAAAGTTGTAAGAGCCGGGAAGGTAAAAAGGGCAAAACTATATTACCTTAGAGATAGAAAAGGAAAGTCCGCAAGAATTGCTGAAAAAATAAAGAAGAAAATTGGAATTGACGTTACAGCTCA
>CACIVM010000023.1 GCA_902590115.1 uncultured Pelagibacteraceae bacterium | reverse complement strand
CATATTAAAATAAATAAAAATTATCTTTATATCAACGACTATAAGATAAAATGCTGCATTGGTAAAAGGGGAATTAATAAAAATAAAATCGAAGGTGACTTAACAACCCCTAAAATCACACTGAAATTTAAATACGTTTTATACAGACCTGACAGAGTAAAGAATCTTTATAGTCGAATAAAAAAAATCAAAATAAATAAAAAGATGGGGTGGTGTGACGATTATAGATCGAATAAATATAATATGCTTATAAATTATCCTTTTAATTATAGTTCAGAGAAATTATTTAGAAAGGATAATATTTACGACATAGTAATTGTAACAGATTATAATACAAATCCAGTAATTAAAAAGAAAGGAAGTGCAATTTTTCTTCATATAGCAAAAAAAAATTATTCCCCAACTAAGGGCTGTATAGCAATTAGTAAAAAGGACATGAGATTGCTTTTAAAAAAAACAAAAAAAAGAACTAAGCTAGAATTCTTTTAACCCCTCGAACCAAATATTGCACTGCCCACACGAAGATAGGTCGATTCGTATTTTAACGCTTCCATATAATCTGCTGTCATACCCATGCTCAGATGCTTAAAGCCAAAACTTAAATTAAGTTTCAAAAGTTCAGAAAAGTATAAAGCTACATCATTGGACTGTGGTGGAATACACATTAGACCAATCACATCTAATCCAAGATCACTAATGCAATAATTTTTAAACTCATTCAATTCCTTTTTACTTACACCTGATTTTTGCTCTTCATCACCTAAATTTACTT
The DNA here is from genome assembly GCA_902590115.1 of uncultured Pelagibacteraceae bacterium. Taxonomy (GTDB): domain Bacteria; phylum Pseudomonadota; class Alphaproteobacteria; order Pelagibacterales; family Pelagibacteraceae; genus Pelagilacustribacter. The sequence goes on along the minus strand of CACIVM010000023.1, from coordinate 4,766 downwards.
GAATAAAATACTTTAATTTTTTTTCTGAACTCTCTTCTAAGTTTTTAAGTTTTAATGCTAGTTTTTGACCTGCTAAAGAATGAATATAATCAAATAATTTAAAAGCATCTTTGGCTTTATTTGACTGCAACTTTCCAATCATATGTAATTTAATCTTATTATTTTTTTTCTTAAAATCTGACCATTTTTTTAAAGCTTCTTGAACTTTGTTTTCCCCAAAATGTTCATGCCCATGATTAATTAATGGCATTATATAATCAAGATCAAAAGTTTTACTAACGGCAATAATATTAGGACTCTTGTTAGGGTAATTTTTTTTGATATTATCTTTTATTTTCTGGTAATTTTCTAATATTGTCATTTTATGTTAGTTCTTAAAAAACAGTACTATTTATATATAAAAAATACAAAAGATTTTGACCTAAAAAGTATAAAAAAACGATTTAAATTTACAATTATTTATAATCCTAAAAAAATTCAGGAAAAATTTGAAGATTTGTTAAGATTTAGAAATTACTGTAAATCAAGATCCATTAAATTTTTAGTGGGCAATGATAATAAATTATGTACAAAATTGAAAGCTGATGGATTATATATTTCATCATATAAAAATGAAATAATCTATTCTTATCACTCAAAAATAGGTAGTGCACATAATTTCAAGGAGTTAAACCGCAAATATATACAAGGTTGTAATCGAATTGTTATGTCACGACTATTTGAAACAAATTATAAAAATAAAAAGGGACATTATGGGTTAATTAAATTTAATGCAAATTACTCAGACGGTATTATTGCACTTGGTGGAATAAGGATGAATAATATTAACAAGCTAAAGTTATTAAAAGCTGAATTCATCGGCATTTTAAGTGAAATAAAAAAAAAGCCGGCTAATATAATTAGCCGGCTTTTTTAATTTAAAATTTATTTATTAGAACGATACACCTACAACAACTTGTCTATAGTCCTTCTCTGTTGAACCGTATGACTCATTGTCGTGAGAGTTATCTACGTAAGCGATTTTTAAACCACCAACTGTATATGCAACACTGAATCCTTCTGATTCTTGTGCTGTATTTGTTCTAGATGAACCTTTAGTTGCACCAGCAACACCGTTTACAGAAACTTTCTTCTGTGATTCGTTGTTTTGGTAAGAAACTGAAAGGTTATCATTAACTGCATAAGCAATACCGTAGTAAGTATTCTTAATCCAGTCTGTTCCTACATCGCTCTCCAAAGAGTAAAGTATTAATCCTTTTTGGAAACCAACTGATACTGGACCGTATGCATATGTTAATGCTGCAGTAAGCTCTTCTCTATCACCACGCTCTGTTCCTTTTAGACCGTCTGTGTTAGCGTAACCTGCTGCAAAATTTGCACCATCTACTAATGGAACTGCACCTTTAAGAACTACATCATAACCTGAACCGTAATATTCACTTACTGTTCCTGATGTTCCTTCATCTGTTGCAGCGTCACCACCGCCTGTTTGCGGTTGGTACATAGCGTCAAGTGTTAATCCTAATGGTAATGCATCAGAGTTCGTAAATCTGATACCAAAAGTTCCATCCATTTGACCTACGCTTGTCCATGTAGTTGCACCATGAAAGCCTTCTTCAAAAGCTGTTGGCACAATGTTATCAATTGCATCAATAGGAGTACCTGTTGATGTCATTGCTATTTTTCCGTAACCTGTTCCGAATACTAATTCAGAATCGTTTCTTCCATTGTCTCCTGTTATAGACTGTTTGTAAGAAACTGTAGTTCCGTTATCTAACTCAGTAGATGCTGTGATTGACAATTCGTTTTCTTGTCCTAGTTTATTACCGGCTGTACCACCTGATAATCCAGTTGTATTTGAAATTTCCATACTACCAGATAATGATACTTCACCAGATTTAACTGGAGCAAAAGCCAAAACAGCTATTACTGAAGATAACAATATAGTTTTTAGTGTTTTCATTGTTTATCCTTCTTGTTAAGTTAATTAATTTAACTGATGAAGTTTTACAGTTTCACCCAGCAAAATTGCAAATTAATCCCTTTTTTAGTGCTTTTTTTGTGCATATGTTGTATTTATACAACACTTATTCTCCCTAAAAGTTGTTCTTTTACGGGAAATTAGTGAAAATTAGTTTAGAGGGTTCAAATTAGCTAAAATCAGTGTAAAAATCAGCATATATCTAATTAATTTATAATATGCATAAAAATTTTCTAAAAACTTTGTTGATACCGCTTTTACTTTTCAATCTATATGCTTGTAATGCTTTCAAGCCAAAATATGTTGATACGAGAGAAAGACCAGTCAACGCAAGAGAGAGAGCTCTACAAAACATAAAGGAAGGTAGAGGTATCTCAATTGGAAATCTTGGCAAAGGTGGAAGTACCACATACCAATTCAGTTCATCTAATCCGTTGTGGCGTTCATCATTAGAAATTTTAGACTTCCTACCTCTGACAACTGTTGATTACTCAGGCGGTGTAATAATTACTGATTGGTACAACGAGAACAATTCTGATGATTCTATAAAGATAACAGTGAGATTTTTATCTAATGAGATAAAAACAAATAGTTTAAAAATAATCGTGCATAAAAAAACATGTAAAAATTTAAACAACTGTTCAGTAACAAAAATCGATTCTAAGATTCAAGAAAAACTTCTTACATCAATTATTAAAAATGCTGCTTTAATAGAGAGGGACAGCAAAAAAAAGAATTAGATGGAAAGAGTAAATTTTCAATCTCTAGAAAAAAAATGGTCTAATTACTTTTTAAAACAAAAGCTTTATCAAGAAAATAAAACCGCAAAAAAGTTTTATTGTTTAGAAATGTTTCCATATCCATCAGGAAAAATACATATGGGACATGTTAGAAATTATACTATAGGAGATGTTATTGCACGCTACAAATTTCTTAACGGGTATAGTGTATTACATCCAATGGGATGGGACTCATTTGGCTTACCTGCAGAAAATGCTGCAAAACAGAATAATTTAAATCCAAAAGATTGGACTAAAAAAAATATTTCTCAAATGAAGGCTCAGCTAATGATGTTGGGTCTATCAATAGATTGGGATCTTGAAGTTTCAACTTGTGATGAAAATTACTATAAACAGCAGCAGGAATTATTTATTGATTTATATAATAATGGTTTTGTCTCTAGAAAAGAAAATTATGTTAATTGGGATCCAGTTGAAAAAACTGTTTTAGCGAACGAACAGGTGATTAATGGAAGAGGTTGGAGATCTAACGCTTTAGTAGAACGAAAAAAACTTTCACAATGGTTTTTTAATATTACTAAATTTTCAGAAGAGTTAATCTCAGATCTAGATGATCTTGATGAATGGCCTGGTAAAGTAAAAATAATGCAAAAAAATTGGATTGGTAAATCCTTTGGAGCAGAAATTGATTTCGAGCTAGAAAATAGAAAAGATAAAATTAAAATATTTACAACCAGACCTGATACTATTTTTGGTGCTTCATTTATTGCTCTCTCAGTAGATCACCCAGTTTGTTCAAAATTTAGTAATGATAAAAAATTTGAAAAGTTTAAAAAGGAGTGTCACAAAATTGGGACAACAGAAGAGGCATTGGCTAATGCTGAAAAATTAGGATTTGATACAGGATTAAAAGTTTTACATCCTTTTATCAAAGACAAAACAATCCCAATTTTTGCTGCAAATTTTGTCCTAATGGACTATGGTACTGGAGCAGTATTTGGTTGCCCGGCTCACGATCAAAGAGATTTTGATTTTGCCAAAAAATATAACCTTCAAATTAAAAAAGTAGTTGATGATAAAAAAAAAGATGATTTACAAGCGGCTTATACAGGTCCTGGTAAATTAATTAACTCTGATTTTCTTACAGGACTCAGTGTAACAAACGCAAAAGAAAAAGTTATTGCCGAAATTGAAAAAAAAAATATCGGCAAAAAAAAAATTTCATATAGATTAAAAGATTGGGGTGTTTCTAGGCAAAGATATTGGGGATGTCCGATACCTATGATTAAATTGAAAGACGGCGAAATGGTACCTGTTGACAAAAGTGAGCTCCCGGTTAAATTGCCAGAAGATATAAACTTAGAATGCAGTGGGAATCCTCTTGATGCTCACCCAACTTGGAAAAAAACCTTTTATAAAAAAACTGGTGAAGAGGCCATAAGAGAAACGGATACACTTGATACCTTTGTTGACTCTTCTTGGTATTTTATGAGATTTTGCTCTCCTAATTCTGAGGAACCTTTTAATATAAATGAGGTAAATAAATGGTTGCCTGTCGATCAATATATCGGAGGAATTGAGCATGCTATACTTCACTTACTTTACTCCAGGTTTTTTGTAAAAGCTCTTCAAAAATCTAACTCACAAATAAAATTTAAAGAGCCTTTTAAAGGCTTATTCACCCAGGGTATGGTTTGTCACGAAACTTATAAAGATAAAAATAATAAATGGTTATACCCAAATGAAATTGAAAAAAATTCATCAGGTAAATTTTTTAAAAAAAAAGACAAATCGCAAGTTACAGTTGGATCTCCAGAAGCTATGTCAAAATCAAAAAAAAATGTTGTTGACCCAGAGGAAATGATTAAAAGTTACGGAGCAGACTCGGTTCGGTGGTTTATATTGTCTGATAGTCCACCAGAAAAAGAAATACTTTGGTCAAATAATGGCTTAATAGCTGCAAATAAATTTCTTCAAAAATTATATAATTTAAACATTGAGGTAATTGAAAGAAAAGATCGAAAAAGTTCGAAGAAATTAGAAAA
>CACIVM010000022.1 GCA_902590115.1 uncultured Pelagibacteraceae bacterium | reverse complement strand
CAGTTAGCTCCTTATGAGTTAAGGTAATTATTTTTGCAATTTTTTCTTTATTTTTTCTATTTAAACTAAAGTTTGAAAATTTTACATTATAAGTGGGCACAAACTATTATAACTTTAAAAGTTATTTATTAGTGTTTTTTTTGGGTTGTATGAATATATATATTGAAATTTCAAATCTACAGGTAATATATGTAGTGTCACCCTGTGTTCAGTTGAAATTCATATTCATTTGAAACATAATATCGAAATTTTGAAATTAAATTCAAAATATTGTTAACAATAGAGAGGAAATCATAAATATGATGAAATCAATTAAAACTTGGTTTTTGGTTGGATTTGCATCTTTACTTCTTGTTTCGTGTGGGCAAGGCGGTGGAGGAGCTGGATCAAAAAAATCAAAAACTTTAGATAACACAAAGAAAGCTGGTTTTGTAAAATGTGGAGTCTCACAAGGACTTCCAGGATTTTCAAATGCTGATGCATCTGGAAATTGGACTGGCATTGATGTGGATGTATGTAGAGCTGTTGCAGCAGCTGTTTTAGGAGATGCTGACAAAGTTAAATATACTCCTTTAAGTGCAAAAGAAAGATTTACTGCTTTAACATCTGGAGAAATCGATGTTCTTGCACGAAACACAACTTGGACTTTATCGAGAGATGCTGACATAGGACTAACATTTGTTGGTGTGAACTTTTATGATGGTCAAGGTTTCATGGTAAGAAAAAACTCCGGAATTAATTCTGTAAATGACTTTAAAGACGGTATTTCTGCTTGTACAAATACAGGTACAACTACCGAGCTTAACATGAGAGACTTCTTTAATTCCAAAAATATCAAGTATGAACCAATCGCGTTTGAAAAAGCGGACGAAGTTGTTCAAGCTTATGATGCTGGAAGATGTGATACTTATACTACGGATAAATCTGGTTTAGCGGCACAAAGAACAAAAATGTCAAATCCAGATGAGCATAAAGTATTACCTGAAACAATTTCTAAAGAGCCTTTAGGACCTGTTGTAAGACAAGGTGACTCGGTTTGGGAAGATATTGTGAGATGGTCTTTAAATACTATGATCGAAGCTGAAGAATATGGTGTAAATTCATCTAATGCTTCAAGCCTAAAAGACTCTGACAATCCAGCTATTAAAAGATTAGTTGGTGCAGAAGGTGAATTAGGCGCAGCTTTTGGTTTAGACAATGAGTGGAGCTTAAGAATTATCGAGCAAGTCGGTAACTATGGTGAAAGCTATAAAAAACATATAGCTGACACTGGAATTTTACCAAACAGAGGTCCAAATGAATTGTGGACTAAGGGTGGAATTCTATATGTACCACCAGCAAGATAGTTGATAATAAAATTAAAAAGGGCTAGATTTATCTGGCCCTTTTTTTTATTCTGCATTATTTATGAATCTTAAAAAGTTCAATATAGAAAACAAAAAAATTAAAAATTTAATACCACAAGCTATCACTATTGCAGCATTAATATCAGTAATAATTTATTTTGCTACAAATGCTCAAATAAATATGGGCAATAGAGGTATAGCTTTTGGTTTTGGGTTTTTAAATCAAGAAGCTTCTTTTGATATAACTTTTTCTCTAATAGATTATGATGGTTCATATTCTTATGGCAGAGCCTTTCTTGTAGGATTATTAAATACTATATTAGTTTCAGTTATAGGAATATTTTTTGCCACTATAATCGGAGTTGTAATAGGGGTTTCAAGATTATCTGAAAATTATTTAATTGCTAAAGTAGCAGAATGGTATGTAGAAATATTTAGGAATATTCCTTTAATTCTTCAAATCTTCTTTTGGTACTTTGCTGCTTTAAGAGCCTTACCTCTGCCCGAGAATGCGATCAATTTCAACGATATTTCATATTTAACCATAAAAGGTTGGTATGTGCCAAAATTTATATGGACAAATTTTGATATCTTTTTTTATTCAATAATGTTGGCAATAATTTCAATTTATTTTATTAATAATTATGCTACAAAACAAAGAGAACAATTAGGCAAACAACTTCCAACGTTTACTTTATCATTTTTAACTTTAATTATTTTTCCTTTAATTACTTTTTTATTTTTTGGTGTTTCTTTAACTTTCGATTATCCCTTTTTAAAACAATTATCTCCTACTGTTTATACCTTTGATGGCGGAGTAAGTATAATTCCTGAATTAATTGCACTTGCAGTAGCACTCTCTATGTACACAGCAACCTTTATTGCTGAAAATGTTAGAGCAGGTATATTAGGCGTTAGCAAAGGACAGAAGGAAGCGGCTGCCAGCATTGGATTAAATAAAAATCAAATTTTAAAATTAGTTGTTATGCCTCAAGCGTTAAGAATAATTATACCACCTACAACTAATCAGTATCTTAACTTAACAAAAAACTCTTCTTTAGCTGCTGCAATAGCTTATCCAGACATTGTGCTAGTTTTTGCTGGAACAGCTTTAATGCAAACGGGAAGAGCAATTGAAATTATTTCAATTACTATGCTTACATATTTGACATTAAGTATATCCATTTCAATATTTATGAATTGGTACAACAAAAAAATGGCAATTAAGGAAAAATAATGGAATTAATATCAAAACCGAATAAGCAAAATTTAAAAACATATCTTCCAATAGGAACATTCTTTATATTTTTAGGTTTATTAGACGTGACTTTAAATGCATTTGCAGGTATTGATATATCAGGTTTTTTACCTAGTAAAATAAGTTATTTTTTTCCAATAATAATTGGATTTATTGGTTTTTATTTAATAAGAGTTGAATTCAGTGGTTTAAGAAATTTAGATATTTTAAATAAGAATATTAATTCTAATAATTTTAATGCTTTTTTAACTTTACTGACACTTTATATACTCATTAAATCGATACCTCCTTTACTAAACTGGTTTATTTTAGATGCTAATTTTGTTGGAACATCAAAGGATGATTGTACTGGCGAAGGAGCATGTTGGGTTTTTATTAAAGTATGGTTTAATAGATTTATGTATGGTTTGTATCCTGATCCTGAACAATGGCGAATTAACGTTGCTTTTATTACACTTTTTGCACTTGTTGGAGTTACATTTTTCGTATCACAAAAATTAAAAAAATATTTTATCTTATTTTTGATTTTTGTTTATCCGATCATAGCAATTAAATTAATATCAGGAGGTGAATTTGGCCTAAAATATGTTGAAACAGCAGCTTGGGGAGGTTTATCTCTAACTTTCATAATTTCAGCTTTTGCAATTATTTTTTGTTTTCCAATAGGGGTGTTTTTAGCTTTGGGAAGAAGATCAAATTTACCTGCAATTAAGTATATCTCAATTGGATTTATAGAATTATGGAGAGGAGTTCCGCTTATTACTGTATTATTTATGTCAGCAGTAATGTTTCCAATGTTTCTTCCAGATGGAACTTTTATTGATAAGTTAATTAGAGTGCTGATAGCAATTACACTTTTTGAAGCTGCTTATATGGCAGAAGTTGTTAGGGGAGGATTACAAGCTCTTCCAAAAGGTCAATATGAGGCAGCTCGCTCACTTGGGATGGGATACTGGAAAATGAATGTATTAATAATTTTGCCTCAAGCCCTAAAACTTGTCATACCTGGAATAGCTAATACATTATTAGCTTTAGTAAAAGATACACCACTTATTTTTGTTGTAGGACTGATGGAGTTAGCTGGAATGATTGGATTAGCTAAAACTAACCCCAAATGGCTTGGAATGGCCATGGAAGGGTATGTTTTTGCAGGTTTAGTTTTCTGGATTATTTGTTATGCTATGAGCAGGTATAGCCAAAGGCTTGAAAAAAGGTTAAGTACTGAGAGATAATGACTAAAATTATAGAGTTAAAAAATGTAAATAAATGGTTTGATAAATTTCAAGCTTTAAAAGACGTGAGCCTAGAAGTAAATCAACAAGAGAAAATTGTAATTTGTGGTCCCTCAGGATCTGGTAAATCAACTTTAATAAGATGTATTAATAGACTTGAAGAACATCAAGAGGGTAACATTATAGTTGAAGGTAATGAAATATCTGAAAATACTAAAGATATTGAAAAAATAAGAGCAGAAGTTGGAATGGTTTTTCAACAGTTTAATTTATTTCCACATTTATCGATTTTAGACAATTGTACTCTAGCGCCTATATGGGTAAAAAAATTACCAAAAAAACAAGCTGAGGAAATAGCTATGAAAAATTTGGAAAGAGTTCAAATTTCAGATCAAGCAAAAAAATTTCCAGGTCAGCTATCAGGCGGTCAACAGCAGAGAGCCGCTATTGCTAGAGCATTATGTATGGAGCCAAAAATAATGTTATTTGATGAACCGACTTCCGCACTTGATCCTGAAATGATTAAAGAAGTTTTAGATGTAATGGTAGATTTAGCAAAGGGTGGGATGACCATGATTGTTGTCACACATGAAATGGGATTTGCAAAAGAAGTTGCGGATAATATGATCTTTATGGATGAAGGTAAAATAGTAGAGAAGGCTAAAACTAAAGATTTCTTTGATAACCCAAAATCAGAGAGAACGAAATTATTTCTAAGTCAAATATTATAACCATTTTGGTATTGGTAAATTTTTTTCTAATAAAAATGATTTATTAAATATTTTACTAGCATAGCGTCTACCATCATCACACAAAATTGTAACAATATTTTTACCTGGTCCTAGCTCTTTAGCAAGTTTAATAGCTCCTGCAATATTAATTCCAGAAGAGCCACCCAAAATTATTTTTTGTGACTCAATTAAATCAAATACAATATTTAAAGCATCGCTATCATTTGTTTGAAAAGCAGTATCAACAATAGCTTTTTCGAAATTTTTTGTTATTCGTGTAGTACCTATACCTTCAGTAATAGAGCTACCTTCATTTTGAAGTTTTTTTGTTTTAATATATGAGTAAAGCGAGGAGCCTAAAGGATCTGATAACCCTATTTTGATATTCTTGTTTTTCTCCTTTAGTCCCATAGATACACCAGCTAAGGTTCCACCAGTTCCTACCGAGCAAATAAATCCATCTATCTTCCCAGCTGTTTGATTCCAAATTTCTTGAGCAGTAGTTTTAATATGAGCTTCTGTATTTACTATGTTATCAAACTGATTAGCCCAAACAACTCCATTTTTTTCTGTTTTAGCTAAATCTTCAGCTATTTTTTTTGATTGTTTAATATAATTTTTAGGGTTTACATACGGAACTGCTTCAACCTCAATTAATTCAGCACCTAATTTTTTTAAGGTCTCTTTTTTTTCCAGAGATTGAGTTTTTGGTATAACAATCTTTAAATTAAGGCCATACTCCTTACACACAATCGCTAATCCTATTCCTGTATTACCTGCAGTGCCTTCTACAATGGTACCACCTTTTTTTATATTTTGATTTTTTAAAGCATCATTAACTATAAATAAAGCGGCCCTATCTTTAACCGACTCACCAGGGTTAAAATACTCCGCTTTACCATAAATGTTACAATTCGTTATTTCTGAGGCTTGTTTTAATTTAATTAATGGTGTATTTCCAATTTTATTTAAAATATTATAATTACCCATATATTAAGTTAAATGAAAAATATAATAGTTTCAATATTATTTTCTGTACTGTTTTATAGCAGTCTAATTGCTCATGT
>CACIVM010000021.1 GCA_902590115.1 uncultured Pelagibacteraceae bacterium | reverse complement strand
GAGTGAATAATGATATTAATACTATCAAAGAAATATATTCAACATTAGGTTTTAATTTTACTGATATAGAAGCTGACGTTGTCTCAATTGATGATAGAAGATTAAACCTTATTTTTTCAATAAGTAAAGGTAATAGAACAAAAATTTCAAAAATAAACTTTATTGGTGAAAAAAAATTTAAAGATAGAAGATTAAAAGACATAATAGTTTCAGAAGAAGCAAAATTTTGGAAGGTTTTAACTAAAAACGTATATTTAAATTTCGAAAATATTAATCTAGATAAAAGATTGCTTACAAATTATTACAAGTCGTCCGGGTACTATGATGTTCAAATACTATCAGAAAATGCTGAAATAGATAAAGTTAATAACAGTATCGAGATTACTTACACGATTAATGCAGGCCAAAGATACATAATCAATAAGATAGAAACTAAAGTAGACCCTGTTCTAAATAAAGAAATTTTTCTTGCGATGAGAGGAGAATATGAAGAATTAATTGGACAATATTATTCTCCTTTTAAAATAAAAAGATTATTAACTTCACTTGATGCTCTTATTGCTAATCAAGATCTACAATTTATTGAACATTCTGTTAGCGAGACGATTGAGGATGATAAAATTTCAATTAAAATTAATATTTTCGAGGGATCGAAAGAACTTATTGAAAGAATCGATATTGTTGGTAATACAATAACAGAAGAGGGTGTTATACGAGGTGATCTATTAGTTGATGAAGGAGACCCAATGAATAATCTTAAATTAAGTAAATCTATATCAAGATTAAAAGCTAGAAATATTTTTGCAAAAGTTAATTCTAAAGTCTCAGAAGGTTCCTCGTCTTCATTAAAAAAAGTTAAAATATCTGTAGAGGAAAAACCTACTGGTGAAATTTCTGCAGGCGCAGGCGTTGGCACAACGGGAGGTCTTTTCGGATTTAATATTTCTGAGAATAATTGGTTAGGTAGAGGAGTAAAGCTTAGTACCTCAATTCAAGTAGATGAAGAGAGTTTTAGAGGCGGAATAGATTATGCTAATCCGAATTATAATTTTTCAAATAATCTATTAGGATTTAATATTTCAAGCGAAAAAACTGATAAACCAGACTCAGGATACGAAAACTCAATATATAGTGCAGGAATAAGAACACGATTTGAGCAATATAAAGATATATACCTGTCTCCATCTCTAAATTTATCACATGACGATTTAAGAGTTATGGATAACGCATCCGCTTCATTAAAAAAACAAGCCGGAAGTTACACTGATCTAATGTTTAATTACGGCTTACAATCAGATAAAAGAGACAGAGCTTTTCAACCTACGAGTGGTTACTCAGCTTTTTTTGGACAAGGAATTCCACTTTTTTCAGATGCCGCATATCTTCAAAACACTCTTTCATTCTCAAATTATACTGAAATTACACCAAACATAATTGGTGCGGTTAAATTTTTTTCAACGTTTGTTGATGGAATAAACGAGGACGTAAGATTAAGTAAAAGAGTAACTTTACCTTCATCTAAAATGAGAGGATTTGCGAGAAATAAGATAGGGCCAAAAGATGGGAATGATCACATAGGAGGAAACAGAGCTGTTGCACTAAATATAGAAGCTGCACTTCCTAATTTTTTACCGCAAGCATCTAATACTGATATAGCATTATTTCTAGATGCAGGTAATGTTTGGGGCGTGGATTATGATAGTTCAATTGATGAAAGTAATAAATTAAGATCGTCATTTGGTTTAGCTGCATCATACCTTTCACCAATTGGTCCTTTAAGTTTTACTTTTTCTCAAGATTTATCAAAGGCAAGTACCGATAGTACGGAGTCATTTAATTTTTCATTGGGTACTACTTTTTAAAAAGATAAGTGACGAATTAAGAGAGTCAGAAAAAAAATTGATATCTAAAAAAAATTCAATTAGTGCTGAGGAGTATAAAAAAGAAATTAATTTATTAAGATCAAAAGTAAACAAACTTCAAACTGACCAACGAGAGTCAATTAACAAAGTTGCTCAACTACGTAAATTAGGAAGAGAAAAATTACTTAAAGCTCTCAATCCAATTATGAAAAAATATATGCAGGAAAAGAAAATAACTGTCATACTTGATAAAAAAAACGTTTTATTAGGTTTAGAAACTTTTGAAATTACTAATGATATAATTTCATTGTTAAACAAGGAAATTAAGTCAATTAACTTAAAATAAGACATGTCTACAAATACTTTTTTTAAAAAAAAAGGGCCCTTTAAACTAAATAATATCTCAAAATTAACATCAGAGAGTATCGAGATTTTTGACATTAAACCATTAAACAAAGCTCAAAAAAATCATCTTACATTTTATGACTCTACAAAATATAAAAATCTTGCCAAAAATACAAATGCGGGAGCATGTATAACAAACGAAAAATTGCAAAAACATTTACCTACCGAATGTATAAAAATAATATCAAAAAGCGTACTGTATGATCTTGCGGAAATAATATTAAAATTTTATCCTGATGCTAATATTGACTATCCAGATGAAACCTTAACTGAAATAAAGAAGATTAATAATGATATTAAAATTTCCAAAAACGTTTTAATTGGAGAAAAAGTTAAAATTGGCAAAAATTCAATCTTGGGACAAAATTCAATAATAGAACATAATGTTGTAATAGGTGAAAATGTGGTTATTGGCCCTAACGTACATATAAAGAATAGCATAATTGGAAATAACGTTGTAATTCAAAGTGGATGTAAAATTGGATCTAAAGGATTTGGATTTATTCCTAATAAAAAAAAAAATTTGAAATTTCCTCACATAGGAATGGTATTGATTGGAGATAATGTTGAAATAGCTAATAATTGTACAATCGACAGAGGTTCAGTGGATGATACAGTCATAGGTGAAAATAGTTACTTAGATAACCAAGTACATGTTGCACACAATGTCAAAATAGGCAAAAACTGTATGATTGCAGGGCAAGTTGGATTTGCTGGAAGCACAACGATTGGAAATAATGTTTCAATTGGTGGTCAAGCAGGTGTCTCAGGCCATCTAACGATTGGTGATAATGTAAAAATTGGAGGAGGAAGTGGAGTAATCAAGGATGTTGACGCCAATCAAATAGTTATGGGTTATCCAGCAGTTTCCTTTAAAGAATTTATAAAAAGATCTAAAAATGAGTGAAAAAGAAATAGACAGAAAAAAAATTGAGAGTCTCTTACCACATAGAGAGCCAATGTTATTGATTGATAAATTAATAAATATTGTACACCTCAAATCTGCAACAGCAGTTGTAAAAGTAAGAAAAAATAGTTTCTTCGTTCAAGGACATTTTCCTGGCCAACCTGTGATGCCAGGAGTTTTAATAGTTGAAGCATTTGGTCAAGCAGCCGCAGCTTTAACAGCTCTAGGTATAGATCGTAAAGAATATGAAAATAAACTTGTTTATTTAATGAGTGTGGAAAAAGCAAGATTTAGAAGTCCAGTGATACCTGATTGTGAACTTAATTTGGAAATAGAAGCAATAAGATCTCATGGAAGGGTTTGGAAATATAAAGGAATAGCCAAAGTTAACGAAAAAAAAATGGCAGATGCCGAATGGTCTGCAACCATTGTAGATCGGAATAAGCAATGATACATTCATCTAGTATTATAAGCACAAAAGCTAAAATTCATAAAAATGTTAAAATTGGTCCTTATTGTATTGTTGGTGATAATGTCGAGTTAAATGAAGGAGTAGAGCTAATTTCAAATGTACATATCGAGGGAAATACAAAAGTAGGATGTTTTACAAAAATTTTCCCTTTTGCAAGTATTGGTACATGTCCTCAGGACTTGAAGTATAAAGGGGAATTTAGTTCTTTAGTAATAGGAGAAAACAACATTATTAGAGAGTATGTAACAATAAATCCTGGTACAGAAGGTGGAGGCGGCCAGACGAAAATAGGAAATAATTGTTTATTTATGATTTCTTCGCACGTAGCACATGATTGTATAGTTGGAAACAATGTGATCATTGCTAATAATGTTCCTTTAGGAGGACATGTAAAAATCGAAGACTCGGTAATTATTGGAGGTAACTCAGCCGTTCAACAATTTACAAGAATAGGAAGGCTAGCTATGATAGGAGGAATGACCGGAGTATTGAAGGATGTAATACCTTTCGGTCTGTCTTTCGGTAATAGAAACTATTTACAAGGTATCAATCTAATTGGTTTAAGACGTAAAAAATATGATAATAAAAAAATTTTACAATTAGACCAAGCTTACAAAAAAATATTTTCATCAAAAAATTTACATGATAATTTATCATCGATTAATGGAGAATTCGATGGAAATGAGTTGATAAAGGAGGTAACAAATTTTATTAGTAAAGATAAAAAAAGACCAATATGTACACCTATTTCTAAATCATGATAGGACTTGTTTTAGGCGATACACACATTGGAAAAGTTATTGTTAAAAAATTAAAGTCTCTAAAAAAAAAATTCATAATTATAGATATTTCAAAAAACAATTTATTCAAAAATGAGTCTAATTCTTTTAGATTATCTATTGGCCAGCTTGGTAAATGTATAAGTGTTTTGAAAGAAAATAAATGCCGCAAAATAATTTTCGCTGGCCGTGTTGAAAGACCAGACTTTGCAAAAGTTAAATTTGATTTAAAAGCTATAATGAATTTACCTCAAATTTTAAAAGCGACCCAAAAGGGAGACGCCTATATAATAAATTATATAATTAAACTGTTTGAAAAAGAGGGATTTAGAATTATTACACAATCACACTTTAATCCTGAATTAGTTTTATCTAAAGGAATAAAAACTAAAACTAAACCTAAAAAAGTCCATCACAAAGATATCATTATTGGAAAAAATGTAATAAATAATTTAAGTCTTAAAGGCATTACTCAAGCAGCAGTAGTAATAAATGGCGAAGTAATAGCTTCTGAAAATTACAAGGGAACAGATTATATGCTTAAAAAAGTAACAAAAAAAATTAAGAAATCAGTTATAGGAGAGAGAAATGGTATACTTATTAAATTACCAAAACCAAATCAAGATATGCGAACAGATATACCAACTATAGGGCTCAAAACAGTAAAAAGCTGTATATCATTAGGTTTAAAAGGTATCGTATTAAAATCAAAAAGGAACATTTTTTTGGACGTTAAGAAAAGTATAATTTTACTGAATAAGAATAAAATGTTTCTAACTGTAATTTAAATGAAAAAAATTTTTATACTTACCGGGGAACCTTCAGGAGATAAGTTAGCAGCTAAGGTAATTTCAAAGCTAAAAGAAAAAAAACCAGATATTGAAATGCTGGCATTAGGTGGTGAAAATTTGAAATCTCTGGGTATTAAGTCGATATTTGATTTAAGTGAAGTCACTTATCTTGGATTTACAAATGTCGTGCTCAATATCTTTAAGATAAAAAAAAAAATTTCTGAAACTTCTAACCGAATAGTAGAATTTAATCCAGATATTTTATTTTCAGTTGATAGCCCTGATTTTACATTAAGGGTAGCCAAAAAAGTAAAAGAAAAATTATCAAAAGTAAAAACTATACACTTTGTTGCTCCTCAGGTTTGGGTGTGGAGAGAAGGTAGAGTGAAAAAAATTAAAAAATTTATCGATCATTTATTATTACTTTTTAAATTTGAAAAAAAATACTGGGAAAAAGAGCAAGTCAGTTGTGAATTTATTGGTCATCCGTTACTTGAATCAAAACAAAATGCTAAAATTGATTTAAATCAACTGATAGAAAAAAATAAAGCTATAATATCAATCTTCCCTGGAAGTAGAGAGACAGAAACAAAAACTTTAATGCCAATTTTAGTGGATTTTATTAAATTAATGAATAAAAAAT
>CACIVM010000020.1 GCA_902590115.1 uncultured Pelagibacteraceae bacterium | reverse complement strand
AAAAATCATAATCATTTATTTTTTCAAAAGTTTTTACCTGGAGTTTCCAAAGGTGATAAAAGGGTTTTTATGATTAAAGGAAAGATTGTAGGTGCTATTTCTAGAGTGCCCAAAAAAGGTAGTATTTTATCAAATATGAGCAAAGGAGCTAAAGCAAAATTAACAAAGCTCACAAGCAAAGAAGTTAGTGTAAGCAAAGCAATTGGGAAATTGTTAGTGAAAAATAATATATATTTTGCAGGAATAGATTTCGTACAAGAAAAATTAATTGGCGACATTAATGTTACTAGCCCTACTGGGCTGGCTGCATACAAAGATTTATCTGGAATAAACCTTGCAAAATTTTTCTGGAATAATATTTAATTGATAGTTGACAAAATCCTGAATTTCTTGCTATAAATCTATTAGCGCTGAGTTAAGGCAACTTGCGGGCGCTTTATAAATCCTGCTAAAGCGCATAAGTCATTTAGACCACCGCTTTAGCCGGTGGTTTTTTTTTGGAACAATCTAAAATTAAACCGGGTATTTGAACCATATTGTACACCTGGCATATGCCGAAGTACTAAAAAGGAGAAGGTGAACAGAATTAAATTTCGTTCATTCTTCTCCAGAAAGACGGAGAGAAAATGAACGAAACGATAAGAGAAACAGTAAGGGGGAAAATCAATGGCTGATTTTAAACATCCGGAAACTATAGGCTTACATGGTAGTGATTATAGAGCAGATCCTACTACAACAGCTGTAGCAGTTCCTATTTACCAAACAACTTCTTACCAATTTAAAAATGCAGAACATGCTGCAAATTTATTTGGTCTTAAAGAATTTGGTAATATTTACACACGTATAATGAACCCAACGGTTGATGTGCTAGAGAAAAGAGTTGCAGCGCTTGAAGGCGGTGTAGCAGCATGCGCAGTGGGATCAGGTCAAGCAGCTTCAGCAATGTGTATTCAAAACTTAGCACAAGCTGGAGATAACATTGTTGCTTCAACTGATTTATACGGAGGTACAGTTAACTTATTCAAAAATACTTTAAGACAACAAGGTATTGAAGTTAGATTTGCAGATCCTGCAGATCCAAAAAACTTCGAAAAAGTGACTGACGATAAAACAAGAGCTTACTATGGTGAGACTCTTCCAAATCCTTATCTTCGTGTTTTTCCAATTAAAGAAGTTTCTGATATCGGTAGAAAAAAAGGTATTCCTTTAATTATCGATAACACAGCTTCGCCAGTTATATGTAAACCATTAGCTCATGGAGCTGCAATTGTAATGCACTCTTTAACAAAATATATCGGTGGTCATGGTACTTCAATTGGAGGAATAATTGTGGATGGAGGAAATTTTGATTGGATAAAAGATAGAAAAAGACAACCTCTATTAAATGAACCAGATCAAAGTTATCACGGTGCAGTTTGGGCAGATGCAGTTCCACAATTAACTGGTGCTAATATCCCATTTGTCATCAGAGCAAGAGTGGTATTATTGAGAGACTTAGGTGCTCCTTTAAGTCCATTCAATGCTTTTCAAATCATTCAAGGTTTGGAAACTGTAGCTTTAAGAATGAAACAACACTGTAGTAATGCAGAGAAAGTTGTGAATTTCTTAGACGGTCACAAAAAAGTTAAAAAGGTTATCTATCCGACTAATTATCAAGGTGAAATTAGAGATAGAGCTAAAAAATATATGCAAGGTGGATACGGATCATTAATAGGTATGGATCTTGGAACTAAAGAAGCAGGAGCTAAGTTCATTGATAGCCTAAAAATGCTTTACCATGTAGCAAATATAGGTGATGCTAGAAGTTTAGCAATTCACCCAGCAACGACGACGCATAGTCAGCTTACAGAAAAAGAAATGTTGGCTGCTGGTGTCACACCAGGATATGTACGACTATCGATTGGTATTGAGCATCCAGATGATATTGTTGCGGATATAAAGCAAGCTTTAGCTGCTTAAAGATTTTAGCCTCGTCAGTAATTGGCGGGGCTATTTGTCTAGTCTCTTAATTTTTGATTGGTATTTTATTCTACTTCTTACATCAGTTAGTTTATTTTTTAATACTGCACATAGCTCGGTACTTGTGCTCTCTAAAAAACTTACGCAAGGTTTTTTCTCTTTTTTAGGATTATTTTTTTCTGCAAATTCTATTGCGTGCTCAACTGGACTTTTGCCTGTTTTTTTCTCCACACCATAGCTTACCGCTGCACTAAAAGAAGACTGCATTATGTTTCCTCCACCCACTGCTGTAGATGCTGGACCGAGGAGTGCCATAGACTCAGCGCACCCATTTAAAATTATAAGTAAAGCAAAATTTAAAAATATTTTTCTCATACTTCTCAAAATCCTCAATGCTTTATATATTTATTATTATATAATCAAATATATCTTTAGCTCATTGTGAGCTTATCAAATCAACTTGAGATTGTAACTATAATTATTGATTAATTTGTCTTATTGGCTTTCCCTTTAAGCACGAAGTCAAGTTTTCAATCATCTGGTTGTAAAAAATGGAGTAATTTTCAATGGTTACAAAACCTAGGTGTGGCAGCAAAAGCGCGTTTGGTAAAAATCTTAGCTTATGATCTTGCTCTAGTGGTTCTTGATCATAGACATCTAAACCAGCGCCAGCTATTTTTTCATCTTTTAAAGCTTTAACTAAATCATTTTCATTAATAATTGGTCCTCTCGAAGTATTGATTAGGTAACTTGTTTTCTTCATCATTTCTAATTCTTTTTTTGTAATCAAGTTTTTATATCTTTCACCTAAAACTAAATGAATAGAAATTATATCTGAATTTTTAAGTAAATCCTCTTTACTCATAGGTAGTACTCCAAGTTCATTCGCATTGGATAAATTTAAATTTTCACTCCAAGCACAAACTTCCATTCCAAAAGCTTTGCCTACCTTTGCAACTTGTGTTCCAATTTTTCCCAAGCCTATTATTCCCAACATTTTACCTTTTAATTCCGAGCCAATTGTAGTCTGCCAATAGCCTTGAAACATATTATCGATTTCTTGTTTTACGTTTCTGACTAGTCCTAGAATTAATGTCCAGGTAATTTCAGCAGCTGGATTTGAATTAATTTCTGTTCCACAAACTATAATTCCTTTTTTTTTTGCTGCTTCTAAATCAATAGAATTATTACGCATTCCTGAAGTCATTATATATTTTAATTTAGGAAGGTTATTAATTAATGAATTGGACATTGGAGTTCTTTCTCTCATTATGAATAAAACTTCAAAATCCTCCAAAGCTACTTTGGCTTCATTTTCATCTCTAAATGTTTCATTAAATACCTTAAAATCATATTTGTCTTTGTGCTTTTCAAAGTTTATTATTTGCCTAAAAGCATCTTGATAATCGTCTAGAATTGCAACTTTAATCATTGGATTTTCCTATTTGATAAATAAATACCAGAAATTATAAAAGTTGCGCCAATAAAATGAAACAATTGAAATTTTTCTTTAAAAATTACTATAGCCATTAATGCGCTAAAAAGGGGCATCAGTTGTATGAACATTGAAGATCTATTAGGTCCTATGAGTTCTATAGCTTTTTGCCAACAATAGTATGCTGCGATTGCAGGAAAAATAACTACATAACCTAAAATAAAAATAAAAGCTTTATTAAATTTTATATCTAGTCCAATCGATTGCTCATAAAGAAACTGAGGAACTAAAAATATTAATCCTACAGTTACCATTATTTGAATTAAAGAGAATTGAGATAATTCAAATTTATTTTTCTTAAGTAAAGTTGAATATAGTGACCAACTAAAAACGCAAACTAGCATCCAAATATCACCCTTATTAAAATTTAAAGAAGTTATTTTTTGAATATCTGCATTAGAAATAATTGTTCCAACTCCAATTATTGATAAGGTTAATCCAGATAATTGAAAGATATTTGTTTTTTCAATGTTCATAACAGATGAAAAAATTATTATCATTGGTGGAATAGCAGCTAACATTAAAACTGCATTAATAACCTGGGTATAGTTCAAAGCAAAATAAACAACTGAATTAAAGGTACTAATTGATAGTATTCCCATCAATCCGATTAATAAGAAGTTTTCTTTAATGTAGCTTTTCTTTGTTAATATTTCTTTTAAAGTGAAAGGTATTAGTATTAACCATACCAAGACCCATCTAAGAAAGTTTAAAGTCAATGGAGGGACTTCAAATAAAGTTGCAAATTTTCCTATTATAAAATTTCCTGACCAAAATAAAGCCGCGAATGTTAGGAAAGTATAAGCTAAATAATTTTTTGACAAAAAAATCCTAATTAAATCTGGAAGAACTATATGGTTTTAAATCTAAATTTGTATTCTCGTTAGCTACAATTCCTGAAACTATTTTTCCAGTAATAGCCCCAAGTGTCCATCCTAAGTGTTGGTGACCAAATGCATAGATTATATTTGTATTTTTAAGGGATGGACCAATTACAGGTAAAAAATCTGGCAGAGTCGGGCGAAAACCAAGCCATTCGTCTTTATGTTCTTTTAATTGTGGAAGAAGCTCTTTGGAACATTTAACTATATAATCTATTCTCTTTTTTGAAATAGGATTTTTTAAACCACCGAGTTCAACTGTGCCGACTGCTCTTAAACCTTGATTCATCGGTGTCATACCAAAACCTCTATCTAGGAAAATTACAGGTCTTTTAATAAGATTTTCCATGTTTTCAAAATGAACGTGATAACCTCTCTCTGTGTCGAGTGGTATTTTTTCTCCTAGTTGATCAGTAAATTTTTTTGAGAAAGCACCACAAGCTAATACGATTTTTTCGAAATTGTATTTTTTTTTGTCTGTAATGATCTGCGTCTCATTGTAACCTGTTTGCCTAAGCTCTTTAACATTAGTTTTTATGAATTCACCACCTTTACTTCTAAATAATTCAAAAATTTTTAATAATATTCCTCGAGGATCTCTTGCATGATAGGCATAATCATAAAAAGCTCCACCATCAAATACCGGATTAAGATTAGGTTCTAAATCTAAAATTTCATCTTTTGATAATAATTTTTGTTTCACACCAAGATCTTGTCTTACTTTTATCTCAAGATTTCTACTTTTTAAATTTTTATTAGTCCAAATATATATTATTCCTTTTCTCTCAACTAAATTTGAAATATCAATTTCTTTAAATATTTCATCATATGCATCTAATGAAAGATCTAGAATTTGATGCATATATTTTGCAGTATGTAGCATCGATTTTTTTGTTGAACTTTTTAGATATTTAATAATCCAAGGAATCATTTTTGGTATATAATTCCATTTAAGCGCAAGAGGTCCGTAGGAGCTCATTAACATTTTTGGGACATCGTAAATTATGTCTGGTCTGTTTAATTGTAGCACTGCATATGGAGAGAAATGACCGGCATTACCGTAGGATGCCATTGTCCCAGGTTCATTTTTATCAAACACAGTAACAGGTATACCTTTTTTAATTAATTGTAACCCAGTGCAGACTCCTTGTATGCCTGCTCCTATTATTCCTACTGATGAGCATTTCTTATCCATTTTAGGAATTATATTTCAATATTTGAGAAATTTATAGTGCGTTAGATTATACTAATGCTTCTGTTTCTTTGTTATTCACAGTGTTGTCTGGCTTACCGTTTTTCTTGCTCTTTTTTTCCTCTTTTGATTTTGAGAATAAAAAGTCACCAGTAATCTTTGTCTTGCTCTCTGTTTTTTTAATATAACCCTCTATATCAGCGCCATCTTCTGTTCTAAGATTATTTGAAAATTCTATATCTCCTTTTACAACGCCAGTACTTCCTATGACGACGTCGTCGGCTGAAATTTTTCCGTCTAGGTGGCCATGAATTTCAACTCTATCAGATTCTATTGATCCAGAAATTGATCCAGTTTCTTTGATCACTATTTCTTTTGAAAAAACTGGTCCCTTTACAAGTCCTGCAATGTCAATCGCTCCCGAACTATTTACTGTACCATCAATACT
>CACIVM010000019.1 GCA_902590115.1 uncultured Pelagibacteraceae bacterium | reverse complement strand
TAAAAAGATTTTCAGCGGCGCTAATAAGTTAACTGGTGAATGGGGGCATAATTTTTTACCTGGATATGGTATATTGAAAGAGGAAAATCTAAAATTAAAGAATTCATACGACTTTACTATTGAACAATTTGTTTCAGGAAAAGGAATAGAAAAAATCTTTGATAACAAAGTATCTGCAAAAAGAATATTTAAATTGGATAAGGATGGGGACGCTAATGCTGCAAAATATATCAAAATATTCAAAGACAAATTAGCTAGAAGCTTAGCTTCATTGATTAACATTTTGGATCCAGACGCAATAGTATTTGGAGGTGGTGTATCAAATGAAATTGATAATCTAGAAGAGATAAAAATTCTATCAGCAAAATATTTAAAAGATATTAGTTTGAATACTGTATTTCTTAAACCAAAATTTGGAGATGCTAGTGGCGTTAGAGGAGCTGCTTTTTTAAGTAGACAAAATATTATCTAAGAATATTTTTGATTTCCTTTTTATTAAAAAAATTTGGTTTTTTACAATTAAAAACTATTTTTTCCCTTTTCCCTGTGACAGCTGATTTCTTAATTGAGTCAATAATATTAAGCACATGAAGTGCTAAATCTCCATTGCATCTATGTTTTTTTTTAGTATGTATTGACTGTATCATTTCAGATAAACCTGCTCCTCTATAATTGGCATTTGTTGCTGATTCATTCGCTCTTGAACTTTGTGTTTTAATATTAATTTTTCCAAGTAAAGCTTCATTAGTTTTATAATATTTCCAAGAGCTATTTAACTTTTTACTGATTAAAACTGACCCTCCAAACATGTTTGGATCAGGCACAATCATTGATCCATTTTCACCATAAAGTTCAATATGGTTTCTTAAATGCGATATCACATCAAATGATAGAGTGAGCCTTATAATTGTACCGTTTTCAAATTGAATTGTTGAAAAATATGTTGTTGGACATTCAACTCTAAATTTTTTACCCTTCTTTGGTCCTATACCAATAGTTCTTTTTTTTTTTCCTTCTAATGATTGACTAAGTACGTTTTTAGCTGGCCCTAAAAGATTAACCAAAGCTGTAAGATAATAAGGACCCATATCAATTACAGGACCACCCTCTTTTTTTTTAAACCAAGGTTCTGGATTAGGATGGTAAGATTGTATACCTGGATAAGCAAATATAGCATTACCAAATTTTATCTTACCAATAATATTTCTATCTAATAACTCTCTAGCTTTTTGATTACCTCCACCTAAAAATGTGTCTGGAGCATTTCCAATATAAAGTTTTTTTTTATTAGCTAATTTAATTAAATTTTCTCCCTGTTTTAAACTGATAGCAAGAGGTTTTTCAGAGTAAACGTGTTTTCCACTCATTAGAGCTTTTTTTGCTATTATATAATGTGCTTTAGGTATAGTGAGATTTAAAATAACATCTATTTGGTTGTCATTTATTAACTCATCAACAGAAACCGATAAAATGTTATATAATTTTGCACACTTTTTTGCAGCCATTATATTTATATCAGCACATTTAATTATTTTGAAATTATTGAAATACTTGTGAGCCCTAAAGTAAGTTTCAGCTATATTACCGCAGCCAATAAGGCCAACATTATAAATCTTTTTCATACCTAAACACCTTTTCTTTGTTTATTTTTTCCTTCAAGGTGTTCTTTTAATGCTCGCTTATTTTCATCAGTTTTAGGTATTGATAATGTAGGACTTTCCCAATAAGCGGAACCTTCAAGCCATTGATAACCATCTGTGTGAATTGAAATAACATATGTTTTTTTTGACTTTTGGGCTCTCTTAAAAGCATCTTCTAATTCAGCGATTGATTTAACGTGTTCACCATCGGCACCCATACTTTTTGCATGATTTGCAAAATTGACAGGAACAAGATTTGGTGTTCTTGAGCTTTTTAAAAGACAATTAAATTCCTTACCGCCTTTATAAAGTTGTAACCTATTAATTACCGCGTGACCTCCATTATCACATACTATTACAATCAATTTATTATTAGTAATTACAGAACTATAAATATCGGAATTATATAACAAATAAGACCCGTCTCCTACGAATGCTATAACTTCTTTGTTTGGATTTGCCATTTTAATACCTAATGCCCCAGATATTTCATAACTCATACAACTAAATCCCCATTCTGTTTCATGAGTATTTAATTCTTTTGGGCGCCAAACTTGAACAACTTCACCCACTAAGCCCCCCGCCGCAGTAACTACAATGTCCGTAGGATTTGAGTTTCTGTAAACTGCACCTACAGCATGGGCATAACTTGGTAATTTTTGATTAGTAGGTCCACTTTCTTTATCAACATATTCGTTCCAACTTTTTAATTCTGCTCTAGACTTTTTATACCAGGTATCATCAGCTTGCCAATTACCTAATGCTGCTGATAGATCGTTAAGTGATATCTTTGCATCTCCTATTACTGAAAACGCCATATGTTTATTAGCGTCGAATCTTGAAGTATTTATAGATACTAGTTTAAAATTAGGGTTTTCAAAATTTGTCCATGAACCAGTAGTAAAATCTGCTAACTTTGTGCCTATAGCTATAGCTAAATCAGTTTTTTTTGCCATATTATTTGCAGCTTTTCCTCCGAGACCTCCTATTGGCCCTAAAAAGTGGCTGTGGTCTCTTTTCATAGTTGAGTAGCCCATTACAGTTTGAGTAACAGGAATATTGTGTTTTATTGCAAAATTAGATAATTCATCCATAGCCTCTGAATAAAAAACACCACCGCCAGATATAATAATTGGGTTTTTTGACTTCACAATTTCTTCCGCTGCTTTTTTCACTTGAAGATCATCGGGCTTTGGTCTTCTTATATGATGAACTTTTTCACTAAAAAAATCCGCAGGATAGTTAAAGCTTTCACCTTGTACATCTTGACATAATGAAATACAAGCTGGCCCACAATCTGCTGGGTCTAACATAATTTGAATTGCTTGAGGAAGAGAAGAAATTATCTGTTCTGGCCTAGTAATTCTATCAAAATATCTTACGACAGGTTTAAAAGCGTCATTTTGTGTTAATCCTGGATTAGAAAAGTTTTCTACTTGTTGCAATACGGGATCAGGCATTCTATTTGCAAAAGTATCACCTGGCAAAAATAGTATTGGAATTCGATTGCTCATTGCAACTGCTGCTGCTGTCACCATATTCGTAGAACCTGGTCCAACTGAACTGGTTGCTATAAAAATTTGTTTTCTTCTTTTGGCACGAGAATAAGCTATTCCTGTTAAAGCCATGTTTTGTTCATGATGACCTCTCCAAGTAGGAAGGTCATTTTTATTTTCCTCTAAAGCCTGACCAAGACAGGCTACATTACCATGACCAAAAATACCGAAAGCTCCAGGGAATAAAGGCTCTTTTTTTCCATTTATTAAAATCTTTTGTTTAACAAGAAATTTGACAATAGCATCAGCACAAGAAAGTTGAATATTTTTCATAAATTCTTTATAACCTATTTAAATAAAGCTGTTTTTTCAATATTATAATTATGTACGATAAATTTGGACAATTCATAGATGGTAAATGGCAAAAGTCTTCAGGGGGTGAAACTTACGAGGTAATCAATCCAGCAAATGAGGAAATATTAGGTAAAGCTTCTAAAGCAAATATAAAAGATATTGAATTAGCATTGCAATCAGCTCAAAAAGGTTTTGAATTATGGAAAAATACGTCACCGTGGGAAAGAGCAAAAATAATTAGAAATATCTCAAATTTAATAAGAAAAAAAACTGACAAATTGTCTAGATGGTTAACACTTGAAGTTGGCAAGCCTTTGCATGAGGGTGCTGGTGAGGTGGGTGGCGCCGCAGATATATTTGAATGGAATTCTGAAGAAACAAAAAGAATTTATGGTGAAACACTTCAAAGTAGATTTCCTAATACAAGAATACATGTATATTATCAACCTGTTGGGGTTGTTGCTGCTCTTGTCCCATGGAACTTCCCAATAATTTTAGCATCTAGAAAAATCTCTACAGCGTTGGCTGCAGGTTGTTCTGTTATAGTAAAACCTGATGTCATAACTCCAGGAGCGGTTATGGAGTTAGTAGATATTTGTAATGAAGCAGGTGTACCTCCAGGAGTGATAAATTTATTGTCAGGAGACCCAGCTTATATTTCTGATAATCTTTTATCCTCAGATATAATTAAAAAAGTTTCAATTACAGGGTCTACAAGAGTAGGAAAACTAATTTTGAAAAAAGCAGCGGATAAAGTTCAAAGAGTTACAATGGAGCTAAGCGGACATTCACCATTTATTGTTTTTGACGATGTCGATTTGAATAAAGTTACAGACATGGCTATAACTGCTAAATTTAGGAATAATGGTCAAGTTTGTATATCACCAGGTAGATTTTATATTCACGAAAGTAAAAAAAATGATTTTACTAAATTAATGGTTGAAAAAACAAAAAAATTGAAAATAGGAGATGGATTAGAAAAAGATACTATTTTGGGACCACTTACAACAAGAAAAAGATTAGAAGAAATTGAAAATTTGGTTGAAGTCACAAAAAAAGAAGGGGCAAAGATATTGTGCGGCGGAAAGAGACCGTCTGGTTTTAATAAAGGATATTTTTATGAGCCAACAGTTTTTGATAATATTTCGGACGATTTTACAATTATGAAACAAGAACCATTTGGTCCGTTAGTTCCAATATTAACTTTTAAAAATTTTGATGAAGTTGTTGAGAGAGCTAATAAAAATGAATTGGGTCTTGCAAGTTATATTTACACAAATGATATGAAAAAGGCTAACAGAGCTTCAGAACTTATGGAAAGTGGTACAGTGGCAGTAAATACACCAGTCGTAGCTTTAGCAGAGGCGCCTTTTGGTGGTATTAAGCAAACTGGTTATGGTAGAGAGGGAGGTTCAATGGCAATTAAAGATTATCTTAATATTAAATATACTCATCTAGGCATACATTACGATTAATCATGAGAAAAAATAATTTGAAGAAAATGTTTAAAGAAGGTAAACCGATCATAAATGGTTGGCTTCAAATACCTAACAGTTTTTCCGCTGAAGTCATGGCTCACCAAGGATGGGACTCTTTAACTATAGATATGCAGCATGGAGTAGTTGATTATCCAAATGCACTTCAAATGCTTCAAGCAATTTCTACAACAAAAACAACTCCTTTAGCTAGAGTAAATTGGAATGAGCCTGGACAGATTATGAAAATCCTAGACGCAGGTTGTTATGGAATAATTTGTCCAATGGTAAGCAACAAAAAAGAAGCTGAAGATTTTGTGAGGGCATGTGTGTATCCACCCAATGGATATAGAAGTTTTGGACCTATAAGAGGATTAATATATGGCGGAGCAGATTATGCTAAATTTGCAGATGAAGAAATTTTAAAATTAGCAATGATAGAAACTAGTGACGCATTAAAAAATTTAGATGATATAATGTCAACAAGTAATCTTGATGGAATTTATATCGGTCCTGCAGATTTAAGCCTAGCAATAGGTGAAGAACCAAAATTCGATAATCCAAAGGGTTCAAAAACGCACAGCACAATATTGAAAATTCTAGAACATGCAAAAAAACATAAATTACTTGCTGGTGTACATAATTTATCTCCTGAGTATGCTTTAGAAATGGTAAAAACAGGTTTTGACCTTGTCACAGTGGGATCTGATCAAAGATTTATGAGTGGCGCTGCAAAGAATACCATACAAAAAATGAAAGGTACTAAGCAAGGAGATGATTCTAAGGGATACTAGTGAAAAAAGGGTACTACGTTTATATCCTGAAAATTCTTGGAAATAGAAATTTAACATATGTAGGTTATACTAAAGACTTACATAAAAGAATCAAACTTCATAACTCAAGCAAGGGAGCAAAATTTACAAGAGGACGTAAATGGAAACTAATTTATAAAGAATACTATTTAAGAAAAAGTGAGGCAATTTCTAGAGAATATTATATAAAGAATAATAGAACAGTAAGAAAAAAAATAATAAATAATATAACATGAAAATATCGATTCTTCTTCCATACAAAGAAAATTTTTCACCAGAGTATCCAGGTGCTGTTTCTTTATTTGTAAATGATACTGCAAGAATTAGTAGATATAAAAAGAATATCACAATATTTGGGAATACAATTTATAAAAAAAAATTTAAGTTAAAATATCACGATATCCCATTATCAAAATTCCCTTTTCAAAGTCAAAGTAAAAAATATGTTAACGAATTTTTAAAAATGGAAAAATATAATAAATCTGATTTGATAGAGATACACAACAGACCAAATTATTTAAATGTATTAGTAAATAATCTAGAAAATAGATCCTATGTTTTATACTTTCATAACGATCCATTAACTATGACTGGATCA
>CACIVM010000018.1 GCA_902590115.1 uncultured Pelagibacteraceae bacterium | reverse complement strand
ATGCAAAATAACCAAGTTATACCCTTTAATAAAGAAAATTTTCAGCAAATCTTCTCTATAAAATTTCTTCTTGTTTTAGTTGTTTCATTGCCAAGTGCTTTAATAGCTGATTATTTTGATTTACCTTTAGCTTGGTTTTTGGGACCGATGTTAGCAACTTCTATTTCAGCGCTCTTGGGGCTGAAGATAATAATTCCCAGATTAGTTCTATCTTTAATTTTAATATTGCTAGGCTTATACATTGGAAATTATATTGATAAGGATCTTTTCTCACAAATACATGAATGGGCGTTCACTTCAATAATAATGTTCGTATATATTTTAATGAGTATTTTTATTGTCTCAAAATATTTACAAAAGTTTTCTAATTACGAAAAAAAAACTTCAATTTTTTCTGCTGCTCCTGGTGCACTAGGACCACTAATGATTTTAGCTGAGGATCAAAAAACAGATCTTAGTCATGTTGCTACAGCACACTTAATAAGACTTATTATAATTGTAACTTTGTTTCCTTTTTTTGTTGATAGTTTTTATAATTTCGAACAAGCTGATAATTTAGAGAAAATAATTAATAATCAAAATATTTTACATCTTTTTATTTTAATTTTTTTTTCAATAATTTTTATAATTATATTTGATAAAATTAAAGTACCTGCATCATTATTATCTGGTACTCTTTTTGCAAGTGGGCTTCTTCAAATTTCAGATATTGCTTCATATCAATTATCTTCAGATGTTATAAACTATTGCCTATTAATTTTAGGCGCATCAGTTGGATGCAGGTTCGCAAACAAAACCTTTGTTGAGATTGGAAGAAATGCATTACATAGTTGTGTAGCCACTCTACTCTTAGTTATGCTTGGTTTGTTAGCTGCCTACGTTGCAAGCTTGATAATTGATAAAAATATTTTTACATTAATCTTATCTTACTGCCCTGGAGGGATATACGAGGTAGCAGTAATTGCAATTTTTTTTGATTTAGACCCTGAGTTTGTATCATTCCATCACATAATCAGATTATTAATGATTTTATTTATTGTCCCAATTATTTTGAAAATAATGCAAAAAAAAACTCAAAATTAACTCACCTTTTTTTGACAATATCTTAATAATAGAGTTTAATTATCTCATGGCTAATTTTTTTGATTTACTTGGGCGAATAATGATTTCAGCTGTTTTCTTGTTTAGCGGGATAAATAAAATATTCAACTATGACAATACAATATCTTGGATGGAGGGTTTTGGAGTTCCAGGAGTCTTATTAATACCTGCAATTTTATTTGAGATAATTTTACCTGTATTTTTAATTTTAGGCTATAAAACTAAAATTGCGGCTATAGGATTGCTGTTATTTTCTCTAGCAACAGCGATTATCTTTCATTTAGATTTCGGAAATCAAATGCAAGTTATTGCTTTGTTAAAAAATATTGGTTTAGCCGGTGGTTTGTTGTTTGTTGGAATTAATGGTGCGAGAGAATTTGCTTTAGATAAAAAAAAGAAATACGTCAGACTATAATTTTTTTTGAAAAAAGCTTTTATATACTTGCCAACCTACTATTGTTATAATAGTAAGCATTATTATAAAAGTTAAAGGCCTATCCCAAAGAAATGTCCAAGATCCATCACTGATTAGCAAAGATCTTCTTAAATTTTCTTCCATAAGACCGCCTAATACAAAAGCTAAAATGAGAGGCGGCATTGGAAAATCATAAAGACGGAGAATTGTTGCAGTTACAGCTATTCCTATCATTAAATAAATGTCAAAATTATTAAAAGACATTAAATAAATACCTGTAACCGAAAAAAATAATATTAATGGAATTAGGAAAGTTCTTGGCGTAGCAAGAACTCTAGCAATATACGGTATCAAAGGAAGATTTAAAATTAATAGAATTACCATCCCAATATACATCGACATTATGACAGACCAAAAAATTTCTGGGTTAGTTTGATAAAGCCTAGGCCCTGGCTGTATACCAAAACCTAATAAAGCACCAAGCATTACTGCTGTTGTCCCGCTGCCTGGTATTCCTAATGTAAGTAACGGTACAAATGAGCCTGAACATGCAGCATTATTTGCAGTTTCCGGTGCAGCTAAACCATTGACGCTTCCTTTGCCAAATTTCTGTTTTTCTTCATCATTTACAAAATTTCTCTCCATCCCATAAGCCAAAAATGAAGCTATGGTGGATCCTGCTCCTGGTAAAACGCCAATAATAAATCCCAAAACTGATGATCTTGGAATTGTAGTAACCA
This sequence comes from uncultured Pelagibacteraceae bacterium, assembly GCA_902590115.1. Classification (GTDB taxonomy): domain Bacteria; phylum Pseudomonadota; class Alphaproteobacteria; order Pelagibacterales; family Pelagibacteraceae; genus Pelagilacustribacter. The sequence continues at coordinate 4,470 of CACIVM010000018.1, read as the reverse complement.
TTTTTTTTGTTTCAATTTTGTCTAATTTTATAGAACCTAGCTCTGACAAAGAAATCTGTTTTGTAACTCTTGCGGGATCATTTGCCTTAAATATTATTGTTAAAGCTTCACTCATTGCAAATGTTGCCATAACAACTAAAACGAAACTAATACCATCTGATAAATTCATATTTTGAAAAGTAAATCTTGGTATATCAGATAGCGTGTCTTGACCTACACTAGCTAACATCAAGCCTAAAACAACCATCATCATTGCTTTTAAAAAATGTCCTTTAGCAGAAAAAGCAGATACAGCAGTAAGCCCCAAAATCATCAGTCCAAAATAATCCGGAGATCTAAAAGCTAAACTTATTTTTGATAAACTAGGTGCTGCTATTAATAAAAAAATCGCAGCAATTGTACCGCCAGCAAATGAACTGTAAGCTGCAATGGCTAATGCTTTGCCTGCTTTACCTTGTTGAGCCATCGGATATCCGTCAAACGATGTAGCAACAGTCCCGGGTATACCTGGTGCATTGATTAAAATCGATGAGGTAGACCCACCGAAAACTGCTCCATAGTAGACTCCTGCCATCAAGATTAAACCAGTTGATGGTTCAAAACCGTAAGTTATAGGTATCATTAATGCTATTGCGGTCATAGGTCCAAGGCCAGGCAACATTCCAATAATTGTTCCTGAAAAACAACCAATCATTACCATCATTAGATTTTTTAAAGAAAAAGCAGTTTCTAAACCTATTAATATTCCTTCGATCATCCCATTATCCCCAAATATTGTAAAAATGGATCTCGGAGATAAATATTCAAAAGGCCATGCAGTAAATACATAAATAAAGCTACAAATGGGAATGATAGAGTAAATATCCATCTCCATTTTCGCTCTCCTAAAACTAAATAAGACAAAACTAAAAAAATTGAAGTAGAAAGAAAATATCCTGCTCTTAAAATTGTTATTCCATATAGTATCATCAGGATAATTAATAATATTGTTTTCTTATAGTCTAAAACTTTAAGATCTACATTTGATGGTTTTGTTTCAGGAAGTATGACATATAGAGCAGAAAAAACTAATCCTGCATACCCTAAATAAATAGGAAATGTTTTTGCGTTGAAAGCGGCGTTCTCATCAAATGTAAAAACTTGAATTTGGTGTGCGTAATATAAATAGAAACCTGAAAAAATGAAAAAGAGCAGTGAAATTATCTTTGAAGGACTAATATTCACTGCTCTTCCTTTAAATATTTATTTTATAACGCCTAAATTTTTTAGCAAACCAGTCATCTCAACTGTTTGTTTTTCTAAAAATTTAACAAATTTTTTGTCTGGGTTATAAATATTTACCCAAGCGTTTCTTTTTCTTACTGCTTCCCATTCAGGTGTTTTCTGAACGTCACCTAACATTTTAGCAATTTTATTTCTTTCGCTATCACTCATACCTGGGGGTCCAAAAAAACCTCTCCAGTTAACGAATATTGCATTTGTACCTTGCTCTTTTAATGTTGGAACGTCTGGAGCGTCAGCTACTCTTTTTGGAGCTGTTATTCCTAGAATTTTTACTTGATCTCTAGCTCCCATAACTTCGCCTAATCCAGTTGAAAGAATTTGAGTTTCTCCTGATAACAGTCCAGCTAATGCTTTTCCACCAGCGTCATAAGGAATGTAAACAACATCATTTGGATTAGCGCCAGCTTCTTTGAATGCTAAAGCACCGATTAAATGGTCCATACTTCCTCTTACAGATCCACCAGCCATCTTAACTGATTTTGGATTTGCTTTGTAAGCAGCAACTACATCTTTCCATGAATTGTATGGTGAGTTTTTTGCTGCAACAATTGCACCATAGTCACCAATTACTCCGGCTATTGGCACAACATCTTTATAAGATGTTACTTTTGCTGCATTTTTTTTATCTACGTAACCAGAGTGTCTAGTTATAGACCTTAGAACCAATGGAGTTGATTGAACTAAAATTGTATCTGAAGGTTTAGTATTTATCATATAAGATAAAGCTTTTCCTCCGCCACCACCTGACATGTTTTCAAATGATGCACTACTTAAAAAACCAGCTTTAGTTAAAGCCTCACCAGTTCCTCTAGCAGTTCCATCCCAACCACCACCAGCTCCACCGCCAATTACGAAGTGTAATTTATCAGTCGCAAATGATGTATTTGAAATTGAAGTTAGAAGAAAAGTAGCAAAAACTAAACTGATTAGTTTTTTGAACTTATTAAACATAATTTCCCCCTGTGTTTATTAATTATCTTTATTAAAATGAATTAAAACGGGAGAGTCAACTAGGTATTAATTAAAAAATGTTCCTCTTATTCTTAATAATTCTCTAGATAACCCAGAATGCTCCTTAAAAGCCTTCCTGCCATGCAACCAAAAATAGTTATTTGAAAAAATTGTAGAACCGACTGGTAGAGGAAAGCAAATCTTGTTTTTGCTGTGTTCTAAGGCATCAGATAATTTTTGCAAATATAAACCTTGCTTCATATTTTTTGGTTCAGGAAATTGATCAATGTAAGAAATTATTGGCTTGCCAAATTTATCTTTTGAAAAGACAGGATGCTCAACTTTATACTCTACATTTTTACTTTTAGGAGAACCCCAAATAAAATTTTCTTGTCCAATAGGATCTTTACTTAATTCCTCTAAATGCTCCCAATCATCTAAATGAAGAATAACACTCTCTCCACCACTAACATTTTGCTCTTCCATTTTTGTCATAATTAACCAGTCTGTTTTCTCTTTAACATAGGTTCCATCTGTATGAAGATCTAAGTTGTTGTAAGCTTTTCTTAAATAAGAGTCGCTACTATCCTGATGCTTAACATAAAATCTAGCATAATATTTACCCGTCATTGAGTCAAAGTTTGGATTACCTACTAAGTATGCTAATCCTGTCGAGAGTTTAACTAGAAAATCTTTATCAAATTTTTTATTTTTTATATCAGGCTCGATAATTGCTGTTCCAGTGCCTCGATTATTTAAAATTTCTTCTAAAGTTTTGCTAAGGTTGTTTTGAAAAACTTCATCTAAACTTTTTGCTAAGCTGAATCGTGAAAAAGGTTTATATTCTAGTGATGTTAAGGAGTGTTTTTTAAAAGGGAAGATTAACTTATCTAGGTCGTTTTCATTTAGCTTTATAACCTTAACACGATCGGAATTATTGTGATTTGTTAATTCAAAACTCATATTCAATGATTTTTATAATATCATAAACTAAATGTTAGTCAAAAATCCTAAAAGTATCGCTGAAAACATTGTAGGTAAAACTAGATTTTTTTTACTTAAAATAAATAATGCAATACAAATAAAAAATACAATTAATCTAATTATTAACTCAGAGTTCGCTAGGACTCCAGCAGGAAATATTAACATTCTTCCCAGTAGTGCTGCTAGAATAGAGTAAGCTACACAATCAAACCACTTAAAAATTTTTGATCTAACACTTACTTTTTCAGAAGTTAAAGCGCCCATAAATCTTGATACATAAGTAGCTATAGAAGTTGCTATGATAGCTAAAACAATAATTTGATTACTTTCCATTTTCTTCTCTTAATACAAAAGCGACTGACCCACCAATTACACCTGCAAATAGCAATGACCACTCAGGAGTTATTAAATAAATAATTGGCCCTAATATAGTTCCTAAGACAACTGATATTGAAGTTGCTAAATCTTTCATTGCTCCTATCATCATACAAAAAAAATAAATTGGATTGATAATAGCAAGTCCAATTAACATTTCTTTATTTAAAAGATCGGCAATTAAAAATCCTATAAGTGTCATAATCACAGCTGTTGACCAAGTCCCTATTCCTATGCCTATCCAAAAATCTATTCTATGTTTTGAGATTATCTTTTTATATGTATCTTTAGCGATTAACCACGAAGAGACAGCTAAGAAATGACAAGATAAATAATATTTCCATTTAGGTTGTGATTTATGTTCTAATAATGGAAAAAGAGATACTGTAAGTGGATAAAGTCTGAAATTCACTAACCACACAGCTATAAAAATATTTACTATTGAAGCACCCAACAATAAAGACTCAGCCATAACTAATTGACCAGGTAAGGCATAAGTAAAAAAACTAGAAGCTGCACTTTGTTGAATGTTAAATCCTGCATCTTTTAATAATGCTCCCAGTGCAATGAAGCAAGCGGCTAAAGGTATCGCCGGACTTCTAGCTCCTTTTAAAGATTTAAGCCCTGTAAAAAATGCTTGAGAGTTAATCATCCGCCTAGAAATAATCTGCCAACATCGGAGTTTTTTAAAAGGTCGTCACCTTTGCCAGCAATCGCTGTTTGGCCAGATACTAAAACATATCCTATATCAGCAAACTCTAAACCTTTCTTGGCGTTTTGCTCTACTAAAATAATTGTTTTTTTTTCAGCTTTTTGGAGATCTTCTAAAATTTCGAACACCATACTTATATACTTAGGTTCTAAACCTATAGAGTG
>CACIVM010000017.1 GCA_902590115.1 uncultured Pelagibacteraceae bacterium | reverse complement strand
AGAATATAAGGAATTCAATTTAAAAAGTCAGGTACATGGCAAACCAAAAATCAAACTTGAAGAGCATGTTGATAGAAAAATTATTAGATTTATGGGAGCTGGATCTGCATATAATTATATAGCTATGAATGAAGCAGTAAAGGACTCTGGCTTAGAAGAAAAAGATGTAAGCAATATTTCTACCGGTATGGTAATGGGTTCAGGTGGCCCATCAATTGAGAATGTAATACTTGCAGCAGACAAAACGAGAGAAAAAAATCCAAAAAAGATGGGTCCTTTCATAGTGCCGAGAACTATGGCAAGCACTGCTTCTGCAACATTATCAGTTCCATTTAAAATTAAAGGAACTAACTACACAATAAGTTCTGCTTGTGCAACAAGCGGCCATTGCATCGGAAACGCCATGGAATTAATACAGTTAGGTAAACAAAAAGTCATGTTTGCTGGTGGTAGTGATGAAGTACACTTTGCAATGACAGCAATGTTTGATGCTATGACTGCTCTCTCCTCAAAATATAATAGTACTCCCGAAGAAGCTTCCAGGCCTTACGATAAAACAAGAGATGGATTCGTAATTTCAGGTGGTGGCGGAGTGTTGGTACTAGAGGAACTTGAACATGCTAAAGCTAGAGGAGCAAAAATATATGCAGAAATTACTGGATATGGAGCAACTTCAGATGGATACGATATGGTAGCTCCGTCAGGAGAAGGTGCTATTAGATGTATGAGAATGGCTCTTAATACCTCAAAAAATAAGATTGATTATATAAACACTCATGGAACATCTACACCTGTAGGTGACATAACCGAATTGAAGGCAGTTGGAGAAGTTTTTAAAGAATACAAACCGAAGATAAGCTCAACAAAGTCACTTTCAGGACATTCGTTGGGTGCAACATCTGTTCATGAAGCGATATACTGTTTAATAATGATGAAAAACAACTTTATCTCTGCATCAGCTAATATTAAAGAAATGGATGATGAGGCAAAAAAATATCCTATAATTACTAATGTTGAAAAAAATATAAATCTTAACTCAGTTATGTCAAATAGCTTTGGGTTTGGTGGGACAAATGCAACCTTAGTATTTGAAAAAATATAATTATGAATTTGATGAAAGGAAAAAAAGGAATAATAATGGGCGTTGCAAATGAGCGCTCAATAGCTTGGGGTATATCACAAAAATTAGCAGAAGCAGGGGCTGAATTGGCGTTTACTTATTTAGGTGATGCTTTAAAGAAAAGGGTGGTTCCACTGGCAGAAAAACTTAACTCAAAAATGATATTTAGTTGTGATGTTGAAAAAAAAGAAGAAATTATCAAACTATTTGAAGATATCAAAAATGACTGGGGAAAAATAGATTTTGTGGTTCATGCAGTTGCGTTTTCTGATAAATCGGAACTTTCAGGAGAATACTTAAATACAACAAGAGAAAATTTTTTAAGAAGTATGTTAATTTCATGTTTTTCTTTTACTGAAGTGTCAAAAGAAGCATCTAAAATTTTAAGAGAAGGTGGAAGCATGCTTACTCTAACCTATGAGTCATCGAAAGCTATTCCTAATTATAATGTGATGGGTGTATGCAAATCTGCGCTTGAAGCAAGCGTAAAATATTTAGCTAGAGATTTAGGCAGTAAGAAGATCAGAGTTAACGCTATAAGCGCTGGTCCAATAAAAACGCTTGCGGCATCTGCTATTGGAGATGCAAAATTTTTATATAAATGGAACGAAGATCACTCTTTTTTAAAAAGAAATGTGGATATTAATGATGTTGGAAATTCTGCACTATATTTATTAAGTGAACTCGCCGGGGGGGTTACGGGTGAAATTCATTATGTCGATGCTGGTTACAATAAAGTGGGAATGCCAGATCCAAAGAATATAGTTTAAGCGCTTGCTTGTTTCATTGAGAGCTTAACCTTACCCCTATCAAATCCAACCACCTTTACAGATACCTCATCACCCTCTTTTACTACGTCTCCAACTTTAGCCACTCGTTTGTTAGCTAATTCAGAAATATGTACCAATCCATCTTGTTTTCCTAGGAAATTAACAAAAGCTCCAAATTCCATTATTTTAACTACTTTACCTTTATAAATTTTTCCAACTTCAGGTTTCGCTACTAAGTTTTTTACAAATTCAATTGCTTTACTTCTTGATGCCTCATCCGGTGCAGCTATGGTTACTTCACCTGTATCTTTAACATCTACTTTTGCCCCCGATGTTTCAACTATTTCTCTTATAGTTGCGCCGCCTTTTCCAATTACTGTTGCAATATCTTTTTTATCAACTTTAATAGTCTCCATTTTAGGTGTGTGTTTAGAAAGTTCTTTTCTAGAAGATTTAATTGCTTTACTCATTTCATTCAAAATACTCTCTCTTCCGTATTTAGCTTGATCAAGAGCTTTTTCCATTATTTCGAAAGTAATTCCTGTAATTTTTATGTCCATCTGTAACGAAGTTATACCATTTTTAGTACCAGCAACTTTAAAATCCATATCACCTAAATGATCTTCATCTCCAAGAATGTCAGAAAGTACGGAAAATTCATTTCCTTCTTTAATTAGCCCCATAGCTATACCGGCAACAGGTTCTTTAATTGGAACACCTGCATCCATAAGTGAAAGTGAAGTACCACAAACAGTCGCCATTGAAGAAGAACCGTTTGACTCAGTAATCTCTGAAACAACCCTTATTGTATAAGGAAAATTCTCTTTTCCAGGTAAACTAGAGTTAATAGCTCTCCATGCTAATTTACCATGTCCGATTTCTCTTCTCCCAGTTCCAATTCTCCCACACTCGCCGACTGAGAAAGGAGGAAAATTATAATGGAGCATAAAATTAGATCTTTGCATTCCATCTAAACTTTCTAGTCTTTGTTCATCATCTGTCATACCTAGAGTAGTTGCAACTAAAGCTTGAGTCTCACCTCTAGTAAATAAAGCTGAACCATGTGCTCTTGGCAAAACTCCAACTTCACACTTAATTTTTCTAACATCTGCTAGTCCTCTACCGTCAATTCTTTTTTTATCTTTCAAAATTGCAGTTCTTACAATATCTTTTTCAATTGATTTTAATTGTGTCATTGCTTGATTTTCTGACACATTTGCATCTTCTAAAAACATATCTTTACATTTTGAGTCAATTTCAGAAATAGCTGTTGATCTTTTCTTTTTATCGATTTCTTTAAATGCTGCCCTTAAATCCTTTTCAAATTTTTCTGCAATTTTCTTTTTAACATCAGAGTGATCAATCTCTTCAATCTCCCATTTTGGCTTACTAGCTTTAGCAGCTAATTTTTCAATTGCATCTATTATTGGTAAAAAGTTTTTATGTCCAAATTTGACAGCATCTAACATTACTTTTTCTGTTAATCCTGAAGTTTCAGACTCTACCATTAAAACTGCATCTTTTGTGCCTGCAACTACTAAGTCTAGTTCAGAGCTCTTTAGCTCTTCTGGAGTTGGATTTAGTAAATAGTTACCATCTTTGTACCCGACTCTACTTGCTCCAATAGGACCTTGAAATGGAAGTCCAGATATTGCTAAAGCTGCAGACGAAGCAATCATAGCTAATATATCTGGTTGATTTTCACCATCATAAGATAGAACTGTAGGTAAAACCTGCACTTCGTTCATAAAGCCAGAAGGGAACAAAGGTCGAATAGGTCTATCTATTAATCTTGAGATCAAAGTTTCTGCCTCAGTAGGCCTCGCCTCCCTTTTAAAGTATCCTCCAGGTATTTTTCCTGCTGCGTAATATTTTTCTTGGTAGTTTACTGACAAAGGAAAATAATCTTGTCCATCTGCTACTTTTTTCGCTCCCACTGCTGTTGCAAGCACAACGGTTTCACCACAAGATGCAATTATAGCGCCATCTGCTTGCCTTGCAATCTTACCTGTTTCAAAAGTTATTTTTTTACCATTAATAATAATTTCTTCTTTTTTTATTTCAAACATTATTTCCTTAAATTTAATTTTTTAATTACATTATTGTAAGACTCTAGATCATTTTTCTTTAAGTAAGCTAATAGTCTTTTTCTTCTGTTTACAGATTTAGCTAAGCCAAGACTTGAATGTTTATCTTTTTTAAATTTTTTAAAATGAAGCGACAATTCGTCAATCTTATTACTTAATAAACCTATTTGAACTTCAGTTGAGCCAACGTCTTTCGTATTAATAGATAATTCTTTAATTATATCTTTTTTTTTCTTTCTCATTTATTTTATTTTGCCTTATAATTTTTTCTATTTTCTCTGCATATTCAAAAGATTTATCCTCAACAAAAGTTAATTTAGGAAGAAACTTTATATCCAGTTTTTTAGATAAAGCTTTTCTAACAAGATGGGAGTACTCAGTCAAGATACTTACCGTTTCAGCTAATTGAACACCACCAAGTGGGATTACGTATACTCTCGCAGTTTTCAAATCCGGGGTCATCCTAACTTCTGTTACTGTGATAAGTTTAGAGTTGAAAGATGGTATTTTGGCCTCGTTACGAATGAATATTTCTCCAATATTCTGTTTTACTAACTCACCCACCCTAAGCTGTCTTTGACTGAAATTCATATTTAAATTTTGTTTGATCATATTGATCTTTCTATTTTTTCAACTGTAAAAGACTCTATTATATCTTTTTCTTTAAAGTCTATGAAATCTTTAAGACCTATACCGCATTCTAAACCATTTTTAACTTCTTTAACGGCATTTTTTTCCCTGAATATACTAAATATTTCTCCTTCGTAAACAACAACTCCGTCTCTAATCAACCTTGCCTTAGACTTATTTTTAATTTCCCCTTCTAACACTTTTGATCCAGCTATTTTACCGGCATTGGATACTTTAAATATTTTTTGAATTTCTGCTGATCCAAGTATTTTTTCCTTAAGCTCAGGCTCTAATAATCCAGATAATCCTTTTTCTATATGTTCAAGAGCCTCATATATTATCTTGAAAAACTTAATTTCAATCCCCTGTTGTTCAGCAAGTTTTTTTGCCTCTCTATTTGGTTTAACGTTGAAGCCTATTAATATTGCATTTGAAGCTTTGGCTAACGAAACATCTGTTTCATTAATCATACCAATATCAGAAAGTATTAAATTTGCCTTAACCTCTTTATGCTCAATCTTATTTATTGCCATTTTCAACGCTTCACTAGAACCTTGTACGTCTGATTTTATTATTATATTTAATGTATCTTTCTCTTCTTTGTTATCAAATAAAGTTGCTTTATCCTTACTTAATAAATTATTTTTTTGAGAAGAGTTATTTTTTTTAAATTCCGAAACTTTTTTTGCCTCATTTTCATTTTCAGTTACTAAAAATTCTGCTCCAGCAAGGGCAGTATCGTTCATTCCTAAAATTTCAACTGGAGTTGATGGTAGAGCAAGCTCAATATTTTTACCATCGAAATCCAACATAGCTCTTATTTTTCCCCAAGTATTTCCACATATAAAAAAATCTCCCTTATTCAGTTTACCATTAGTAATTAATATCGTTGATACTGGCCCTTTTCCTTTATCAATTTTTGACTCTAGAACCACTCCAGCTGCAGGTTCTTTTTGTGAAGCTTTTAAGTCCAAAATATCTGCCTGAAGTAATATATTATCCTTAAGTTTATCAAGATTAGTTTTTTTGGTTGCCGAAACTTCTACAAATAAAGTATCACCGCTTAATTCCTCAGCTATCAACTCATATTGCATTAAATCATTTTTAATTTTGCTAAGATTTTTATTAGGTAAATCACATTTATTTATAGCTACGATTATTGGAACTTTTGCTGCTTTTGCATGTTTAATTGCTTCAATAGTTTGAGGTTTTATCCCATCATCGGCTGCAACAACTAAAACTACAATATCCGTTATTTTTGATCCTCTTGCTCTCATTTCTGTAAATGCTGCGTGGCCTGGCGTATCAATAAATGTTATCAAATCACCTTTTTCACTTTTAACTTGGTAGGCACCAATGTGTTGTGTGATTCCACCGAATTCATTTTCAACAACATTCGTATTTCTTAATGCATCAAGCAAAGTAGTTTTGCCATGGTCAACATGGCCCATTATAGTTACCACTGGTGGTCTTTTTTCCAGTTGCTTATCTTTATCAAAGCTCTTTTTCTTATTTAACTCTATATTTGGCGCTTCTTCTAAGATAGGATTGTGTTTGAATTCTTTAACGATATATTCAGCAGTGTCCTTATCAATAATATGATTAATGGTGGCTATAACTTTCATATTTAATAAAAACTTAATCACGTCACTTGATTTCTCTGCCATTCTGTTAGAAAGTTCTTGAATTGAAATTTGTTCAGGTATTTTTACATCTCTTTTTATTTTTTTTATTTCTTTTTTTTCATCTACGTCAGAAATATTTTTCTTCTCCTTTAATCTTGCTCTTTTTACAGACGCCAAACTTCTTTGCTTAATCTCAATTTCTTCTACGTTCAGCGCTCTTGAAACAGTAAGTTTAAAATCTCGTTTAGCGATAGGGCTCTTTAATTTTAGTTTGCTCTTTCCGGCTGGTTGATTTTCTTTTTTTATAAATTCTTTAGTTGCCTGTTGTTCCACAAATTTCCTAGCAAAATTTTTTTTGGGGTGTTGATTATTGAAAGGCTTTGGGTTTTTGGGGAAATTATCAATATTTTTTGACTTAAACGGCCTTTTTTTTCCTATATTAAAAACTGTTTTTTTTTGCCTTCCCTTAAAATTTATATCTATTTTTTTTGAAAAATTAGATGAAATGCTTAATGTTTTTTTTTTATTTTTATCTTTTTCCATTTTATTTGTAAATTATCTCTCTAGCTGACATAATTAATTGATCAGCTTCATCTTTATTAAGTGAAAATTCTTCAAGATAACCGTCAATTTTAATTCTTTTACCCTTGATTTCGTCGTAACCACCAATCAGTTCATCTGAAGATAAGTCTGCAAAATCTGACAGTTTTTTTA
>CACIVM010000016.1 GCA_902590115.1 uncultured Pelagibacteraceae bacterium | reverse complement strand
ATCTACACCAAATTCTTATCACGGTGTCTCATTATTTAAAGAGATTAAAGGAAAAAAAAGATTTTTTATATATGGAAGCTATGCTTTAAGTAAACCAGTTGTTTGGGGGTACAAGAATGTTAGCTATTTACCACATATAAAAAAAACAAACAGAAAATTGTTAACTTCATCTCACGACTCTGATTACCTAATGAGGGATGTGGGATAATGGAAAAATTTAAAAATATAATTAGGCAATATCCTTTTCTTGGCTTTATTATTGCATATTTGATACTTCTAGCAGTACCTTCAATTTTTTTTACAGACTTATACCAGTCGCATTTATCTAGTTTGATATTTATTAACATCATTGTTGCCGCTGGACTTAATATTGTGAAAGGATACTGCGGACAAGTAACAGTCGGTCATGTAGGTTTATATGCTGTTGGTTCATATACAGCAGGGTGTATGTTTATGTATCTTGGCTCAGATTTATGGGTAACTTTACCAGCGGCAATTGTTGTTACTGGATTATTTGGTATAGCATTTGGAATACCGTCTTTTAGATTAGAAGGTCCTTATCTAGCCTTAGCTACTTTAGGAGGGGGAGAAGCAATAAGATTATTTATAGAGAACGGAGAATTTTTTGGTTCGACATATGGAATTTCAAGTATTTCTCAACCTGTAATCTTTGGAATTCCATTCGATACACCAGATAAATATTATTATATATCCCTACCAGTTATGATAATTGCAGTTTATTTTTCTTACAGTATTTTAAAATCCTCTATTGGGCGAGCATTTATGTCAGTAAGAGAAGATCCAATATCTGCAGCTGCATCTGGAATAGATATAAAAAAATACAAAATTTTAGCTTTCATATTAAGCGCAATGTTCGCTGGTGCTGCTGGAGCTGTCTACGCACATCTTCCACCAGGATATATTCATCCAAATAACTATACAGTTATTGAGATGGTAACATTTTTGGCAATGGTTGTTTTCGGAGGCCTAGGCCACATTTGGGGCGGAATAATAGGAGCTATAATAATTACAATCGTTTATGATTTAACACGTCCTCTTTATGAGTATCAATTATTTATATTTGGTTTAACAATTGTTCTTACAATTTTGTTTATGCCAAAAGGTATTGGTGGATTTATAGATAAGATATTCATAGATAAAAGATTTAAAGAAAAGAAAGTTGAGGAAGGTAAGTAATGTTACTTAAAACAAAAAATTTGATGAAAGCCTTTGGTGGTTTAAAAGCTATTGATAAAGTTGATTTTGAGTTACCGTCTGGTGAAATCAGAGGTATAATCGGTCCAAATGGTTCCGGAAAAAGTACTTTTTTTAATTTAGTATCCGGGGTTTATGATCCAGATCCTGGTAGTTACATTGAGTTTAACGGTCACGATATTACTAATGAGCCGCCACATAAAATTGGAGCATTAGGTTTATCTAGAACTTTTCAACTTCTGAGACTTTATCAAGATATGTCAGTAATAAATAATGTAATGTCTGGTTATCATACTAGAGTAAAATATAAATTTTTTGAAGCTGTAATTGGAAGAAAGAAAATTTGGGATCAGGAAAAAGAAATTAAAGATGAAATGATGGAATTATTGTCATTTGTTGGTTTAGCAGACTATGCAGAATTAAATGCAAGTGAGCTATCTGGAGGCCAAAGACGTTTATTAGTTTTAGCTAGAGCAATTGCCATGAAACCAAAATTATTAATGCTAGATGAACCAGCTGCAGGATTATCTCCAGTTAATGTTGATAATCTTATGAAGATAATTATGCAATTGAAAGATAAGTATGGATTAACTCTTATTATTATAGAGCATATTCTTAAAGTAGTAATGGATACTTGTAATATCGTCACAGTTCTTGATCATGGGCAGAAAATCGCCGAGGGAACACCTAATCAGGTCAAAGATGATAATGCGGTAATAGAGGCCTATTTAGGCAAAAAAATGAATGACGAAGAGATGAGAAAAGCCCTTGCAGTCTAAAATAAATTTGGTAATATTTTTATATTAATTTCGACTCAATGAGCTCAAGTATAAAAAAAATTTTCGAAAAACAAGGTTTTGTAAGACTTAAAAAGGTTTTAGATTATAAAGAGGATTTAGAACCAGTCTTAAATGATATGGCTTTTATCATGGATAGGCTTGTTCATAGATTTGTGCCAAAAAGACATAAAGTGAAAGTATTAAATTATGAGTTTAAGAAAAAATACTCACATTTGGTTTCTTTAAACATTCCTGAGCTTGATCAATATTTTAACATAAGACTTCCTGAAAAAAACATTAATGCTAATAGCGATTTTTTTGCAAGTCAATCAATATGGAATTTAATAAAAAATAAAAAGATTTTAGATAAGATCGAAAAAATTCTAGGATCTGAAATAGCTTCTAATCCTTGTCAGAATTCAAGAATTAAGCAACCTGAAAAAGGTGTTGCAAAAAGGAATTTAAATGACGGCCTAGTTGGAAGAACACCTTGGCATCAAGATGCTGGCGTTATGAATAAAAAAGGACAGAAGGGTACTGAATTAGTAACTTGTTGGATACCTTTTACTAAAACAAGAATAGAAAATGGTTGTATGCTTGCTGTAAAGGAAAGTCATAAATTTGGACTTGTTAACCATGATTTTGGAAGTAAGGGACAAGTAGAAGTTAGAGGCAAGGAAATAATTGATAAGTTGTCAACCATACCTCTCGAGGCTGATGTCGGCGATATAATATTATTAAATAGATATCTACTTCATTGTTCACTACCAAATAAATCAAAAAATTTTAGAATAAGTATGGATTTGAGATATAATAAAGCAGGTCAGCCTTCAGGAAGGGATCCATTGCCTAATTTTTTTGTTAAAAGTAAAAACAAAAACAACATAAAAGTAAAAAATTACAAACAATGGATTGCTTTATGGGAAAAAGCTAAAGTAAAATGCATTCCAAGAAAATGGTCCTATAAATATCCTCTTCCTACTTTTAAAGGAAATAAAAGAGATTTACCCAATATAATTTAATGAAATCGACATCAATGGAGAAGAACTATCTCCCAGAGTTTTTTCTCGCCTGCTTAGGTTATTTTTTATTCGTTTCTCAAGATGCAATAGTTAAATATATTGCTGAAGATTATCAAATTGCTCAAATAATCTTTGTTAATTCCTGGTTCGCCTTAATCCCAGTAATACTATACACGCAAACTCTTAACGGGTGGAAAAAGTTGAAGGGTGCAAATTTTAAAGTTCATTTTTTTAGATCTTTAACTATGGCATTGGCTGTCTTCTTCGCCTACACAGGTTTTTACTTAATGCCGATGGTAACAATGTATAGTATTGTTTTTTTGACACCGCTTTTGATTACAATAGGATCTGTTTTCTTTTTAAATGAGGTAGTAAGATGGAAAAGATTTACAGCTGTTATATTCGGCTTGATTGGAACTTTAATTTCAATCAACCCTTTCAGCGCCAGTGTCGATCCATATATATTGATAGCACTTCTCTGTCCGGTTTGTGCAGCTGCAAGCTATTTGATTGTAAGAAAATATGGATACCAAGAAAGTATATTTTCATTTATTATTTATGGAAAATTATTAATGATTTTATTCTCAGGTATATTTGTTGTTTTTTCTTTTAAAACGATGAATTTTAATGATTTAGTTTTAAACGCAATTTCAGGAATTTTTAGAGGCACGGCGATGATATTAGTTATAAATGCAGCAAGACATCTTCCAGGGGCTATTTTTGGATCAATTATCTATATTCAAATTATTGGAGGCGTTTTACTTGGTTATTTTGTCTTTGGCGATATACCAACTATTAATAATTATGTAGGTAATGGTATTATTATAGCAGCTGGACTTTATATTGTTATGAGAGAGATGAAGCTCAATAAGAATATAGTAACATCAACAGCAAGACACCCAACTATCCCTATTAAAAGAGAATAGTGCGACACTATTGCAACTGATAATCATTATCATAGTATTGTAAATGATAATCATTATCAAAAAAAAAGGGAATATGAAAAATATATCATTAATTATTATCTCATTATGTTTATACGCAACAAGTTTATTTGCTAATGAGGTAAATATTTTTAGCGCAAGACACTATGATTCAGATGTACAACTGTATGAAAAATTTACAGCTAAGACTGGAATTAAAGTCAACGTTGTATCTGGAAAGTCTGGAGCATTAGAGAAAAGAATAGCTGAGGAGGGAGCAGACAGTAAAGCTGACTTATATATAACAGCTGACGCGGGAAGATTAGGCGCGTTCTCGGCTAATTTACAAGGTGGTCTTACAAGCTCGGCAATTAAATCAGCGGTTCCAAGTAACTTCAGAACAAACAAGTGGGTTGGAATAGCCAAAAGGGCAAGAATAGTTTATTTCGCACCAGAGAGAGTAAGTGGCGCTGAATTATCTGGTCTAACCTATGAAAGTTTAGCTGATCCTAAGTGGAAAGGTAGATTAGTTATTAGAGCATCAAATAATATATATAATCAATCTCTTGTAGCTTCATTAATAAAAAATAATGGAAAAGCAAAAATAGCTGAATGGTCAAAAGGTGTAGTAAATAACATGGCAAGATCTCCAAAAGGAAATGATAGAGCTCAAATACTTGCCGTCGCGGCTGGAGAAGCAGATATTGCTGTAGCCAACACTTATTATTTAGCTTTAATGTTATCCGGAAAAAAAGGGGCAGAGCAACAAGCTGCGGCAAAAAAAGTTAAACCGTTTTTTCCAAATCAAGATGGAAGAGGAACTCATATGAATATAAGTGGTGCAGGTTTAGTAAAAGGAGCACCTAATAAAGCTAATGCTATAAAATTAGTAGAGTTCATGTTGAGTGAAGAAGCGCAAAATCATATTGTTAATAATACTTTTGAATATCCTATGATAAAAGGTGTTTCACCACATCCGTTAGTAGTCAATATGGGATTAGATTTTAAACAGGATTTAAAAACTAAAGTTGTAAACTACGGCAAGAGACAAGCGGATGCACTAGAGGTAATGACTTCTGCAGGATGGAAATAGAAAATAAAAAATATTAGAGGAGTAATTTTATTCCTCTAATATGAAATTAAAATGACAAAATATAATTTTTGGTTTTTTAGTTCATTTATCGTCGCAGCGATTGTTGCACTTCCGATTTTAACTGTATTCAGTAGTTTTTTTCTGGAAACAAGTTTTTATTTTGATCTATTAAAAAAAACATTCTTATACGATTATATTTTTAATTCATTGACGTTATTGATTTTTGTTTTAATCTTTACTTTTATAATAGGTGTAGCATCAGCTTATTTTGTATCATTTTATAAATTTCCTTTATCAAATTTCTTCAGCTGGGCTTTAATTTTGGCTTTTGCTGTTCCTGCATATATTTACGGATTTTCTATAATTGCTTTCTTTGAAAATTATGGAACAGCTTTTACAATACTAACAAATTTATTTGGTGATTTTAATTATAATATCTATATCCCTAAACCAGATGGTTTAATTGGTTCTGTTATATCAATCAGCTTGTCCTTATTTCCATATGTTTATATTTTAACAAGATCATCTTTTTTATATCAGTCTAACAACTATATAGAAGTTGGTCATAATTTGGGTTTATCTGAAAAAGAAACTTTATTAAAAATAATTCTTCCATCAGCAAGACCTGCAATTATAGCTGGTCTCGCTCTAGTATCTATGGAGTGCTTGTCTGATTTCGGTACAGTATCTTTTTTTGGAGTAAATACGTTAACAACTGGTATTTACAATTCTTGGCTTGCATATGACGATTTGAATACTGCTAATCAAATTTCTTTTGTTTTACTTCTATTTATATTGGTAATGTTCTCGTTGGAAATTTATTCAAGAAAAGAAGCTCGTTATCATCAGCCAGGAAGAGGATTTAAACCAATACAAAAAATTAAATTATCTGGAAAAAAATCTTTATTTGTTTTTTTATTTTGCTTCACAGTTTTATTTGTCAGTTTTATTTTTCCAGTATCGCAAATGATTTATTGGACCTTAAAATATCCAAAATATTTTAGCGATATTAATATTTTAACAATAAATTTAAATACAATTATTGTTGTTGGTATATCAAGTTTAATTTTAGTATCTATATCTTTGATCATAAATTATGGAAATAGACTTTCAAAAAATAAGATATTAAATTATTTAACTAACTTTTCTATATCTGGATATGCTATACCAGGAGTAATATTAGCAGTTGCATTTATTACATTCTTTTCCAATTTAAGTGACTTAGTTTCTGAGAATACAAATTTTGGAAGCACTAAAAAAATATTTATAGGCTCAATATTTGGTTTAATATTAGCTTATTTTATTCGTTTTTTTTCTTTATCTTTTAATGGCATTAAGTCATCATATGAAAAAATCAATAATTCAATAGATGAAAGTGCATATTTATTAGGTTATTCCAAAGCTAAGACTTTTTCAAAAATTCATGTTCCTTATCTTAAAAATAACTTAATTTTAGTCGTTGTTTTAATATCATTAGAAATTATTAAGGAGCTTCCAATGACCATGATATTAAGACCTTTCAATTTTGAGACATTTGCAACCCAAGCATATATATATGCCTCTCAAGATTTACTCGAAGCTGCTGCTTTACCATCTCTATTTTTAATTGGGTGGGCTTCAATTTTACTTTTATTTGCATCAGGTTATATACTTTCTAAAAAAAACTAATATAATAATGATTATATGGTTAATTACTTTTTTTGAAGTTAAAGATGCAGATTTTATTGCTAGCGATAAAAATAAGGTCAAAAACGTTAATCTAAAGATTGAAAAACAAGGAGAGATAATAACTTTACTGGGCCCTTCAGGCGTGGGCAAAACAACAGTATTAAGAACAATTGCTGGATTGCAAAAAATTAATAAAGGTGAAATATATTTAAAAGGTAATTTATTATCTTCTGATAGTCACCACTTAGAACCAGAAAAAAGAAATATTGCTTTATCATTTCAAGATAATTCTTTATTTCCGAATTATAGGGTTATAGAGAATATTAATTTTGGTAAAAAAAGATCTAATGGCAACAAATATGTTTATGAGGACAAGGATATAATTAAGCTTCTTCATATTGAGCCAATATTAGAAAAATTTCCGCATCAAATAAGCGCAGGAGAGGCTCAGAGGGTGTCACTAGCAAGATCATTAATGTCTAAACCTGATTTATTACTTCTTGATGAACCTTTTTCAAATATCGATCAAAATTTAAAAGACGAACTGCAAAATTCAGTTAAAAATTTATTAAAAAAAATAAATTTAACCACAATAATAGTAACTCACGACTCGTATGAGGCTTTTTCTTTAGCAGATAAGTGTGGGATAATTTTAAATCAACAACTCAAACAATTCGATATACCCTATAACGTTCATCACGAGCCAAATTCAATAGAAGTTGCCAAATTTTTGAATAAAGGAGTTTTTGTCGATGTTAAAGTTGTAAGTAGCGATTGTGCTGTACATAGCTTAAAACATAAAGAATTAGGTGAAATAAGAGGAAAATTATTAAACAATTTTTCAGAGGGATCAAAAGTCAAACTACTTTTACAACCTGAAGATTTAATTCATGATGATCAAAGTAGCTTAAAACTGGAAGTTGTTGACAGAAAATTTAGAGGAACAAATTTTATATATACATTAAAGACAAAATCTGGAGAACATTTACCAGTTTTTGTTCACTCTCATCATATTCATCAGCATGAGAAAGCTGAAAAATTTGGAATAAAAACTCCGATTTATATTGACCACTTGGTATGTTTTTAAGTAAATATATAAACTAAGCGCCCTTAGCTCAGCTGGATAGAGCATCGGTTTTCTAAACCGAGGGTCGTAGGTTCGAATCCTTCAGGGCGCGCCACAATTAAAATATGATTATCCAAAAAAAAAACTTAATATTAATTTCGTTAATTATAATTTTACTTGGTGCAACAATAAGAATTTACGGAGCAAACTATCAAAATTTTTGGTGGGATGAAATGCTAGGTTTTTGGGCTGCTAATCCAAACATAAACTTTAACGAAACAATAAGCAGATACCTAAATCACGACCATACATCAATAATATTTCACTTTATTATGAAATTTTATTACAAAATAGTTAATTACTCACCCGAGAATGGTAGATATGTCTCTTTATTGTTTGGGATAATTGCTATTCCATTAATTGGTATTTTATTGAAGCAAGTAAATAATAATAATCTATCTTTAATCCTATGCTTAATAATTTGTAGTTTAA
>CACIVM010000015.1 GCA_902590115.1 uncultured Pelagibacteraceae bacterium | reverse complement strand
ACTTCAACTGTAACAGCTAAATCTGGTAGAAATAATTTTTCATTTTTTTCACAAGATAACTTTGCTTGGTTATTGGATGAAAGAGAAGAACTTAATCTTATAAAGCTTATGAAAAGAGCAACAAATCTTATGATAATTGCTAAGACGAAAGATGGAGCTGAAACTACTGATCACTACTCAATGATGGGATTTACAAAAGCTTATAACACTGCAAAGAAAACTTGTGGCCAATGAAAAAAATTGTTTTAGCCTACTCAGGCGGATTAGATACCTCAATAATTTTGAGATGGTTGCAAGAAAACTATAAATCAGAAGTGATAGCTTATACATCAGACATTGGGCAAATAATTGATAAAAAAAAGATAATTAAAAATGCTAAAAGATTAGGTGTAAAAAAAATAATTATTGAGGATCTTAAAGATATATTTGTAAAAGAATATGTTTTTCCAATGATAAGAGCTCATGCAGTTTATGAAGGGGTTTATTTGTTAGGCACTTCAATAGCGAGACCTTTAATAGCAAAGAGGCAAGTGGCTATAGCAAAAAAATATAAAGCTTTTGCTGTTTCTCACGGAGCAACAGGGAAGGGGAACGATCAAGTAAGATTTGAACTTAGTTATTCTTATTTCGCTGGAAAAAAAATTAAGACAATTGCACCATGGAGAGAGTGGAAGTTACAATCGAGAGCTGACTTAATTAAATATGCCAAGAAAAATAATATTCCAATACCAAGAGATAAAAAGGGAGCGCCCCCTTTTTCTGTGGATGACAATATTTTTCACACATCTACAGAGGGAAAAGTACTGGAAGATCCCAAAAATTCTCCGCCAGAATTTATCTTTCAAAGAACTGTTTCCCCAGAGAAAGCGCCCAACAAAAAAACAAAAATCGTTATAACTTTTAAAAATAGTGATCCAATAAAAGTAAATGGGAAAAAACTTAGCGCGGCTAAACTTTTAGCAAAACTTAATATCATTGCAGGAAAAAATGGTATTGGAAGAGTTGATCTAGTTGAAAATAGATTTATTGGGATAAAATCTAGAGGAGTTTACGAAACTCCTGGTGGAACATTGCTTTACATAGCTCACAGAGCAATTGAGTCTGTAACATTAGACAAAGATACAGTTCACAAAAAAGAGCGGGTAATGCCCGAATATGCAGAGTTAATATATAATGGGTACTGGTTTTCAAAAAAAAGATTTAAATTACAGAAAATTATAGATAAAAAAAGAAATCAAGTCTCTGGTGATATAATTTTAAGTTTATATAAAGGAAATGTTTCTATTCTTTCTAGGCGAACAAGAAACAAAGCTTATTCTCTTAAAAAGGTTTCTTTCGAAGAAAACAAAACCTTTAATAAGAAAAAGGTTGAAAATTTTATAAAATTTCACTCTAAACAGTTAAATAAAGCTTAAATATTTGATAGAGTTGATTAGATGAACAATTCGATTCGAAATATTCAGCTTGTAGCCGTAGTAATAGTTCTTATTTCTACAATAATTGCTTTTTTTCTAGAAATGAAAGAGATGTATGACAATCGAGATATCACTTTAGCAGATTTACTTTTAATGTTCATCTATATTGAGGTAATAGGTTTAGTAAGATCTTATTGGGAAACACGTTCAGTGAGGATAACTTATCCTTTAGTTATTGCAATAACTGCCCTTGCGCGTTTTATAATATTACAAGACAAAGAAAGTGATCCGTCAAATCTTATTTATATTTCATTAGCAATCTTAATTGTTGCAATTGCAACTGTAATCATAAGATTTAGAAATAGTAGATATTTAAAAATTGATCAAACTAAGTCGAGAGAGCTTTAAAGCACTCTAACGTATTTTTTAATAAACATGCTATTGTCATCGGGCCAACTCCGCCAGGGACAGGAGTGATTGCCTTAGCTTTTTTTTTAACCTCTTCAAAGTCAACGTCACCAACAATCTTACCGTTAAGTTTATTTATACCAACGTCAATAACAATTGCATTATCTTTAACCCAGTCTTTTTTAACAAAATTTGGTACCCCAACTGCGGTTATTAAAATGTCTGCTTTTTCGCTATGACTCTTAATTTGTTTTGATTTAGAGTGAACAATTGTGACAGTACAATTCTCTCTTAACAATAATTGGGCCATAGGCTTGCCATTTAAATTTGATCTGCCAATTATTACTGCGTGCATACCAGTAAGATTTTTTTCTATTTTTTTAATTAGTAATAAGCATCCTAGAGGCGTACATGGTATAATTGATTTGTAACCTGAAGCTAAGTTTCCGACATTATTTGGATTAAAACCATCAACATCTTTCGAGGGACTAATGGTATTAATTATCTTTTCTTTATCTATTTGATCTGGAAGAGGCAATTGAACTAAAATTCCAGAGACATTATCATCTTTATTTAAATCTTTAATCTTGTTTAAGATATCCTGCTCACTTACATCTTTTGGATATTTTATAATGTTAGATTTAATACCTACATCCTTTGACTGTTTTTCTTTGTTTTTAACATAAATTAGACTAGGAGTATATTCGCCAATCAAAATTACAGTTAGGCTTGGAACTTTACTCTTTGTTTTTTTTAAAACAGAAATTTCCTGTTTAATTTTTTGTTGTAATAATTCCGCTTCTTTTTTCCCGTCTATAATCATCTTAGAAATAGCCCGGGTGCAAAGTATTCAAAAACTAAATTCCTAAAAAACATTAAGCCCAAAATTAAAATTATTGGAGATATGTCAATTGAGCCTAGATTAGGTAAAAATTTACGGATAAAATTTAATGGAGGAGCTGTAAGTTTATACGAAACGTCTAAAACAGTATAAACAAACCTGTTACCTGTGTTGAGAACGTTAAAAGTTACTAACCAACTTATTACTACATTTATGATCAACACCCAAATATAAAGGCTGACAATGTTATCGAATAAAATTAAAGCTGACTTCATGAGTTTTTCTCCACATAAATTGAAGTACTGGGAAAAGCAAATGAAGCTTTATTTTTTTCAACTATCTTCTTAATTTCAAAAGCAAGCTTATCTTTCACGTTTAGCCATTCTTTATAATGTGTGGTATTTGTAAAACAAATCAACTTTATATCTATAGAGCTCGCTGCAAATTGATCGATTTTTACTGAGAGTAAAGTATCATCTGATTTTGCAAAATCTTCGCTTAACTGAATATAATTTAGAATCTCTTTTTTTATAATAGTGAGTTGATCTGCGGTTGTCCTGTATTCCAAACCTATAACCCATGAAATTCTCCTGTTAGTTATTTGAGTATTATTTATTACTGCTTTTTCTGCGAATTGAAAATTAGGAATAGTTGCTAAGGATTTGTCAAATCTTCTCACCACTGTTGACCTAAATCCAATACTTTTGACAGTTCCTTCTATTACTCCATCCACAAAAATCCAATCACCTACTTTGAATCTTCTCTCTACTAAGACAAGTATTCCTGAAATTAAGTTTTTAAATAAATCTTGAGCTCCCAGAGCAACTGCAACACCAAATAAACCAAGTCCCGCTATTACTGGTCCAATTTTTATACCCCAAATCTCAAGAACTGCAGCAGCGCCTAAGATTATAATCAAAACTTTAATTGCTTTAATTATCCAGTCTATGAGGTCTCTTGATAACAAATCTCCAACTGATTTTATTAATACCGAGAGGGGTCCAATCGCTTGGTGAAATGTAAAAAATATCAAAATAGTTACTAAAGACCTATTAACTTTGTCCAAAAACAAATATCCCATTCCATCTATAGTTAAATAATTAGTGGCTATAAAAAAACCTAAGACAATTGGAAAAAATTTAGAGGGTCCCTCCATAGAGCTAACTAAGGAATTATCAAACTTATTTGTAGATTTTGAAACAAACTTTTCTAATCTTTTAATGACAAATTTTGCAAATATTCCTCTCAAAAATAAAAAGAAAATAAAGATTATTAGCGCAATAGCTATTTCGGTTATATTAACACCAGATATTCCTGTGCTCCAAACATCTAAAAATAAGTTTTTAAAATTTTCTAGTACATTCATTTTTTTTTTCTATCTCAAATATTTCATTTCCTGGATCAAAAGTTGCTATTTTTTTCCACCCAAGACTTAAAAAATAATTTTTAATTTTGTTACTTATACACATAACAATAGATTGTGTCATCATTGGAGCTAAAGAATAATTGTTAGTTATATCAATAAAACTTTCAGCACTTCTTAAAGAATAAACGAAAATCAAATTTGGTGGATAATTTTCAATTAATTTTACATTTGCGTCGTTAATATTTGAGATCTTCTTAGACTTATAGTTAACTATTTTATCAACTTTGTGACCCTCTTTTGAGAGCTCCTGATCTAAGTCTATTGAGGTCTGATCACCGCATATATAAGCCAACCTTTTATCCTTAGATGGAACAATCGAGTTGAATATTAAATTTTTTAAAGCTTCTGCTGTTCCGCCTGCTGAGACTGTGTTGGTGAATCCTTTCGACCTTGCAAGTTTTTCCGTTATTGATCCTACGCAATAGCAAATAATTTTTGATTTATCACCAATTACTTTTAGATTTCTAACTGAATTCGCACTTGTAAAAATTAAAGAAAAATATTTATCTAAATGAATAGGAGGTAAATCTAAATTAATAATTTGTAAAGTTGGTAAGTGTATTATTTTATGTCCTTGAATTAATAATTCTCTCATTAAATTTTCAGTGTCAATTAAAGGTCTAGTTAATAAGATGTTCATTATAATTTTAAAATTTTGTTATTTTTTTTAATAAGTCACTCCCAGTTAAAATTCCTAGTTTATTTGGCATTTTAACATTTCCCGTTTTTTTTAACTTAAAAGACTCTTCTCCATTTAAAGAAAATAATTCAGTGAAAATTGTAAGTTTTTTATCTTTAATAATTGCGTGAGAACCTAAAGCAGTATGACAATCACCACCTATCGTTTTTATTACACTTCTCTCAGCAATTGCACAAATTTTTGTCTCTTTATCATTAATTTTTTTTAAAATTTCTAAAATTTGCTCATCTTTTTTTCTACACTGAACAGCTATAATTCCTTGACCAGCAGCAGGAATAATCTCATCTATTGAAAAAAATTTTTTTATACTATCTTTAAGATTTAAAGTAAGTATTCCAGCAGAAGCTAAAATTATGCCATCATAATCTCCCTTGATAACTTTATTAATTCTTGTATCTATATTCCCTCTAATATCTTTAAAGTGAAAGTTATTATGAATTTTTCGTATTTGAAACTGCCGTCTTTTAGAGCTTGAGCCAATAACTAAATTTTTATCTCTTGTAGATTTATTCTCGTTTAATATAAGTACATCTCTTGGATCGTTTCTTTTAATATAAGCACCAATAGTTAAATCATCTCTCTCGTTAGAGTCCATATCTTTCAAAGAATGAACAGCAATATTAATATCTTTATTAGATAATTTATCCTCGATTTCCTTGCAAAATATATTTTTCCCACCTATTTCTATTGTTTTTTTATTTTTTTGTATATCTCCTGAGGTTTTTATTGTCTTGATTTGTATTTCATATTTTTGATTTAAAAAATTTTTTTTGATTAAATTTACTACTTTCATAGCGTACGCTAAGGAAAGTTTGCTATCTCTAACACCAACTATAATTTTTTTATTCATTTAAGTTTTTAATATAATATTTTATAATATCTAATCTTATGAAAAAAAAGTTAACTTTTTTGGGCATAGAGACAAGCTGTGACGAAACAGCAGCCTCAATTGTACAAGAAAACAGCAATGGTTCGGCTAAAATTCTTTCTTCTGTCGTATCTAGTCAGATCCAAGAACATAAAAAATTTGGAGGTGTGGTGCCAGAGCTAGCTGCAAGAGCTCATGCAGAAAATATTGACTATATTATTGAGCTTGCTTTAAAAAAAAGCATTAAATCTCTAAGTGATATAGATGGTATAGCTGTTACATCAGGACCAGGTTTAATGGTTTGTTTAAATGTAGGTGTGAATATTGCAAAATCCATCTCAGCGTTTACCAATAAGCCTTTGGTAGCTGTAAACCACTTAGAGGGCCATGCATTAAGCCCCAATCTAACAAATAATATTGAATTTCCCTATCTGCTTCTTTTAATTTCGGGCGGACACTCACAATTTCTAATAGTTTATGATGTAAATAGATATCTTCAATTAGGCACTACAATAGACGATGCTTTAGGTGAAGCCTTCGACAAAACGTCAAAAATGTTAGGTTTTAGTTACCCTGGCGGACCAGAAATTGAAAAACTTGCTAAAAAAGGTGATGAAGATTTTTTCAGACTGCCTTTACCAATAATCAACAAAGGTGGTTGTAATTTATCTTTTGCAGGATTAAAGACTGCCGTGTTACGTGAAATAAAAAACATTAAAAGTAACCAAGAAAAATATAATTTAGCAGCATCCTTTCAAAAGACTATTAATAAAATTTTAAGAAAAAAAACAGCTTTTGCTGTTAATCAATTTAAAGATAAGACAAAAAATGATTGTGGCACTATTGTCGTTGCAGGTGGAGTTGCAGCAAATAAATCTATAAGAGAAAACTTAGAAGGTCTTGCAAAAGAAAAAAAATTTAGGATTTTATTTCCTAAGATTGAATATTGTGGTGACAATGCTGCTATGATTGCTTGGGCTGGATTGTTAAGATACAAAAAGAAACTGATAAGTAATTTAAGCCTACAAGCAAAATCTAGATGGCCTCTTGACGTTTCTGCACCTTATATGAAAGGACCAGGATTGAAACTTTAATGCATTATTGGTTACTAAAATCAGAACCTGATGTTTGGTCTATAAAACAACAAAAACAAGCTGGGAAAAAAGGTGCTGAGTGGAATGGAGTAAGAAATTACCAGGCAGCTAATAATTTAAAAAAAATGAAAAAGGGAGATTTATGTTTTTTTTATCATTCTAACATTGGAAAGGAAATTGTTGGGATAGTTGAGGTAATAAAAACTGCATTTCCAGACAAAAGTGATAAAAAGAAAATTTTTGTTTCTGTTCAAGTTAGGTTCAAGCAACCTTTAAAAAACCCAGTTTCTCTTAAAATGATTAAGAAAAATAAGCAATTATCACACTTAAAGCTTATCAGGCAGAGCCGATTGTCAGTGAGTTCTGTTGATTATAAAAGCTGGAAAATAATTTGTAACATGGGTAAAATGAAAAGAAAAAAGGTGGTGTAGTGGCAAAAAGATCAAAAAAGAGAAGAGCTAAAAAGAAGAAGAAGATAAAAAATAAAAGAAAAAATACTAGATTTAAATCAAAGAAAAAAATAAAAAGATCTAGTAAGAAAAGCTCTATTATAACCAAAGATGATGATGGAAATACTTTAATAAAAGTCTCCGAGTCTTGGTCTAAACAAGCTTTAGTTAACAGTTCAAGTTATAAAAAAAAATATAACCTCTCCGTAAAGGAAAATGATAAATTTTGGAAAAAAGAGGGTAAAAGAATTACTTGGATTAAGCCTTATACCAAAATAAAAGATGTCAAATATAGCAAGGAAGAAGTTAAGATAAAATGGTTCTATGATGGAACTTTAAATGCTTCTGTTAATTGCGTTGATAGACATTTAAAAAAAAACGGAAAAAAAACTGCAATAATTTGGGTTGGCGATGATCCCGCTGACACAAAAAAAATTACCTATAAAGAATTACACAAAAATGTTTGCAAGGCTGCAAACGCTCTAAAAAGCGTTGGTATCCAAAAGGGCGATAGAGTTACGATTTATCTAACAATGATACCTGAGTTGGCTTACACAATGTTAGCTTGTGCAAGAATTGGGGCAATTCATTCAATTATATTTGGCGGATTTTCGCCTGACTCAATAGCAACTCGAATAAATGATTGTGAATCTGACTATATAATTACTGCAGACGAGGGTGTGAGGGGTGGAAAGATTATTCCTTTAAAAAAAATCGCTGATGAAGCTCTTATGCAATGCCCAGACGTTAAGAAATGCATAGTTGTGAAAAGAACTGGTAATCAAGTAAATTGGGATAATGATAGAGATGTTTCTTACGAAGAACTCATAGCTAAAGCACCTTCTAAATTTGAACCAGAAGAAATGTCTGCTGAAGACCCATTATTTATTTTATATACCTCAGGTTCAACGGGTAAACCAAAAGGAGTTCTTCATACCACTGGTGGGTATATGGTGTACGCTTCAATGACACATCAGTACATTTTTGATTACAAACCAAAAGACATTTACTGGTGTACTGCAGATATAGGTTGGGTTACCGGACACAGCTATATAATTTATGGTCCATTATCAAATGGCGCTACAACAATAATGTTTGAAGGTGTTCCAAATTATCCAGACAGTTCGAGATGGTGGCAAATAGTAGATAAACACAAAGTAAATATTTTTTACACTGCACCAACTGCGATTAGAGCCTTGATGAAAGAAGGGGATTCCCCTGTAAATAAGACAAGTAGAAAAACACTTAAATTGCTTGGTACAGTTGGAGAACCAATAAATCCAGAGGCTTGGATGTGGTATTTTAAAACAGTAGGGAATTCAAGATGTCCCATAGTAGATACTTGGTGGCAAACTGAAACTGGTGGGATCTTGATTGCTCCCCAACCAGGTGCAATAGATCTTAAGCCGGGTTCTGCAACAAAACCCTTTTATGGAATAAAACCTGCAATAGTTGACGAAACGGGAAAAATTTTAAAAGGCGCTTGTAAAGGGAGATTATGTCTAACCGCTTCCTGGCCCGGGCAAATGAGAACGGTTTACGGTGATCATAAAAGGTTTATAGATACATATTTTTCTCAATTTGATGGAAAATACTTTACTGGAGACGGATGTAAAAGAGATAAGGACGGTTACTATTGGATAACTGGAAGAGTAGATGATGTAATAATAGTATCTGGACATAACCTTGGTACAGCTGAAATTGAAAGTGCCTTTGTTGCACA
>CACIVM010000014.1 GCA_902590115.1 uncultured Pelagibacteraceae bacterium | reverse complement strand
TAAATACCTGGAATATTTATATTTTTTTAAAAAAATTTTCTTATTAAGATTTGTACCGTAAGCAAAATATAAAATTTTATTGATATTTTTCATTTAAAAATTTTATTGGAAATTTGAACTTGGTCTGGATGAATACAGGCTTTGCCACCAAAACCCAATTTTTTTACTAAATTGCATGATACTTCGAATCCATTTAAATCTTTAAAATTTAAGTAAGATGTATCTATTGGACTCTTAATATTCTTAGATTTATTTACTATATTTTTTCTAAATTCCAATATTTCTTTTTCATCTTCTGAAATTTTAAGATTTATTGATTTAGCTAAATCATGAGAACCAAAAGAAATAATCTTAACTCGTTCTGAAAAAGAGCAAATTTCTTCAAGATTAGCTAGACCGTTTATACTTTCTAATATTGGTATTACGTCAGTTTTCAATTTCTCAGTTTTTTTTAATAATGTATCTATCTCAATTAATTGTTTTTTTGTTTCTGTAAACGGAAGAAATATTCCAGGGAATTTTTCTGCTGTTACAAATTCTAAATCAGAATTCTTATTTATCCTTATATATGTTTGATTTTTATTAACATTACATTCCTTTATTATTTTTTTAGCTTGATCTTTCTGATCTTCAGGAACGGTTGACTCTAAGTCAAGAACTATTAAATCTGAATCTAATGTATATGCTTTTTTAATTTTTTTTTCTTCATGTCCTGGAACAAATAAAACAGATCTATATTTCATATTTACTTAATTTATTATAATCCAGGTCAATACCTAAACCTGGTCCTGAAGGTAATTTATATTTCCCATTTAATGCTCTTTTGAAATTAGGGTAAAATTCTTGATCGATATCTAAATAGAATCTCTCAATATAGGTATCTTTTTCCATTAATGCAGCTAATTGAAGTGTAGCTAAAAAACCAGGTCCAAAATAAGCAGTATGTGGCATTACAGAGATATCATTTTTTTCTGCATGCTGAATTATTTTGAACATCTCGTAAATACCACCAACTTTTATTACAGAAGGTTGAACAAAAGTAACTGCTTTTTGTTTAATCATTGATTTAAACTCAAATTCTGTACATGCATTCTCTCCACAAGCTATAGGTATCCCTAATTCTTTGTTTAATTTTGCGAGAGTTTCATAATCTTCTGGTGGGTAAATAGGTTCTTCTAACCAAGTAAGTTTCATACTTTTTAAAAAATCTTTTTTAGATAATGTTTCTTCATAAGTCCAAGGACAATTAGTATCTAACATTAAAGGAAGATTACCTGTTCCTTTTCTTCCAGCTTCAATACAATCATTTTCTATTTCATGAAGTTTTATAGCTTGGTAACCATCATCTAATGATTGCTTACATTTTTGCTCTATTATTTTTGGATCACCATATCTAAAAAGACTTGAATAGGCTTTAAATAGATCTTTATTTTTTTTTCCTAACAATTCATGAATTGGCTTATTTTTTTCTTTGCCTAAAGCATCCCATAATGCAATTTCAACACCAGATATTGCAAACATTGTTATTCCGTATCTACCAAATAAGTGCAAAGATTTTTGAAGAGTTAAAAGAAGATCTGGTATATTACTCATATCTTTTCCTACAATTAAAGGAGCCACCATTTCTTCGATTGCAATTTTTACTGCTTTCCAACTTGTATAACCAAAGGCTTCACCCCAACCAGTGATACCTTTATCTGTTTCAATTTTTACTAAGTTAAATTCTAAACTTTTCCATTCTTTTCCATGAAAAATTACCTTATTTCCTCCATGGCTAAACGGCATGCTCAAAGTGATTGCTTTGATTGATTTAACTTTCATATCAATTCCAAATAAGATCTATTAATTTTTGAGGTTTCCAGCTTATAGCAAACCCGTTAGTTTGAATTATTCTATTATTCTTCCAGTCTAATAATGAAAGCCTTAAACCGTGTCCCCGCATCTGAACGAGATCTTTTACGCCATATCCATTTAGCCAAAACTGCATAGCATAATTAGGTGCAAACTTTTTAAAAGTTTTTGGAGCTTTATTAAATGAATCTCTTAAAAATTTACCCTCACATTTATTGGGATCATTAAGTAAAGACATTGTATAAACTCCAAATCTCATCCAATCCTCTCTTGAAAGGTAAAAACTTGAAGAACCTATACCGTTGCCTTTTTTATCTAGTAAAAGTTTTGACTTATTTGAGAAGCCAGCAGGTTCAACTATATTTTTTTCGAACCACTTTTTGAAACCCTTTTTTCCTTTCAAGATATTAAATAGATCTAGCATTATTAAATCAGTATTAATATTGTGATATCTAAATTTATTTTCGCCTGGTGATTCTAAATCGCTTCGATATTTATTAGCTTTTGTTAGTATATCAATTTTCTTTCTGTGTATCTCATTTAATTCATAGCCAACTATGTATTCGTCACGGGCCATCATATTCAATGATTGAAGAACAGTAACATTTCCGTAGTAAGAATCTTTTAATTCTTTTGTATAGAATGAATGATTTTTATTAAGATCAATTCTATTTTGACATTTTAAAGTTGCTACCACAACACCAACAATTGATTTAGATCTACTTTCTCCGTTTATAGGTTTACTATTATCAACATAGTCCCTTTTCCAATCATAAATTAGTTCACCGTTTTCGTAGACCATTAAACTCATAATGTCTCGATTATTTACAAAATCGAAAATATTTTTAGGTAAGCTATTTATATTTTTTTTAATCTTAGATGGATTTTTAGATTTATTAAAATTAAGAGATTTTAGTCCACCATTTGATTTATAATCCCTATTCATTAAAGTGGCTTTTCTATACCATCCATAAGCCCAATCAGCGTGAGCTCTACTACATTTTTCGCAATTATCTTTTGGATAAGATACGTTAGGAAATTTTTTATTCCATTCTTTTTTACTTACTTCAGCAGAATTAGTAGGTGTGTAAAACAATATGATTAATAAAAAAAAAATTTTTTTCATTATCTAAATTTTTTGAAATTTGGTTTTCTTTTTTCTAGAAAGGCTTTAGCGCCTTCTGCCTGTTCTCCAGTTTTAAAATAATCAGGATCAACTTCTTCAACCATACCTTTTTGAGTAATCTTTAAAATTTCTTCAAATTGCTTTCTAAAACTTGCTTTTAATATTTTCAAACAAGTTGGTGCAGCTTTTAATATTTCATCCCCATATTTTTTAACTTCCTCATCTAAATTATCTTTTTTTACTACTGAATTTACCAAACCCCAATTCATCATCTCCTTTGCCGAATACCGTTTGCAAGTCATCCACATTTCTCTCGCACGCTTATGTCCTAAAATATTTGCTGAGTGAGCAACTATTGCACCACCAGCAGGGGATCCGACTCTTGGACCATTTTGTCCAAATATAGAATTCTCACTTGCTATAGTTAAATCACAAAAGTAAGCCATATGGTTTCCACCACCAATCGCATACCCATTCACCTTAGCAATTATTGGCTTACTACATTTTGTTAAATGAATATGAAATTCGTATTCATGATCTTGAAATTCTTTTGAGCTTTCCCAATTCATATCTCCACCTGAACAAAATGCTCTATCTCCCGTACCTGATAAAACAATTATTCCAACTTCTTTGTCTTTCTCTGCAGTATCAAGAGCTGTCTTTAATTCTTGAAGAGTTATTGGTGTAAAAGCATTTAATACTTTAGGTCTGTTTATAGTGACATAGGCATAATCACCTTTTACCTCATATAATATATCTTTAAATTGCATTTTCTTTAATCTCCTCAATTGACTCTGGGTTTACAAGAGTTGATATATCACCAGGGTCTTCTTTTATTAAACAAGACTTAATAACTCTTCTCATTATTTTCATATTTCTTGTTTTAGGTAAATCTTTTGTAAATATTATCTTATCAGGTTTAAACGATTTTCCTAAGTCTTTTACAATCAAATCATTAAAAAAAGTCTCCTTTAAGTTTTTTTCTGTTTCAAGGAGCACTATCGATAATATTATTTTTGAACCTTTATTTTCATCCGGAATCCCTACAGCTGCCACTTCTTTTACTTTTCCACTTTTCACAATAACACTCTCCAATTCTGAAGGACCAATTCTTTTTCCTGATACTTTAATTGTATCATCTGACCTTCCATGCAAATACCAATGTCCATCCTTATCTTTACTTGCAAGATCTCCATGAACCCATACACCTTGAATAATATCCCAATAATTTTTGATATATCTATCATCATCTTCCCAAAGACTTTTTGTAAGACCAATTGATGATTTTCTCATTATCAATTCTCCCATTTGATTTGTTAAAACTTTTTTACCTTTTTGATCAACGATATCAGCGCTCATTCCTGGAATAGGTGCATTAAAAGATCCAACTTTAAAAGGTCTATGTAAACAACAATGCAAAATTGAGCCAGATACCTCTGTACCACCAGCAGAATTCATTATGGGTACTTTAGAATTTCCTATAAATTCAAATAACCATTTCCATGGTTTTTCAGTCCAAGGTTCTCCACCTGTACAAATCATTCTTAAAGAAGAAAGATTTAAATCCTTAAATAATCTTTTATCTTTAATCATTTGATTTCTAATGAGGGCAGGTGATAACTCTGACCAGGATACTTTATATTTGTTTATAAGTTTCCAAAATCTAATTTCATCAGGAAAATCTGGCACACCCTCAGCAATTACCATTTGGGCACCATGCAAAGAGGCAATGGTTGCTGATTTAGATCCAACCATCCAGCCCATGTCAGCCATACACAAATGTTTATCTGATTGTTTAAAATCAGCAAGTATGCCCTCATCGAAGGCCATTTTAGTTACCAAACCAATATGAGTATAAACACATCCTTTTGGTTTTCCTGTTGTGCCAGATGTGAAATGAATTATAGCTGGATCTTCTGCATTCATTTCCTCTGTTTTAAGATTATCAGAAACATTTTCAAAATTTTCCCAATTGAAAATCTTTTTCCCCTTATATTTTCCTAGTAAAAAAATCTTTTCTAAAGTTTTCACCTGGCTTAAATCCTCTTTTATTTGGTCGAACATTCTAATTTCTTTAGCTTTTCGAAAAGTTTTTTCTACCGTAAAAATTCCTTTTGCTTTTGCTATTTTAAGTCTTTCAACAACAGCTTTAGAACCATACCCAGAGAATAGAGGTAAAACTATACATCCAATTTTTAAAATAGCGAAGTAAGCTATATAGGTTTCAATAAATTGAGGCATATATAATGCGATGACATCACCTTTTTTAAAACCATTGATCTTCATGGTATTTCCAACTTTTGATATTTGCTTATCAAAATCTTGATAAGTTATTGTGCTTTCTTTTCCATCTTCTCTTTCTGCAAAAATAAATATTTTATTAAAAAAATCTTTTCCTTTATGCCGATCAATACAATTTAGAACGATATTAGTTTTTCCACCAACACACCATTTTGTCCATGGAGCACCTTTGCTTTCATCCATAATTTTTGTGTAAGGTTTATAAAAATTTAATTGAGAAAATTTGATAACATTGTCCCAAAGCCAACCTGGTTCCTTTAGGCTTTTATTTTCAAGTTCATCATAGTTTTTTACCTCACAAAACTTTATAAATTTAGAGAGTTTTGAGTTATCTATGAGGTCTTTAGTTGGTTTCCAAATTATTTCTTTAGACACAGGTCTATAGGTAATTTCCTTCTTTAATTTTAATTATATTATACATGAGATCATTTAACGGTGTTTTAATACCGTGTTTTTTCCCAATTTTTGAAACAGCACCGCTTATGAAATCGATTTCTGTTTTTCTACTTTTTAACACATCAAAAGCCATTGAAGATTTATTAGTTTGTCTTGAGTCAACTATTCTATTAAACATTTCAAGACAGTCATTTTCACTCACTTCAACTCCATCAGCTTTAGCAACCTCTCTAGTTTCTAAAATAATATTCCTACCAAGATTTCTTGACATTTTTTGATTTTTGTTTGAAATGTATAAATCAGTATGGTGAAGATCAAATATAGCTGACAACGGACCTATGGCAGTTAATGCAAATAATTTCATCCATTTTCTTCTTTTAATATCCTCCTCAGCTATTGTTTCTAAACCGTATGCAGTATAAGTTTCAGCTAAATCTTTAACTCTTTGACTATGACCACCATCGTACTCCCCAATCCATGACGGTAAGCTAGCATGATTTTGAATAATCCCAGGTCCCTGTATACTTGAAGCTTGTGTTGTTGAACCTCCCAATACTTTATCTTTACCTGCAATATTTTGCATTATTTCTTCATGACCTATTCCATTTTGAAAAGACATAAGCATTGTTTTTTCACCAATAATATTTTTTGAATTAGTTAAAGCCTGCTCCAAAGCTGTTGCCTTGCACATTATAATTATTGCATCAACAGGCTTTAATGTTTGTGGTTCTGTAGTAGCTTTAATTTTAATGGTTCGATCTCCACCATGACCCATCATTTTTAAACCTTTGTTATTAATTTCATTAACATGTTCTTTCCAAACATCTATAAGAACTACGTCTAGGCCTTTTTCAGCAAGTAAACCTCCGAATAAGCATCCCATGGCGCCGGCTCCTAGCACTGCTACTTTTGTATCTTTTTTTATCATTATGCTTTCATTTTGACTTGAACGCCAAAGAAACCTGTGGGTTTAATCAATAAGACGACTACCATTAGTAAAAATGCATAAGCATCCTTGTGACTTCCTGATATAAAAAATGAACAAGCAGTTTCAAATAACCCTACGGTAAAACCTCCCACAATTGCACCAGGTAGACTACCAAAACCACCTACCACAGCAGACGCAAATGCCTTTAGAAGAATAATATAACCCATATAAACAACCACTTGATAAGTTGGACCAACCAGGGTTCCTGCTATTCCAGCAAGTGCGCATGCAATACCAAATATAATAGAAATATATAGAGGAACGTTAATTCCAACTAAATTTGAAATATCCTTCGAGAACGCCACAGCTCTAACCCCTAATCCCATTTTGGTTTTATTAAGAAAAAAATAAAGAGCGCCAGCAACAACAAAACCAGTAACTAACATCCATAAATAAGTCATTGGTAAAGTTATTCCAGCAATATTTATTGGTAATCCTAAGTCAGCGTGGAAAGGGTGAGCAGTTGGATTCCAAATTAAATAAGCAACATTTTGTAATATGACTGAAAGACCGAACCCACAAATAATAATACCCATACCAGCTACTGTATATCCACCACCTTTTTTAGTTAAGGGTCTTAAAAATACTCTCTCTATAAAAACTCCAAATAGACCCATTAATACAAAGGCAAAAAATAATCCAATTACGTAACCAACAACTCCGTAAGCTTCAGGAAAAATTGCATAAATTAACTCACCATCTACAAGAAAGTTGTAAACTGTTAAACCAGTAAAGGCACCTATCATAAAAAATTCTCCGTGAGAGAAATTAACAACATCTAAACCGGTATAAATAAGAGATATACCTACTGCTACTAAGCCGTAGATAATTCCAACAGTAACACCAATTATTAAAACTCCTTTCAATGAGTCAATGTTCATGTCAGGGCTTAAGCTAATATAAACTAAGAAGATAGCCGTAAATATTAACATTAAAATATTTTCAACTTTTCTTGTAAATTTAAATGTTTTAAACATTAGCAGTAGTTCCTCCGCCTCCTAAATAAGAGTCTTTTACAGTATCATCGTACATTAGTTTTTTAGAATCACCCTCAACTTTTATAACACCATCTTTGATTACATAACCATAATCGGCTAACAATAATGCCATTCTTACATTTTGTTCTACTACTAATACTGTAAGGCCGTCTTTTCTAATTCTATTTATGTTTTTAAAAATATCCAAAACTATTTGAGGAGCTAAAGCTGCACTTGGCTCATCTAACATTATCATCTTTGGATTAGACATTAGCCCTCTACCAATACAAAGCATTTGCAATTCACCGCCTGATAGCGTTGCCGCTAGTTGATTTTTTCTTTCATCTAATCTTGGAAAGTAATCAAATACTTTTTGAAGATTATCCTCTAATTTTTGTTTTGAATTCAAAACGAAACCACCCAATCTCAAATTTTCTATAACTGACATAGCTGGAAATACATCTTTACCTTGAGTTACCTGAACTAAACCTTTCTCTACGATTTTGTGAGGAGGTTTATTATGAATTTCTTCACCATTGAAACTTATACTTCCACTCCATGATCTGATTAATCCTGAACAAGCTTTAAGGATTGTAGATTTACCTGTGCCATTTCCACCCAGTAATGCAACTATGGATTGTGCTTCTACTTTCATATTTGCTCCATTTAATATTTGCACAGAACCGTACCCAGAAATCAGACTATTAATTTTTAGCATATAACACTTGATTTAAAATTCTATATTTTATTTAATGCATTTAATTAAATTTGTCCTTCGACGTCAATAAAAAACGCCGAAAGGTTAAACAAAAAAGAAAGAGGGAAATATGAAAAAATTAAAAATTGTTTTTTCAACACTAGTGTTCACTGCTGGATTAGCCCTATCATCAATAGCACAGGCAAATGACATCAAAATTGGTGTTTCATTTAGAATGTTATCAGATGTTGGATATAAGCACGGTGAATTAATAACTGATACTGTAGACATGTGGAATAAAGAAGGCGGTATCAATGGTAGAAAAATTGATTTAACACTCTATAATGATGAGTGTAAATCAGAAAAAGGAGTAGCAAATGCTACTAAACTTGCCTACCAAGATAAAGTTCACGTAATAATCGGATCAAGCTGTAGTTCTGTAACATTACCAATGGTTCCAGTTATTACTAAAGCAAAAGTTCCGCAAATTATACCTCACTCAACAAGTTCTAAAATCACAATGCAGGGAAGTGAATATATATTCAGAGTTCCTGTTTCATCTAGATTTTACAAACTTGTACAGGGTAAATTCACTGCTGAGCAACAAGGTAAGAAGATAGCTTATATCTATGTGCCGGATCAAGCCAGCATGGTATTTGCTAAAGAGATGATACAATTTATGAAAGACGAGTACGGAGTTGAACCAACTTATGCAGTTCAAGCCGGTGAAAAAGAAACTGACTTTAGATCATATTTAATGAAAGCTAAAGCTACT
This sequence comes from uncultured Pelagibacteraceae bacterium, assembly GCA_902590115.1. Lineage (GTDB taxonomy): Bacteria > Pseudomonadota > Alphaproteobacteria > Pelagibacterales > Pelagibacteraceae > Pelagilacustribacter. Next base: position 814 of record CACIVM010000014.1, on the reverse strand, counting down.
AATCCAGATGTAATAGTTTTATCTGGTCTAGTTGATGAAACAGTTCGTATGCTTGTTCAATCATATGAAGTAGGAATACCAAAAAGCGTACATAGAGTAGCAAACTCAGTAGCTTCAAAAGTAGAAGTGCCAACAAACGCAGGTAAAGCTGCAGTTGGAGTTGTTTACTCAGCTGCTTTTGCTGCTTCAGACACAAGACCAATCGCTAAACAATTTGTGAAGAAAATCAAGAAAGAGTACGGCGTAGTGCCTGGTCACGACTTTTCGCAAATGCAAGATCTTTTAGATATGCTTAAACCAGCATTGACAAAAGCTTCTGCTAAGTTTTCTGGTGATTTAGCTGCTGATAGATTAGCTGTCAGAGATGCTATCGCTGGAATAACTAATTTTACTGGACTAGCTTCAGGACCAATTAGTTTTTGTGCGAATGGTTCACCAGAGTGTAGAGATGGTAACAAAACACCAGTTATGATCAAATACTCAAGAGGTGGAAAAAACTGGAAAACAGCAGTTGCTGGTACAGTTACATTCAACCCAAGTGATGGTCTATAATTTATAAAATTTATGAGCGGTGTTTAAAGCACCGCTCATTTTTCTAGAGAAACCACAAAAATGATAAACGTAAATAAATTAACGAAAGTGAAAAGCAATTTTCCTGTAATGGTTGGTAAAGGAGCTATTTCAAAAAAAGATTGTGATAAACTTATTAATGAAATAAAAAATGCAAGTGCGTTTGATGATTTAATACAGGGTGGGAGAAATAGAATTAATAAAGGATCAAGAAATTTTAAAAAATATTTAAAAAAATCTAAAT
>CACIVM010000013.1 GCA_902590115.1 uncultured Pelagibacteraceae bacterium | reverse complement strand
AAATGTGACTAGCTTTCAAACATTGGTCATAAGCTGGAAGTGATAAATTTTGTTTTAGTAGAGATATACACTCTTTTTCTGCTAGATCAAAATTTTTAAAAAGTGAATCAGTGTTGGCAAGTTCAAAATTATAAGATGAAAATTCTTTTTCTGCTTGGTGAAAAACTTCTTTATATTTAACACCATTATTATTCCAATCAATGTCATAAACATTTTTTTTTCCTTGTATGAACATACAAATTCTCTCTAATCCATAAGTAAGTTCTACAGGGACAGGATTACACTCTATTCCAGTCATTTGTTGAAAATAAGTAAATTGTGTAATTTCCATACCATCACACCAAACCTCCCAGCCTAAGCCAGATGCACCTAGAGTTGGACTTTCCCAGTCGTCTTCCACAAATCTTATATCGTGAAGTTTATGATCTATACCAATAGCTGATAAACTTTTTAAATATAATTGTTTAATATTATCTGGGGAAGGTTTTATGATTACTTGAAATTGATAGTAGTGTTGCAACCTATTAGGATTTTCCCCATATCGACCATCAGATGGTCTTCTCGAAGGTTGAACATATGCAGCTTTCCAATGTTTTGGTCCGAGAGTCCTTAAGGTTGTAGCTGGATGAAAAGTGCCAGCGCCCACCTCAATATCATATGGTTGTAAGATTATACAACCGTATTTACCCCAAAACTTCTGCAGATTAAATACTATGTCTTGAAATGAAAATAATTTATGTGTTTTAAATTTTTTTTTTTTAGGCATCTATAAACCGAATTTTTGCCATAAAGCCCGTTCCTCAAAAGTTTCTATAATATTTTCTAATTGACTAGGTAAAGATGAGGATAATTTTTTTGAAAGAAAGCCTTTTGGTTTTTCAAATTTTTTAATAATAACTTTGTCACCAAATTTTTGTTTTAAAACTTGATCTGCATTACCAATACCATCTATTAAACCAAGATTTAGGGCTTGATTACCCGACCAAAACTCTCCAGTAAAAATATTATTTTTTTCTGGCTCCTTAAGCTTAATTCCTCTACTATTTTTAACTATATCTATAAAGTTTTTATGTAAATCTAGTTGAATATTTTTAAGTCTTTTTACATCTTCCTCTTTTTCTTCAACAAAAGGGTCTAAGGTGCTTTTATTTCTTCCTGCAGTATAAATTCTTCTATCTACTCCAATTTTTTTTATTAAATCTTTGAACCCAAATGAAGCAGAAATAACTCCAATTGATCCTATTATAGAACTTGCATTTGCATAAATTTCATCTCCGGCACAAGCAATAAAATATCCTCCTGATGCAGCTACATCTTCAGCAAATATTATGACTTTGGTATCGTTTTTTTTTGATAATTGTTTAATGTAGCTATAAATTAGGTGAGACTGGACTGGAGATCCACCGGGTGAATTAATAGAAATAGCAACAGTTTTTGGCTTTTTATAAGAAAAAGCCTTTTTTAAAATCTCTTGTTGGCTAGCTAAGTCTATACCTTGTTTAAATCTTCCCACTGAACCGATCACACCTGTTAATCTAACGTGCGGGACAATAATTTTTTTTTTAAAAAAAGAGAACATAACAGATTATTATTTACTTTCTTATATCAATACCAGATAAAATTTAAACATTAATAACGCTACTTCTAGTTGCATTAGGGTGCGTCACCGTTGTAAGAATTAAAAAATTAATTATTTATTAAATCAATTATAACCTTGAATATGGGATCTGTAATACCTTTACACAAATCAGCTGACTCTGCATACTATGAGTTAAAAAACGCGTTCGATGATAAAATTCTCAAAGTTGAAATCTTGATTAATAACAAATTAAAAAGTGACATCGAATTAATTAAAAAAATGAGCAATCATCATCTTAAATCAGGTGGAAAAAGATTAAGAGCTTTAATTACATTATGCTCCTCTAAACTTGCAGGATATGAACTAGGAGATAGAGATGTTAATTTGGCTGCTTGTATAGAATTAATTCACTCTGCAACTTTATTACACGACGATGTTTTAGACGAAAGTTCTCTGAGACGAGGTTTAAAAACTACAAACTCCATATGGGGTAATCACTCGTCAATTTTAGTCGGAGATTATTTATTAAGTAGATGTTTTGAAATGATGGTAGATGATGGTGACCATGAAATACTAAAACTACTATCCTCGACTTCATCAAGAATTGCCCAAGGAGAGGTTCTTCAATTACAACATAAAGGTGAAGCAGATCTCTTAGAAGACACGTATATAAAAATTATAAGTTTAAAAACTGCTGCGTTATTTTCTGCAGCCACCCGCACTGGTGCGATTTTGAGCGAAGTCAATAATAAAGAAAAAGATGCTTTAGAGTCTTATGGAAAAAATTTAGGTTTAGCTTTTCAAATTGCCGATGATGCGCTTGATTATTATTCAAAAGAAAAAATCTTTGGAAAAAAAGTGGGTCAAGACTTTTATGATGCAAAAGTTACATTGCCCTTTATTATTACTTTTCATAGGGCAAACGCAAAAGAGAGAAATTTTTTAAAAGATATTTTTTATAAACCAAGGAGAAATGAAAATGATTTTAATGAAACTCAAAAACTTATTAAAAAATATAATGCGGTTAAAGAAAGCTTAAAAAGAGCGGAATATTTTGTAAATGTTTCAAAAGACTCTCTAAGTATATTTAATGATAGTGTCGAGAAAAACTTACTGCAAAATTTAACTAACTTTAGTCTTAAAAGAATGTTTTAGGGATATAATAACTGTTTTTCCCATTTTCCTTTTTTTTTGAAATAATGAAGCCTCTCATGAATTCTACCTTCGCCGTCTAACCAAAATTCTATAGCTTCCGGTAAAACTCTCCACCCAGACCAATGTGGGGGACGTGGTACGTCATCATGTTTTGGATACTTATTTTCAAACTCTTTAACTTTTCTTAAAAAATTTTCTCTCTTATCCATAACCTTTGATTGTGTAGATGCCCATGCACCAATCTTATTTTTGTAAGGTCTTGAATTAAAATAGTCATCAGCCTCTTTATTTGATACCTTTTCAACTTTACCTAATATTCTGACTTGTCTTCGAATGCTTTTCCAGTGGAAACACATAGAGGCTTTCTGATTACTTTCTAGCTCTATCCCCTTTTTACTCTCAAAATTTGTATAAAATACAAAACCTCGCTCTGAAATACCTTTAAGCAATACCATTCTAACGTTTGGCTGATTATTAATATCAGATGTTGCTAATGCTAAGGCATTAGGGTCATTGATTTCTGTTTCTTGAGCTTTTGCAAACCATTTTTCAAATAATTGCACAGGATTATCTATCTCACCGAAACATTTATCTAAACCTATTGAGTTTTTGCCATTTTTTTGATTCATATATTCTATAAAATAATCTATACATTAAATAATTATGTCTTTTAATACTTTTGGTAAAATATTTAGATTTACTACATGGGGAGAGTCCCACGGACCGGCCATAGGCTGTATAATCGATGGTTGTCCTCCAAATATAAAGATATCTGAGAGGGATATTCAATATGATATGGACAGAAGAAGACCCGGGCAGTCTAAATTCACTACTCAAAGAAAAGAGACTGATAAAGTTAACATTTTATCGGGAGTGTTTGAGGGAAGGACAACAGGTACACCTATATCGATCGTAATATGGAATGAGGACAAAAGATCTAGAGACTACGAAACAATTAAACATAAATTTAGACCTGGACATGCAGATTTTACTTATTTTAAAAAATATGGAATTAGAGATTATAGAGGAGGTGGTCGACAATCTGCTAGAGAAACAGCTTGCAGGGTTGCAGCTGGAGCTGTAGCAAAAAAAGTTTTAACTCATTTGATTGGTTCAAAATTTAAAATCATTGGAGCTGTAACACAATTGGGAATAATGCCTTGTGATACTAATAAGTGGGATGAAAAACAAATTAGAAAAAATCCATTTTTCTGCCCTGATAAAAAATCTCTTAAGCTTTGGGAAAAATATCTTTTAGCAATAAGAAAATCAGGAACATCTTGTGGAGCAATTATAGAATTAAGAGCATCGGGTATTCCCGTAGGGTTAGGTGCTCCAATATACTCAAAATTAGATACGGACATTGCTGCGGCTTTAATGAGCATAAACGCTGTAAAAGGAGTAAATATAGGAGCAGGAATGAATTCTGCAAGTTTAACTGGAGAGGAAAATTCAGATGAAATGATCTCTAATAAGGGAAGAGTAAATTTTAAGTCAAATCAAGCTGGCGGTATTCTTGGTGGAATTTCTTCTGGCCAAACAATCGTTGCCTCGTTTGCAGTAAAACCCACATCATCAATACTAAATGTGAGAGATACAATTGATAAAAAGGGTAAGAATACAAAAATTTCAGTTAAAGGACGGCATGACCCATGTGTGGGAATAAGAGCAGTTCCGATAGGTGAAGCAATGGTATCATGCGTATTGTTGGATCATTTTTTAATGAATAGGGCTCAGTGCGGTTAACTTATATTTTTATTTTTTGCAAATATGATATTAGATTGTATGGTTTCTTCAACCTTATTTGCTATAGAGAAACTGTCTAAACCAGCTTTTTTATACATTTCATCTGGTGAGTCTTGGTCTAAAAACAAATCAGGTAGTATCATTGATCTAAATTTAAGACCTTTGTCAAATACTCCTCTGTCAGTTAATAATTGCATTACGTGAGAACCAAAACCTCCGATTGAACCCTCCTCTATAGTTATCATAATTTCGTGGTTTGAAGCTAACTCTAGAATTAATTTTTCATCAAGTGGCTTTGCAAATCTTGCATCGACTAATGACGCATTAATATTTTTTCTTAAGAGTATTTCTAAAGCTTTTTTGCATTCTTCTAGTCTGGCCCCAAAATTTAATATAGCTACTTTTTTTCCTTCTTTTATAACTCGACCTTTTCCAATATCTAAAATTTCATTTATTCCAGGCAATTTCACACCTACTCCTACACCCCTAGGATATCTGAAAGCCGAAGGCCTATCGTTGATATTAACAGCAGTATTTATCATTTTTACTAATTCAGCTTCATCACTCGCAGCCATAACAACAAAATTAGGTAGTGTAGATAAAAATGTAATATCGAATGATCCTGCATGAGTAGGACCATCTGCGCCTACTAAACCAGCCCTATCAATTGCAAATCTAACAGGCAAACTTTGTAGAGCAACATCATGGATTACTTGATCATATGCCCTTTGTAAAAAGGTAGAATATAAAGCTGCGAATGGTTTGTAGCCTTCAGTTGTCAATCCTGCAGCAAAAGTAACAGCATGTTGTTCTGCAATACCAACATCAAACATCCTGTCAGGAAATTTTTTTTCAAATAAGTTTAACCCTGTGCCAGACGGCATTGCTCCAGTTATTCCAATTATTTTTGTATCATTTTCAGCGTGTTTTATAAGCGTTTCAGCAAACACATTAGTAAATGATGGGATATTACTTTTAGATTTATTTTGCTCACCTGTTGAAACATTAAATTTGGATACCCCATGATATTTATCACCTGATTGTTCTGCTGGTTTGTAGCCTTTTCCTTTTTTCGTAATAACATGTACCATAATTGGGCCTTGGTGATTAGAATTTTTAATATTTTCCAAAATTTGGACTAAATGATCCACATCATGACCATCAACGGGACCGATATAATAGAAACCTAGCTCGCTAAATAAAGTTCCTCCTGTTACTATCCCTCTTAGAATATCCTCTGCTTTTCCAGCTTTTTTACTGAACCTTTTGGAGAAAGCTGAAATTATTAATTTAATTGTTTCTCTTAAACTAAAATATAATTTACCAGAAAGCAGTTTTGCTAAATATCTGCTCATTGCTCCAACTGGTTTAGCAATTGACATATCGTTGTCATTTAGAATTACAATTAATTTAGATTTAAGAGCTCCAGCGTTATTCATTGCTTCATAAGCCATCCCTGCGCTCATGGCTCCATCTCCAATTACAGCAATAACGTCATTTTTATCATTAGATAATTTTTTTGCTACTGCCATTCCTAATGTGGATGAAATCGATGTCGAGCTGTGGGCTGCTCCAAAAGGGTCATACTCGCTCTCAGATCTTTTTGTAAATCCTGAAAGCCCACCACCTTTTCTCAGAGTCCTAATGTCTTTTTTTCTTCCAGTAATAATTTTATGCGGGTAGCACTGATGACTTACATCCCAAACTAACTTATCTTTTGGAGTATTAAAAACATAGTGTAATGCGACTGTCAATTCAACAACACCAAGTCCAGCTCCAAGATGACCACCTGTTTCTGAGACTACATCAATTAATTCGCTCCTTAATTCATCTGAAACTTTTCTTAATTCCTTCTTATTTAGTTTTCTTAAATCACTCGGATAGTTTATTTTATCTAATAGCTTGCTCATCAAGTTTGTCTTTTTAAAATATATTGTACTATATTACTTAATTCCTTTGCCTTATTTCCATGTTTTTTTAACTTTCTCAATATTTTAATTTCTAAATTATTTGCGTATTTATAAGCTTTTTTAAGCCCCATAATACTTATTAAAGTTGATTTTCCCTTTTTTTTATCTTTTTTTATCAGTTTGCCAATTTTTTTCTTTGTGCCTGTTATGTCTAGAAAGTCATCACTAATTTGAAACAAAAGTCCTATATCTTCACCAAGTTTAGACATATTTTTTTTTTCTTTATTACTTTTGCCAGCGATTATTAGTGGGGCCAAGGTACAAAATTCAAATAATTTACCAGTTTTTTTTCTTTGCATATTGATAATTTGTTTAGGTGATTTTCTTTTCTTTTCGTATTTTAAGTCTAATTCTTGGCCTCCGGCAACACCAGTATGTCCAGATGATGATGCTAAATTTTTTATTAAATCAATTTTCTTATTGTTATCTAAAAAAAATTTTTTGTCTGATATAATTTCAAATGCTAAAGTTAATAAAGAATTTCCAGCAAGAACAGCTGTAGACTCTCCAAATTTTGCATGAGTTGATAATTTTCCTCTTCTAAATTTATCATTGTCCATACAAGGCAAGTCGTCATGGATTAATGAGTAAGAATGGATGCATTCTACAGCAGCAGAAATAAATAATAATTTTTTTAAACTCAATTTATAAATTTTTCCAGTGCTCATTATAATCGAGGATCTAATTTTTTTACCTCCTGACAAAATTCCATATTTCATAGGTTTTAGTAATTGTGATTTTTTTTGTTTAATTAGATATGACTTAATGAAACTATCAACCTTTTTTGCGTTGTTTTTAAGTTTTTTTTTGAGCATTCTATTTTTTACTTTTTTTTCCGAGTGAAGCTATTTCTTTTATTCTTTTTTTAAATAAATGATCTACATGCTTATTTAACTTTATTAAGCGCTCATAGTCTTTATTAGAGGCTTGTAAATCAGTGTTTTTGTTCTCTAATTTAACTAATATTTTGTTAATTTCGTCCTTTGTTTCTTTTAATGATTTACTTTTTATATCAGCTGGAATATTTTCACTTTTCATTAAATATATAATAATGACATTATGACAAATATCTATTCAAATATATATCAATTTAATAACAAATCATTGAAAACTGCTTTAAAATTTTTAAAAAATAATAACATTGTAGGTTTGCCGACTGAAACTGTTTATGGACTTGCTGGAAATGCTTATTCAAATACAGCAGTAAAAAAGATCTATAAATTAAAAAAAAGATCCCGTAAAAATCCACTTATAATACATTATTACAGTTTAAAAGATGCTGAAAAGGATATTTCTATTAATAATAATTTAAGAAAACTTTATAAAAGATTTTGTCCTGGACCTTTAACTTTTATTGTAAAGAGAAAGAAAAATTCTAAAATTGATAAAATTTCAACTTCTGGATTACGAACTGTTGCGGTCAGATTTCCTAAACATCCTATTACTAGAAAATTGCTTAAAAAATTATCTTTTCCCATAGCTATGCCTAGTGCAAATAAATCAAAAAGTATAAGTCCTATAAGTGCATACGATGTAGCTGACGAATTAGGCAAAACACTAAAAATAATCTTAAATGGTGGTCGGTCAAATATAGGAATAGAGTCTACTGTTGTTGATATAAGGCGAAAGATAAAAATTTTAAGACCAGGAATTATCTCATCGCGTAATTTAAGAGCTGTATTAAATAAAAAGATTAATACTGTTGAAAAAACAAAAAATATTCTATCACCCGGACAACAGAGTAAACATTATTCCCCTGGAATACCTATTATTATGAATGCAAAAAAACCGCCACAAAAATACGCATATATAATATTTGGAAAAAAAGATATTAAAGGTAATAATATCTTCAACCTAAGTAAAAAAAGCAATTTAAAAGAGGCTGCCAAAAATTTGTATAAAACATTTAGATTAATAAAAAGAAAAAAATTTAAAAAGATTTTTATTATGAAAATACCGAATAGAGATATTGGCATAGCCATCAATGATCGAATAAAAAGAGCATCAAACGAATGAAATTAGAAGTAAAAAATCTTTTTAAAGAATTTGAAAAATTTGTCGCAGTCGATAATCTTAATTTCGTAATTCCAAATAATACAACAATTGGTCTTTTAGGTCCTAATGGTTGTGGTAAGACGACTACAATAGGTATGATGCTTGGATTGATAAAGCCTACAAGAGGAAAAATTTTAGTTGATGAACAAAATATTGATAGTATTGAAAGAACAGAGTATTTAAGTAAAATCAATTTCGCTTCACCTTATGTCGAATTACCTAAAAAACTCACAGTGAAACAAAATTTAGATGTATATGGAAGACTCTATGGAGTTAAAGATCTTGAAAATAGAATTAAAGACATTGTACATGATTTAAGTCTCTCAAAATTTGTAAATAAAAAAACTGGTGAACTCTCGTCTGGTCAAAAAAATAGGGTTTCACTAGCTAAATCATTAATTAATAAGCCAAAATTTCTTTTTCTTGATGAACCAACAGCTAGCTTAGATCCAGATATTGGGGACTTTGTAAGGCAGTATATCGAGAACTATAAAAATCAAAATGAGGTAACAATTCTACTGGCATCACATAATATGGATGAGGTTGAAAGACTTACTGATAGTATCATGATGATGAAAAAAGGAAAAATTGTGGACTCTGGAACAAGCCAAACTTTAATTGAGAAACATGGAAGAAATAATCTAGAAGAAACATTTTTAAAAATAGCTAGGAGCGTTAAATGAGATGGCATAAAATATTCGGGTTGTGCTTAAGACATATTTATTTAATTAAAAGTTCATTTCCAAGAATATTGGATTTAATATATTGGCCTTCTATTCAAATTTTTTTATGGGGTTTTATTTCAAAGTTTTTTACACTAAGCTCAAGTTATTATAATAATACAGTAGGAATAATATTGACCGCAGCAATTCTTTACGACTTTCTTTTCAGATCAAGTATTAGCTACAACATGATGTTTCTGGAGGAAATTTGGAGTAGAAATTTCACAAATTTGTTTATTGCTCCACTTAAAATAAGTGAAATCATATCCGCGCTTACATTAACAGCTATTTTTAGAACTTTGATAGGAACTATACCTGCAACACTTTTGGCGATACCTTTATTCGGAGTTTCAATCTTTAAAATTGGTCCGCCGTTAATTTTTTTATTACTAAGTTTATACATATTTGGAGTAACTTTAGGATTGTTAGTAACCTCAGGATTGCTTCGATTTGGTCCTTCATTCGAAAATATAGCATGGGCAAGCTTATTCTTTTTAGCTCCATTAGGATGTATATATTATCCTATAGAAATTTTACCAGATTGGCTACAATTGATAGCTCTAATTTTACCGTTAGTGCACATTTTTGAGGAAATGAGAAATATTTTAATTAATGATATTATAAACCTTACTGCGATTGCTGTGAGTTTTATAATATCTTTTATATACTTTGTGTTAGGCGTGTTTATTTTTTATTTAGCTTACTATGGAGCTAAAAACAGAGGAACATTGATAAATATTGGTGAATAATGAGCTTAATTGATGCGTTTATGTTTTTTGATGAAGATTTAATGCTGGATATCAGATTAAATACACTTAACAGCGTTGTAGATAAATTCATTATTGCTGAAGGAACAAGAGACCACGCGGGAAATGAAAAAAAGTTAAATTTTGATATTAATAAATACAAAAAATTTAAAAATAAAATTAAATATTTGGTTGTAGAAGATATTCCAAAAGAGATAAGTTTTTTTAAAAAAGGTTGGGAACCTTCACATATCAGAGATCAGTTCCAAAGAAACGCGTTATCGAGAAGTTTTGTAGATTTACAAGATAATGATCTGATTATGATTTCTGATATTGATGAAATTCCTCGACCAGAGAAAATTTCTGATTTCCAAGTC
>CACIVM010000012.1 GCA_902590115.1 uncultured Pelagibacteraceae bacterium | reverse complement strand
GATAAAAAATCTCAAATAGAATTATTTTCAAGACATATTGAAGCTGCTAATAAAACAAAAGCACCTTTAATAATCCATACTCGTTCTGCTGAAGATGAAACTTATAAAATACTTAAAAAATCAATAAACAATAATATAAAATTTCTTATTCATTGTTTTACAGGTTCGAGAGAATTTGCTTACAAACTATTAGATTTAGGTGCTTATATATCTGCAAGCGGAATAATTACTTTTAAAAAATCTGGTGAACTTGCTGATACTTTTAAAAAAATACCAAATGATAGAATTTTGATTGAAACTGACGCACCTTATTTATCCCCAGAGCCATTAAGAGGTAAAACTAATGAACCAAGTCATATTATTTATACTTTAGAATTTCTGAGTAAAATTAAAGGTATAGATGCAAAGTTATTAGCCAATTATACAAGTAAAAACTTTTTAAATTTATTTGGAAATTTAAATTGAAAAATGTTTTTACAATTCTTGGTTCTGGAAGTTCATTAGGTTCTCCATGGATTAATAATTATTGGGGAAGAAGTGATAAAGATAAACCAAAAAATCATAGAACTAGATGTTGTGCACACTTAAAGTTTAAAAATTTATCAATATTAATTGATACATCTCCAGATATAAAAAAACAATTAATAGATAATAAAATTAAAGATATTGATGCTGTTATGTACACTCATGAACATACCGATCAAACCTCTGGAATTTTTGAATTAAGACCCTTTTTTTGGAAAAATAAAAAAAAAATTGATATTTTTGCTAATAAAAGAGTTTTAAGTGAATTAATAAAAAAATATACATTTTGTTTCTATAAACGACATGGGTATCAACCAATTATGAAAGCAAATAGAATCAAGAAATCTTTTTTAATTAAAAAGGATAAAGATATATTGAAGATTAATTCTTTTAGAGTACATCACGGTTTAATTAATTCTACTGCTTATGTATTTAATAAGATAGCTTATATTAGTGATTGCAATAAAATTCCATCAGAAAATATTGATAAATTAAAGAGTCTTAATTATCTTATTGTTGATTGTCTTCGTGAAAAAAAACATCCTTCACACTTTAATCTAAAAGACGCATTAAATTTGATTAAAAAAATAAAACCAAAAAAATCAATACTAACAAATTTACATGTTGATTTTGACTATTATAGACTTAAAAAGAAATTACCAAAAAATGTTTATCCTGCTTATGATGGACTGAAAATTAACTTTTAAGCTCTTTATCAATAGTAGACACAAGTTTTTTTGACATAGGTTTTGTGAAAGCAGAGAATGTGTCTATAATAGTACCTTTTTTACCAATAACTATTTTGTGAAAATTCCATTTGGGTATGGCTGATACACCATGATTATTTTTCGCCCATATGTAGAATGGATGAGCATTTTGACCTATCACTGATACTTTTTCAGACAAAGGAAAGTCAATATTAAAGTTTGTCTCACAAAATTTTTTAATTTCAGCATTTGTCCCAGGTTCTTGTTTGAAATTATTAGATGGCACACCAATTACAATTAATTTTTCTTTATTATATTTAGTCCAAAGTTCTTGTAACCCATCATATTGAGGAGTGTATCCACACCTACTTGCAACGTTTACAATTAGAATTACTTTATCTTTATAATCTTTTAAGTCGATTATCCCCCCATTTATATTTTTAAATTTATAATCATATGCTAGGGAGTCATTGTCAGCATTAACTTTAGAAAAAAAAGATAAAAACATAATTATTAAAATAATCCTTCTCATTAATTATCTAAAGCTTTTAATAATGCTTTAAATGGCAGCAAAACACATTCAAAACGATTAGCATTATTTTTTGACAATATTTTTTTAAATGAATTAAATTTTTTAGGTAATTTTAAACTATTATTCATAAAGTAATCTCTTAGCACATTTATTTGATCTGTTATATTATTTTTTTTAAAGGATGTAATAGAATTAGCTAAAATACTTGCTGACGCTTGACAAAAAATACATGATCTAGTTTCGTATCTTAAAGATTTGATTTTTTCCTTTGAGACAACTATCTCAATTTCAATAGTATCACCACAAGTTTTATTTTTGTAATTACTCCTATGAGTATAAATATCTCTCAAGCCGTAATATTTTGTGTTTGAGGCTAATTTTATAACATCCTCTGTAATCATTTTTTTGTAGATAAAATCAATAAAAAATAACCAAACAATGTTGACATGAGTGAACCAACCAACACACCAATTTTAACACCGTCTGAATACTGTACATCATCAGCAAATGCTAGATTACCGACAAATAAACTCATGGTAAAACCTATACCTGTTAAAACGGATACTGCGTAAAATCCAATCCAATTCGAACCAGAGGGTTTTTCTGCAATTTTAAATTTAACGGATAGATATGAAAATAAAAATACTCCCACTTGTTTTCCAAAAAACAAACCACAAACTATACCTAAAGGAACAGGATTCATAAGAGATCTAATTGTTAAACCTTCTAAAGACACACCAGCGTTTGCAAAAGCAAAGATAGGCATTATACCGAAAGCGACGTAAGGTGCTATGCTATGCTCTAATTTGATGAGCAAAGAATTTTTTTGGCTTTTGGTATTATGTGGTATTGTTAATGCAAGTAATACACCAGCAATTGTTGCATGTATCCCAGATTGATGAGTAAATTCCCATAATAAAATACCTACAAGCAGATAGGGAATAAAGTTTTGAAACTTAAATTTATTTAATGCTATTAAGGCTAAAACAGCTAATAACATAAAAATTAGATAGTTAATTTGAACATTACCGGAATAAAAAAAGGCAATTATAACAATTGCACCTAAGTCATCTATAATTGCTAATGCAGTTAAAAAAACCTTTAAAGAAAGAGGAACTCTTTTTCCTAATAATGATAAAACACCTAAGGAAAAAGCTATATCTGTTGCAGAAGGAATAGCCCAACCATTGATTCTTGTACTGTCATCAAAATTAATAATTATATATACAAGAGCTGGTATAGCCATTCCTCCAACAGCACCAATAATTGGTAGCAAAGCTTGTTTGGGTTTAGATAATTCCCCTTGCACAAATTCTCTTTTAATTTCTAGAGAAACAAGAAAAAAAAATATTGCCATCAAAACATCATTAATCCAATGTAATACACTTAATTTAAGTCCAAAATTATCAAAGCCTAAAGTAATATAAGTTTTGAGAGTTTTAAAATACAAATCGGAAAATTGACTATTGCTCACGTATAGGGCTGCAATTGCTGAAAACAATAAAATAATACCCGACGCAGACTCTAATCGGAAAAAATCTTTAAAAGGCTTTGAAATGTATTGTATCATTGGTATTATTTACTTCTATAACGCACATCTTTCAATTGCCAAAAAGTCATATATAACCTATAAAATTAGACATTCGGGGCGTAGCGCAGCCTGGTAGCGCATCTGGTTTGGGACCAGAGGGTCGCAGGTTCAAATCCTGCCGCCCCGACCATATTATGAAAAAAGCAAAAATTTACATTCCTACAAAAAGTGCTATGCAGTCGGGTAGGGGCAAACAATCAAAATGGATATTAGAATATGAAGTAAAAAATTCTAAAACTAATCCACTAATGGGATGGGAGACTAGTGACGACACATACAGTGAAATTAGACTTCAATTTGATAATAAAGAAAAAGCTATACAATATGCTAAAAAAAATAAAATTGATTTTAAATTAATTTTACCTAAAACTAGAAAATTTGTTATTAAATCTTATTCTGATAACTTTATAAAAGATTAATTATGTGGAGAAGTTTTTTTACAGAAAAAAAGTGGCTTTTATGGTCTTGGGGTGGCTTTACATTTATAATTTTTTCGTTACTTGCACAAACATACATAGATGTGAAGATAAACGAGTGGTACAAAGGTTTTTATGATCTCCTTCAAAAAGCACCAGAAAGAGAATTGTCAGAATTTTACGATGGAATAGTTTTATTTATGAAGTTAGCTATTCCTTATGTAATTATATACACTGTCACTAATTACTTTACTAGACTTTGGGCTTTTAGATGGAGAGAGGCAATGACTTTTTCATACATGCCGTATTGGAGAGCTGTTGATGCAAAAGTCGAAGGCGCCTCACAAAGAATACAAGAGGATGCAATGAATTTTGCAAAAATAGTTGAGAGTTTAGGGTTACAAGTTGTTCGAGCTATCATGCTTTTAATAGCATTTATTCCAATCCTATGGGGCCTTTCTTCAAATGTCGTAATTCCTTTTTTTAAAGATGTAAGTGGTTCTTTAGTTTGGGTGTCTTTGACAGCAAGCATTGGTGGCTTAATAATAAGCTGGTTAGTTGGAATTAAGCTTCCTGGTCTTGAATATAACAATCAAAAAGTCGAAGCGGCTTTTAGAAAAGAACTTGTTTATGGAGAGGATGATAGACAAAATTATGTTAAAGCTCCTACAATTTTTCAACTCTTTACTGGTATAAAATTTAATTATCATAGACTATTTTTGCATTACGGTTATTTTGATTTATGGTTGATAATGTATAATCAATCAATGATTATCGTTCCTTATCTACTTATGGGTCCAGGTTTATTTACTGGAACAGTAACCTTAGGTGTACTAATACAAACCTCTTCTGCTTTTAGAGAGGTTCAAAGCAGCTTTTCTCTTTTTTTACAAAATTGGACAAGAATTACTGAACTAAGATCCATACATAAAAGATTGATGGAATTTGAAAGTGCAATAAATTTCAAAAAAAAATTAAGAAAACCTCGAAAATCTGATGTAAGAGTTTAATGGATATACTTATAAAATTATTTGAGGTAATTTTTCCAGTTTTTTTGATCATAGGTATAGGTTTTTTTTTAGGGAAGCGTGATCCTAAAATTGATACAAAATTTATTACTAAATTAGCTGGCACCTTCGGCACTCCAGCTTTAATTTTTTATTCTTTGACTACGACAGGTGTTAATTTTGAGACATTTTTAACTTTTTTTACTTATGAAGTTATAGCTATTATTTTATTTTCTTTTGTTGGAATAATTACATTATTATTAACTAAACAAGATATATTTAGAGAATTACCTCCTTTAATTTTACCTAATAATGGCAATATTGGTTTACCCATATGTCTATTTGCATATGGAGCAAAAGGTCTAGGAATTGCCGCAGCAATCGCTTCTGTAATAATGCTTTTTCACTTCACCATTGGTATTTTTTTAGCTAAAAAAAAGATCGATATGACAACAATTTTTTTTAACGGACCTATTTATGGTATAATAGCAGCTATAATATTTCTTTATTTAGATATTGAGCCTCCTATTTTTTTAGTAAATGCCACTTTTTTAATTGCATATGCAACTATCTTCTTAGTTTTAATGTCCCTTGGAATAGCCCTTACAAAATTAAAAGTTTTCTCATTAAAAAACTCATTTATTAATTCTTTTTCACGTATTATCATAGGTCCATTGATTGGTTTGTTATTGATAAATTTTTTTGGTTTAAAAGGGGTAGAGGCTGGCGTTTTTTTTATTCAATGTTCAATGCCTAGCGCCATTCTGACTTACTTAGTTGCCTCAATGTATTCTCCCAAACGCGTTGTAGATAGTATTGCAAGTACT
Organism: uncultured Pelagibacteraceae bacterium; assembly: GCA_902590115.1. Classification (GTDB taxonomy): domain Bacteria; phylum Pseudomonadota; class Alphaproteobacteria; order Pelagibacterales; family Pelagibacteraceae; genus Pelagilacustribacter. The sequence goes on along the minus strand of CACIVM010000012.1, from coordinate 5,664 downwards.
ATTGTTGTAAGCACTGTAATTTCATTTGCTACATTACCCATAGTAATTTATTTTTCTTTGATTTATTTTATGTAGTAAAAACAGTGACATACAATCTATAATTAAAGTAATAGATTATATTTTTTTTTGTTAAAAGTTTTATTACGCAGCATATCTAGAATTAAAATTTACAAAAAAAAAATCAAGATTTTTAAGTAAAATGGGTAAAAGACATACTCTAAAATTTAAAAATTTAAAAAAAAAAGGATTTAATTTAGAAAGACCTGCAATTTTGGAATATAGCGTTTATTCAGCCATAGATATCCAAATTTTTGCGATTAATGATACTGGGGTACAACTAGAGGGGGAGAGAGCTAATTTAAATAAAAATCCTTAAATATAGGTAAAAAGCATTGGTATTAAACAATTCTAAATCAAAAATCCCTCTTTTTTTAAGAGCTTTATTTTTGTTCTAATACCACCTGGTCCTGAATAACCACCTAAGGAACCATTAGATCTAATAACTCTATGACAAGGTATTTTAGGTGCATTTTTATTTTTAGCGCAAACGTTCGCAACTGCTCTAAAGGCCTTGGGTTTTTTAATTGCTCTTGCAACATCTTTGTAGGTTTTTACCTGACCTCTAGGTATCGTTTTAAGATAATTAAGTACTTTTCTCTCAAATTTACTTAATTTAGGCATTAATCGTTTAATAGATAGATTACAAATGAGATTAAAACAATAAAAATTAGAGTAAAAACTTTTTTTAAATCATTTTTTTTTGTATTTTTAATTTTTTCCCAATAATTTAAACTAAAAAAAACTGCTATAACAAAAGCCGCGGCAAATATAAGATATTTAAGCATAATTATACCTCCAAAACCTCAATGTTTTCGCCGTCTTTAAATTGCTCTAGTTTTGTTAATTCTTGGGGGTTATTTGCATCTGCCCAATGATTTGCTAAGGATATAAGTCTAATTTCCTGGCCTTTACTAACTGGAGTCGGTCCAAACCCTATAGCTATAGCGTTTCCTTGGTTCCAGTAAGCTATTTCTCCAAGATTAAAAACCTCTTTAGCGTCTTTTTCAGGTTTGATGCTTACTTTTGGTATATTAAAATAGATCTCTTTTCCCCAAGTGTTAATTTTCGCTTTAATTGGTAACGAGGCTAGTATTTTTTTACCTGTATCATTATTCTTTACCTTGCATTTTATCTCTAAATTAGAAATTTTTATTTTTATATTCATAAGATCAACTTTTAGTTTAATGTATTGACATCGTTTTTAAACTGTTATATTAATTCCGATAATTAATTGTTATCGGAAAAAAATGAAAGATTTAATTTTAGATATAAAAAACCTAGAGGCTGAGACTTTAAAAAATTTGAAGAATTCAAAGTCTCTAAATACTATTAGAGCTTACAGATCAGATTTTAGAGATTTTAAGGATTTTTGCGATCGAAATAAACTTTCAAGCCTGCCTACAAACCCAAAGATCTTGGCTATTTACATGACACATATCTCAAAAAATTCCAAATTTAGCACTCTTAAAAGAAGGCTCGCCTCAATAAAAGTCATTCATAAAGCTAAAGGTCATTATCTAGATATTAAACACCCCCTAATTGTAGAGAATTTACTGGGAATTAAACGTAAAATAGGCAGTTATCAAAAAGCAAAAAAACCTATATTAATCAATGACTTAAAACTTATTATTAAAGCTATAAATCAATCTGATGAAAAATTTTTAAAAAAGCTGAGAGACAAATCACTGATATTAATAGGATTTGCTGGTGGATTTAGAAGATCAGAACTAGTTGATTTAAACATAGAGGACATAGAATTTGTTTCTGAGGGAGTTAAAATTTTTGTAAAAAGATCTAAAACTGACCAATCTGGAGAGGGATTGATTAAGGCCATACCTTTCTTTATTAATGAAGAGCTATGTCCAGTTAAAGCTTTAAAATCATATATTAATCAAAAAAGTATTAATAAAGGTAAATTATTTGAAATATCTGACAAAAGCGTTGCACTAATTATTAAAAAATACGTTGAATTAGCAGGATTAGAAAAAAATAAATACTCAGGTCATAGTTTAAGATCAGGTTTTGCAACATCAACTGCAGAAATGGGCGCGGAGGAAAGAAGTATAATGGCTATGACGGGTCATAAATCTAATCAAATGGTAAGAAGATATATTAAAGAAGCAGATTTATTTAAGAATAATGCATTGAATAAGCTTAAAATCTAATTATTTATAATTTATTAATTTTAGATAAATATAAAATATTTTACATTTTAATAATCCAAGTAAATAATTCATAGTAATTTTAGGCTCAGTAAGCGGGCCATCATATTTTTTACAAAATAACCTTTCGTCTTTATAAGAGCAGCCTCTTAAATAGAATTTTTCAAAAAATTTAACGGTAATTCCCCATTTTTTTAAGAATATTTTAGTTCCTCTGCTTCCAGTGTAGGTTTTTGTTTTTAAGTTCTTTTTCTTTCTAGTTATGATTGATCCAAAATGATAAACTAAACTTTTTCCTAGTCCTTTATGAATTCTAACTCCCCTACTCCATAGTTTCATATTTAAATCCGTATCCGAAGCAGTTCCAGGGTCGAATTCTTCACTGAGGCCACCAACTTCATTCCAAAGTTTTAAAGTTAGTAATGACGGGCACCATGATGATCCTTGAAAATCGTAATAGTTAATTTTAGAATATTCCTCTAAAAGTTTTTTTTCATTGAATGACTCAAAATCATTGCCATAATTTCGGTGAACTTGACCGGCTTTTATCATAGTTCCGGAAAGAAAAAACTCTTGATCAGATAATTTTTGTGCTTCATTAATTAAAACCTCATCCCATTTTGGACAAAAATAAAAATCGTCATGTGCATAAACTATATATTTATTTTTTGCCAACTTTGCAGCTAAATTAATAGCTTTGCACATACCTAAATTTTCTTCTGAATGAGTAAATTGAAATTTTTTTTCCTTTATAAAATCTAAAGATCCATCAGATCCATTATTTATATGAAAAATGATTTGATTTTTAAAAGTTGAATTTATTTCAAGACTTCTAACACACAATTTTAAATATTGTAGATTATTTAGCGTTGGTATTATGATTGATATCATTTCAAAATTTCTGTATTAAGAATATCTTTTACCATATGATTTAAGTGATATTTAGGTTCAAATTTAAGCAGTTTTTTTTGTTTTTTTGTATCTGAAAACGACATCTCTACATCACCTAATCTTCTAGAGACATATTTGAATTTTAGCCTAATAGGTAAGAATTTATTAAAAGTTTTAATTAACTCCAAAACAGAATACCCTTTGCCCGTGCCAATATTAATTATCTTAAAGCTTTGATTAGAAAATTTATTTAAAGCATAAATATGACTTCTGGCCAAATCAACAACATGTATGTAATCTCTTATACATGTTCCATCAAATGTTTTATAATTATTTCCATAAATCCTAAAAATATTTTTTCTATTTTTTATTGAGTTTATAATATTAGGAATTATATTTTCAGCTTTTTTTGGGTTTTCATATATCGTGCCAGATTTATGAGCGCCAATAGGATTAAAATATCTTAAAATAGTTATACTTGATCGCCTATTTTTTGTGTAAAAGTTTTTTAACATTTCCTCTATTTTAAGTTTGGTTTTTCCATAATTACTCTTGGGATTTAATTTTGATGTCTCTTTTATAGGAGATCTATTATTTTCATCGTAAACACAAGCTGATGAACTAAATACTAGTTTTTTACAATTATATTTATACATTAATTTTATAAGATTTTTTGACCCCCCTACATTGTTTTTAAAATATTTTTTTTTCTTTAACATTGACTCACTCACAGATTTTAAACCAGCAAAATGAATAATTGAACTTATATGATATTTATTAAAAATATTTTCTATTTCTTTTTTACATATATCGTATCTAAAAAATATAATTTTTTTTTTTGATATTTTTTCAATTTTTCTTTTCATTGAAATTGAACTGTTTGAAAGATTATCAACAACTATTATATTTTTATTAATACGGAGAAGCTCAATAACAGTATGAGATCCAATAAAACCAAGACCACCCGTTATTAATATAAATTCTTTATTAGCCATTATGCCATAAATATTTCTTATTACTTTTAATGTCTAATGTTTTATTAAGTATAAATTCTGCAACAAGCGTAGAATTAAAATATTTAAGATATTTATCTTTTCCTTTTTTTCCGATTTTTTTTCTTAATTTTTCATCTTTTGATATTTTTGCAATTTTTTCTGATAAATCTTCAATATTTTTGTAAAAGACCATTTCTGTTTTATCAAAAAAGTGATTATATTTAGTTTTTTCATCAATAAGTGTTACAAGACCGTTTCCAATGATTTGTGTTATTCTATCGCTACTATAATATTTTATGGGTTTTCCTCTACTTAAGTTTAAACCCATTTTTGAATTTGATATTGTTTTAAAATAATGATCAGCCCAAATAGGTTGAACTTTATTTAATCCATAAATATCAAATTTGACGTCATCTGTAATTGACATTAGCTTATTTATAAAGTCAGATCTGTCATCAAATTTTCCTGATTTTAAAATCCCTCTGTGAACACCGTGGCTTAATGCAAAAAAAACATCCATATTACATTTTTTATTGTAATTTTTTAAAGTTTCAAATGATGAATCTGCGGGATTTGGTATAAAATAATTTCTATTATTATTTGGTAAAAAATTTAGAACATCAGGAGAAGTAGTGAGAAAATTAGCTTCAACATAATCTTTTTTATTTAAAATTCTTTCCCTATTTCTATGAAAATCTGGTCCATTTTTGTTGAGAGGGTCTAAAAACCATTGAGATATTTTGAGATTTGAATAATCATCCTTAAGCTCACCAAGTGTTTCTGGTGAAATTAAGTCTGCATGTCCTAAAATAATTAAATCTGGCTTAAAATTATAGCATGTTTTTTTTAGTTTCTCGTTAAGAGTTTTAGCTCCATTAAGATCTTTATAACTTTTGTAATATTTTTGGATATCCCTGTCACTAAATTCTAAAATACTGTGTCCTAATCTAATTAACCCATTATTTATTCTACGTCCTGTATTGAAGAATAATCTTCCATCATGACGTTCATTGAAATTTGTTACATGTAGAATTCGTAATTTTAGCGGTTTTTTTGTAAAAAACTTATTAATTGTTTTTAATTTTTGATCTCTAAAATCATCAATTAAATTCGATACAAATTTATGAGTTAAGTAGAAGTTTTTTAAAGATAACGATTGAAGATAATTTCTAAGTTTTTTATTATCAATTAATTTTTTTATAGACAAATAAAGTTCTCTCGAAGAAAGACTTTTTAATATTAATCCATTTGTAATCGTTTCAGGTAATCCACCTTTATTACTAATTATAACTGCGCAACCTGAAGATGATGCCTCTAAACTAGTTCTTCCAAAAGGTTCCTCCCATCGTGAACAAACGACAGCTATACTTGTTTTTTTATAAATATTTAAAACCTTATGATGAGGTAAAAATCCATAATTTTTTAGGTTTCTGTGTTTAACGAAGATTTTATCTCTTAACTCGTCACCTATTACATTGGCCTTCCAGTTTGGATATTTATTTAGAATTTTAACTATAGCATTACAAAATATGTCATATCCTTTGGATTTATTTAAC
>CACIVM010000011.1 GCA_902590115.1 uncultured Pelagibacteraceae bacterium | reverse complement strand
ATTATTTGAAAATTTTAATTTTGCAATTTTTGGTCCAAAAGGGTTTATAATTTTCATCTTATAACTTGGTTGGATTAGGTTCACCTTTATATATTTTTTCTGGATCAAATTTTTTTTCTTTTTCTTTAAATTCTAAATTAATTTCTTCTGAATTTTTAATTTGACCGAGTGGTATAGATCTATAAAAACATGATTTATAACCTACGTGACAACTTGCTCCATCACCTATATCTACAGACATCCACAAAGAGTCTTGATCATCATCAATTCTAAGTTCTCGCACTTTTTGTACAAAACCGCTTTTAGAACCTTTGTGCCAAAGGCTATTTTTTGACCTACTCCAATAATAAGCTTCTTTAGTTTCAATAGTTTTTTTTAGAGCATGGTTATTCATAAAACCGTGCATCAGTACTTCCCCTGTATTGCTATCTGTAGTAACGACAGGTATAAGTCCATTTTTATCAAATTTAGGGGATAAAAATTTTCCTTCTTCAACTTCAAAAATATTTTCTCTTTTTTTAAACATATCAGCAAAATAAAGAAAAATGGACGAAATAGCAATTTGCATTAATTGATTATGTCCTATAATAATAATTGCGATAATGAAATTAGTAAAGGAAATAGAAAAAAGTCAAAATAAAAGGCCAAAAGTAACAGATAAAGAGGCCGAGAACGCTTTCAGGACTATATTGTCTTGGATAGGCGAAGATCCTGATAGAGAGGGATTAAAAGATACTCCAAAAAGAGTTGTCAAAGCCTTTAAAGAATATTTTAGTGGATACGATAAAGATGTAAAAAATGTTCTACAAAAAACTTTTTCCGATGTTGAAGGATACGACGACATGGTCGTAGAAAAAAATATTACATTAGAAAGTCATTGTGAACATCATATGGCTCCAATTATAGGTGTCGTTCACATAGCATACATTCCAAATAAAAAAGTGGTAGGTTTAAGTAAATTGGCAAGGACAGTTGAAATATTCTCAAAGAGACTACAAACTCAAGAAAGACTCAATATGCAAATAGCTAAAGCGCTCATGAACGGCCTTGAAGCAAAAGGAGTTGCAGTTACAATTGATGCGTCCCATCAATGTATGACAATGAGGGGGATAAAAAAAGAAAAAGCTACAACTGTTACAAATTATTATTTGGGTTCATTCAAAGATGATCTTGGGATACAAAATAGATATTTAAGATATATAGCAAAATAAATGACTGAAAAATTTAAAGCAGTTGTAATAAATAATGAAAATGAGAAATTTTCAAGAGATATTAAAGATCTTGAGATAGCTGATCTAAAAGATGGAAATGTTTTAGTTAAAGTCGATTATTCAAGTCTTAATTATAAGGATGCTTTGATACTTAACAATGGCGGAAAGATAGTAAGAAATTTCCCTTTTGTACCTGGCATAGATTTTTCTGGGACAGTTGTTGAAAGTGAAGATAGCAAATTTAAAAAAAATGATAATGTAATTTTGACTGGCTTCAGAGTTGGAGAGGCATATTTCGGCGGATTTTCACAATTCGCAAAAGTAGACTCAAACTTTTTAATAAAAATTCCAAAAGATCTAGATAGTAAAAAATCTATGATGCTTGGTACCGCTGGATTTACAGCTTTACTTTGTTCATTCGCAGTAAAAGCAAAAGAAGAACTTCTTTTAGGAGCCAAAGTAAAAGATGTTTTAGTTACTGGAGCAACTGGCGGTGTAGGAAGCATTGCAATTATGATATTATCTAAAATGGGCTATGATGTACATGCAGCAACAGGAAAAAAAGATAAAAACGAGTATCTTAAAAACTTGGGGGCAAAAAATATTTTGGATAGAAAAGAATTTGAAGGTGAAAGTAAATTATTAGAAAAAGGAATTTGGGACGGGGTTGTTGATACTGTTGGAGGTTCTGCTTTGACAAAAATTTTCGCACAAACAAAACCTGGTGGTATCGTTGCAGCATGTGGCAATGCAGGTGGAATCAAAATTAATACAAATGTAATGCCTTTCATTATAAGAGGAGTAAAATTATGGGGTATTGACTCATCTGGTTCATCCTTGAAACGAAGAGAATTCGTTTGGAACGAGGCTGCAAAACTAGTTGACTTTTCTAAAATTCAATCTTTTACAAAAGAACTCTCATTTAACGAACTTTTTGGTACTTACCCCAAGCTTTTAAACGGTGAATTTTTTGGAAGAGCTATAGTAAATCCAAATAAATAAAATATAATAATCACTATGGATTGGGATAAATTAAAAATTTTTCATACAGTTGCTGAGGCTAGCAGTTTTACAAAAGCATCGACTATTTTAAATTTAAGTCAGTCAGCAATAAGTAGACAAATTCAATCATTAGAGAATGATTTGAAGATTAAGCTTTTTGAAAGGCATGCGAGAGGATTAGTACTTACGGAAAATGGTGAGTATCTATATAAAACTGCGCATGAGGTAATATCAAAACTAAAAGAAGTTGAGTCGAATCTAAGTGAGGAAAAAGATAAACTAACAGGTAAAATAACTGTTACAACTGTAGTTAGTTTTGGGACTACTTGGCTCACACCTAGAATACAAGAATTTATGGCTTTGCACCCTAATATTGAAGTTGAATTAATATTTGATGACAAAGAATTAGACTTAAGTACCAGACAAGCTGATATAGGAATATGGATGCGGAGACCTAAACAACTTAATTATATTCAAAAAAAATTTGTAAATTTTAATTATCATATTTATGGATCAAACGTATATTTTGAAAAACATGGATATCCAAAAACTGTAAATGATCTAAATAAACATAAATTTATTACTTATGGACGAGGAGCTCCTTCACCAGTCTTTAATCCTGATTGGGCATTAAAACTTGGAACAAAAGATAATAAAAAACGAAGACCTGTTATGAGAGTTAACAGTGTTTATGGATTGCTTTTAGCTGTTCAAAGTGGAGTAGGACTAGCAGCACTTCCTGATTATATTGTACAAAATGTCTCAAATTTAACTAAAATTTTGCCTAATGAAAGTGGACCGCAAACCGAAACTCACTTCGTTTACCCAGAGTCTCTTAAAGAAGTAGCTAGGGTGAAAGCATTTAGAAACTTTATTTTTAGTAAGGTCGGTGAATGGAAATTTTGAATTTCATAATTCCTTTTATTGCATTGCTTACCATTGTAGTTTTCGTTCATGAATACGGTCATTATTATTTTGCAAAAAAATATGGCGTTGGAGTTACAGACTTTTCTATTGGATTTGGTAAAGAGCTTTTTGGTTTTAATGACAAAGATAAAACAAGGTGGAAGTTTTGCTTAATTCCACTCGGAGGGTATGTAAAATTCTTTGGAGATAGAAATGTTTTTAGTGAAACTGAGCAGAGAGAATTAATAAACAGATATAGCTCCGATGATCAAAAGAAATTATTTGTTACTAAACCATTGTACCAAAGATCATTAATCGTATTTGGAGGACCACTTGCAAATTTTTTATTAGCTATTTTAATTTTTTCATCGATATATATGTTTTCCGGAAAAGATTTTACTCCCGCAAAAATCTCTGAGATACAAGAAAACAGTCCTGCTGCAATTGCAGGTTTAAAGGTAAATGATGAAATTATTTCAATTGATGGCAACAAGATTAATAGTGTTTTGGAGGTATCAACTTATATTAATGTTTCAACAAAAGATGATCTATTAATCAATATTTTAAGAAATCAAGAAGAGTTCTCTTATATTATTAAACCAAAAAAAATTATTTCTGAGGATTCCTTAGGAAATAAAATTTCAAAAAAAGTAATAGGCATTAAAATATCACCAATAAATAATGAATTTAATAAAAAAAAATTAGGCCCAGCTAAAGCTATTTATTATTCAATTAATGAAACCTGGTTTGTGACAAAATCTACATTAAAATTTGTTGGAGCTATTTTTCAAGGTAAAGGTGACAGCTCTCAGTTGGGTGGCCCCATCAGAATTGCTAAAGTTACAGGTCAGGTCAGTCAATTTGGATTTGTAGCATTCCTTAGTATAATGGCATATATCTCGATAAGTCTTGGTTTAATTAACCTATTTCCTATACCGTTACTAGATGGAGGCCATTTGATGTTTTATGCTTTTGAGAAAATTTTAGGCAGACCTCTAAAACAAAAAACTCAAGAGGGTTTTTTTCGAATCGGGCTAATTTTGTTGTTTTCATTAATGATATTTGCAACATTTAATGATTTAAAAGATTTAGGCTTATTTTAAGGCTTTTCTTAGTATTCAAAAAGCTAGTAAAATCAACGATTATTTAACTACTACATTTAGTGTTAGTATTTGCAATTTATACTAATTAAAATGTTGATTTTCTTACGTTTTTGTTGACATTAGAAATAACAAAAAAGGGGCAAAAATGAATAAAAAACAGTTAGTAGCAAAAATATCGTCCACATTAGGCCAGAGCAAAGCAGATGCTGAAAGGACTTTTGACACGATAACGACTATTATTTTGGATGCACTAAAGAACGATGACACAGTTAAAATAGCTGGATTTGGCACTTATAAAGTAGCAAAAAGAAAAGCAAGAGTGGGCCGAAATCCTAGAACAGGTGAATCAATACAAATAGCTGCTTCTCAAAAAGTTAAGTTTTTACCCGCTAAAAGCTTAAAAGAAATGTTTAACAGATAAGCATGATTTAACAGCTCTTATTTATAACCAATTTTTAAGAGCTGTTAAATACCTTGCAAAAACTGCATAGCTAAAATCAAGTCATATCAGTTCTAATAACTCAAATTTCAAATATAAACTTCCTCAACAAGGGAGTAATTATGAAAAAAATCATAGCTTATTTTATAGCAGGTACAGCTTTGTTTTTCAGTTTTGCCGGTTTAGGCTACGCTGAAACTACTGTTTCTGCTGAAGTTCAATATATATTTAACACCCTATTATTTTTAATGTCAGGTTTCTTGGTCATGTGGATGGCTGCAGGATTTGCAATGTTAGAGTCAGGTCTAGTAACTTCAAAATCTGTATCGGCAATCTGTGCGAAAAATATAGGTTTATACTCAATCGCCGGAGTAATGTTCTGGTTGGTTGGTTACAATTTAGCTTACGGTATCCCAGAAGGTGGTTACATAGGTTCGTTCACACCATGGAGTGATGCATCAAGTATTGATACAGGTTATTCCGATGGATCAGACTGGTTTTTCCAAATGGTGTTTTGTGCAACAACAATGTCTATTGTTTCTGGAACTTTAGCTGAAAGAATTAAGATCTGGCCATTCTTCTTATTTGCCGCAATTTTAACTGGAATAATTTATCCAATTTCAATGGGCTGGCAGTGGGGCGGTGGTTGGTTATCTGTTGCTGGATTTTCAGACTTTGCTGGTTCAACATTAGTTCATGCCGCTGGAGGAGCAGCAGCTCTTGCAGGTGCAATTGTGCTTGGTGCTAGAACCGGAAGATTTGGATCAAAAGGCGAAGCTAAACCAATGGCACCATTTGCTGCATCATCAATTCCATTAGCAACCTTAGGAGTATTTATACTTTGGTTAGGTTGGTTTGGATTTAATGGTGGATCACAATTAGCCGCTGGAACATTAGAAGATGTTTCTTCAGTTGCAACAATTTATATCAATACAAACTTAGCTGCAGGTGGCGGTGTTTTAGCTGCTGCGACTGTATCTAGATTAATTGGTGGCAAAACTGACGTAGTAATGATGCTAAACGGCGCAATAGCCGGATTAGTAGGTATTACGGCAGAACCATTAACACCAAGTCCGTTGGCTGCAATTTTTATTGGAGCAATAGCAGGAGTATTAATGTACTTCTCAACAAAACTATTGTTTAAATTAAAAATTGACGACGTAGTTGGAGCCATCCCAGCACACTTAGTAGCTGGTGTATGGGGTACATTAGCAGTACCATTAACTAATGGAGATGTTACTTTTGGAGCTCAATTCCTTGGAACAATCTCAGTTGTGGTGTTTGTATTTATAGTTTCTTATATTGTTTTCCAGGCAATTAAATCGACAATTGGCCTAAGAATCAGTAAAGAAGCTGAGAGATTAGGAACTGATAAAGCCGAAGTAGGCGTAATAGCTTACGGAATTAGAGACTAAAGTTTTTAAATATCTCCTCCCTCGTTAGTTGGAGAAAAATTAGGCCCAGAGCCCCCCTCTGGGCCTTTTTTATGCAAATTAATCATAAGTGATATGAAATAGTCTGTATTTTTAACAACCTATTTTAAGTGTAATTAACTTCAAATAAATAGGGGGGATAATGAAAAAAATCATTACAATTATAATATTTACTTATCTATTTTCCACGTCAATAAGCTTAGCCGAGACTACAATGTCTCAAGAAGGACAATATATTTTTAATTCGCTTGCTTTCTACATAGGCGGTGTTTTAGTTGCCTTCATGGCTGCAGGTTTTTGTATGCTTGAAAGTGGATTAGTTACTACTAAGAGTGTTTCAACAATAGCTGCTAAAAATATTGGAAAATTTGCTATTTGCTCTTTGGTATTTTTTTTAGTCGGATATAATTTGGCTTATGGAATTCCAGAGGGTGGATATATAGGTTCATTTTCTGTCTGGAGTGACGGCTCAGAAATAGAAACTGGCTACTCGGGACACTCAGACTGGTTCTTTCAAACAATGTTTGTTTGTGCTACCGCTTCAATCGTTTCTGGTGCAGTGGCAGAGAGAATAAAAATTTGGCCATTTTTTATATTTGCTGCATTTATGGCAGGTTTAATTTATCCAATTTCCATGGGCTGGCAATGGGGTGGCGGTTGGTTAAGCACTGCCGGTTTTTCTGATTTTGCAGGCTCAACTTTAGTTCATGCTTGCGGTGGTGCCGCAGCTTTAGCTGGCGTGATAGTTTTAGGCGCAAGAGAGGGAAGATTTGGTTCAAAAGGTCAAAAAAAATCGATGGAACCTTTTGCTGCATCGAGCATACCTTTAGTTACACTAGGAACTTTTTTGCTATGGTTCGGATGGTTTGGTTTTAATGGTTTCAGTCAATTAGCGATGGGAACTTTCGATGATGTAAATGCGATAAGTAAAATAGCAGTCAATACTCATTTAGCTGGTGCTGCTGGTACTGTAGCAGGTGCAGCATTAACAAGAATTATTGGTGGTAAAACTGATATAGTAATGATGTTAAATGGAGCTCTTGCTGGACTAGTTGCTATAACAGCAGAACCATTAACACCTGGGCCAATACTTGCAATATTTATTGGTGCAATAGGAGCAATAATTATGTACTTCGGTACTAAATTTTTGGAAAGCCAGGGTATTGATGATGTTGTTGGAGCTATACCTGTTCACATGTTTGCTGGTATTTTTGGTACGTTAGTAGTTCCTTTAAGCAATAGCGAAACAAATTTTGGAACTCAATTTACTGGAGTTTTATCAGTATGTATTTTTAGTTTCGTTCTTTCATACGCAATTTTTAAGGGACTCAAAGAGACTATTGGCCTTAGAATTAGTAAAGCAGCTGAAAAATTAGGAACTGATAAAGCAGAAGTTGGAGTCACTGCCTATTCTATAAGAGACTAATTTGTTTTTGATAGGCCCTAAGGGCCTATCAAACATTAATTAATTTTGTTTTCATCCCAAATTTTTTTCCAATCGATGTTTGGTGATAGACCGAATATAGAATTAATATTTGTGCAATGAAATGATAAAGAGGGAATGGGAGAAAAACAGAATTCTTTCTCAAATATTTTGTGCAAAGGTTTTTCAAATGGATAATGTTCAAACTCACACATACCTTTAAGCTGGAGCCAATGTTTTTCAATCATTTTTTTGCTTGTAAGCATCGAACAAAGTGACTCGTTTACCTTTCTCCAATGATATTTTTTACCCAATAAAATTACAGTATTCTCAAATTTAGAATACAAATAAGGATAATCTGCAGGCAGCATAAAAATTTCCTTATCAAGTTGAGATGATATTCTCTCGTAGGCGAAAATCATTTCCTCTAAACAATCTAAACTGTGCAAATAGTCATCCTCTATAAAATAAACTAGATCGTTGCAATTTTTAGCCTCTATTAAAGATTGATGAATATTCGACATATTTGAAATTTGATTATCTGTGACAGTCAATTTTTTTTCATTTATCTTATTAATAGCATTTTTAAAATTTGAAATTTCTAAATTAATTAATTTAAATTTAAGATTATTTTTTCTAAATAAATCATGAAGTCTTGATAAATTTTCTTTTTCAGAGTTATGATCAATAACTGTAAATTTAACTTCTAAATTTTTTAAATTTTTACTATGTTTATAAGATTGAATAATTGAATTTACAGTTCTTAGCGAATACTCACTTTTATGCTTTTCAAATACTCTTTTTTTGTTCTGAGTTAACATTTGAACTTCCATACAAGTTCTTATAATTATATCTAAAGATTTTACTTTTCGAGAAATTTTAACTTCACCTAAAGGTAAGTTAATTGATTTTTTCCCAAGGATATTTGTATTTTCATTTATTGATATGCCCATAGTTGGTATATAAGCCTTACTTTGATCAATAATTTCAAATCCTAAAAATCTACATATCTTTATAAAAATATTTTTTAAAAAGCTTTTTTTATCTTTATTTTTTATCTCTTTCATTATGCTAATTATTATATAATAATAAGCATTAAATCATGAATATTAAATCATCAAAACAACTTGTAGAAGAGGCTAATAAATCGATAAAATCTCTATCACCTAGTGAAATAAAAGATCTTTTGCAAAAAAAGGAAATTACTTTGATTGATATAAGAGATATCAGAGAACTTTGGAGAGACGGAACTTTGAAAGATTCAATTCATATTCCAAGAGGCATGCTTGAATTTTGGTTAGATCCATCTAGTGAGTACTTTCAAGAAAAAAAAATTGGAGATAAAAAAAATATCGTTTTGTTTTGTGCATTAGGTTTCAGATCTGCTCTTGCAACAAAGGCGTTAAAAGATATGGGGTTTGAAAATGTTGCAAATGCTTCTGGAGGGTTCGCTGCACTAAAGGACTCTGGAGTAGAAGTCATCTTAAAAGAAAAAAATTAATTTATTTTTTTATTTCATCTATTGCAAAATTAATTCTATCCTGACCCCAAAAAATTTTACCTCTTACTAAAAAAGTTGGCGCTCCGAATATGCCTTTCAAATATGCATCTTTAGTAATTTTTTTTAAATTACTTTTTATAATCTCTGTTGTAGATCTTAAAAAAAAAGTTTTGGGATTAACCCCCATATTCTTGAGTATTCTGTCAATAATATTCTGATCATTTAAATTTAATCCATCTCCCCATATAGACTCAAATATTTGATTAATATATTCCTGTTTATAATTATCCTCTTCTGCAATTAAAACTCCCCGCATAAGGTTTAAAGTTTTGATTGGAAAATAAGAATTAAATTTGAATTTAATATCTTTCTTATCCGCGATTAGTTTACAATCTCTGATCATATGTTTGGCTTTTGATGGAATAAAGGCTGGAGCGGTAATACCATGTAAGTTATGTAAACCACCTAAAAGTATTGGCTTATAAATTATATTAATTGAATATTTTTTTTTAATTTGTATTAAATCTTTATGCGCAATAAATGAATAGGGGCTGATAAAATCAAAATAAAATTCTAATGGGTTATTCATTAAAAGTAATTTTTTTTGCGAAAAAAATTCTAAATATCCAATAAATTATTAAGCCAACAGGCCCAGTAAAATAAGTTATTATCAGAGAAATAATTAACAAAAATCTTGGAACCATATTTCTAGAAGAGTCCCTTGCAATCCAAGCTCCTACAAATAGACTTAGAGCTAAAAAGTGAAGCCAAAATATTAATAAAAATTTTTCATCGGAGAATACCGCGTAAAGCTCTTCTAAACCAAAGTATAAGTTGAAAACTTCGAATAAATTTTTCTCTAAGAAAATTAAATACCCCAAATATGAGTAAGCTGTAGCTAATAGTAAAGGAATTATTATTGAGTGAACAAAAATTCTTGAGATAATTTCATTCGGAGAAACCATTAGCATTAACCAAAAAGGTAGAACACCCCAATTTGCAAAAAAATATATATTTTCTACCGTCAAGAAACTTTCTAAGTTATTTAACATTTCAAATAATATAGTATATTAAATTAATGAATCCCATATTAAATAAAAAAGAATTTGAAGATCTAAGTACTAATTTAAAGGATTTAGCTTACTCTTATTTGGAAAAATATAGTCCTTCCAAACAACAACTCAAGACGTATCTCCTAAAAAAATATCTGATTAAGTTTAAAGGAACTAATACAAAAAAAGAAATTACAAGTCTGATTGATAAAATTCTTAAGAATTTAGAGGATAACAAACTTGTTAATGATGAACTTTATTCGGACTCTAAAGCTAGAATGCTGCTAAAAAGAGGCTATTCAATAAATAAAATAAATCTATCTTTAAGAAATAAAGGTATAGATAATAATATTATTAAAAATTCAATTGATAAAATCAAAAAAAATAACGCCGACCCTGATTTTGTATCAGCATTAAAGCTTTGCAAAAAAAGACGATTAGGTCCAATCAGACCAGATGCAAATAGAGAAATATTTTTTAAAAAAGATTTGGGTGTGATGGCTCGTTCGGGTTTTAGTTATGAAATTTCAAAAAAAGTTTTAGAATTGGATAAAGTTGAATTTGAAAAACTTTTAAAGCTTGTTTGATTTTTTTTTCTGATTATTCACAAGTTCATCAATTTTTCTCTTCATTAAATTTCTAACGATAACAAAAATTAATAAACCAAATATTGATACTGAAATAATTATTATAAGTATTGTTTTAATCATTTAAATTCTGAGATCTTAAAATAAGTAAACTTGGATTTCTATAGTCTTCTCTACCATATTCAAATTTTTTTCTGTCGAGTGTAGTAATTATAGCACCAGCATTTTCAGCCACAGCATGTCCAGCTGCATAATCCCATTCATTAGCTCTTTCTCTTGCAGCATAAATATCATATTCACCAGCCGCAATAACACAGAATTTATATGAACTTGCCATTTTTTTAATTGAGGTAACACTGAATTCTTTAAGTTTATTGAGTATGATATCAGATGGCTTATGAACACTAGAGACAGCAACAATCTCGTTTTTTGGAGTAAGTTTATTACAACTTATTTTTTTTTCATTATTACCTTCAATCAAAAAACTTTTCTTAACACCATAAGAATAAAATAATCTATTTTTTTTTGGAACACCTACAAGGCCAATGATTGGTTTTTTGTTTATTATTAAAGCAACATTAAGAGTAAATTCATCTTTTCCAGCGATATATTCTTTAGTTCCATCTATCGGATCTATAAGCCAATAATTTTTAAGAATATTTTTTTTATTTAAATCAACCGTCTCCTCCGAGATAATTGGCAATCCTGTTCCAGCATTTTTAATTCCCTCAGTAAGTATCTCATTTACTTTTATATCACCATTAGTCACTGGTGAATTATCCTCTTTAATTTTTATTTCTGGCCCTACTTTTTGTATATCTAAAGAAACTTTTCCAGCTTTTTCCAAAAACGGGATTAAATTTAAAGTGATATTTTTATAATCTAAATTATTCATCTTATTTTCTCTAATTTCACAACATCAGTATTAATAACTTGCTTACCAAAATTTTGAAAATTTATTGTTACTTTATTTTTGATTATCGATTGTATTTGCCCAATCCCCCATTCTTTCTTATTTGGATGAATTACATAATCGCCTGGTTCAAGATCAAATTGCATGATGGAAAAATATTAATTTTTATAATATATACACTTAATGATTAATTCTCTAGGGATAAAAAAGTCGCCAAAAGACACCAAAGTTATAGTCGCTATGTCTGGTGGTGTAGATTCCTCAGTCGTAGCCGCGCTTATGAAGAATGATGGCTACGATGTTCAAGGAATTACATTAAAATTATACGATAGTACAAAAAAAAAGGACGACTCCAGACAATGTTGTGCCGGTCAAGATATTTTTGACGCGAAAAGAGTTTCAGATCAATTAGGAATTAATCATAAAATTCTTTATTATCAAAAGAAATTTAAAACAGAGGTGATCGATTCTTTTATTGATAGTTATACTTCAGGTGAAACTCCAATACCATGTGTACAATGTAATCAAACTGTTAAGTTTAGAGATCTATTCAAACATGCAAAAGAACTCAGAGCTGATGCTTTAGTGACAGGCCACTATGTCTCAAGATTAAATCGTGATGGAAAAGCAAATATGTATAGAGCTAAAGATCATAATAGAGACCAAAGTTATTTTCTTTTTAGTACTACTCAAGAACAATTAGAGTTTTTAAGATTTCCTTTAGGAGAAAAACAAAAAATTGAAACTAGAGAAATTGCAAAAAAGCTTGATTTAAATGTTGCTCAAAAACCAGATAGCCAAGATATTTGCTTTGTTCCAAACGGAAATTACAGTTCTGTGATAAAAAAATTTAGACCAGAGTCGTTCCAAAAAGGTAATATTTACGATATTAAAGGAAGACTAGTTGGTACACATGAAGGAATAATTAACTATACCATCGGTCAACGTAAAGGTATTAAGATAGCAGATAAAGAGGCACTATATGTCGTTAAAATTAATGCCGATAAAAATTCAATAGTTGTTGGACCAAAATCTTCATTATTAATAAACTCCATTGAGCTTAGAGATTTAAACATACTAGGTAGAAAAAAAGAATTTGAAAAAGCAATTTTAATTAAAGTTAGATCAACTGGAAAATTACTTAAAGCAAAAATTTATATCAAAAATGACAATTCTGCATTTGTAGAAATGTTAGAAGAGGAGAGTGGTATATCGCCAGGGCAAGCTTGTGTTTTTTATTCAAAAGACGAATTTGGGGATAAGGTTTTAGGCGGTGGCTGGATCAGCGCTACAAATAACAAAAATTTATCCACTTAATTCACATCCTTCAGCTTAGCAACTAATAAGTGATACCATAAAAATTTTTTATGTGATCTAATGATTTTAATTAAGAGGCAACTCTTAACTGGCCAAGTGAGGAAAAACCGAGAGGTTCAAGCTCAAGGGGCAGAAAGGTCAACTGAGTAGCGCTAAAATGGTTGATCGGGCAGGTTCGGCGGTAGCGCCTAAAACGACGAACCAAAACTACTAAATTTCTGGGCGAAAGCCTAGAAATTTATGTGGTTCTCTTCCAAAAAAAACTTGTAAATAAATAGAATAAAATAACCCCAAGAAAATAATTCCACTCTACGGCATGTTTTAGTTTACTATATTCTGAAGAAGCTAAAAAAGGCGAGATAATTAGAGCTACAATTACTAGTAAACTTACTAAAACAAATTTTAATTTGAGAACATTAATGTTAAAATAATTTTGGATTTTTTGTTTGAAACTATAAAGGTAATAAATCAGTAAACCTTGAGCGATAAGTTCAAATATAATAAATCCAATTAAAAAAACTCTTTTCAAAAATTTTATCAAATTTATGTCTGGGTTAATTCCTAAAAATATTGAGTGTATCATAAGAAATATAGCAGAAAAAATTCCAAAATATTTAAAATAAAAGTTATTATTATTATTTAAAAATTTTTTAATTATTTCATTTGTCTTGATCCAGTAAATTATTAGTAAACAACCAGTAGCAATCATAGATGGTTTAAAAATTAAATATTGAGGATAAGTCCTAGAAGCTCTACTTATGGATAGACTACCGTCAATGTAAGGAATTGTAAAACCAGATCTACCAATTTGGTCAACATAAAATATTGTATTTTCAAAAAGTAGTGGATTAACTGATATAAAAAGACATAAATTAATTGACACAAAAGGTACGATGAAGATCCAAGCGCTTAACTTGCAAATTTGAGTTAACTCTCTCATTAATTGATTAAAAATTATTTTCTTTTATTTCTTTTTCTAGCTCTTCTTTTTTTTGAGCCAATTTTTCGTCTTCCCCTATGTTTTTTTGGGTAACCCATACTTTTGCCTCCTTTTTAATATTCAAATGTAAAAAACTTATATATGGTTGAATTATACTCTTTTTATGAAAAAGTCCATAAACACATTTTTGAAACATCCTACAAAAGATAACACTAATAGATCTGCTAATCCTCCAGTTACCCGAGCATCTACAATTTTATTCAATACTATGCAAGAAATGTATCAACATGAATTAAAAATCAAAAAACATGAAAAAGTAAGTTATTATACTTATGGAAGATATGGAAGCACGACCACTATAGAGCTTGAAAATATTTTAAGGGAACTAGAGCAAGCTTATCACGTATTTTTGACTGGAACAGGTTTTGGGGGAATAGCTTTAGCGTTAATGTCTTTATGCAGGCCTGGTGACGAAATATTGGTATCAGATAATGTTTATGGCCCAACAAAAGAAATATCTCAGGACCTTATGAAAGAATTTCAAGTTAATGCCATATTTTATGATCCAGTTTCATTTGATGACTTAAATTCAAAAATTACAAAAAAACTAAAATGATTTTAGTAGAAAACCCAGGGAGTAATACGTTTGAATTTCAAGATCTGTCTAGAATAGTGTCATTAGCAAAAAGAAAAAAAATATATACCTTATTAGATAATACCTGGGGCACGCCTTTATATCTCAAACCTTTGAAATTAGGATTTGATATGTCTTTTTGCTCAGCAACAAAGTATTTTTCTGGGCACTCAGATGCGATGGGAGGATCTTTAGCAGTTAATAAAAAAGTTTTTAAAAAAATTATGTTTTTTTATAAATTATCTGGTTATAGAATGTCAGCTGATGAAGCCTA
Organism: uncultured Pelagibacteraceae bacterium; assembly: GCA_902590115.1. GTDB lineage: Bacteria > Pseudomonadota > Alphaproteobacteria > Pelagibacterales > Pelagibacteraceae > Pelagilacustribacter. The sequence continues at coordinate 29 of CACIVM010000011.1, read as the reverse complement.
TTTGATTATAAGGGGATTAAGAACTTTAG
>CACIVM010000010.1 GCA_902590115.1 uncultured Pelagibacteraceae bacterium | reverse complement strand
TAATTTGTATTTTATCTTCTAGATTATTAAGATTAAATAGATATATAAAATCAGGAAAAGATGTAAAGTTATTTAAGATTCTCGACTCAAAACAGATTAAAAAAAATAAAAAAATTAAGCTCTGTGATATTAACATTGTTAATAACGGAAATATTAATATGTTCAAAAAAAAACTTAATGATGTATTAATTAAGTATCAATGAATGAAATATTTTTAGATACTGAAACAACAGGCCTTTCTGTCAAAGATAATCATAGAATTGTAGAAATTGCCTGTATCGAAACACGAGACTTAATACCTACAAAAAATTTCTTTCACAAACTTATAAACCCTAATAGAGATGTGCCTGAGGAAGCATTTAAAATTCATGGTTTCTCTCAAGAGTTTCTAGCAAAAAAAGATACTTTTGATAAAATTGCTGAAGAATTTTTAAAATTTATTAAAGGAAAAAAACTAATTATACATAATGCCTCTTTTGACCTTAGTTTTTTAAATTACGAACTTAGAATTTTAAAAAAAGACGAAATAAAGAAAAGTCAAACGATAGACTCACTTGAGCTTGCAAGGGCTAAGTTCCCGGGATCTTCAAATTCTCTCGATGCTTTATGTAGACGATTTAATATAGATTTATCGAAAAGAACCAAACATAATGCTATATTAGATTGTGAACTGTTGAGAGAAGTATATATAAATTTACTCGATGTAAAAGAACCGAAGTTATCTTTCACTAATAATTTTGATAATGCTCAAGCCAAAAAAAAAGGCGATTTAATTAGACAAAGTTATTCAAAAAAAGTAGTTGCAATTAACGATGTTGAAATTAATAATCATCAAAAGTTTCTTAAAAACGAACTTAGGAAAAATTATTATTAGTTTTCCTTTTATTAAATAATTCCTCGAAATTAATTTCTTTATCTATCTTAATATCTTTAAAACCACTTGACTCAAAGCTAAAAATAAATGCCTTCCTTAGATCCTCATATACTTGAGATGGTATTTCAATTAGGATAATCCTTTCTAGTTTGTCCTTGGGGACATCCTTACTGACCTCAACAATTGCGGCATATGTTATGCTTGAATTTATTTTGTCAAAACTTTTATCATTAGTAGTCAATGAAAGAGTTACATCGATTTCTATAATGTGTTTTTTGAATTCTTTACTTTTGATATCAAGATTTATTTTGTAATTAGAAATATCTTTGGAGAGTAGGAAAAAAACTTTTGGAGATGGAATATTAAAGTTGTAGTTTTTTATGTATTTTGCAACTATTTTATGTGTCATCCTCTTTCTTATCCTCGTTAATAATTTCTGCTTCTATAACATTTTCATTTATATTATTTTTTTTATTTAGTTTTTTCTTTAAAATTAATGATACCAAAAATTTCCTTGTTATTGGTATTAAAAGCAAAAAACCAATAGTGTCTGTAATGAATCCTGGGAAAATTAAAAATAATGCTGCAACCGCAATTGATGCTCCAGAAATAAGTTCATAAATTGGTAGCTTATTTTTGTATATATTTATAAGACCTTTTTGTAAAACAGATAAACCCTGTATTCTTGCAAAAAAAAGCCCTACTATTGCTGTGAAGATTACTAATAATATAGTGTTAAGAGCCCCTATTACCCCTCCTAATTCAATCATAAGTAATATTTCGAGTATAGGAAGCCCAATAATTAAAATAAATAATGAGTTCATTTGTCTATTACAAAATTATATTAATAATGTATATTTATCAAACAATGAGTGGAACTTTTGGATATATTGACATTATATTGTTAGCGATGATAGCTGGATTTATAATCCTTAGGCTAAGAAGTATCCTTGGAAGGAAAACAGGCCATGAAGAAAAAATTTACACCGATTTTTCAGATAAAAATTATCAAAAATTTAGAGAGCAACAAGTTGATAGCAAAATAAACAAGCAAGAATCACTTGAAGGAGAAAATAAAAAACAGTTTTTACAAGGTGCAGAAATTGCTTACGAAACTATTATAACAGCATTTGCAAAAGGTGACAGAATTAAATTAAAATCCCTATTATCAGATCAAATGTTTAGAAATTTTAATGAGGCAATAACACAAAGGGAAAAAAATGGTATCGTCTCTGAACTAACTTTTATAGGAATTAAAAATTCTCAATTAGAAAAATACGAGGAAATTAAAAATCAGTTATTTGCAACCGTTAAAATTGTTTCTGAAATAATTTCTGTTAAAAAAAATAGCTCAGGAAATGTTATCGAGGGCAATCCTGACAGAATAAAATTAGTTACTGACCACTGGAAGTTTTCAAAAAAATCGATAAGTAATAATCCAAACTGGTTTTTGTCTGAAATAATCAGTAAGTGAAAAATAAAAATAAAGATCTAGAAGATTGGATAGAATTTATAAAAAATCCTGGTCACTTACAGGACAAAGATAAAACTGAGACCACTTCCCAAAAAAAAAAAATATTTGTTTTTGATTTGCACGGTTACACTTTAGAAGGGGCCAACACAAAAGTAAAAAAAATAATTTTAGATTGTTATCAAAAAAATTATAAGAATATTCTTCTTGTAACTGGAAAAGGATTACATTCAAACAGGCAAGATAATGTCTTCTCCTCAAAAGATTTTAATAAATTAAAAAATACTGTGCCTGATTTCATCAAAAATAATGAAGATGTTTCATCAATTATAAAGTCTATCAAAACTGCAAGTAAAGAAATGGGCGGTGAAGGCGCCTTATATATTACATTAAAATCTAAAGTATAAATTTTGATAAATCTGTATCTTTTACTAGATTTCCTAAATTTTTTTGAACATACTCTCTATTAATTATAATCTTTTCACCAGATCTATCAGAGGCATTAAAACTTATATCATCTAAAACTTTCTCTATTATAGTGTGTAATCTTCTTGCACCTATATTTTCAATTGATGAATTTACTTCGGTTGAAATTTTAGCTAACATTTCTATCCCGTCGCTAGTGAATTCCAACTCTACATCTTCAGTTTTTAATAAAGCCTTGTATTGCTTTATCAAACTATTATCTGGTTCTTTAAGAATTCTAATAAAATCTTTTTCATTTAATGCACTTAGTTCAACTCTTATCGGCAATCTACCTTGTAATTCGGGTAATAAGTCTGACGGCTTAGCTAATTGAAAAGCTCCAGATGCAATAAATAATATATGATCTGTTTTAATAGGACCATGCTTAGTATTAACTGTGGTACCCTCAATTAATGGCAATAAGTCCCTTTGAACACCCTCTCTAGAGACGTCTCCACCCACTCTGTCTCCTCTTGCGGAGACTTTGTCTATTTCGTCAAGAAAAACTATACCATTCTCCTCAGCTGCCTTTTTTGCCTCATTAATAATTTTATCTTCTTCTATCATTTTGTCAGATTCTTGAGCCACTAAGATTTCGTGAGACTCTTTCACTGTCATTTTTTTTTTCTTGCCTTTTTTATTACCTAGAGATTTGCCTAAAATATCTCCAATATTAACCATTCCTACATTTGCTCCAGGCATACCCGGTATCTCGAAACTTGGCATGTTAGGATTATCGTAAACTTCTATTTCTATTTCATTATTATCTAAGTCACCGTTTCTTAGACGCTTTCTAAAGCTTTCCCTAGTTGCTACTGTTGCTTTGCTACCAACCAGAGAGTCTAATACCTTTTCTTCTGCTAACAGTTGAGCTTTTGCGTTTACTTCTTTTCTTTTTCTTTCCCTTTCCATTGAAATTGATATTTCAATAAGATCTCTTATAATTTGTTCTACGTCTCTACCAACATAACCCACCTCCGTAAATCTTGTAGCTTCAACTTTTATGAATGGAGCCTCGGCAAGCTTAGACAATCTTCTAGATATCTCTGTTTTACCAACCCCTGTTGGACCTATCATAAGAATATTCTTTGGTAAAACTTCGTCTCTCATTTCACTAGGTAATGCTTGCCTTCTCCATCTATTCCGCAATGCAACTGCTACAGCTTTTTTTGCATCTTTTTGCCCAATTACGAATCTATCTAATTCCGATACAATCTCTCTAGGTGATAAAGCACTTACTTTGCTTTCATCTTTTTTTGTTTTTTTTACAAGATTAAGGTTTGTGATTTTTTTAGATCCAGACATAACTAAATTTTCTCTACTGTAACGTTGTTATTTGTAAAAACACATATATCTGAGGCAACCTTAATTGCTTTTCTAGCAATTTCCTCAGCAGTCAAATTGGTTTCATTTAGAACCTTTGCTGCTGCTAAAGCGTAGTTTCCTCCAGATCCTATTCCAATAATACCATCCTCTGGCTCTAAAACATCTCCAGTTCCTGAAATTATAAAACTATTTTCCTTGTCTGCCACAGCCATTAAAGCCTCCAGTCTCCTTAAGTACTTATCGCTCCTCCAATCTTTTGCAAGTTCTACTGCGGCTCTAGGAAGATTTCCTGCATGTTTCTCTAATTTTGCTTCAAGACGTTCAAAAAGTGTTAAAGCGTCGGCCGTTGATCCCGCAAATCCGGCAATTACACCTCTTTTTTCGATTTTTCTCACTTTTTTAGCTTTACTTTTGAGCACAGTATTACCAAGACTAACTTGCCCATCCCCTGCCACAACTGTTTCTTTATTTTTCCTCAAAAGTACAATTGTTGTTCCATGCCATTTTTCAGCTGTATTCATGTTATTTAATGTGGAGATTAATTTTATTTCTTCAATAGACATTTTCTGTTTATTGATAAAAACTTTAATTATATATATATCATAAGAACTTACTGCCTTTTTATGAAAAGAAAAGCTAAAATACTAAGAAAGACTAAGGAAACCAGCATCTCTGTAGAGGCAAATATCGACGGTAAGGGAAAATATAATATTAAAACCGGAATAGGTTTTCTCGACCACATGCTTGAACAGCTGTCTAAACACTCATTAATTGACTTAAATATTAAAGCTAAAGGGGACACACATATAGATCTTCACCACACCACAGAGGATACGGGGATAGCCATCGGCGAAGCCATAAAAAAAGCAGCAGGCAACCGTAAAGGAATCACACGTTATGCTTCTACAATGATACCTATGGATGAAACCTTAAGTCGTGTTTCAATAGATGTTTCAAATAGACCCTATTTAATTTGGAAAGTTGATTTGCCAGTAGAAAAACTTGGTGAAATGGATACAGAACTTTTTAAAGAATGGTTTCAAGCATTCTCACAATCAGCTGGTATTACTTTACATATAGAAAATATTTATGGTGAAAATAGTCATCACAAAATTGAATCTTGTTTTAAAGGATTAGCTAGATCTTTAAAAGATGCTTTAGCTATTGATAAAAGAATAAAAAATTCGATACCCTCGACAAAAGGTTCAATTTAATAAAAAGAAATTATAAAAAGTGAAAATATTTCCAGCAATAGATATTAAAGACCAGAAGTGTGTAAGACTAATTAAAGGTGACTTTGAAAAAAAAACTGAATATAAGACATCACCAATTGATCAGGCTGAAAGATATAAATATCACGGTTTTAAAAATTTACACATAGTTGATTTAGATGGTGCTTTGACTGGTGAGACTGTTAACCTAGAAATTGTCCAATCAATAGTAAATAAATTTGATCTTAAGGTGGAAATAGGTGGTGGTATTAGGTCTTTAGAAAATATTAAAAAATATATAAATGTTGGTGTAGAGAAAGTAATTTTAGGTAGTGGCGCTATAAAAAATAAGAATTTTTTAAAAGAAGCTTGTGAAAAATTTAAAAATAAAATTGCTTTAGGGTTAGATGAAAAAGACGGAAACCTCTCTGTTTCAGGATGGAGAAAAAATCTTAATATTAAAACTATAGATTACCTTAAGGATATAAAAGATTTTGGCGTAAGCAGAATTATTTACACGGATATAAACAGAGATGGAATGAAAGTTGGTCCAAATTTTCAAGAGACAGCTAAAATATCTGAAATTTCTAATTGTCCCGTAGTTATTTCAGGAGGAGTTTCCTCAATTAACGATATTAAAAAAGCAAAAAAATTAAATAATAAAAAGATTGAAGGAATTATTGTTGGAAAAGCTATTTACGATGAAGATATAAATCTTAATGAGCTTTCAGAGGAAATTGATGCTTAAAAATAGAGTAATACCTTGTCTTGATGTGAAAAATGGAAGAGTTGTAAAAGGAATAAATTTTATCGAACTAAAAGATGCTGGTGACCCAGCAGAGCAAGCTAAAATATATAGTGATGGAGGTGCAGATGAGATTTGTTTTTTAGATATTTCAGCCAGCAACGAAAAAAGGAGACCAATTTTTGATGTAATAAAAAAAACTTCAGAAAAATGTGCCATTCCTCTAACTGTTGGGGGCGGAGTAAAAAATCTTGACGATATCCAAAGTCTTTTAAACGCAGGTGCAGATAAAGTTTCTATAAATACAGCCGCTGTACAAGATAATAATTTTATTAAAGAGGCGGCATTACAATTCGGATCACAATGTATTGTTGTAGCAGTAGATGCAAAAAAAACTTCTGAGAATAAATGGGAAATATTCACTCACGGAGGTAAAGTCAAAACTGGAATTAATGCTATTGAATATTCTAAAATAGCATCCAACTATGGAGCAGGTGAAATTTTGCTCACTTCCATGGATAAAGATGGTACAAAAAGTGGTTATGATATCGAATTATTAAAAAAAGTCACAAGCAGTGTAAATATACCAGTTATAGCTTCTGGTGGTGTAGGAAAGCTGGAACATTTCTATGATGGTATCTACTATGGAGGTGCAAATGCAGTTTTGGCAGCATCAATTTTTCATTATGGTGAATATACAATAAAGGATGCGAAAGATTATTTACATTCTAAGAGTATATCAGTAAGAAGGTAGACATGTTTAAAGACCTTGAAACATTATTAGAAGTAATTAGAAATAGAAAAAAAATTCCGGTCAAAGGATCTTATACCAATAAATTACTTGAGGACAAAACGTTGTCAGTAGAAAAAGTTAAAGAAGAAATATCAGAATTAATATATTCTGTGGAAAAAAATACAAATAAAATTCACGAAAGTGCCGATGTATTGTATCATCTATTAGTTTATTTTGAAGCTAATAACATAAAAGTAGAAGATGTAATGTGTGAATTAAGAAAAAGAAAAAAATGAGTTATAACAAAGAAAATATATTTGCCAAAATTGTTAGAGGAGAGATTCAATGTAAGAAAGTATACGAAAATGATTATGTGCTAGCTTTTCATGATATTAATCCGCAAAAAAAAGTTCATATTTTGGTTATACCAAAAGGCGAGTATATAGACTTAGATGATTTCAACAAAAGAGCAACAGATAAAGAAATAGTCGAGTTTAATAAAGCTGTTACTCACGTTGCAAATTTAGTGGGTGGCAAAACCAACGGGTATAGAGCCTTGACAAATATCGGACAAGATGGCGGACAAGAAGTTCCACATTTACATTTTCATATTTTTGCAGGAGAAAAAATCGGAAAGATGGTAAGTTAATGATTTCAAGAGTTAAAAGATATTTCTTGGAAATTAGTGAATTTTCAACAAAAATCCACCTAAATATCCCAAAAAGTTACAAAATTATTTTAGATCATCAAAAAGATTTTCATCTGAACAAATTCTTTTACAAACAGATAGGTGCAGAGCATTATTGGAGGGACAGGCTATCTTGGTCCGATAAAGATTGGATAAGATATGTGACCAATACGAACTTGGAAACACATGTTTTAAAAAATGAAGATGATTTAGTTGGATATTATGAACAAGAATATCATCCAAGTTCTAACACAGTAGAATTAATTAATTTGGGTGTATTGAAAGATTTTAGGGGACTAAAATTGGGATCTACTCTTGTAAATCATGCAATAGCTAGTGCTTCAAGAAAGAATCCAGATAGAATGTGGGTTCATACTTGTAGTTTAGATCATAAGCACGCTCTGCAAAATTATATATCAAAAGGTTTTGAAATTTTTAAAGAAGAGGAAATTGATTTTGTAGCCTAGTTAATTTCTGGAATTTTAAATGTACTTTTTTCAAAATTACTATTTTTTGAGATAATATTAAGTGAAAAATTAATTTTATTATTATACTGATCAATTATTTTCCATCCTTTTAAATCTAGGGTTTTTTTATCAAACAAGACTGTAATTGCTTCATCTTTGAAATAAATAAGTTCAACAAATTGTTCTGATAATTTCAATTCACCATTTTTTACAATTTCAACAAGTTTATCTTTGTACAATATATTTAAAAATGGAGATTTTGAGACTGGATAATGATAAGTTTTATTATATCTTTTTTGTGTTATTGCTAATCTCTTGTTATTTATAACTAATTCCTTATTTTTATTATCAAAGTAGCTACATTTTAATTTTCCAGGAAATTTTAAAAGACAATTACCTCTCTCAACCCTATCATTTATCAACTGATTAAAAGTGAATTCCAAAGTCTCCAAATTACTAAGTATTGTAATTATTTTTTTTTTATCATTAGCTAATAGATTTGTGGATAATGTTAGAAAAATTAGAATTAAAAATATTTTTTTACAGAACTTCGCGCTTACCAACATGATTTGCCTTGCTAACAATTCCCTTTTCTTCCATTAAATCGATAATTCTAGCAGCTCTGTTATATCCAATTTGCAGTTTTCTTTGTAAAAAACTTGTAGAGGCTTTACCTTCTGATTTTACAATCTCAATAGCTTGAGAATAAAGCTCATCTACATCTTTATCTTCATTATCCGGAATATTATTATTTTGACTCAACATTGTAATATCTTCAATATAATCAGGATCTCCCTGAGCCCTTAAAACACTAGTGATTTTCTCAATTTCTTTTTCAGAAATATAAGGCCCATGTATTCTAATAATTCTATTTGCTGATGACATGAATAACATATCACCTTTACCAAGTAATTGCTCAGCCCCCTGTTCACCAAGAATTGTTCTACTATCGATTTTAGAGCTTACCTGAAAAGAAATTCTTGTAGGAAAATTTGCTTTAATTGTTCCAGTAATTACATCTACACTAGGTCTTTGAGTTGCCATGATTATATGAATTCCTGCAGCTCTGGCCATCTGAGATAATTTTTGTATACAATTTTCTATTTCTTTACCTGCTACCAGCATAAGATCTGACATTTCATCTACAACAACCACTATATACGGCATTTTAAGTTTATGTTTTGAATTATAACCATCTATATTTCTTACTCCCACTTTACTCATAAGTTTATATCTGTTGTTCATTTCACGAACTGTCCAACCTAATGCAGCGGTAGCTTTTTTCGAGTCTGTTATAACAGGTGTTAAAAGATGTGGTATACCCTCATATGCAGACAGTTCTAACATTTTTGGGTCAATTAATATTAACTTACATAAACTAGGCTCAAGTTTATATAATAATGAAACTATAATTGTATTTATACAAACTGACTTACCTGAACCTGTAGTGCCAGCAATTAATAAATGCGGCATTGAGGTTAAGTCTCCTATTATAGGAAAACCTGAAATACTTTTTCCCAAAGCTATAGGTAATTTAATATCCTTTCTTTCAAATTTTTCATTTGAAATTATTTCTCTTAATAAAACATCATCTCTAGCATCATTAGGCAGTTCTATGCCCACAGTATTTTTACCTGGTATGACAGCAACTCTTGCAGAAGTAGAACTGGTATTCCTTGCTAAATCATCAGATAGATTTATTATTTTGGACACCTTAATTCCTGGTGCTGGTTCAAATTCATATAAATTAACTACCGGACCATTGTTAATCTTCTTTATTTTTCCTTCGATACCAAAATCTAAAAGAATTTTTTCCATAAATCCTGGTTCTGGTGCTGCTTTATTTAAATTATTTGTAAGTCCTTTCCCTTTTGCCTTTTCCAATAAATCAAGAGGAGGTAATTTAAATTTTATCATTTTCTTTTTATTATTATCTTTGTTTTTATTATCAGCTTCATTTTCAAAGAAAAAACTTTGCTGAGGTTTATTTGTAGGTTCGTAAATTGTATTGCTCATCTCTCCCTCTCCTCCGATCGGACTATCTAATCTAACTTCATTCTCAGTTTTTCTGAAGGTTTTAAATACAGTCCTTGCTAACGTACTTATATTTATTTCGGACGCTAATATAAAAAATATCAAGGTCGTTAAGATTAAAAAAAAACTTGTATACTGATTTTGAAAATATATATATTGACTAAAAATATTGTAAAGTTTTTCACCAATAAATCCTGAGTTTCCGTTATCAATAAGCCAAAACGAATTATTGTATTTTATATGAACAAAAATACTTCCTGAAATTATATACACTGCTACAAAAAAAATTTTAAAGAAGACTCTCTTTAGTTCTTTTCTAAAGATAAGTCGTAGGCCCCAAGAGATCAAAGTAATAACAACTAAAAAAGATATTATCCCGAAACTTTGGAGTAGCAAGTCAGAGATCTGACTGCCATAGATACCAAAAAAATTCTGTATATTGGTGTTATTTTCTCCATAAATAAAAGATGGATCAGTAGGAGAATATGTCACAAATGAAATAGTTAGAGCTATTCCTGAGGAAATTAATAGTAGTCCCGCAAACTCAAAGGTTCGTTTTTTTAAAAAATTTGTTAAACTATTTAAAAAGTTTGTATTCATATCGAATCACAATACATACTTTTTATCATTATTATGAAAAAACATAAAATATGCATTGTAGGCGGTGGTTTAACTGGTCTGATATCTGCACTTGTTTTAAGTGAAAAAGGATTGGATATAGATTTAATAGTTGAAAATACGTCATCTAAAAACAAAGATTTAAGAGTTACAGCAATATCAGAGAAAAACCTGAAATTTTTAAAATCTACGATAAAAAATATAAATTTAAAATTATTTTATTCTGTAAAAAAAATTAATCTTTTTTTTGAGGAGAATAATCAAATAAAAAATTTTTTAAACTTTGATGAAAAAAAAAATTTAATGTTCTTTTTTGAAAATAGATTGATCAAAGAATACTTAAATAAATTACTTAAAAAAACCAAAGTTAGGGTTCAAAAAAAAACAATAAAATCAATCGATCTAGCGGAAAATAAAGTTTCTAATAATCTGTCTTCACAATCTTATGATTTAATAGTTTTATGTTTAGGATTAAATTCTCCAATTTATCAAAAGATAACTGGCAACAGGGAAATCAAAAAAAATTACAATGAACACTCCATAACTTGTTATGTTAAACATGAAATTAAAGATATCGGGGCTCAACAGTTTTTTTTAAAAGAAGGCCCTCTTGCAATATTACCCTATAATAAAAATAAATTTTCTGTGGTATGGAGTATTGAAGACAAATATTTCATAAAAAATCAAACAATTATTTTAAACAATTTAAAAACTAAACTCTCAAATTTATTAAACACTAATAAAATATCTTTAGGAAAGATACAAAGTTATCCTTTAAGAATGTCATTAAAAAAAAGCTATTATAAAAAGAATACAATAATTCTAGGAGATGGATTGCACGCAGTTCATCCTTTAGCAGGACAAGGGTTTAATTTAATTCTTAGAGATATTGAAAAATTGTATGAATTAATTTCCTTTAATTTAAAACTGGGGTTGTCTATCAAAGATTCGAGTATTCCAAGAGATTTTTCAGATAGTAGGAAACCAGAAAATTTACTAATGGGATTGGGGATAGACACAACAAGAAAATTTTTTAGGAGTAACAAATATTTGGATCCCATTAAAGAAAATATTTTAAAAAATTTTTCTAAATCAAAACTTTTAAAAAAGATTACTAAAAGAGTTGCAAACCTAGGTTTTAACTAATGAATATTTTTGCTTTGTCCTCTGGTAGAGGTCCATGTGGTATAGCTATTATCAGAATGTCAGGTCCCGATACTTTAAGCATTTGCAAATTAATTTCTAAAGAAAAGAAGATTAAAGAAAATGAGATTAACTTATGTAAATTTTTTGACCCAAATAATGGCACTATTATAGATCCAGAAGCTTTAATTTTATGGTTTCCAAAGCCAAATAGTTTTACTGGTGACGATTTAGCAGAATTTCATGTTCATGGAAGTAATGCAATTATTAGTTATTTTCTTAAAGTATTATCGAGTCAAAAAAATTGCAGAATGGCAGAGCCTGGAGAATTCACAAAAATAGCTTTTCAAAATAATAAAATTGATCTTTTAAAAGCTGAGAGTATTGGGGATTTAATACACTCCGAAACAGAGTTGCAAAGAAAGCAAGCAGTAAATTTAGTTAATGGACAGGCCTCAAAATATTACGATGATTTAAGATCAAAATTAATTAAATCACTTTCTTTCATCGAGGCTAAAATAGATTTTGCTGAAGATGATCTTCCAGAAAATGTTCTCAAAGAAGCTCATAAAACAATTAAGTCTATACACAGCGACATAAGTAAGATTATTAATGATAACAAAGTAGGTGAAAAAATCAGAGACGGATTTAGAGTATCAATTATAGGTGAAACAAATGTTGGAAAATCTTCATTGCTTAATTTGCTATCAAAGAGAGATGTCGCCATAGTTTCAGATGAATCAGGTACTACTAGAGATGTTATTGAGACCTATCTTAATTTAGATGGATATCCAGTTATTCTTGCAGATACAGCCGGGATCAGAGAAGCCAAAAATGAAGTTGAAAAAAAGGGAATTTCTTTAGCTCTAAGTAAATTCAAAGAAGCTGATATAAATATTGTGGTAGTTGATAATTCAAATAAAAAACTTAGCGATAAAATAAAATCCATAATTAATAAAGACTCTATAGTTTTATTAAACAAATCTGATGTTCAAGCTAAAGAAAACCATAAATTTAATACTGATACTATTTTGGCTTCAGTTAAAAATAATAAAAATATCGATAAACTTATAAATCTTATAAAGAAGAAATTAAGTAATAAATATTCATCAGGTAACAACATCCTAATTACAAGAGAGAGGCATAGAGTTAAATTAAATGAATGTTTGAAAGAAATAGATAAATTTCTTCAAAAAGATCAAAACAAACATCTTGAGTTAGCTGCTGAGGATCTAAGAATGGCTACACGTCATTTAGGTGGTTTAGTTGGTAAAGTAGATGTAGAGGAAATACTTGGATCTATATTTAAAGACTTCTGTATAGGTAAGTAAAATAGCTCTTGTATTATTAATATAGAGAGTTACATTCTCTTCATGACTAAAAAAATCTATGATGTAGTAGTTATAGGCGGTGGACATGCTGGATGTGAAGCTGCAGCAGCTTCCGCCAGAATGGGCGTTAATACTGCACTTTTCACACATAAAATTGAGACTATTGGTGAGATGTCGTGTAATCCAGCTATAGGCGGGCTAGGCAAAGGACATTTGGTTCGTGAGATTGATGCATTAGATGGAGTAATGGGTGTAGTATCAGACAAATCAGGTATTCAGTTTCGATTATTGAACAGAAGTAGAGGTCCAGCTGTTAGAGGGCCGCGAACTCAATCCGATAGAGCGCTTTATAAGAAGCATATGCAAAAAATTTTGCTTAATTATAAAAATTTAACTGTTTTAGCTGATCCTGTTGTTAAATTTTTATTTAACGACAATAAAGTTATAGGATTTCTATGTCAGAGCGGTAGTGAGATAAGATGTAGAGAACTAATTTTAACGACTGGAACTTTTTTAAATGGATTAATTCACATAGGTGAAAAGCAAATCCCCGCAGGAAGATATGACGAAAAACCATCTACTGGTTTAAGTGAACAACTTGGTAAATTCAAAATTAAAATAGGTCGACTCAAAACTGGTACACCTCCGAGGTTAGATGGCTCAACAATAAATTATGACGATTTAGAAATGCAGCCAGCCGATGATGATCCATATTTTTTTTCCTTTTTATCATCAAAATTAGAGAATAGACAAATTTCATGCGGCATGACTTATACAAATATTCATGTTCACAAAATTATTTCTGATAATATAAAAAAAAGTGCTATGTATTCTGGAAATATTAAGGGTGTAGGCCCTAGGTATTGCCCCTCCATAGAAGATAAAATTTTTAAATTCAAAGAAAAACAGCGTCACCAAATATTTCTTGAGCCAGAGGGATTAAAGGACAATACTATTTACCCAAATGGAATATCAACATCCTTGCCGGAAGATGTGCAGCTCGAAATACTAAGTAAAATCAAGGGTTTAGAGGCTGTTAGAATGAAAAGAGCAGGTTATGCTATTGAGTACGATTATGTAGATCCAAGGGAGCTTAATGCTACTTTAGAGACAAAAAAAATTAAATCTTTGTTTTTAGCTGGCCAAATTAACGGCACTACTGGATATGAAGAGGCAGCTGCACAAGGTTTGATAGCTGGTATAAATGCTGCTCTAAAAATTTTAAAAAAGAAGGAATTTATTTTAAATAGATCTGAATCTTACATCGGAGTGATGATCGATGATTTAATTACAAAAGGCGTATCTGAGCCTTATAGAATGTTTACATCCAGGGCTGAGTATCGATTAACACTTAGAGCAGATAATGCTGATCAAAGATTGACTCCCCTAGGAATTAAAAACTACTTAATTTCAGATTTGAGAAAGAAAATGTTTTTGGATAAACAAAAAAAAATTTACAACATAATAAATTCTCTCAAAAATATTAAAATGACTCCTAATGAAGCAGCAAGGTTTTCTATAAAAATTGCAAAGGACGGTGTGAGAAGAAATATTATTGAAATAATGTCACAAAGAAATTTAAATATGGCAAAAATAAGGCAGATATATCCTCAAGTACCTAGTTTTGGGAGTATGTTTGATAATCAGGTTGAAATCGATATTCATTATAAAGGATACTTAAAAAGACAGTTAAATGATATAGAGGCTTTTAGAAGAGACGAGAATTTGCTAATTCCGAAATCAATAAATTACGAGAGTTTAAGTGGACTTTCTAACGAAATTAAAGACAAATTAATCAAAATAAAACCTAGAACGCTCGGTCAGGCTCTTAGAATAGACGGTGTTACCCCTGCAGCTGCAATAATTTTGCTGGGTCATATAAAAACGAGAAAATCGAGTGTTTCAGCCTAAAGACGAGAAAGAGACCATAGAAATTCTTAAGAACTTGCTTAAATTTTCTAATCAAGATATTGCTAAAATTAAAATATATTTGAATTTGCTGTTAGAAGCCAATAAAAAGCATAACTTCATTGGAAAAAAAACAGAAAATTATGTTTGGATTAGACATGTATTAGATTCTGCACAATTAGTTAAATATATTTCATTCAAAAATAAAGGATCTCTTGCAGATCTTGGCTCTGGAGCTGGTTTTCCAGGAATTATCCTAGCAATTTTTAATAAAAACAACAATTTTCACGTGAAATTATATGATAAATCGCCAGTAAAATGTAATTTTTTACAATTGGTAGTAAATAATATTAAAATTAAAGCTGAAATAATAAATTGCAACATTTTTCATGAAAAAATCAATTGTCGGTACATAGTTTCAAGGGGATTTAAGAAAATTGATAAAATGATACAAGTTTCACGTGAAATTATACAAAAGCCTCATAAAATGATCATATTAAAAGGAAAGAGTGCACAGGAAGAGTTAAAAAATGCTTCCAAAAAAATAAAATTAAAGTATAGTTTGGTAGAAAGCATTACAAGCAAAGAGTCTCAAATCGTAATTATAGATTCATGAGGTAATAAATTGAAAAAAACAATCCTAGCTGTCATTAATCAAAAAGGAGGAGTAGGGAAAACAACATCAGTCATTAATTTGGCTGCAGCACTGTCCATTTTGGGTCATAAAAATTTAATAATAGATTTAGATCCTCAAGGTAATGCAACAACAGGAGTTGGGATGTCAAATAGTGAAAAAAGAAAAAATATTTACAACCTTCTCATAAAAAAAGAAAAAATGGCAGATGTCATAACGCAAACTCAAATTGAGGGGTTAGACATTATTGGTTCGCATGTAGATCTTTCTGGACTTGAAGTTGAAACCGCTAACGATAATCAAAGAGCATTTATTTTAAATAAACTTTTAACAGAAAATAAAACCTTAATTGATCAATATGATAATGTATTTATAGATTGTCCACCATCCTTAAGCTTACTAACAATTATAGCACTTGTAGCAGCTAAAGAATTAATCGTACCATTGCAAACAGAGTTTTTTGCTTTAGAGGGAATTACCCAATTAGTAAAAACAATAAATAGAATTAAAATAAATCTTAATCCTAATCTAAATATAAGAGGAATATTGTTAACAATGTTTGATAAAAGAAATAAACTATCCTCTCAAGTTGATATCGAAGCAAGAAATTACTTTAAAGATAAAGTTTACAATAACGTGATACCCAGAAATGTTAGGTTGTCAGAGGCCCCATCTCATGGTCTCCCTTGTGTAATGTACGACAAAAATTGTTCTGGAAGTAAATCATATTTTGCATTAGCTAAAGAATTTATGAGCCAACAAGCAAAATTAGGAAGCGCTGCATGAGTCAAAAATCAAAAAAAGGTTTAGGACGTGGGCTCTCTGCCTTATTTGGAGACCAAAAAAACGAGGAAAATCAACCTTTTAAGCAATCAATTAAGAAAATACCGATCGCTAACATATCAAGAAACAAATTTCAGCCTAGATTAATTTTTGATGAATTAAAATTAGATGAACTTGCTTCATCAATAAAA
This sequence comes from uncultured Pelagibacteraceae bacterium, assembly GCA_902590115.1. Classification (GTDB taxonomy): domain Bacteria; phylum Pseudomonadota; class Alphaproteobacteria; order Pelagibacterales; family Pelagibacteraceae; genus Pelagilacustribacter. Next base: position 1,162 of record CACIVM010000010.1, on the reverse strand, counting down.
AAAAATGGTGTTATTCAACCAATAGCAGTTAGAAAAAATAAAGAAAAAGCCGAAAATTATGAAATTGTTGCAGGTGAAAGAAGATGGATTGCAGCTCAGAGGGCAGGCCTTCATGAAATACCAGTAGTAGAATTAGATTTAAATGATCACGAGACTCTAGAAGTCGCAATAGTTGAAAATATTCAGAGAGAAGATTTAAACATTATAGAGGAAGCAAAAGGATATAAAAGGCTGCAAGATGAATTTAATTATGATCAAGAAAAGATAGCTAAATTTATGTCAAAAAGCCGTAGTCACGTAAGTAATACACTAAGATTACTTACTCTTCCAAAGGACGTAGTAATGATGTTACAGCAGGGAGAGATTACTGCTGGCCAAGCAAGGCCACTTGTTGGGTTACCTAATGCCTCTTCTATTGCAGAGGAAATAGTTACGAAAAAAATGTCTGCAAGGTCAATTGAAAATTTAAAGAAATCAAAGCGTAAATCTTTTACAATAGATCCTAATATTTTTGATATTCAAAGGGAATTAGAGAGAAAGATTGGATTAAAGGTATCAATCACTAATAAAAAAAATAATTCTGGTAAAATTTCAATAGAATATAAAAACCTTGAACAATTTGATCTAGTTACTGGTTTGTTTAAGAAGATTTAGATGCTAGATTAGATATATCAACTAATAATTTTTTTATAATCACATCTTTTCTATCAGAAACATTTTTACGCACCAGAATGCTTGAAAAGTGAATATTATCAAGGCTTCTAGATAGATTATGTAATGACCATTTATTCAGTTGTTTTTCTATAATTGGTTTTTCTTTCCAAAAAATTGGTGGCTTATAATTATCGATTGCGCTTTTAATAGTAATCTTTTGTTCTTTAATTCCCTTCAAAATATTCTGCAGCCTAGAAATTTTTACAACAAGTAAATTAAAGATGTAATCAATTTCATCGTACTGAATATCCTTGGCATCAAGAATTTCATTTAAATTATTTTTAGTACCAGATATTACAACATCAACAATATCACTAATTTCTTTTGTTTTCTGAAAATTCAATAGTTCTCCAATTTCTTTCTCATCTATATTATTATGCTTTAATGCAAATAGTTTAATTTTTTCAATTTCATTTTTAATTATTTCTCGGTTGTTGTTAGAATTATT
>CACIVM010000009.1 GCA_902590115.1 uncultured Pelagibacteraceae bacterium | reverse complement strand
TCATTATTTTGCAGCCTTTCTTGCCAAATAAACTCCAAAAAATACTAAGCCCGCACCAAAATAGTGAAAGTTCATTAGCGTTTCATTAAATAAGATTATTCCATATATGGCCGAATAAATAGAAAAAATATAAAGAGTAAATCCTGCAAGAGAAGCGCCAACATGCTTTTGAACTTTTGTATACAATGTAAATGCAATTATACCTGGTGAAATTGCTGCAAATAAAACCCAAAAAATAAACTCATTATTGAAATTAGTATTGAAAAAATAAAGCTCTTCCAAAAGATAAAAGGGTAAAAGAGATATAGCTCCAAAAAAAGATATTAAAGTAAACCTTCCCATAAGACTGAAATTACTTCTCCAATTTAACAAATAAATTGAGTAAATAGCCCATCCCGCTGCAGCGCCAACCATCCATAAATCACCTGAGGTGAATTTAAAATTAATAAATAAATCGACTCTGCCTTTGCTTATTATGATTAAAACCCCAACTATACAAATCATCAATCCAATTACTCTTGATAAAGTTATTTTATCTTTAAAAAACATTAGAGATAAAATTATTATAAATATTGGTGATGAGGTATAGATAATGCCCATATTAGCCATTGTAGTAGTCATACCTGCTATAAAAGGGAAAGCACCACATACCCCACACCCCATCGAGCCTAAAAAGAATAGTCTCCAAAATTCTTTATTGAAATCTTTTTTCTTTTTAAAAATCTCACCGAGAAAAAAGGGAGATAAAATTAAAAATACGGTTAACCACCTCCAAAAAGCTAATGAAACAGGAGGGACATATTCTACTCCACCTCGAGCAACTATTATATTAGTCGCCATAAATACCGGCTGAATAAATAATAGTAGATATGGAAAAAAAGAATTATTTTTTGTCGATGAAAGCCTCATAAAGCATCATGACAATAACTAGTCCCATTAGAATATAAACTGGCAAAACATCTGTAAACCCAATCATTGGAGATCTGGTCAATGTTGTTGCTAAACCAATTAAGAAAGCTATTGCAACACCGCATCCAATTATTGTAGTAAACTTGCTCATTAATCCTTACAATTTTTTTCTAACCAGCTGGCAGTTCCAAGAAATCTCAGATCGTCTAATTTATCTCCAACTAATTGTAATCCCAATGGTAAATTATTTTGACCTGTTAGTAAAGGTAGTGAAATAGATGGAAGACCCATGTACGTCCATACAGTACAGAACTCAGGACTACCAGTTGATTTAAGGCCTTTGTCAGCAACACCTGTTGAACATGGAGTTAATACACCATGATAATCCTCGAAGACTTCGCTGTAAGACCTGTAACTTTGTTCCATAAAATCAACTGCTTCTGTGTATTGACTTGCCGAATATTTCATTCCTCTTTCAATTGCTTCTACTAATTTTTTCCCTAATTTTTTTTTTGATTGTTTATAAAATTTTTGAAAACTATTTGCCATATCAGTTTCATGTATAATCTGATGGTAAAAATGAATATCTTTAAAGTATGATGGTTCGTCAAATATTTCTATATTTTTTTTAAGCTTTTTAATAAAAAATTCAAATGCCTTTTGAGACTCTTTATCAATATTTTTCCAGTTTTGTGTTTTATAAAAAATAAATTTTGGTTCAAAATGAGGTCCTTTTTTGCATTCATCAAGCATTGTATCAGCGGAATAGTGAATTGTGTCCTTATCATATAAATCTTTTTTAATTAATGATTTTGCTATTAAGGCAACATCTAATACTGTTTTCCCAAATACTCCGATGTGATCCAACTTTGATGATTGTTTAAGTACGCCGTTTCTAGAAATAAGACCAAATGACGGTTTATAACCTACTACCCCACAATAAGAAGCTGGCCTAATAATTGACCCTTTAGTCTGAGATCCAACGGTAAGTGGAGACATGAAAGATGCAACAGCTGCGGCCGAACCACTTGATGATCCCCCTGGTGTTCTTGTTTTATCATGTGGATTAGTAGTTTTACCAGGATCGAAATAAGCTAGCTCAGTAGTAACTGTTTTGCCCATGATAATCGCTCCTGAAATTTTCAATAAATTTACTACCTCTGCGTCCGAGCTCTCAGGTATTCCTTTCCTTAAAATTGTCCCACACTCAGTTGGCATATCTTCGGTGCCAATGATATCTTTTACTCCTATTGGAAGACCATGAAGAGGTCCTAAAGGTTTGCCTGATTTTCTATATTCATCTTTCTCAGTGGCTTTTTCTAGAATCTTTTTTTTATCTATGTGGGCCCAGGCTTTCACATCTCTCTCATATTTTTTAACCCTTTCCAAAAATGCGGTACATGCCTCCACACAGGAAATCTCACCTGATTGTAATTTATTAACCAATTCAATAGCTGTAAGAGAAACGATATTGCTCATTTATTTTTTAACTCGCAAATAATGTTTCTGGAAGCCAAAGAGCGATACCTGGAAAAAGATACATTAGCACCATGGCTAGTATAACTATTAATAAGAATGGCATAATACCACTAAAAATTTCCATCAATTCAACATTTTTGGTTTGTACGCCTTTTAAGTAGTAAGCTGACATTGCCATCGGAGGAGTTAAAAATGAAGTTTGTAAATTTAATGCAATCAACATTGCAAAAAAATATGGATTTACACCAAAAAACTCTACAAGTGGTAAAAAGATTGGAACAAAAATTATCAATATTTCCGTCCATTCTAAAGGCCAGCCTAATAAAAAAATTATTAATTGAGTTATTATCAAAAATTGCCAAGGCGCAATGTTCATAGATTTAAAAAAATGCTCGAATACTTCATGGCCTCCTAGATAGGAAAAAACTGACGCAAAAGTCCAAGATCCAATAAACAACCACATTATCATTGCTGTTGTTTTAGCGGTCAAGAAAACAGACTCCTTAAAATTTTTCCATTTAAGTGTTTTATAAAAATATGACAATACTAAGGATCCAAATGCACCTACAGCTGCAGCTTCAGCGGGTGTTGCTAATCCTCCAAGGATTGTACCAAGTACGAGAATAATTAATGAAAATAATGGTAAAAAGGATACTAAAACTTCTTTCATTATAACTGCTGTCGGAGGAATTTCTTCTTGTGGCGGCTTAGGTGCTATTGAAGGATTAAGATATGCCCGTGTAATAGCATAAACGATATACAAACCAGCTAGTAACAGTCCAGGAAATATTGCAGCAGCAAATAATCTTAAAGGTGAAAGTTGGGCAATCACAGAGTAAACAATAAGCATTATGCTTGGAGGAATTAAGATACCTAAGCAACCGCCTGAGCAGATCACTCCTGAGGCAAATTTTTTATCATAGCCCGCCTTAATCATAGCAGGCCAAGCCAATAATCCCATAAGTGTCACCACGGCTCCAATAATTCCTGTTGCAGTAGAAAACAATGCGCATGTAATTAAAGCTGCAACTGCCATTGAAGCGGGCAATCTGTGTGAAGCAAGTCTAATAGCAAAAAATAGTCTAGAAACTATTCCTGCCCTTTCAACCAAGTAGCCCATAAACAAAAATAATGGTACTGCGGTGAGTACGGTATTATCCATTACAGTGTAGGTATTTTGTACAAATAATTGAAATATTCTATTATCAAGTAAATGTTCCATTCTCGTTGGGTCATAATAAGCGTAATAACCAAAACCCACTCCCATCGCCATAAGAGTAAACGCTATAGGAAAACCCAAAAGAACAGCAAACAAAAATATTGCCATCATAAATATTGCTATCTCGGGATTGGTTAAACTAAATAACATCTTTTTGATCCTCGTCTTGAGAAGTTCTCATTAAAATTTTTTCCGTTTCTTCAGCTACGACCATTCTTGCAGGCCAGTGACCAGTCTGTATACAAATTATTGATCTAAAAACTTCACTTACACCCTGAATTATAAGTAATATACCAGCTGCTGGTATTAGTGCTTTAGCCATATAGATTTGAATTTGAGCAGGGCTATTCCAACTCGTTTCTTTTATTTTCCATGCAAGTGAGGCATATTCATATCCATAAAATGCTAGTGCAAGAACTCCCGGAAAGAAGAATAGGAAATATAATACTAAATCAATATAACCTTGTGTCCTGGGTTTAAATAATCTGTAAATTACATCCCCTCTGACATGTGCTTCAGTTGAAAGAGTATACGCACCTGCCATCATGAAAATTGCGCCATACATTTGTAAACTGAAATCAAAATTCCATAGAGTTGGCGCGTTAAATACTTTAGCCATGAAAACTTCGTAGCACGTTCCACCCATTAAGATAACAATGAGCCAAGAAAAAGCTTTTCCAGCTGAAGTACTTAGGTGGTCTGCAAAATAGATAAATCCCCTCATAGTATAAAACTAATATAAATATCTTGTAAATGCTATAAAAAAAGGGGGGCATAAGACCCCCCTCTTTTTTTAATCAAAATCTTGTTAGATTTTTACTTTTGCTAAGCTTCCGAACTCATTTTCATAAGCCAGCCTGTAATTTGGCTGATTCATCAACAAGTATTTCATAACTCTCTTAGCATAAGCTTTTTGTGAGTTTACAATCTTTTTAAAGAAAGGATCTTTTTTGTTAAAATCACCTATAACTTTATCCCATCCTTTCAATTGCTCACCTAAAATCGCATCAGAAGTTTGATAAACATTTACTTTATGTTGGTTCATCAACTTAGATAGATCTGCTGAGTATCTCACTAATGCTTTGAAGTAATTATCTGAGTTAGCAGCATAAGCAGCATTTTTTAGTATTGCCTTGTGTTTAGGCTCTAAACTATTAAATGTCTTCTTATTTATTGGTATCTCAAACATTTCCTGTGACTGGTGAAAACTTCCCAAATGATAATGCTTAGATACATCTTGCATACCAAATTGAGAGTCTGAAGTAGGGTTATTAAACTCTGCGGCTTCAATCAATCCAGTTTTCATTGCAGGTTGAATTTCACCTCCAGGTAATTGTCTTACTACCATTCCCATTGCTGTAAGAACGTTAGTAGCTAAACCTACTGTTCTATACTTCATACCTTTAACATCAGACACTTTGGTTACATTCTTTTTAAACCAACCAAATGGCTGTGCAGGCATTGGCATATGAAAGAAACCAACATAATCGAAACCAACTTTTGCTAAAGTTTCTTCGTATAGTTTTCTTCCACCACCGTATTCAATCCAACCCATCACTTCTTGAGAAGATAGACCGTAAGATGGTCCAGTTCCAAATAATGACGCAGCTGGGTTTTTTCCATACCAGTATGCAGTTACCCAGTGTCCCATATCTAAAACACCAGAACTTACCGCTTGACCGATCTCAGACGTTTTTACAACTGCACCGACTGGCTGTAGGTCAACTTTAAGTTCACCGCCAGACATATCTTGAACCATTTTAGCGTAATCACCCGCCATTTCGAAAAATATGTTGGCACCAGAAGGCCATGCTGCTTGCATCTTTAAAGTTTTTGGCGCACCTAGTGCAATGTTTGGCATTGCCACTGACGCTGCTGCTGCTGCTCCTGTTGCTGCAGCTACTTTAAAGAACTTACGTCTTGATGGAGTTTTTACTCCTTTTCTTTTTTTTGACATATGTCCCCCTTGATTATTAATTAATAAAAATTATTTAAGCATAATCTGCTCGTAGAGTCTCTATGTCTTTTGAATTTAATTCAAATAAATACAATCTGAGGATGTATCAATTTACTAAATCTTGTGGTTTTTCACCCTTGAAAAACACTTCCAAATTTTTTGTAGCTCTATATGCCATATCCCACCTTGTTCTTTTAGTGGCACTACCAAGGTGTGGAAGTAAAAAAATGTTTTTAAGTTTAAGATAACCTGGATTTATCTTAGGTTCACCATTGTAGACATCCAATCCATAAGCAAAAACTTTTTGTGATGACAAAGCTTTAATCATTGCGTCATCATCAACAACATCACCACGGGCTGCATTTCCTATTACACAGTTTGATGGTAAGTAATTAAGGGTTTTACTATTAATAATTTTATTCGTATCTGGAGTAGCTGGACAATTTATGGACAAGAATTCACTTATTGAAAAAAGACTTTTTATATCTTTATGGTATATTGCTCCCTCCTCAAGTTTGTCATCTAATCTTGATCTATTATGATAATGAATTTCCATGTTAAAACCTCTTGCCCTCTTAGCTACCGCTCGACCAATTCTTCCCATTCCTAAAATACCAATCTTTTTATTTGACATTTGTTTACCGAGTAAAAAGTCCCAGGACCATTTCCAGCCTTCTCTTTCTGCTTCAATTCTTCCTTCATATGCTTTTCTTGAGGCCCCTAGGAGTAATAAGATTGCTATGTCAGCAGTCGCATCTGTAAGTACATCAGGTGTATTTGTAACAGCGATACCTTTTTCTTTTGCTGCTTTACAATCAATGTTGCCAAATCCAACAGCACCATTGGCAATAATTTTTATTTTAGTTGAAAGCTTTGAAATAGTATCTTTGTCAATTGGGTCTGTTACTGATGTTAATAATCCATCACAATCTTTAGAGCCCTCAATTATTTCGCTAGGTGAATAAATTTTGTCACTTGCATTTAATTTTACTTCAAATATTTCTTTGAGTTTATCCTCATTTTCTTTGAGTAAACGTCTTGTAACAAATATTTTCTTCATAAATTTTTAATTTTTTCAGGTCTCTCTCCCCCGGTTAACCAATCTATAACTTCAACTGTGTGTATAATAGGCAATTTTGTACCTGAAGATATTTGAGTCATGCAGCCAATATTTCCCGTCGAAATAAAATCAGGAGAAATTTTTTCTATATTTGAAACTTTGTCTTTCAAAAGTTTTCTCGCAATATTTTGTTGTAATATATTATATGTCCCTGCTGATCCACAACATAAATGCCCATCTGGAATTTCTAGTACTTCGTTACCAGTTTTTTTTAATAATTCAATTGGCTCTTGGTGAACTCTCTGCCCGTGTTGCATAGAGCATGCTGAGTGATAGGCAATTTTATATTTTTTATTACTTTCTACATAATTTAATTTTAAATTGTTGAATAAAAATTCAGTAATATCTTTAGATAACTCAGATATTTTCTTTGCCTTTTTTTTCATTTCCGGATTATCCCGAAAAATAAAACCATAGTCTTTTAAGGTCGTCCCACATCCTGAGGTATTACTTAGAATTGCATCAAGACCGTTATTTAAGTATTCTTCATGCCACAAATTTATATTTTTCATAAAATATTTATGTGCATCTTTTTCCTTACCCATATGATGACTTAAAGAACCACAACAATCAATTTCTGGAAGAACAACAACCTCTACAGAGTGACGATTAAGGATTTTAATTGTCGAATCATTTATTTCTGGAGACAAGACTCTTTGCACACAACCAGTTAATAGAGCTACTCTGGAAACTGTTTTACCGGTAGTACTTCGGTAGATTTTTTTATCTTTTAATGAAGATTTTTTAATTTTTGATGGCATTAATGAAAGTGAATTTTTTATAAAATTTGGCAACATAAACTTGAATGGCATTATCAACTTACTTAAAAAAGCGAAATATTTAAATATTCTTGGGTTTGGTAAAATAAACGCTAAAATATTCCTAAACGACTTTTGTATAAAAGGTCTTTTATAAGTTCTCTCAATATGATTTCTTCCGTGATCGATTAAGTGCATGTAATTAACCCCAGAAGGACAAGTTGTCATACACGCATAGCATGATAAACATCTGTCAATATGTTTTACAATTTTTTCGTTCGCTGGCTTATTATTTTCTAACATATCTTTTATTAAATATATTCTTCCTCTAGGTCCGTCTAACTCATCTCCTAATACGTTATAAGTGGGACAAGTTGAGTTACACATTCCACAATGTACACATTTTCTAATTATCTTTTCTGATGATTTATTCTCAGTGTCATTAAGTTGGTTATCGGAAAAAGTTGTTTGCATTATATTCCACTATACATTTTGCCTGGGTTAAGTATTCTTTTTGGATCAAAACTTGTTTTTAATTTTTCACTTAATTTATATTTAATGTGATCAATTTTAAAAACATCCATGCTAGACTTAAAGCCATCATCTAACTTTACCAATATATTGTATCCTCCACATTTGGCAATAACTTCATTCATTGTTTTTAATATTTCTTGGCTCATATTTTCTATTTCAAACCATATTAAATTACCACCCCATTCAATAAAATATCTACTACTAAATTTTTTTAAATTGTTTAATAAATTTAAAGTCTCTGATGGTGGAACCACTATTTTCATAATGTCTTTTGTAGTTTTTTGGAAAGCTTTTAAATCTTGAGTATATCTCCAAAAAATCTTTGATTGTTGTTCATCTAAAAAATTAATTTCATCATTTAATAATCCCAACTCTTTTACAAGTCTGTTGATCCTATCTTCTATGGATGAATTTACCCCTTCTATTCTTAAAGCAGTTATTGGTCCTTTATTGGTTAAATCGTTCAAAGAAAATTTATCCTTAAAATACTCCGGGTAAAAAACTGCTCCCGATACATCCACAGAAGATGATAGCCCCGTACTCATATACTCGATAGCTTTTTTAAGTTGGGCACTATGAATTATAAGTGTTTTTGTCGAGGGGGGTTTTGGTAAAACTTTTAGGGATAATTCAGAAATAATTGCTAAAGTGCCATATGAACCAGTTACAATTTTTGACAAATCATAACCTGTAACATTTTTTACTACTGTGCCGCCTGATTTTATAATTTCACCTCGACCATTAATAATCTTAATTCCTAAAACATGATCTCTTGCACTTCCAACTTTAAATCTTCTTGAACCTGAAAAATTACAAGCTATTGTTCCACCAATAGTACCAGGGTTGCTTTTCCCCTCAAAAATATAACCAAGATCAAGTGGTTCAAAGGCAAGATGTTGATTATTTTTGTCTAACTCATTTGTAATCTCACTTAAGGGTGTCCCGGCTTTTACTTTTATGTATAGTTCTTCAGGTTCATATTTTATTATTCCAGAATAATTAGAGAGATCTATTAACTTTTCAGATTGAAAATTTCTTCCAACTTTAGCTTTTGAACCGTGCCCCTTAATCTCAATAGGAATATTTTTACTATGACAATTTCTTACAAACTCTGCGATTTCATTTTCATTTAATGGCTTAAAAGTTGATGTTTCTTTAAAACCTTGGGATGTCTGGAAATTTTGTTTTTCCTTGATGGACATGAACTCTCCCCTCTTCAGCACACTTTCTTAAAATTGGATAAACTTTTCCCGGGTTAAGTAAAGAATTAGGATCTAAGGATAGTTTAATTTTAATTTGTTGTTGAATGTCAGTATCATTAAACGCTTCACACATTAACTCTCTTTTTTCTATTCCAACTCCATGCTCACCAGTTAAAGCGCCGCCAACCTTCACACAATATTTCAATATCTCGGCACCGAATTCCTCTGTTTTTCTAAGAGACTCTTTATCGTTTGCGTCAAACATGATTAGGGGATGTAAATTGCCATCTCCAGCATGAAAAGCATTAGCTACTGGTAAATCATATTTTTTTGATAAACGAGTGATTTCTTTAAGTACCTCCGCAAGTTTGCTTCTTGGAATAGATCCATCCATACAAAGATAATCAGGTGCAAGAACACCGCAGGCTGGGAAGGCTGCTTTTCTTCCTGCCCAAAATTTTTTTCTATCTTCGTCGCTTTTGCTAAGTTTGAAACTTGATGAATTATTTTTTGATGAAATATCTTTAATTTTATCCATGTATTCGTCAACTTCAGTTTCTGTACCGTCAAACTCAACTATCATCATTGCTTCAGCATCAATCGGATATCCAGCTTTGACATGGTCATCAGTTGCTTTTGTAAGAGCTTTATCCATTATCTCCATTCCAGCCGGTATACAACCTTGAGAAATTATTTGAGATACACAATTACCTGCGTCATCAATTGATGAGAAGCCTACGAGAGCTGTTTTTACAATTTCGGGTTTTTTCAAAATTTTTACAGTTACTTCTGTGATAACACCTAGCAATCCTTCAGAACCAGTCATCAAGCCCATAAAATCATAACCTTCAGAGTCCATGGTTTTACCGCCAAAATTTACTATTGTTCCATCCATGAGCACAACTTGTATACCTAGAATGTTGTTTGTTGTGGCGCCATATTTTAAAGAATGAACACCACCAGAGTTTTCAGCAACATTCCCTCCTATCGAACAAGCCATTTGGCTTGACGGATCCGGAGCATAATAGAATCCTTTTTCTTGAACGGCATGAGTTATAGATAAATTAGTAACGCAAGGTTGCGCTTTAACACATCTATTTACGTAATCAACATCAAGTATTTTATTGAATTTACTCATACTCATTAATACACAATCTTTTAATGGTAGCGACCCGCCGGATAACCCTGTGCCAGCTCCTCTGGGCACAACTTTTATTCTATTCTTATTACAATATTTTAAAACTTCACTCACTTCCTTAACATTTTCTGGCAAAACAACTGCTACAGGCATCTGTCTATATGCAGTTAATGCATCTGTCTCGTACGGACGAATTTCATCTTTGTCAGATAAAACGTTATCTTTTTTTACAATAATTCTTCTTAAATCAGATACATATCTATCTTTATTTTCTAAAACGCTATTATCCACTTTTGGCATTTGAAGCTCTGACATATAATTATCCTAACATTTTTTTAATTTTTTCCAATGCTCTACTGATATTATCTTGAGACGCAGCAAAACTGAATCTAACGTAATCTCCTGCCGTTTTTCCGAACGCAGTTCCAGGAACTAGTGCAACACCTGCCTCATGCATACATTTTTTTGAAAATTCTGATCCGCTCATGCCTGTTTCCTTAACATTTGGAAAAGCATAAAATGCACCTCCTGGCATACTACAATTTACTCCAGGCAGATCATTCAGACCTTTATGAATTAATTTTCGTCTTTGATCAAATTTCTTCATCATATGGTGAATGGAGTCATCAGATCCATCTAAAGCAGCTATGCCTGCAAATTGTGATGGTGCATTCACGCATGAAAAACTGTTTATAGCTAATTTAGTTACATGCGGAATTAATTTTTCTGGCCATACACTCCATCCCATTCTCCATCCTGTCATAGAATAAGCTTTACTCCATCCATCTAAAACAATAAGTCTATCTTGAAGGTCGGGATAATTAAAAAATGTTGGCATCTCTTTTCCATCAAAAATTTGTCTGCTGTAAATTTCATCACTTAATATTGTAACATGTGGATGTTTCTTCAAACCTTCTGCCAAAAAGTCTATTGCTGGTTTTTCAACGAAGCTACCGGTAGGATTATTGGGATTAATCAAAATAACTAATCGTGTTTTATCTGTGATTAATGATAAAATTTTTTCTGGATCAAATTTTAAGTCTTTTTCCTTAGTTAGATCATAAGGTACGGCTTTTGACCCAGTGTAATTAATCATTGACTCGTAAATTGGAAATCCAGGTGTTGGATGAACTATCTCTGCTCCAGGTTCACCAATCATTTGGATTGCAAAATACATAGTGGGTTTACCACCAGGCATAATCATAATTCTGTCTGGACTTACTTCCTTTTTATATAAACTTTTAATTTTTCTTGACACCGCTTTTCTACATTCTAAAATTCCATTTGCTAAAACATATCCGTGATGGCCATCATCAATAGCTTTTTTTGCTGCATCCATAATATGTTTAGGTGTCATAAAATCAGGCTGACCTAATCCCAAGTGAATCATTTCTTTACCTTGAGCTTCAAGTTTTTTTGCTTCAGCCAATACACTAAAAGCTGTCTCAGTTCCTAATCTGTCTAAATTTTTTGCCAATTTCATAAATTCCTCTATACATTATCCCAGGTTTTTATCTATATGCAATATTATCAGGGCTTAAATCAGAAATTCTTTTTTTTCCCAATAATATCATATCTCTTTTAATCTCATCCCTCATTAATTGTAAAATTTTTTCAACACCTTTTTGACCTCCGGCGCCTAAGGCAAATAAAAATCCTTTTCCAAAGCTACATGCTGTGGCTCCTAATGATAAAGCTTTGAGAACATGAGTTCCCCTTCTAATTCCACCATCCAAAATAATTTCTATTTTTCCTCCTACTGCATCAGCTATTGCTGGCAGTTGATCAAATGGAGCTCTTGAACCGTCAAGTTGTCTTCCTCCGTGATTAGATAACATTATTGCTGATGCTCCGATGTCTACAGCTCTTTTAGCATCTTCTACTGACATAAGACCTTTTATGGCAAATGGTCCACCCCATCGTTTAATACAATATTCAGCATCTTTCCAACTCATCGCTGGATCGTATTGCTCATTAATATATTCCATGACACCTTTAGCTATTGAGGATCCTTTTTTGGTAAAATGAGATACGTTAGCTAATTGAAATTTTTCGTGAAGTAAATAATTAATAGACCATTTTGGATGTGTGGCAAAACTTAATAAACTTTTTAATGTGAGTTTAGGTGGCGTTGTAAATCCCCATCTATGGTCTCTCTCTCTATTTCCAGCTACAACTGTATCAACGGTTAAACACATTGCTTTAAATCCTGAACTTTTACATCTATCTATAAGGTTATCTGTAAGAGCTTGATCTTTATGAATATAAAGCTGAAATAATTTTGGACCACCTGAGATATTGGCAACTTCCTCTATTGATGATGTAGCCATTGTTGACATGCTGTAAAAAGTTCCAAATTTTTCAGCTGCTCTTGCTGAAGCTTTGTCACCATCGTGATGATATAGTCTTTGCATAGCTGTTGGTGAAAGAAATAAAGGCATGTCAATTTTGGTACCTAGAACGTTTGTTGATAAATCTGGCTCCCCAACACTCGCTAAAATATTTGGTACTAAGTCACACTTAGAAAAAGACTCAGTATTTCTTTTTAAAGTAACTTCATCATCAGAGCCTCCATCAATATAATGATAAATTGGGCTTGGAAGATTTTTTTTTGCTAACTTTTTGAAATCATTAATATTATAGCAGTTTTCTAAAGACATAAGACTAAAATTTTTTAGAAAATGTTATGGACTGATTATCTACGCCTGGGTTTGTATCTCCCCAATCGTTATTGGAAATATGACTATAGGTGTATCCAAAATTTGAGTTTTCAAAAATATCAAATCCAATTTTTATTTCGCTTTTAAACTCTAGAACACTTCCCATATCTTTACCATCACCTTTCTCATAATAACCTGGTGCAAAGCTAGGAAGTATATTCATTGGACCTAGTTTATACTGTCCCTGAATACCGGTGTATAGATAGGCCGCTCCACTATCAGTTATAAATCCTCCTGTAATAGGTGAAAATTTTCCCAAAAAAGTATTTCTAAATAAATCAGAGTTTTTATGCTCGACTCCAAAAAGAGTTGCTTCATCATCACCCACTTCATCAGTTATATCGAAATTACCCGTGTAAAAGGTCAAGTCAGTATTTCTATTTATTTCGTCAGCAAATAAATTGGAAAAAGAGACAAAATAAGAAATAAAAATTATCGAAATTAATTTCTTCATTGTAAAAAAATACTATCTTCAATAAAAAATGTATAGAGTTTTATTCATTAATTTCGCCTTAAAATAAAGAAGAAAAGCAACAATCCTCCCAATATTAAAAAAATGTAAGGTGATAGCCACAAAATGGAATTTTTTCCATCAAAAATTGGATCATATAAAATCCATGCGCCGTACTTTTCAGCTAAAAATTCATATATCTCTTTTTGAGAATTTCCCTCATTAATTTTATCTCTTACAACTAATTTTAGTGTCTGAGCAAAATCTGAATTTGACTCTGCAACAGATTGTCCCTGACAGACAAGGCATCTTAAGTTTTTAAATATCTCATTTTCATTAATTTTAACTTCATTTGCATCTAAAGATGAAAAAAAAATTAATAAAATTATGTTAGTAAAAAAAAGATTTTTCACTTATTTATCTCCTTCTTTATCTCCAATAAGTCTTTATCCATTAATGGTCCAATATATTTTTTAAGTACCATGAGTTCACTATTAATTAGTATACTTTCTGGAATACCATAGATACCAAAATTAACCGATTGTTTACCATCTGTATCTATCAATAAAACATTATAGGGATTCCCTAAATCAACTAAATATTCAGACGCATTTTTTTTTATATCCTTATAATTAACTCCTATGATTTTTAAGTTACTAAGTTCTTTTAATTTCATCAGATTTTCATGTTCCAATCTACATGGAACACACCACGACGCCCAAAAATTTATTAAAGAAAAATTATTTTTTTTTAAATCTTCTTCTGAAAAGAGCGAATTTTCATTAAAACTTTTAATTGAAAAACTTTCAATTTTTTTGTTAATAAGATCACTTGTATTGTAATTAACTTCAATTTTGAGGCCTTTATAAAAAGTATAGAGAACAATCATAACGATTAATGTAAAAACGAGTGATGCTATTTTTTTTGTCATGTTTTGTTAAAAAGTCGAAGAATTCCTCCAAGTGATATTAAAAACGCTGATATCCAAATCCACATCATTAAAGGTTTTCTCTGAAATTTAATATTATATATATCGCCATCACCAATATTGCTCATCGTTAAAAAGTAATCATGAAGTAAATTTGTTTTAATTGACGCTTCGTATGTTATTGTCTCCGGTTTGCTATATATTCTTATTTCAGGATTTAATGATCTTATCTTATTCGTATTCAAAGTTTTTATGTTAAATTTACCAACAAGACTTTTATAATTTATTTCGTCTTGTAATTCTAAGTTATTAAAATCTATTTCATAATTATCTAAAATTTTAATTTCTCCGACTTTTAAATTAAAATCATATTCCTCAGACAAATTATGATTAAGGCCAATAAATAGAATTAGCAACCCAAATCCTAGATGAGCTGTCGTTCTAGGTAATTTATAAGACGATCCTTTTTTAAAATAATCCAATAAATCAATTAATGTATAAATTATTAAAAACAAAGAGGAAATTACAATTAAATTTGTTAATACAGAAAAGCTCTTCAATACTAAATATAAAAATAAATTGATAAATACAGCGCTAATTATTACTGCGATCAATTTTTTAAATTTTAAAAAAGAGTTCTTATTCCAAGTTGTTTCTGGGCCAATTGCCATTAAAACTAAAAAGGGTATCAATACAGGTATTATCAATAAATTGTAATATGGTGGTCCAACTGAAATTTTTGTTTCAAAAAAAACTTCGGTAAATATTGGATAAATAGTTCCAATTAAAACTGTGATTAGATAAAAAACCATAAACCAATTATTTGTTAAAATAAAAATTCCCTTATTTGAGTTTTCTATAGGCTTATCGCTAATTGGAAACTTTTTTAAGAAAATCAAGAAGGAGGACAAAATCATAATACACAAAAAAGATAAGATATAAATTCCACGGTCAGAGTCACTTGCAAATGTATGTACTGAATTAAGAATTCCAGATCTAACGAGAAATGTACCTGTTACACTTAAAATAAATGTGAGTAAGCACAATATAATAACCCATGAATATAAAGACTCTCTTCTTTCTAAGATGATAACGGAGTGAGCAAGCGCGGCCATAGCAAACCAAGGCATTAAAGAAGCATTTTCTACAGGATCCCAAAACCAAAATCCACCCCATCCTAATTCATAATATGCCCAAATAGACCCAACGATTATTCCAAGAGTTTGAAAAGCCCAAGAGAAAATTATCCAAGACTTTATTGATGAGGCGAAATTTTTTCCTCTGTAACCTGATATGAGCGATGCCATCGCAGCAGAGAAATAAATAGATGAGCCAACAAAACCTAAATACAGTAGAGGCGGATGTATTGCTAAAGCTGGGTCTTGAAGTATTGGATTTAATCCTAGACCTTCAACAGGTGTGGGTTGAATCATTTCAAAGGGATTAGAATTAACTAATAAAAAGATTGAAAATCCTAGAATTAAAATATTTTGAAAAAAAAGAGTTAAATTTCTAAACCTAAGATTTTGATTATTAAATAAATAAAATAAAAAAGAAAAAACGACTAATATCAAAACCCACAACATCAAGCTCCCCTCATGATTTCCCCAGGTGCCGGCAATTTTGTAAAAAATTGGTTTTGACTCATGAGAATAGCTGTAGACGGATATAATAGAAAGGTCGGTTATTATGAAGGCGAATAGTAAAGTAAAAAAAGATACTACTGTTATAGATAGTTGAGATAAAATTAATCTCTTCACAATTTTGTAATCAAATTTTACATTAGAAGTTAAAAATGAACTTGAAAAATATAATATTAATAAAGTAATAAAAACATTTAATATTAGTAACGAGTTTCCAAAATAACTTAACATTATTTTTTATTACCATCATTTGGGGGTTTATAATTCTCATCATGTTTAGCTAAAATTTTGTTAGCAATAAAATAATTATTATCTACTAATTTTCCCTCAGCTACAACACCTTTGCCCTCTAAAAATAAGTTAGGAACAGGCCCTTCGAATGTTACAAATATTTCGTTTTTTTTGTCAGTAACAATAAAATTTATTTTTTGACCTGAAATTTTAATAGAGTTTTCTTTGATTAAACCTCCTAGACGGTAAAGTTTTTTCAAATTGTTTTTGTCTTCTAATTTAATCTCGGTAGGAGTTTTGAAGTATAGTAAATTTTCTTTTAAAATATTTGTAAATATTATTGTTATACAAAGTATTGCGATTAAAAAAATCGAGATGAAAAATAATCTACTTTTTACGTTTTTTGTAAGCATTTAAAATGCTTTAAACAGTTTCTTTTAAAGAAGACAAAACATATCTAGCCACTTTTGAATTTTTTGCAATTTTGTCTCTATCTTTGGCATCGAGTTTCATCAATTCATTTTTATATGCATTTTCATATTTTTTTAAAGTTCTCAAGACTTTAAAATAAACAATAGAGCATGAGAGGAATACAAACCCATAAGATAACCATATATAGATCCCGTAACCATTCATTTTTAAAAATTCTAAGATCATAATCTATTTAAATTCTTTTTCTTCATCTTAATGATTTCTGTTTTATATTTCATTAGAAAAATTAACGCACTATAAACTATAAATACAATTAGCATTATAAATAGAGGTATTAACATACTTGAATGAACTGAAATATCCCCTTTAAGCGTAATACTAGCCGGTTGGTGAAGCGTATTCCACCACTCAACAGAATACTTTATTATAAATAAATTAACTACACCAATTAATGAGAGAATTGATATTATCATTAAAGCCAAATTATCCTTTTTAATAAACTTTAAGGTAATGATAAAAATTAAATAAAGTAACATCAAAAATATCATGGAAGTTAATCTCGCATCCCAAACCCACCAAGCTCCCCATGTAGGTTTGCCCCAAATTGATCCGGTTATAACTGCAGTAGCTGAAAATAATAAACCTATTGGTGCTAAGCATTTATTGAAAATTTTAAAATTTTTTATTTTAAAGATGTAGTTTAGTAAAGATAAAATTGTCATTACAGAGAAAATTGATAAACTTAGCCATGCTGCAGGAACATGAACATACATTATTCTAACGCTCTCACTTTGTAAGTAATCAGGAGGAGAAATAACTAAGGCGAAGGTTAAACCTGTAATTAAAAATAAAAAAAATGTAGATTGTATTGAGTTAATTATCCAATCTATAATTTTGAATAATTTACTAGGGCTAAAAAATTTAAACATAACATTTACTACTACAGTATTATTTCTAAGTGAAGAAGCTATTTTGCCTAATTGGAAATTGAGAGGGAGTTAAGAAGTATGAGATAATTCCCAATTAGGCTTAACTATCAAAGTTTAAACGTTTATCTTGTCAGAGATTTGAGCTAAAATTGTTAAATTTATGGCGAGTTGACTAGTTTGAGGGTTTAAAATAAGTTGCCCCCCTTTTTCCTTTAAATATTTCTTCTACTAGGGGATGTTTTACTGGTTCGTTAGATTTATCTAAAAGTAAATTTTGCTCTGAGACATAGGCCTCGTAGGTGACTTCATTGCTTTCAGCTAACAAATGATAAAATGGTTGATCTTTTCTGGGTCTCACGTTTTTAGGAATAGACTGATACCATTCCTCTGAATTATTGAATTCAAAGTCCACATCATAAATCACACCTCTAAAATCAAAATGTCTGTGCTTTACTACTTCACCAATTGAAAACTTTGCGTTGTTAATTGCCATAAGTTAAACATATGTATATTTTTATTAAAATCAATATATAATTTTGAATTAAGATTAATTATGTTAATGTTAAGTGTGAATAAATCACTTATCAAATTTTTAACTGATTTTGGACCTCTACTTATCTTTTTTATATTTTATTATAAAAGTGGAAATAATATGTCTGTGGCTATTCCACCTCTTATTATCTCAACATTAATTGCGGTTTTAATTGTTTATTATTTAGACAAAAAAATTCCATATATACCTTTAATTGGAGCAATATTAATATCATTATTTGGGGGTCTAAGCCTTTACTTTAATAACCCTATATTTATTTATCTTAAGCCGACGATTATAAATATTTTATTTGCCATTGTGTTATTAGTAAGTAATAAATTTTTTAACAAAAATTTTATAGAGATATTATTATCAAAGTCTTTTAAATTAACGGACGAGGGTTGGAACAAACTAAATGTAAGGTGGGCATATTTTTTTATTTTTCTTGCAGGGTTAAATGAAATTATTTGGAGAACGCAATCAGAAAGCATATGGGTTAATTTCAAAGTTTGGGGAATTCTGCCACTAACAATATTATTTACTGCATCACAAGTTCCATTAATAAATAAATATAAAGTATGAAAAAGTTAAGATTAATTATAAATAACGAAACTCACAATAAGTCCAAAAAAAATATATTTTTTATAAAAAAAGAGTTAAAAACTATAATGAATCTTTACGCTAGAATGGTTTCTAATGGATCTTGGAGAGACTATAGCTTGTCAAAAGGTAAAATGGACATTTCTTTTGATATATATCATAGAGCCTCTGAAAAACCTGTCTTTAAGATAACTAAAAATTTTAAACCAAAAAACACTAATGAAAAATTTATAATTAAAGATAGAAACGGGGTAATAATTGAAAAATCTGAGGAGCTGAAAAGTCTTATAAAGAAAACTAAGTGGGTGAATTTAAAAATTGTGAATTGATTATCTTCTTTGCCCGAAAAGCCTTAGCAACATTATAAAAAGATTTATGAAATCTAGATAAAGTGTTAGAGCGCCCATAACTGCTTTCTTACCAATAAGTTCTCCACTATCACTTGCCAAGTACATATTTTTTATCTTTTGCGTATCATATGCAGTAAGCCCTACAAAAACTAAAACACCAATTATGGAAATTATAAAATACATCATGCTTGATTTTAAAAATATGTTAACAAGTGAGGCGATAATAATCCCAATTAACCCCATAAATAAAAAAGATCCAAGTTTCGTTAGATCTCTTTTTGTTGTATAACCATATATACTCATTGCTCCAAAAGTTCCTGCTGTAATAAAGAACACTCTTGTTATACTTGTTCCAGTGTAAGCCAAAAATATTGAAGATAAAGAAGCGCCCATTAGCGCTGCAAAAATCCAAAATACAGTTTGGGCTTTAGATGCACTCATTTTAGCTATTCCAAAACTCATGTAAAAAACTACTCCGAGAGGAGCTAGCATTACAATCCAAGCTAAACCAGAATTATAAAGACTATTGCCTAGTGAGGTCAAACCTATGATTTCTCCAGAAGGTCCTGTAACTACAGCCAACTTAAATAATAATAAGGCGACGATACCCGTAAGAGCGACACCCGAAGCCATATAATTATAAACTTTGAGCATGTATGATCTCAGTCCTTGATCAATGATAGCTTCTGAAACTGAAGATCTTAAAGTCGCTTTTTGTTTATTAATTTCCATTATTAAATAATATAGTAATTTTTTATATCTTTTCAAGATTGAATTTTCTAAACTATGATTACTATATATTTATGAAATATAAAAAATTAGGGAATACAGACATAAACGTAAGTTTAATTTGCCTAGGAACGATGACCTGGGGCACACAGAATAGTCAGAGTGACGCATTTAAGCAGATGAACTACGCACTTGAAAATGGTGTAAATTTCTTTGACACAGCAGAGCTTTACTCGGTTCCACCTAATGCTGAGTCATACGGGAAAACAGAAAAAATGATTGGTAACTGGTTTAAAGAAAAAAAAAATAGAAATAAAATAATTTTAGCGACAAAAATTGCAGGACCTGGATGCTCATGGATACGAGGAGGAAAGAATTGCTTTGATGAAAAAAATATTGGAACAGCGATTGATGGTAGTCTTAAAAGATTGCAGACTGATTATATTGATCTTTATCAATTACACTGGCCAGAGAGAACAACCAATTATTTTGGAAAGAGAGAATATGAAGTAGATCCAAAAGAAGAGAAGTGGAACGAGTTTGAATCAATCTTATTTGCTTTAGAAAAATTTATTAAATCTGGAAAGATTAGATATATCGGATTGTCCAATGAAACGCCCTATGGGTTATCTAAATTTATAGAGTTATCTAAAAATAAAAATTTACCTCGAGTGATGACAGTGCAAAACCCATATAATCTTGTAAACAGAACTTATGAAATTGGAATGTCGGAAATATCCATTAGAGAAAAATGTGGCTTAATTCCTTATTATCCATTAGCAACTGGTTATCTTAGTGGAAAATATAGAAATAAAAAAATGCCTAAAAATTCTAGACATGCACTTTTTAAGGGTTGGGAAAGACACGGAAATCCTATGGCACTTAAAGCCTATGAAAAATATTTTGAATTGGCAAAAGAATACGATTTAACTCCAGTTCATTTGGCCCACGCTTTTGTTAATTCAAGACCCTTTGTTACAAGCAATATAATAGGTGCAACTTCGATGGAGCAACTTAGGGAGAATATTGAAAGTGTGAATATTGATTTAAACCAAGAAGTTATCGACAAAATTAATTTAATACATAATGAAAATCCAAACCCATCTCCATAACCCAGGGCATTGAATTAAATCATATTTAGTATATTAGTTTATATAATGTATTTGAAAAAAATAATTATAATAGCTTTTGCATTATCATTAACATTTGAAGTTTTGGCAGCAAATC
>CACIVM010000008.1 GCA_902590115.1 uncultured Pelagibacteraceae bacterium | reverse complement strand
TGTGAGATCTCCTCGATACTCTGAAAACCTTCAGAAACTAGAAGTTGTCCGAGTGTTTCGTCTACCTCAAGATTTTTAACTAAGTTTTCGGTTCTATCTTTGAATTCAGCTTGCCTTCTCTCAGAGTCTTCTTTGTCAGTTAAAATATCGATTTCATAATTAGTTAGTTTAGAAGCTAATCGAACATTTTGACCTCTTCTACCTATTGCTTTACTTAAATTTTCCTCAGATAATATTACTTCAATTTTTTTATTTTCTTGATCCATTAAAACTTTTTGTATCTCGGCTGGTGATAAAGACTCAGATACAAGTGTGGGTATATCTTCTGTCCACTTAATGATATCAATTTTTTCGCCTTGAAGTTCATTTACAATTGTTTGAACTCTACTACCTCTCATTCCGACGCATGCTCCCACAGGATCTATAGAGGTATCTTTAGAGTTAACACAAATTTTAGCTCTACTACCTGGATCCCTTGCTACAGATTTGATTTCTATTACACCTTCATAAATCTCTGGCACTTCTTGAAAAAAAAGCTTTGCCAAAAACTGAGGATGAGCACGAGATAAAAATATTTGATGTCCCTTTAATTCATTCTTCACTTCATAACAATAGGCTTTGATCCTGTCTCCAGTTTTAGTCATTTCTCTAGGTATAAGTTCATCTTTTTTAATTATTCCCTCAGCTCTTCCAAGATCCACTATTACGTTACCAAATTCTAATCTTTTAATAATTCCACTCAGAATCTGACCTTCTTTGTCTTTGAACTCCTCATATTGTCTAGATTTTTCAGCCTCTCTGACCTTGAAACTAATAACTTGTTTTGCACTTTGAGCAGCAATTCGACCGAAATCTATTTGAGGGAGATCCTCAAAAATTTTATCTCCAACTTTTAATTCTTTATTATTTGAAGAGGCTAATTTAATATCAATTTCTCTACCAGGGTCTACTACCTGATCTACAATTTCTAGAACTTTTTTAATGGAAATTTCCCCACTTTTTCTGTCGATCTTAACTTCTATATTATTATCACTACCAAATTTTGTTAGAGCGGCCTTTTGTATAGCACTTTCCATCGATCCAATGACTAACTCTTTATCAATTGATTTTTCATTGGCAACTGCCTCGACTATTCTCAATAGTTCTAATTTATCTAAGCCTCGATTTAACATTTATTATCTCCTAAAAAAAAATGGGCTACTGCCCATTTTGAATTTTTAATAATTTTATCTTTTGTATGCTAAATTTAGATATTTTTCAAGATTACAACTTAAATACTTCAGTTTTATCAGTTTTTTCCCATGAAAATTCCCCATTGTTTGTTGGTTTTCTTCCGAAATGGCCATATGAAGAGGTTGACTGGTAAATTGGTTTGTTGAGCTTTAACATTTCTCTTATGCCCCTTGGAGACAAATCGAAATTTTTTTTTATTCTTTCGATTACGTCAGAAGTTATTCCTTCACATTTACTATCTAATTTTACCAATATTGATAATGGCTTTGAAACCCCAATAGCATATGCTAATTGAATTAAACATTTTCGCGACAGTCCTGACTTAACAATATTTTTTGCTAAATATCTAGCAGCATAAGCTGCTGATCGATCAACTTTGGTTGGGTCTTTTCCTGAAAAAGCTCCCCCCCCATGAGGCGCAGCTCCACCATAGGTGTCCACGATAATTTTTCTACCAGTAAGTCCTGTATCACCATCTGGGCCTCCGATTATAAATTGTCCAGTTGGATTAATGTATATTTCTTTAGGATTTAATCCTTGAATAAATTTTTCAGGAATAGATTTTTTTATGTAAGGAATAATCAAATTTTTTACGTCATTATGATTTAAATCTTTTGAATGTTGTGTAGAGATTACTATCGACTTTACTCCAACAGGAATATCATTTTCATACTCCATTGTCACTTGGCTTTTTGAGTCTGGTTCAATACCTTTTAGTTTACCTGACTTCCTATCTTCTGCCATCAAACGTAATATTTTGTGTGAAAAATAAATTGGTGCTGGCATTAAATCCTCGGTTTCGTCGCATGCATAACCAAACATAATTCCTTGATCGCCTGCTCCTTCATCTTTATCTTTATTTGAGTCTACCCCTAAAGCAATATCTGTTGATTGTGAGTGAAGATGAGTTTCGACTTTGGTCTGTTCTCTCCAACTAAAGCCATTTTGATCATAACCAATATCTTTGATGCAATTTCTAACTTTTTGAATAATCTCAGCATCATCTATTTTAGGCCCCCTAACCTCACCGGCTAAGACAACTCTATTTGTCGTAGTAAGAGTTTCGCAAGCAACTCGTGAATAAGGATCATTTTTTATATAGGTATCTACAACCATATCGGAAATTCGATCGCATACTTTATCTGGATGACCTTCTGAGACTGACTCACTTGTAAATAAAAAATTTTTAGTCATTTTTTTTTAATAGAAAGATAATAATATATGTAAATAAAAGCAGGTAAAATATCAAATCATTTTTATTTTTATAACTATTATTTATTAGAGGAACTTTCATCTCAATATTTCCTTTTTCGTTAAGCTCTAATTTTTTTAATATATTGCCTCTATTATCTATAAACGCGCTTATCCCCTTGTTAGCGGCTCTTACAAGATATGTATTGGATTCGATAGACCTAAATACAGCTTTAGAAAAGTGTTGATAAATACCTATAGAATTTTTGAACCATACATCCTCAGAAATATTTATTATTAAATTAATTTTATCCGATGATTTTTGAACTAATTCTGGGAAAATTAATTCGTAACAAATTAATGGTAAAAGAAAAATGTCTTCATACTTAAAAAAACCTTTATCTTTTCCAGACGTAAAAGATCCATAGCCTTCAGTAATTTTTTTTAATCCCAGTAAACTGAGTTTTTTTTCTAAAGGTAAAAATTCTCCAAAAGGCACTAACTTTCTTTTATTATACTGATACAGTATTTCAAAATTATTGTTTACTACAACTAAACTGTTAAAGATTTCCTGCGTATCTTGATTAATTGTGTTACTTCCAAATATTATTAAATGTTTTTTTGAAAAAGCTTTTTCTATTTTTTTTTTAAAATCAAAAATATCATTTAAATAAAGACCAGCGAAGATACCTTCTGGCCAAACAAATATGGTTTTTTTATCTTTATCTGGCTCACTGTATTTAATTAAATTGTCAATTATTTCATGAACATCCTTATTATCCAAATTATACTTAAGATCTAAATCTGGAGAAATTATCTTAATATTTACAAACTGGTTATCCGGTATATTTTCTAGAAATTTTTTATTCTTATTTATATTATAAGATCCAGCTGTATAAAAAATTAAAAATAATAAGAAATAAAAAAGCAAAACAAGGATTTTATTTGTCTTCTTAAAAAAAAAAGCAGCTGGCAAACAAAAAATAGTTATTGAAATTAAATTTAAACCGTATAACCCAAAGAAATTTACTAATTGAATGCCTTCTGTGAACCAAGAAAAACTATACACCCAAATATTCCAGGGAAATCCAGTTAAGATATTTCCTCTTAGATAATCTATTAGCGATAATGAGACACTAAAAATGAGAATAGATCCGATGTTATTTCTCAAAAAAGGACCAATCAAAAAAAAAATTATTCCAAAAAATAAAGCTAAAAATGCTGGGATTAAAATTACTGATATTGGAATTAAGAATTTAAAACTATCCTCAAATGTTAGTGAATAAGATATCCAATAAATAGAAAATAGAAAAAAACCAAAACCAAAAAAAAAACCAGTATAAAAAAAGTTAGACAAAAAAGGTTTTTTTCTATAGATGTTTTTAGATTTTCTGTTTACATAAGTAAGTAATAAAAAAATTCCAGAAATTGATATAAATCCAAAAATTGAAATATTAAAAGGGCTAAAAGTAAATACAGAAATAGACCCCAACAAAAAAGGGAGTATAAAAAGAAAAACAATTTTGTTATTTATAATCTTACTTATCATTAAGCCTTGTAACAACGCTAAAAAATTTTTTTTCTTCTTTATTCATTTTTTTATAATCTTTATTTTTTTCGTGAGCGTGACCAAGAAGATGTAATAAGCCATGTATCCATATTTTATCTAAATTATCGTAAAAACTTTCTTTTTTATTCTTTTTAATTTTATATAAATTCAAAATAACATCACCTAAGTATAATTTATTTTTTTTTTTTATTAAGTTTCTTTGTTCATCAATATGATTGTAGGGAAATGATAATACATCAGTTGTTTTATTTTTTTTTCTGAAATAATTATTTAATCTTTTTGTTTCAAAATTTCCTGCCAGCATTATGCTAAAATTAAATTTTTTTTTCTTAAAATATGTTATTTTTTTATTTATCAATCCCAATCGTTTATTAAAGTATTTTTCGGGTTTTTTTAGATACCTATTCCAAGATTTATCTTTTATAATTACATCAACTCTTATCATCAAAATCTTTTTGATATGCTTGAATAATCTTTGATACAAGTGGATGCCTTACAACATCTTTATGTGAAAACTCTATTACTTTAATCTCTTTTATTTTTTTTAAGATCTTTTTAGAATATATTAACCCTGAGTTAGATTTATTAATTAAATCTACTTGCGACGGATCGCCATTTACAACCAATTTTGAATTTTCACCTATTCTTGTTAAAAACATTTTTATTTGTGTTGGTGTAGCATTTTGTGCTTCATCGAGTATAGCAAAAGAATTTTTCAAAGTTCTTCCTCTCATAAATGCTAATGGTGCAATTTCGATTTCTCCAGTATCAATTTTTTTTTGGATTTTTTCGTATCCAAATAAATCGTACAAAGCGTCATAAAGAGGTCTAAGATAAGGGTCAACTTTTTCTTTCATATCTCCAGGAAGAAAGCCTAGCTTCTCACCAGCTTCAACCGCCGGTCTGGAGAGAATTACCCGATCTACTTTTTTTTCAATCAACATAGTAATAGCTACAGACACTGCTAAAAAACTTTTACCAGTTCCGGCTGGACCAAGAGCCATAATAATATCGTTTGATCTAAGTGCATCAATGTATTCCGACTGTTTTTTAGATCTTGCTATCACTGATTGTCGGGGTGTTTTAATTAAATGCTTCAATGAATGAATGTTACTTTGTTCGTCTTCTGATTTTTCTCCATTTACTGACATAATAATATCGTCTTTGTCAATTGATTTTGTCAAAATTAATTTGTTGACCAAAAATTTTATTGCCTCTGAAACTTTTGAGGTGTCACTGCTTTTACCTTTTACTGTGATAGAATTTCCTCTAAAATAAATTTTGGTTCCAGTTAATTTTTCAAGTTGATTAAGATTCTGATTAAAAGCACCAACTAAAGAAGATAAAATTTCATTTTTAAAAAATTGAATATTAATTGATTGTTTGTCAATTTTTTTTATGGTTAAGTTCTGTTCTAGATTTATTATTTCAGACATATTTGCTTAAGCTGCTACATAACTTTCATGTTCGTAGTGATCTATTTCTCCAAACAATGTATTGAGATTAAATTTTTTTAATTTTACACTAACTAGTTTCCCAATAATATTTTTTTTGCTTTCTACAATTACTGAGTTATAAAATTCATCTCTACCAAAATATTTTTGGTCTGTCATTTTATTTTCAAATAATACTTTAGAGGATTTATTCATTAGAGACTTTCTATAATTAATTTTTATTCCATTTGCTAAATCCTGAAATTCAATTAACCTTTTTTTTGAAATCTGCTCTGGAACTTCTTTAAATTTTGATGCAGGTGTGCCTGGTCTCTGGCTATAAATAAAAGAATATGTATTAATAAAATTAATTTTCTCAAGCAAATTAATTGATTTTTTAAAATCTTGCTCGCTCTCCCCTGGAAAAGAGATGATAAAATCGCTTGAGAACTTGATTTCAGGTCTTGCTAACTTTAATTTATTTATTGTTTCAATGTATTCCTCAATTGAGTGATTTCGATTCATTTTATTTAAAATAAAGTTTGATCCACTTTGAACTGGCAAATGTAAAAGGGGCATGAGTTTATGGCAATCTCTATGAGCTTTAATTAGATCGTCAGTAACATCTTTTGGATGAGATGATGTATATCTTAATCGCTCAAGTCCTTTTAAATCGCTCAAAGCATAAATTAAATCAGATAACTTTTTACTATTATTGTTATAGGCATTTACATTTTGGCCTAACAAGGTAATTTCTCTTGAGCCACTCTGTAAGAGTTCTTTAGCTTCTTGAACAATGTTATTAAATGATCTTGAACATTCTGGTCCTCTTGTATAAGGAACTACGCAGAACTTACAAAACTTATCACACCCTTCTTGGATTGTAAGGTAAGAAGAAATGTTAGTATTAGTATTCTTTATCTTTTTAAGTTCATCAAACTTTTCTAAAGTCTGAAATTCTGTAAAATTTATTTTTCTCCTTTCTTCCTCAATTTTTTTTATAACTTTGTTTAGATTATGATAGGATTGTGGTCCTAGCACAGCATCGATATATTTTTCTCTTTGCAAAATGTAGTTTCCTTCGGCTTGTGCAACGCATCCGGCTACTATTAATATGGGTTTAGTTTTATTTCTAAAAAATTTTTTTATCCTTCCGATTTCATGAAATATTTTTTCAGTGGCTTTTTCTCTAATATGGCAAGTATTTAAAACTATACATTTCACTTTATCGTCAAATTCATTAGACTCTTGGTAGTCAATCTTAGAAGCAAAATCATACATCCTTTGAGTGTCGTATTCATTCATCTGACAACCAAAGGTTTTAATATAAATTTTTTTAGATGAATTATTTTTTTGTTTTTGAACCATATAATTCGAGTTTGTGATCAACTAATTTATACCCTAGTTTTTTAGCAACTTTAACTTGTAATTCCTCAATTTCTTTATCGACAAATTCTATGATCTCTCCACTGTTTATGTCTATTAAATGATCGTGGTGCTCATCTGGGGATTTCTCATACCTAGCTTTATTTCCTTTAAAATCATGTTTCTCTACAATACCAGCTTCTTCGAACAATTTGACTGTCCTGTAAACTGTTGCGATACTAATTTTGTTATCTATAGCTGAGGCCCTTTTATGAAGCTCATCAACATCAGGATGATCTTTAGAACCATATATTTCCTTCGAGTCAGACATTACCTTTGCTATAATTCTTCTCTGGTCAGTAAGTCTAACATTTTTTTCTTTGCATTTTTTCTCAATATTGTTCATTTTTTTTAACTTAACTCATAGACAGGTTTTATCAATTTATTTTCTATTAATTTTTCTTTTATTAAAATGTCAATATTTTCAAGGTTTAATTCCTTAATATCGTTATTCTTATATCCTGCTAATTTAGCACCACTTACTAATTTTATACCTTTGGCAATAGATAATGAAATTCTCACTGAGGAAAAACTTCCTGGACCTAGATTTACTATTACTAGAAAATTTTCATTAACTTTAACTTTGTGTTTTTGAAGAAAATTAAAAATTGTGTTAACAAGTTTGTCATTATTTCTAGTTTTTTTTGGAATTTTGTGTATAAAAAATTTATTGTTAAAACTTAACGCTAAGGAGTCATTTTTGCCAGTTATATTTAAAATCAAAAAGTTTTTTATTGTTTTTTTTATCATACTTTCAATTTTTATTTCTTATAAATCTATTTTAAAAGCAAAAAGTATAGATGACTATGGTTTAATTAGTATTATGTACCATAGATTCGGAGAAGAAAAATATCCATCTACTAACATAGGTATAGCAGAATTTAGATCTCATATAAAAATGATTGAAAAAGAAGGCCTAAAATTTATAGATCCTAGAAACCTAGCAAATGAAATTAAAATTGAAAAAAAAAAAAGAAAGATATTACTTACAATTGATGACGGATTTACGTCTTTTTATAAAAACGCTTGGCCTATACTAAAGGAAAAAAAAATTCCATTTATTCTTTTTATAAGCACTAGGGAAATTGGCAAATATAATTATATGAATTGGGATGAAATAAAAGAGATACATTTAAGTGGAATAGGTGTTATTGGAAACCATAGTGACTCACACGAATATTTGGTAGACAGAAATAAAAATGAAATTATTGAGGACATTAGAAAATCAAAAGCAATTTTCAAAAAGAATTTGGGAAATAACTCCATTTTTTTTTCTTATCCATTTGGTGAGTATAGCCTTGAATTTAAAAAAATTGTAAAAGATTTAAATTTTAAGTTTGCATTTGGGCAACACTCTGGAGTTATTGATGAAACAAAAGATAATCTAGAGTATCCAAGATTTCCAATAAATGAGAAATATGGAAAATTGGATAGATTCTCAACAATTCTTAAAACGATACCGCTTAAGTATGAGTATATTGAGCCTCAAGAAATGTACATAAACAAAAATCAAAATCCACCTAAAGTTAAAATAAAATTTTTAGATATTTACAAAAATATTAATGCGATAAATTGCTTTTCCAATGAGCAAGATAAATGGCGAAACTCTAAAATCTCTTTTAAAGATAAAAATCTACTTGAGGTAAATTTAGACGGAAAATTT
Organism: uncultured Pelagibacteraceae bacterium; assembly: GCA_902590115.1. GTDB lineage: Bacteria > Pseudomonadota > Alphaproteobacteria > Pelagibacterales > Pelagibacteraceae > Pelagilacustribacter. Next base: position 17,007 of record CACIVM010000008.1, on the reverse strand, counting down.
ACAACTGAACGAGGAAGAATAAACTGTTCTCTTAGAGAGGGGAAATTTTTTAGATGGTTGGGTATCCAGTTTGTAATAGCTGAAAACTAATTTATAAATTTAATTGTTTTTTAATAACTGAATTTGTAAGCCTTACAGTTTCAAAATCAGATAGATTATTTTGTAAAATTATTTCTTTAAGAATTTCTGTGTACTCTTTGCCGGTTGCTGCATATTTATCAAGCGTTGAAGTAAGCTCAAGACCTTTTATATTGATATTTCTTTTTCTTTTAGAATATCTCTTTTCCCTAAAATCTTTATATCCTTTGTGGGTATTTAAATTATTTTTATATGCTTTTACTGATGCTCGCAAAATTGGAAATCTTAAAATCTTGTGACCTTCATTCGTACCTTTGTTTAAAGGTTCTATTCCTTGTCCTGTCCACGTCCATTGACCAAAAATTGCATTACCCTCCAAAGCAAATCTAGAAGTTCCCCATCCGCTCTCTTTTGCAGCCTGCGCTAAAGCTATTGAAACTGGAATAATATCCATTCTCATCTCAAGTTCTTTAAAATCTGATTTTTTAACCTTATACTCTCTAAGTTTAGCTCTTAACCAACTTTTTTCTTTATCCGATGTCATTTTTTTAGAAAGTATTTTTTTTAATTTTAACCGATCGTTAAGAATTTTTTCATTTTCTGCCACTACTAATGGCAAAACAATTTTTATAAAAGTTTCTTTTTTTAATTTTACATCCTTAATTTCGTCCAAATCTTTTGGAAACTGTGTAAAGTAAATTGGTTTAACAATTTTTTTGCTTCTCACAGACTTTAGATCATACTCTACATCCTCAAATAAACTCAGGACAGTTTCGGTCTTTAGATTCAAGTTTGGCAGAACTAGTTCTGGAACTGTGGAGGGCCTTTTTTGCTTTGAAACGCCTTGATCAGGTTTTTTTGATAAAGATTTTTTTTCTTTCTCTGAAAACTTTTTATCTATTTTTTGTTTAGAGGTTTTTTTATCTGCTGGTATTTTTTTTTCTTTTTTTTCTTGAGAAACTAAATCTCGAGCATCGTATTTTTCAACAACATAAGAACCTAAGATACCCATAGCAGCAATTATAATTATTGTACTTATATATATAAGAATTTTATTTGCTCTTTTCTCATTTATTTCAGGGTTGTAAAAACTACTAAATAGTTCAACAAATATATTAGAAATAAATTTGTAAACAGTTGAAAAAAGAATAGGAAAAGTATTTAAAATACCTAAACCAGTGCTACCTAAAATTCTCCAAATACTTTTAAAAAATTTACCAATACCTCCCGTGGTACCATCATAAATATTAGAGACTCCCTTTCCTGAATTTTTGATTATCTTTTCTATTCCTTGTGTAGTATCACCATATATAGAGGAAACCCCTTTTCCTGCTTTAGAAATCGGCTTAGAAAAGTTTTTTGTAAAAAAACTTGTATTAAAGTCTTTTGGAATAGGAACTTTATTTTTTTTTAATAAATGTTCTAACTGAGATGTTGTTAAGTTTTTTTTATTTTTTTGATAGTTTTGAATTTCAGCTATTTTATAAATTTTAGCTAATTCTAAAAGCTTTTCTCTATAGGATAAATTTTTTACCATATTTAACTCGCTTCAACGGATTGCACCTCTTTAATATAGTGCTTTAACAAATTTTGAACTCCTTGCTTTAATGTCATCAATGAACTCGGGCAACCAGAACAACTGCCTTGCAACTCTACTTTTACAATACCCTTGGAGTAAGACTTAAATTTAATATCTCCTCCATCTCTAGCAACTGCAGGCCTAATTTTTGTGTCAAGAATTTGTTTGATTCTTTCCTCTACGTCTTCAGTATCTACTTCACTTGTTTTTTGCTCATTTTTTTTTGGTTTTTTTTGATAAAATTGGTTCGGAGTTATTTTGAAAATAATCATTTAAATATGAAATAATGGTTGGTTTAAGTGCTTCCCATTTAATGTTCTGCTCTTTTTTTACAGTTATAAAATTATCTGATAGTAAAATTAATTCAACTCCATTGATTTGTAGTAATTCTTTCACAAATTTATTTTTATGTTTGTCCAAATCCTTTTTCTGAAATTCCTCTGTTCCTATAACAGAAATTTTAAATTCGGAGAGGAATTTTAAAGAGTTAGGATTGGGAGTGTTTTCAACTTGTATCATAAATTTTTTTGTAAAATATATTATAATAACCCGATTATTTCACGCGTCTTTTTAAGGTTTTCCTCAGCGATTTTGTAAGCATTTTCAGTGCCTTTTTGAAGAACTTTTTGTAAAAAGGTTTTATCTTTCATTAATTTTTCAATTTTTTCTCCTACTGGGCATACAATTTCAATTAAAGCTTCTGAAAGTTTTTTTTTAAATACTGAAAAATCTTTTCCCTGAAATTCATTTAATGTTACATCCAAAGATTTTTTTGTTAAGTCTGAGTAAATATTTAAAAGATTAAGCGCTTCTGGACGATTAATTAAATCTTTTTTTTTTTCAGGTATTGGCAATGAGTCGGTTTTCGCTTTCTTAATTTTTTGCATTATTAAGTCTTTAGAGTCCCTCAGATTTATTCTTGCAAAATCTGACTCTTCAGATTTGCTCATTTTTTTTAAACCATCTCTAAGACTCATAACTCTTGATATATTCTTTTGTATGATTGGTTCAGGGAGTGGAAAAAAATTTTCGACTTGAAAATCTCTATTAAATTTTTGTGCAATATCTCTTGACAGTTCTAGATGCTGTTTTTGATCTTCACCAACTGGAACATGAGTAGCTTTATATAATAAAATGTCTGCAGCCATTAAATTAGGATAAATATATAGTCCTACGCTGGCTTTTTCTTTATCTTTACCTGCTTTATCTTTAAATTGTGTCATTCTATTAAGCCATCCTACTCTGCAAATACAATTTAATATCCACGCTAACTCTGCGTGTCCACTCACCGAAGACTGATTAAAAATAATACTTTTATTTTCATCTAGCCCTGAAGCCAAAAATGCTGCAGTGGTTTCAAGGATGTTTTCTTTTAGTTCAGATGGTTTCTGATAAACTGTAATGGCATGCAAATCTACAACACAATAAATACATTCCATTTTATTCTGCAAATCCACAAAGTTCTTTAAAGCTCCAAGGTAATTTCCAAGATGCAAGTTACCAGTAGGCTGTACTCCAGAAAAAGTTAGATTTTTGTTTTTCATGTTTTAAGCATTGAAATTTTTATATTTTAACAACCCCAAAAAATAACAGATTAACATATAAAACATAGCAGCAAAACTTATAATACCTAAAAGTATTAATAACTTATAATTGTTTGTATAAGTTAAGAAGTCCTTGAAATATTCTAGTAAATAATCGAATAAAAAGCTCATTATCAATGTTGTTATGAGTATTTTGATAAAATTTAAAAAAAATAAATTTTCAAATTTTATAAAATCAAATCTTACAAGTAATATTGAATAAATAAATACGCCAACCCAAGTTGATATTGAAGTTGCAATAGGTATGATTATAAAACCAATTTCTCTAAAAAAAATTATACTAATAAATAAATTAATTATAACGATAATTAATGAAATATAAAAAGGTGTTTTTGTATCATCTCTTGCAAAAAATAAATTCGACATTACTTTTATTAATGCAAAAGCGGGAATTCCGAACCCAAATATTTTTAATGCTTTTGCTGTTAAAATAACATCAACATTACTAAATGATCCATACCCAAAAAGCCCACTAACTATCTCTTCAGATCCAATTATTAATCCGAAACTTGCTGGTAATGAGAATAGTAATGATATCTCAAAAGATTTATTTTGGATTTTGTTTATCTCTGTAAAAAATTTTTTTTTTATAGCTTTAGTTAATGTGGGTAATGAAACTGTACTCACCGCTATCCCTGCTATTGCTAAATTAATTTGATATATTCTATCTGCATAATATAAATATGAGACAGCTCCAGCTTGGAAAGATGCAATTATTGTACCAATAAAAATATTAATCTGTGTGATACCAGATGAAAAAATGCTTGGTAGAAGTTTCTTAAAAAAAAACTTAACCTTTTTGTTTAAATAGCTTTTAAAAGTAAATGAAGGTTTATAAAAACTTTTTGAAAAAAAAATCAAAAATAATAATTGAATGAAACCAGAAATTGAAACTGCATATGATAAATTAATTGCGTAATCAAATTTATATATATAAGAAATTATTAGAGATATAATCAAGATTATATTTAAAATAATAGGTGCAGCGGCAGCGGCTGCAAATTTGTTATGTGTGTTAAGAATTGCAGAAAAAAAAGATGACAAGCAAACAAACAATAAAAATGGAAATGTTATTCTGGTTAATTGAACTGCAAAATTAAATTTATCTGGATCTAAGAAAAACCCTGGAGCAATTAAATAAACTAGAAAAGGTGTAAAAATTTCTCCGAGCAATATAATAACTAATAAGATGATCGTTAGCAGAGTAAATATTTCATTTGCGAATTTTCTTCCTGACTTTTCACTTTTGACCATTTCAGAGGAATAGCTTGGAATAAAAGCAGCATTAAAAGTTCCCTCGCTAAACAATCGTCTAAAAGTATTTGGCAGTCTGAAAGCAACAAAGAAAGCGTCAGCGAACACAGAAGCACCTAACGTTGCGGCTATAAGAATATCTCTAAAATATCCCAATATTCTGCTGATCAGAGTATAAAAACTAAAAACATATGTAGATTTTAAAAGATTCATATTTAAGTCATATTTATAAGTGATATATTTAATCTCATATTACATAATTCAATGACAAAAAAATCAAAAATTGATCATTATTCGGATAAAGAAGCCTTAGATTTCCATATAAATGGTAAGTCTGGCAAAATTGAGATTAACTCCTCAAAAGCTCTTACAACTAAAAGAGATTTATCTTTAGCTTACTCTCCAGGTGTGGCTGCACCAGTCAAGGAAATTTCTAAAGACCCTAGTTTAGCTTACGATTATACTTCAAAAGGAAACCTTGTAGCAGTAATAAGCAATGGTTCAGCAATTTTAGGCTTGGGTAATCTCGGTTCGTTAGCCTCAAAACCTGTCATGGAAGGTAAAGCCGTTTTATTTAAAAGATTCGCGGACATAGACTCTATTGATATTGAGGTAGATAATTCAAATGCTCATGAAGTTATAAAAACAATTAAAGATATCTCAGGGACATTCGGAGGTATTAATTTAGAGGATATTGCAGCCCCAGACTGTTTTATAATTGAACAAAAATTAAAAGAAATTTTAGATATACCTGTTTTTCATGATGACCAACATGGCACAGCCATAATTACTTCGGCAGCCTTAATTAACGCTCTAGATATTTCTGGAAAAAAAATTAATGAGGTTAAAATTGTTGTAAATGGAGCAGGTGCGTCTGCTATAGCTTGTACAAACTTGTTTAAGTCACTTGGAGTTAAAAATGATAATGTCGTCATGTGTGATAGAAAAGGTGTTATTTACAAAGGTAGAGATAATGTAGATCAATTTAAATCGGCTCACGCAATACAAACAGATAAAAGAAATTTAAAAGATGTAATGAAAAATGCTGACGTATTTTTAGGTCTTTCAGCTAAAGACGTTGTTACTCAAGATATGGTAAAATCGATGTCAAAAAATCCAATTATATTTGCCTGTGCAAATCCGGATCCAGAGATAAAACCTGAGAAAGTGCTCGAGGTTAGAGATGACGCTATAATTGCAACAGGTAGATCTGACTATCCTAATCAAGTAAATAACTTGATAGGATTTCCATATATTTTTAGAGGTGCGCTTGATGTCAGGGCTAAAGAAATTAACGAACAAATGAAAATTGCTGCTGTTAATGCCATAGCTAAGCTTGCGAGAGAAAATGTGCCGGACGAAGTTGTTTCAGCTTATGGTGGGGAAAGACCCAAATACGGTAAAAATTATATTATCCCATCAACTTTTGATCCAAGGCTTATTAGTGAAATTCCTTTAGCCGTTGCAGAAGCCGCAATTAAGTCTGGTGTAGCAAGAAAAAAAATTCAAAACTTAGAAGAATATAGAGATCAGTTAGTAGCTAGGCTTGATCCATCCATGTCCTTAATGCAAGGTATTAATGCAAAAGTTAAAAACAATCCAAAAACAGTTGTTTTTGCTGAAGGTGAAGACCAAAATATGCTTAAAGCTGCAATAGAATTTGGAAAGAATAAACTTGGTAAACCAATTGTTATAGGTAATGAAAAAAGGGTGAGAGAAACACTTAAAAATATTGGTTTAGAGGAAAATTTTAATATTGAAATTGTTAACTCTACAGATAAAGAAAAGAGAGAAAAATATGTAAAATATTTATATAAAAAACTCCAAAGAACGGGCCAACTAGAAAGAGATGTAGATAGATTAGTAAGAAATGATCGTATCGCTTTTGGAGCATCAATGATCGCTTGTAAAGATGCAGACGCAATGGTCACTGGAAATATAAGACATTATGCAGCATCAATAGAAAAATTAAAAAATGTTTGTGATGCACGTGAGGGAGAACCGATTTTTGGTATGACGATGATCATTTCTAAAGGAAGAACTGTTCTAGTTGCAGATACAAACGTCCAAGACTTTCCATCCTCTGACAGATTAGTTGCTGTTTCTAAGTCCTGCGTGAGAGTTTCAAAATTATTTGGTTTTGATCCAAAGGTAGCTTTTTTATCTCATTCTACTTTTGGAAAACCTATCTCAAGAAATACCAAACATGTTCGTGAGGCAATTGAGTTATTAAAAAAAGAAAAAGTTGATTTTGATTTTGATGGTGAAATGCAGCCTGATGTTGCTTTAAATCCAATCTATCAAGAAATTTATCCTTTCTCAAAAATAGTTGGAAACGCGAATATCCTTATAATGCCAGCACTTCACAGTGCGGCTATTTCAACAAAATTGATGAAGTCTTTTGGAGATGCAAGATTAATAGGGCCACTTTTAATTGGTCTGGATTTACCAATAGAAGTAGCTCCCCTTAGGTCAAGCACCTCAGACATATTAAATCTTGCCTCTATAGCGGCCTATTCTTCTGGTGTGATTGATTATAAAAAAGATTAAAATTTGTTTCTACTCAACTCTGAAACTAAATATATAGAAGGTATAATTTTATTAACATCATAGATTTGATTTGCCTCTTTGATCACTTCATCTTCTTCTATTTTATCCATTGCAATTCCAAATATATAAATATTCCTATTAATAGTTTCAATTGTATAATTTCTAGCTTTTGTTTTTTTATTAAAAATTAATGCAGATCTTAATTGGCTTGTAATTAATATATCTTTCGCAGTTTTTTTAAAATTTGTCTCACCTTTTATTGTAATAGCATTTTTGACTGATCTCACTCCTTTGGTCTCCCAAGCCATTTTTGTAACTTTAACTTTATCCTCTGGTTGGTCAACTTTACCAGCTAAAAATATTCTTCCATCTAATACTTCAACTTGTATAAAAAAATATTTTTTTTCAGCAAGGGAAAGTCTAGCTACTAAATTCTTTTGCATTATTGTATCATCTATTTGCATACCTATAGTTCTAGGGTCAAATGTAATGTTTACGCCGGTGCCGAAACTACCCATGGAATTACATGAATTCAAAAATAAAATTACTATTATTAAACTAATTATTTTTTTCATTTTTAATTTCCAGACATATTTTGTAGATTTTTCTCCTAGAAACTTTTTCTTTTTCAGAAATCAGTTTAACAGTATCCTTAAGGCTTTTTTTCATTAAATATTTTTTTGCCATTTTTTTTAGATCAGAAATGTTTATATTTTTATCTTTATTGTTTTTTTTTGAAATTACAATAGTTAATTCTCCCTTTAGATTAGTTTTAAAAAATTTAATATTATCTACTTCATTTCGGTATATTGTCTCATATTTTTTAGTCAACTCTCTCGCTATCATTATTTTTCTATCTTTCATATAAATTTTAAAGTGTTCAAGGTAAAAATTAATCTTATTGCTTGGAGAAAAAAAAATTAATGAGAAATCTAGATTTGATAAATTTTTTAAAATTTTAATCAACTCGTTCTCTTTTTTGGGTAAAAAACCATAAAATATAAATTTCTGTTCAAATCCAGAAACGCTCATTGCAGATATTACCGAAGATGCCCCGGGAATAGAAAAAATATCAATATTATGTTTTATACATTCGTTTACTAAAATATTGCCTGGATCTGAAATAGTGGGTGTTCCAGCGTCTGAGATAAGAGACAAAATTTTGCCCTCATTTAAATGTTTAATAATGTTGTTTACAACTTTTTTTTCATTAAACTTGTGATATGAAATTAATTTCCGCTTTATATTTAAATGATCTAATAAATTACGAGAATGCCGAGTATCTTCACACAGAATAATGTCTGATTTACTTAAAACTCTGATTGCTCTAAGCGAAATATCATCTAAATTTCCTATTGGAGTTGAAACAATGTATAAACCTTTTGCTAATAATTCCATTTTATGAAAAAAAAAATTTTTTTATTAATCAGTTATATAATATTTTTTTTTAATAATAATCTACTTTCTGAGGAAAAAGATAAACATTTAAAAGTTGGATTACTAGCACCATTTAGTGGTCAATATAAAGAAATAGGTGACTCAATGCTCTACTCAATTCAAATAGCATTAAATGAAATAAACGATAAAAATATTACTGTAATACCAAGAGACTCGGGGCTAAATAATAAAGACAAATTAATTTCATCAATAGATGAAATTAAAAACTCCGGAGCAAAAATTGTGATCGGCCCAATCACTTTTGAAGATTTAAGTTTTTTGAAAAAATACAAGGACATGGTTTTTATCTCTCCATCTAATATAAACTCAGACATATCGGACAATATCATAAGCATAGGAATTAATTTGGAATCACAACTATTAGCCTTGAGTAATTTTATAGAAAAACAAAAAAAAACTAAAACACTTGTCTTAATTCCTGATAATGAGAATTCGGAATTAATTTTATCAAAAATAAAAAAGTTGGAATTAAGTTTTTTTAAAACTTTTGAATATAATTCTGATCCAAAAATACTTACTGGGCAAATAGAAAAGCTCACTAACTATTCTCAGAGAAAGAGAAATTTAGAAACTAGAAAGAAAATGTTAGAAAATAAAGAAGATCCATCCTCATTAAAAGAATTGGAAAAACTTGAACAAAGATACACTCTAGGTAAGGTTAATTTCGACTCAGTTATAGTAATTGATTATGGAGATAGCTTAAAAAGTATTCTAACTTCTTTAATATTTTCTGATGTAAATGAGCGTGATGTATTATTTACAACGGTTAATCAATGGTTTGATGAAAGTTTATTTTACGAAAATTCATTAGAAACTCTTTATTATCCATCTGTAAATTATAAAAACTTTAAGAAATATGAAAACCAATACAAAAAATTATTCGGTGAAAAACCGAAGGAAATGAGTATTTTAGCTTATGATGCATTAGGACTAATTTACTTTATATGGAGAAAAAATAAAAAAATTTCCTCTACAAAAGATTTTATTATTAAAAAAAAGATTAAGGGTAAAATAGGAAATTTTAGTTTTGATAAATTTAAAGTAATACAGGAATTAAATATCTATAAAATTCAAAATGGAAAAATTACTAAATTTTAATTTTTTTTTTTAATTTTTTAAATGCTAAAAACCTATGATCAATTCTCATTTTATTTGATTGTGGTATTTGACCAAAGGTTTTAGTTTTCCCCTCTGGAATAAATATAGGATCATAACCAAAACCTCTCTTTCCAAGAATTTTTTTTGAAATAGTACCCTTTTTTTTTCCCTCTACCACATAATATTTCTTATTATTTAATCTAAGTGCCAAACTACAAACAAATTGAGCATTTCTATTTTTCTTATTTTTTAAATCAATCAATATTCTCTTCATTGCATTTTTAAAACCGCCATACTTTTTTGCCCATCGGGCAGAATAAATGCCGGGTTTTTTTTTTAATGAGAAAATCTCTAAACCAGAGTCATCCGAAATAACAGGAATTTTTGATTTTTTAAAGAAATAATTTGCTTTAAGTGTTGCATTATCTTTAAAATTTTTACCTGTTTCTTTTGGACTTTTGATTTTTAATGTAACAGGTGAAACTTTTTTTATGTTTTTTGACAATAATTGCCCTATTTCTTTAAATTTTCCCTTATTATGTGTGCCAATTAGAATTTCATTAATTTTCATTTTTAGATCTAGTATTTTTTACTTAAAACACTATATAGCAATATTATGGATAAAAAAGAAAAACATAATAATGATGACAAAGAAATTAAATTAGATAACGACAATAAGACTGAGGAAACTGAAGATAGTTTAGAAGATAAGCTTAAAAACTCTGAGGAAAAGCTTCTAAGATCTCTTGCAGAAATTGAAAATCAAAGAAGAAGATTCGAAAAAGAAACTACAGAAGCGCTGGAATATGGGGGGTTCAGTTTTGCAAAAGAAATGTTATCTTTATTAGACAACTTAAATAGGGCGAAAGAGTCTGTAAAAAATAATGAAATTTTGAAGGATAATAAAGACCTAAATAAGTTTTTGGAGTATTTCGATATTCTTGAAAAAGATTTAATTTCAACCTTTGAAAAAAATAAAATTAAAAAGATTGACTGTATAAATAAAAAATTCGATCCTAATTTTCATCAAGCTATGCTAGAAATCGAAGATGACTCAAAAGATTCTGGAATAGTAGTTCAAGAAATCCAGCCTGGGTACATGCTCTCAGATAGGCTTTTAAGACCATCTTTTGTTGGAATTTCTAAGAAAAAGTCCTCAAAAAAAGACTAAAATGATCAAAAAAAAGGATTTATAGCCTTGCAGACTAGAAAAAAGCACCCATATAACAATCATTATGAGTAGAGTAATTGGAATTGACCTAGGAACCACTAATTCATGTGTAGCTATTATGGACGGTTCACAGGCAAAGGTTTTAGAAAACGCAGAAGGTACAAGAACAACTCCTTCTGTAGTAGCTTTTTTGGAAAAAGATGAAAAACTTGTGGGGCAACCTGCTAAAAGACAAGCTGTAACTAATCCTAGCGATACTATATTTGCGGTAAAAAGACTAATAGGAAGAAAGTTTGATGGCAAATCTGTACAGAAAGATATTTCTAAAGTTCCGTACAAAATTGTAAAATCAGAAAACGGAGATGCTTGGGTAGAGGGTAAAGGAAACAAATATTCACCTGCGCAAATTTCAGCTTTCGTTTTACAAAAAATGAAAGAAACAGCTGAAAAATATCTAGGGCAAGAAGTTACAAAAGCGGTGATAACAGTACCTGCTTATTTTAATGACTCTCAAAGACAGGCAACAAAAGATGCAGGAAAAATAGCAGGTTTAGAAGTTTTAAGAATAATTAACGAACCAACGGCTGCATCGCTAGCTTATGGATTAGATAAAAAAGGTGGAAAAAAAATCGCAGTCTATGACTTAGGCGGCGGAACCTTTGATGTTTCAATATTGGAGATAGGTGACGGTGTGTTTGAAGTAAAATCAACGAATGGAGATACTTTTTTAGGTGGAGAAGACTTTGATGACACTATTGTAGACTACTTAATTAGTGAATTTAAAAAAGATAATGGCATTGACTTAAGGGCAGATAAATTAGCTCTACAAAGACTTAAGGAGTCGGCTGAGAAAGCAAAAATTGAATTGTCGTCTGCAACACAAACTGAAATTAATTTACCTTTCATTACCGCCGATAAATCAGGTCCAAAACATTTGAACTTGAAATTTACAAGAGCAAAATTAGAAGCTCTAGTCCAAAAACTTGTTGATAAAACTTTGGAACCTTGCAAATTAGCTTTAAAAGATTCAGGCTTTTCAGCAGCAGAAATCAATGAGGTTGTTTTGGTTGGTGGAATGACAAGAATGCCTAAAATAATTGAGACAGTTAAGAACTTTTTTGGCAAAGAGCCAAACAAAAGCGTAAACCCCGATGAAGTAGTTGCAATGGGCGCCGCTATCCAAGCTGGAGTGTTGCAAGGAGATGTAAAAGATGTTCTTTTATTAGACGTAACGCCTCTATCATTAGGTATAGAAACCTTAGGTGGCGTATCAACAAAACTAATTGATAAAAACACTACAATCCCAACAAAAAAAAGTCAGGTATTTTCAACTGCTGAAGATAATCAACCTGCAGTCTCAATAAGAGTTCTACAAGGAGAAAGAGAGATGGCAGCGGATAACAAGTTATTAGGAAATTTTGAACTAGTGGGTATACCTCCTGCTCCAAGAGGAACACCTCAGATAGAGGTTACTTTTGATATAGATGCTAATGGTATTGTAAGCGTTTCAGCTAAAGATAAGGGAACAGGAAAAGAGCAAAAAATTCAAATTCAAGCTTCTGGCGGACTTTCTGAAGACGAAATTTCAAAAATGGTTAAAGACGCGGAAGCTAATAAAGAAGCAGATAAAAAGAAAAGAGATGTAGTAGATGCTAGAAATCAAGCAGATAGCATAATCTTTTCAACGGAGAAAAGCTTGAAAGAGCATGGAGACAAAATAACTCCTGATGAAAAAAAATCAATTGAAAGTGGAATTTCAGATCTTAGAAACGCATTAAAGGGAACAGATAACGAAGAAGTGAAGAAAAAAACTCAGAATTTAATACAAGTGTCTATGAAACTTGGAGAAGCAGTTTATAAGAGCCAGCAAAAAAATAATCCTAACGATAAAGACAAAGATGGCCCTGATAAAAATCCTAAGAATGATGAGAAAGACAATGTGGTAGACGCAGACTTTGAGGATGTAAAGGAAGATAAAGAAAAAAGCGCCTAAGATTTAAAAATAAAGGAGCAATTTCTTGTGGCAAAAAGAGATTATTATGAAGTCTTAGGAGTAAATAAATCTGCTTCAAAAGACGAAATTAAAAAAGCATATCGTAAATTAGCCCTAAAATACCACCCGGATAAAAATAAAGGTAACAAAGCTTCAGAAGAAAAATTTAAAGAGGCTAGTGAAGCGTATCACGTTTTATCAGATGATAAGAGAAAAACAAATTATGACCAATTTGGACATGCTGCATTCGAAAGTGGTGGAAATCAAGGCTTTGGTAACTTTGATTTTGGATCTTCTTTTTCTGACATTTTTGAAGATTTTTTTGGAGATGATATTTTTGGAAGTTCAAGAAGGTCGAATAGAAGAGGTTCGAACAGAGGAAATGATTTAAGATATGACATCAATATAGATCTTGAGGAAGCCTATAAAGGCCTTAATAAAAAAATTAATTACACATCCTATAAAAAATGTATAAGATGTTCTGGCCAAGGCTCAGAACCAGGAACAAAACCATCTACTTGCAGCTATTGTAGAGGTCAAGGCAAAATAAGATCAAGTCAAGGTTTTTTTACCATTCAACAAACATGTCCTGAATGTAGTGGTTACGGTGAGTCAATTAGTAATCCATGTAAACAATGTAGTGGAAATGGTAAAATACAATCTCAGGAAACATTATCAGTAAAAATCCCTAAAGGTGTTGACGATGGAACAAGAATTCGAGTCTCTGGAAAGGGGGAAGCTGGATCAAAAGGGGGGAGTAGTGGAGACTTATATTTGTTTATTTCAATTGATAATCACAGTATTTTTAAAAGATCAGATGAACATCTTTATTTTGAATTACCTATAACTTTTACAGATGCAGCTTTAGGAACTTCTGTTGAGGTACCTTCCATAGATGGTGGAAAAGCTAAAATAAAAATTCCAAGTGGAACACAACACGGTAAACAACTTAGGTTAAAAGGCAAAGGCATGCCAGTTCTTAGAGGAAGCGGGTACGGCGATTTATATATTAAAATTATTACAGAAATCCCTACAAATTTGAATTCAAAACAAAAAGAACTTTTAGAAGATTTCAGAAAAATAGAGTCTGAAAAGTCAAGTCCAATAATGAAAAGCTTTTTTGAAAAAGCAAAAAAATTTTGGAATAATTCTTAAACTGCTAAATATATGAGTGAAATAATTTCTGTTATTTTTCTACTAGCGGTATTATTTTTAGTTTTTCCCACGTTCTTAAATACCAACAGAAAGCTTAAACAATTTATTACAAATATTTCTATTTGGACTATAATTCTATTGATTATTGTTATAATTATTACATTAGGTATATAATGAAAAAAATTAACTTAGCTATAACTGGTTGCTTGGGAAGAATGGGACAACAGCTTATTAAATCATCCAAAAGCAACAAAGACTTTAAATTAGTCTCTCTCACAGAAAGCAGAAATATTTCAAAAAAAATATCAGGAATTAGACTTCAATTAAACACGATAAATGCATTCAAGAAAGCTAGTGTTATTATAGATTTTACATCACCCAAATGTACTTTAGAGGTTTTAAAAATTGCATCGATATTAAAGAAAAGAGTCGTGATTGGAACTACTGGTTTTTCGAAAAAAAATGAGGATCTTATAAAAAAGTATTCCAGAAAAATACCTATACTCAAAGCTGGTAATATGAGTTTAGGTGTAAATCTTTTAATGTATTTAACAGAGATAGCCTCTAAATCTTTAAACAATAAATTTAAAACCAAAATTTATGAAGTACATCATAAGCATAAGAGAGATTATCCATCAGGTACAGCGTTGATGTTAGGGAGAGGAATTGCCAATGGAAAAAATAAAAGCTTTTATAAAATGGTGGGGAAAAAATATCTAAATAAAAAAAGTTTTCCTTACGGAAAAAAAATAAATTTTAATTCTATGAGAAAAGGTAGTGTTATTGGAGAACATGAGGTGAATTTTTCAAGCGGAAAGGAAATAATAACTTTAAATCATGAGTCCTTTGATAGAGCCCTATACTCTGAGGGTGCGTTAGCTGCAGCTAAATGGTTAATGAGAAAGAAATCAGGTTTGTATTCAATGAGAGACTTGTTAAACTTTAAGTGAATAACAAAAAGAAATCTTTAATAATTCAGAAGATACTTAATGACACCTATCCTAAGGTTCACGTTCCTTTAAATTATAAGAATACTTTTACTCTACTTATTTCAGTTTTACTTTCAGCTCAGTGTACTGATGTGAATGTAAATAATGTAACCAAAAATATATTCCCAAAATATAATCACCCAAAACATTTTTTGAAACTCGGTAGAAAAAAAATTGAGAAATTGATAAAGAAGATTGGAATTTTTAGAGTAAAAGCTAAAAGTATTTACTACCTATCAAAAACTTTAGTTGAGAAATATAATAGTAAAGTGCCAAATACTTACGATGATCTTGAACGTCTTCCTGGAGTTGGACATAAAACTGCTAGTGTAGTTATGTCTCAAGGTTTTGGTTTTCCTGCATTTCCAGTAGACACTCATATTCATAGACTTGCACAAAGATGGGGCCTAACAAATGGTAAAAATGTTGTGCAAACAGAGAAAGATTTAAAAATCATTTTTCCAAAAAAAAGTTGGAATAAACTTCATCTTCAAATTATTTGGTATGGCAGGGAATACTGTAAAGCGCGAGATTGTTTTGGTTTAACTTGCAAAATTTGTAAAAGCTGCTACCCAAATAGAAGAAGGAAATTTATTGCAAAGAAAGCATGATATGAAAATTTTGGGTATAGGCAATGCTATTGTGGACGTGATATGCAAAATTGATGACTCTTTTTTGAAAGAAAATAATTTGACTAGGAGTACAATGAAATTAGTCGAAAAAAATGAATTTACAAAACTTATTAAAAATTTAAAAATAGAAAAAACAATATCCGGAGGATCAGTAGCTAATTCTATTGTTGGTCTTTCTCAACTCGGTAACAAAGTTGGCTTTATTGGCAAAATAAATGATGACGAATTGGGTAGAAAATATTCAGATGGTCTTAAAAAAGAAAAAGTAAAATTTCATTATAATGTTAAGTCAGATGAAATTCCCACTGGAACATGTTTGATTCTAATTACTCCAGATTCTGAGAGAACAATGTGCACTTTTCTAGGTATTGCAGGAAAAATAAGTGAGAAAGATATTGAGGAGAAAATTGTTAAACAAAGTGATATTACTTTCCTAGAGGGTTACTTGTGGGACAAAGGCGATCCACAAAAAGCATTTAATAAAGCTATAAATAATTCTGTGATATCAGCCATGTCTTTGTCTGATTTGTTTTGTGTTGAGAGACATAAGAATTATTTTTTAGATCTAGTCCAAAATAAATTGGACATAACTTTTGCTAATGAACAAGAGATCATAGCATTGATTAATGCCAAAAATTTTAATGAAGTAGTAGAGTTTGCAAAAAAGATTAAAAAATTGATAGTTGTAACTAGAGGGAAGAATGGTTCAATAGCAATTCATAATGATAAGGTAGTAGAATGTTCTGCAAAAAAAAATTTAAAAATTGTTGACTTAACCGGGGCAGGAGATTTATTTGCTGCTGGCTTTTTACATGGTTATGTAAATAATTTTTCCTTAATGGAGAGTTTGAAAAAAGGAACAGAATTATCCTCAAAAATTATACAACAAGTAGGAGCAAGACTTTAAATTTTTCTAATTTAGCTCAGAATTTCTATTCTTTTTTTTTCTAATAAAACTACCTTTGCCTTTTTTTGGTTTTATTACTCTTGACCTATACTTTGAGGATAATAATTCTTTTGCAAACTTATTTCTCTTTTTCAAATTGAGTATCCGTCTTTTGAGTTAATAATAAAATTATCATCATCAAATTTTTTTTTTATTTTTTTTCTTAATCGATATACATGTGTCTCAACAGTATGAGTATCCGCTCCCTCTGAATATTTCCAAACTTTTTTTAATATATCTTTTTTAGTAATAGGTTTTTTATCTAATAGAAATAATTCTAAAAATAAAATTTCTCTCTCTGTCAACAAAACATAGTCTTTATCTTTTAAAAGTTTTTTTTCGTTTTTGTCTAAAATATATTCCTTAATAGCTATAGATGAGTTTAAAGAAAATTTTTTTTTTACATACTGATTTTTTATAACTGTGTTTAGATCAGATAATGATATAGGAATTTCAAGCTTTTGATTATAATTTAAGTTTACAGACTGATTTTTATCTAA
>CACIVM010000007.1 GCA_902590115.1 uncultured Pelagibacteraceae bacterium | reverse complement strand
TTTCTGAGTCATAAACTATTTGAAGTGTCTCAACATGCCCTGTGTTATTTTTAATTACATCGTTATAGGTAGGATTAGCCAAATGGCCGCCCGAGTAACCTGAAATTGTCTCAATTACTCCCTCTAATTTATCAAAAGACTCCTCCATGCACCAAAAACATCCACCTGCGAAGTAAATTTTTTTTGTGTTGTCAGATGCAAGTAAATTATTTTTAAAAAAAATCAAAAATATAATGATTACAAATTTTAACATCTCGTATATATTATAGAAATGACCGATAAAATGGATGGCAATATTGTCCTAGATGTAGAAAAAGAACTTAATAATATATGTGAAGAATGCAAGAATTTTGATCAAAGTGTTAAAGAAAACTTAATTATGCATAGTTTAAAAATTTGTAATATTTGTAAAACGTCCAAACTTATATTCCCTATCTAAAAGACTGAAAAATCATAAGTATTAAAAATAAAATCAAAGCTTGTAAAATCCAAGAAATAATTACTACTCCGAAGGCACGCCATAATGAAGTGTAGTCCAAAGCAGCTCTAACGCCTACCACCATGCAAGCCAACATCCAGAATGCTGACCCAATAAATGTTACAGTCATCAAATCTGGAGTAATTCCTAAAACTCTTATAATGCCCGGCGCGCTTGAGAAACCGATTGTTCTTAATAATTCTCCGTGGTTACTTTGAGTATTTTTTTCTGGTAAAAGTTTTACACCTACAAAATAAATTATATAAGCCCAAACGTACCAGCTTAGTAAAGATAAAATTGGAGCGTACAAAAAATTAGATGCCCCTAAATGCAAAGCGCCGACACCTGCCGCTAAGCTTGATAACACAACTACTATACCAGCTTGTATTGTAGCGCTCTTATCTTTTTCTACCTCTTCATATAATTCGGCTTCAATTTTGATAGCTCTGTAAATTCTAAACAAAAAATTATTCATAATTTCGTAAAAGGTTTTAATAAACTTAATATTTTTTTATGCAACTTTTTATTTGAAGTAGCTAAAATATTTCCCCCATTTATTGCAGATTCATTCCTCCAATTTGTCACTATAGCCCCAGAATTTTTAATTATCGGGATTAATGGCAAAATATCGTAAGGTTTCAAATTAGCCTCTAAAACAGCGTCTACTTTTCCTTCAGCTAATAGACAATAGTTAAGAGCATCAAGGCCGACAAGTCTAAAGGGTAATCCAAATTTTTTTATCAGTCTTTTTTGTTTTTTGTAACTTAAAGTGCCATGAAAGTTTCCAATTATTTTAATTGTATTTAAATTACTGTTATTTGAGCTTTTTATTTTAATCTTCTTTCGATCTTTAATTACATAAGAATTTTTTCTGTCATTTATATAAAATTTCATTAATTCTGGGAAATTGGCTAGTCCAATTCTTGGCTTATTCTGGTACGATAAGCTTACTAAATTTGACCAAGTAGGTGCACTAATAACGAAAGCTCTTGTTCCATCAATTGGATCGATTGACCACATAAATTGGTTATTTGATTTTTTGTCTTTAAATTCCTCACCGATAATAGCATCGTCTGGAAATTTGCTTTGTATTTTTTTTCTTATAAGTTTTTCAAAACTTTTGTCAAAATTTGTTACTGGATCAAATTTTTTTTTATTTTTTGATTTATTTGAGACTTTCAAATTAAGCTTGGTCTCATTTATATAATAAAACTTATTCAAAGAGGTGGGTAAAGTTTTTAAAAATTGATATACTTTTTTATAATTCATTTTTTTTGATTTAGATCATTTAGTTTAAAGTAAAAATTGAAAAATTTAAGTAAAATGCAAAACTAGCCCATAATAAGTAAGGGATCATAAGATAAAATGCGGGTTTATCTCTCAAAATGTAAAAAAACATTAATATAATAATAAATAAAATAATAAGAGCTAAAATTATCAGAGCAAAGAAAATATTATGAATTCCAAAAAATACTACACTCCAACTAGCATTAAAGCATAAATGGACGTAGTAAAAAATTAATATCTTCCTCTCAAACTGAAGTTGCCATACCCTCCAAGCTGATATTGACATCAAGATATATAGTGTTGTCCAGACTGGTGCGAATACCCATGCTGGTGGGTTTAATTCTGATAAAACTAGATCAGAATACCAGGGTTCTTTATACACATTTGTAACGTAACCTCCTAAACCAGAGGCTAAAAAAGTTGTAGCTAAAATTATAAATAATGATAAATATTTATTTTTCATAATTAAGTATATAAACAATTTATGTCTGAAAATCAGAAAAAAATATGGATAACAGGTGCTAGCAGTGGAATTGGTAAAGCAGTGGCTAAAAAATTTGCTTCAGAAGGTTGGAAAGTTGCTGTGTCTGCAAGAAGAAAAGAACTGCTTGATGAGTTAGCTAAAGATCAAAATATTACATCTTTTCCATTGGATGTTACTAATCGAACCCAGATTTCTGATGTTTTCAAACGTATTTTAAGTGAATTTGGTAATTTAGACTTATGTTTATTTTCTAGTGGAACATATGAGCCAAAAGACGAGCAAAATATTGATCCTGATAAAATAAAAAATGTCATGAATGTAAATTTTCTAGGTGTGATTGATTGTGTAAAAGCTGTTGAAGATTTTTTTAAAAAAAAGAAATCTGGACATATTTCGATTGTTTCCTCTATAGCAGGATATAGAGGACTACCTAATTCTAGTGGTTATGGTCCATCAAAAGCTGCTTTGACTAATTTTAGCGAGAGTATTTATTTCGACTTTAAAAAATTTGGTGTAAGAGTTTCGATTGTATCACCTGGTTTTATAAAAACTCCTTTGACTGATAAAAATGAGTTTCCTATGCCATTTTTAAAAACTCCTGAATACGCAGCAGAAAAAATTTTTAAAGGTTTGATAAAAAGCAGCTCATTTGAAATTCACTTTCCAAAAGGATTAACTTTAACTTTAAAATTTTTAAGAATTTTACCTTATAAACTGTATTTATTTTTGGTTGATAAATTTGTAAAGCGTTAATCTTTAACAAACATAACAGTTAATTCTGCAACTTTAATTCCGAATTTGGTCATCGTAGCTCTATTAATAGCTACACGCTCATCTTGCATAAAAATCCAGTCATCAAAGGTAATCTTAATATTTTTTCCTTTTACTGGTACAAGTAGCACATATTCAAATTTGAAAGCGGGACCATATGAATAGCCTTTTGCTGTTCCTACTACATCTGAAGCAGTCCCCTCATAATTGTGTTCATCAATTTTATTAATAGTCCATTGACGCGTTTGTTTTTCTCCATCATTCCAATTAAAAACCTCATCTAAAATTAATTGAGAACCATCCCATTTACCATTTAAATCTGCTTTAAATTGCCTTGTAACTTTACCTGATCTACTCTGAAGAACTCCCCATGCTTTAACATTTCCTGATAAATAGTTTTCTATGACCAGTCTTGGTTTTAAGTCTTTAAAATCCGTCGGTTTCATTTTATTTGCACACCCTGTTGTAAACATTATAAGAAAAACTACAATAAATTTTTTCATGATTAATATCTATTAGACATGGAGAATTGAATCAAGTTAATGTTTTTAGACTTAAAGCCGCCCTCGCAATAAGATAGGTAAAATTCCCACATTAGTTTGAAATAATTATCAAAACCAAGTGGACTTATTTTATCCCAAGCATCTAAAAAGTTTTCTCTCCATGTTGCTAATGTTCTGGCGTAGTCGTCGGAATATGTATTTATATTTTCAAGTTTAAGATTATTTTTCTTTATTAATTCTTCAATAAAATTTATCGAAGGCAAAAAACCTCCTGGAAAAATGTATTTTTGAATAAAATCCTCATTTGCTCTATACCTTTCAAACAGATCATCTTTTATAACAATACCTTGAATTGCAGCAGTGCCATTATTGTTTAAAATTTTTTTTATTGTTCCAAAATATTCATCCATATATTCCTCACCGACCGCTTCTATCATTTCTATCGAGGCAACATGATCATAAGTATCTTTTAAATCTCTATAATCTAAAAATTTCACATTTACTTTGTTATTCAAACCTGAATTAAATATTTTCTTTTTTGTATAGTTGTATTGATTTTTTGAAATCGTAATACAGTCTACATTTACGTCATATTTTTTTGCTAGAAATTCTGCGAACCCTCCCCATCCACAACCGATTTCTAAAACTTTGTTTCCCTCTTTAATTCCCAACAAATTTATGAGTTCCTGAAATTTATTTTTTTGAGCTTTTTCTAAATCATCATTTTCACTTTTATAAACAGCACTAGAATAAGTTAATGTGTTATCAAGCCACAATGAAAAAAATTCATTACCTAAGTCATAGTGTTTAGAAATATATTTTATACTTTTTGATTTAGTATTTGATGCAAATATTTTTTTTAAAAAGTTTTTTATTTTTTGTAATTTTAAACTACCTGAGAAAGAGTATATTGTACTTATATTTCTAGCTGTTAATTCAATTAAATTTGTTAGATTTGATGTATAAAAATCTCTTTTCATATGAGCTTCCCCTAAAGCTGAGCTTCCGCCAAGTATTACATTTAGATAAAATCGAGGATTCTTAATTTTAATATCTGAGGATAGTTTACTTTCAAGATCACCAAAATGAAAAACTTTACCGTCGTAATTAATCAGTTTTAAATTACCTGAGGAGATATTTTTTAATTTATTTAAAATAAATTTTTCTGAAATTCTAATTAAACTCATGGGTATTTCTCATAACTTAAATTATTTTTTAATTTTTTACTTCTACCCCTATATATTGCTCCTTTTTTCCACAAAAGTAATGCTTCAAAATGTATCGAGCTTATGATTTTTACAGTCATAAATGGATATCTAAAAAAGTTGATTAAAAGCTGTTTAAAACTAAATTCTTTTTTATTGCCAGTTTGTGTGGCTACTAAAATTGTTCCTTCAATATCTGTTTGCTTTATAAAAACTGAGAGCTTTTCTTTTGGATCAATTAATTTAAAATTATAGTAAGTTTCCATATCCATAAAGGGAGAAACGTAAAATTTTTTCTTACATTTTTGTGAAATTTTTTCTCTATCTTTAATTTCAAAAATATAAGTATGTTGCTCATTAAAAGTATTTTTTACTTCATAAAAAATTGCCTTTAGTTTATTTTTCTCATAACAGTAAAAAATACTTAAAGGGTTAAAAACGTATCCAAATATTCTTGGGTAACAAAGTATTTTTATTTTAGTTATTTTGCCTTTGATATTAAATTTAGCTATATTTGTAAGCACCCATTTCTTTAAGCAACTTCCATCTCGGTTTCCATGGTCTTTATCATAAAAGCTAAAAATATTAAATTTATTGTGTGAAAAAATTTCTATTGTTTTATCTAAATGATTAATCTCATCTAAATCTAATAGAAGTGAAAAGGTTTTATACTTTAAAAAGTGTTTAACGGGTTTAAATCTTGTATGAGTTACTTCGCCATTATAAATGCAAGAGTTCATCACGTTTTAAAAATATTAAGTAATTCTATTGATGATTTTAATCCATCTTCATGAAAACCGTAACCAAAATAACTGCCGCAAAACCAAGTTCTTTTTTTACCCTGTATTACGTTTAAATCCTTCTGAAGTGCCGTATTTTCAGAATTCAAATATGGATGAGTAAAATTAATTTTTTTAATAATAGAATCATTGTGGATATTAAATACTGGATTCAATGTTAAAAAATAATTTTTAGGCGTGTTTAAGTTTTGAAGTTTGTTCAACCAATAGGTAATACATGTCTTTTCACCATTAGAAACAGAATTCCAACTCGACCAAGCTATTTTCTTACTCGGCATAAGTCTTACATCGGAATGTAAATATGCTTGATTTTCGACATATAAAAATTTTCCTAACATGCTTTTTTCTTCTTCAGTTGGTTTATCTATCATGCTTAAACTTTCATCTGCATGAGAGGCTAAAATTACATGATCATAATCTACATATTCGTTACCAATCATAACTCTTACGTTATCTTGGCTCCTTATAATCTTATCTACTTTGTAATTTTTGAAAATCTCACCACTAATTCTACTAGTAATTTTTTTTACATAAGTCCTACTCCTATTTGAAACTGTATACCACTGAGGTCTATTTTTAAATTTAAATAATCCATGATTGCTAAAAAAATTTAAAAAGAATTTTAATGGCATTTCCTTAGCTTTATCAAAAGGCATAGACCAAATTGCAGCAACCATAGGTATGATGTGATACTCAATGAAATATTTTGAAAATTTTCTTTTAATTAGAAAATTTCCGAGAGTTTCATCTTTTATTTCTTTTTTTAGTAGCCTAGGAGCTGTTTTGTAAAATAAAATAATTTCTTTAATCATTTTTAAAAATTTTAGATCAAAAAAATTTAATTTATTAGCAAATATACCGCCCAATCCACTTCCACTATATTCAATATTACTATTTTTAATTGATACAGAAAAAGACATATCGCTTTTTTCATAAGGTACGTCTAAATCTTTGAAAAATTTGATAAGGTTTGGATAAGTAACTTCATTAAAAACAATAAAACCTAAATCAACCGGAATAATTCTTTCTGCCTCTTTGATTTCGTAAGTGTAAGAATGACCTCCGAAATGATCATCTTTTTCGTATAAGTCAACTTTATATTTTTTGGAAAGGAAATAAGCGGAAGCTAGTCCAGAGATACCAGAACCAATAACTGCAATTTTCATTCAGAGAAATTATGCAGCTTCATCTTTGTATTCATCCATTGAAGGACATGAACAAACTAAATTTCTATCACCAAAAACATTATCTACTCTAGCAACTGGAGCCCAGTACTTATTATTTTTGACATACTCAGTAGGAAAAGCTGCTTCCTCTCTTGAATAAACATGCTTCCAGTCATTAGAGGCTAACTCCACGTATGTATGAGGAGCGTTTTTTAATGGATTATCAATTTTATCAAATTTTGAGGACTCTACTAAATTAATCTCTTTTTTAATTTTTATTAATGCATTACAAAACTTATCTATTTCCTCCAAGTTTTCACTTTCTGTTGGTTCTATCATAATAGTACCGGCAACTGGCCAAGACATGGTTGGGGCGTGATAACCAAAGTCAATCAGTCTCTTTGCTAAATCCTCTTCTGTAATTCCTGAACTTGCTTTGATTGGTCGAATATCAATTATACATTCATGTGCAACATTTCCATTTTTACCGGTGTATAAAACTTTGTAATCTTTTGATAGTTTTTTGGATATATAATTTGCGTTTAGAATTGAAACTTGTGAGGCTTTTTTCAATCCCTCTGCGCCCATCATCTTAATATACATCCAAGATATCGGAAGTATACTTGAACTACCCCATGGAGCAGCTGAAACAGCTCCTAGACCATTTTTCGGTCCAGCTTCTTTTATAATTTCATGAGTTGGTAAGAATTCTGCTAAATGTTTTGCACATGCTATTGGTCCCATGCCTGGTCCACCTCCACCGTGAGGAATACAAAATGTTTTGTGTAAATTAATATGACAAACATCTGGTCCAAATTGCCCTGGTTTTGCAACACCCACAAGGGCGTTTAGATTTGCTCCATCCATATAAACTTGTCCACCGTGCTTATGAATAACTTCACAAATATCCATAATTTTTTCCTCAAATACTCCATGAGTAGAAGGGTAAGTAACCATTAAAGCAGCTAAATCTTTTGAGTGTTTTTCAGCTTTATTTTTTAGATCGTCTATGTCGACATTTCCATCATCGTCACAATTTACTACAACTACTTTCATCCCACACATTTGGGCGCTGGCTGGATTAGTCCCATGAGCTGAATCTGGAATTAAACAAACGTTACGATTTTCTTGTTTATTATTCTTGTGGAATTTTCTTATAGTCATTAAGCCCGCGTACTCTCCTTGAGCTCCAGAGTTAGGCTGTAAAGAAACTGCGTCATATCCAGTAATTTCTTTTAAATCGTTTATTAGATCATTGAAAAGAATCTTATAACCTTCCATTTGGTTTGTGGGAACAAAAGGATGTGGAAGTGAAAACTCTTTCCAGGTAATAGGAATTAATTCTGCTGTTGCATTGAGTTTCATAGTGCAAGATCCTAAAGCAATCATTGACCTATTAAGTGCAATATCACAATCTTCAAGTTTCTTTAAATATCTTAACATTTCGGTTTCAGAATGATATTTGTTAAAAACTGGATGAGTTAAGTATTTTGAGGATCTTAAAAGATTTTTCGGCAGATTATCTAGTTCAACCTTAACATCTTGTTTTACTGTCTTAGAAATTCCAAATAACTTTAATAAGAAATTTACATCTTCAAGTTTTTTTGCTTCATCAAAAGCAACTGATAAATGCTCTTTATCAACTTTTCTTAAGTTAATATTTTCTTTTAATGCACCTTCATAAATAGAATTAGTTTTTTCATTAGTTTTGATCGTAACAGTATCGAAAAAATGATCTGATAAAATCTTGTAACCACCTGCTTTAATATTATCAGCAAAAATTTTAGCTAATTTAGAAGTTCTATTTGCTATCTTCAGTATTCCTTTGGGTCCGTGATAAATTGCAAAAGCAGCAGAAATGATAGCTAACAATGCTTGAGCGGTACAAATGTTGCTTGTCGCTTTATCTCTTCTAATGTGTTGCTCCCTTGTTTGCAAAGATAGTCTGTAAGCTTTTTTTCCGTGTCTATCTTTTGAAACACCAATTATTCTTCCTGGCATTGATCTTTTAAATTCTTCTTTAGTAGCAAAAAATGCTGCATGAGGGCCGCCGTATCCCATTGGGATACCAAATCTTTGAGCGCTACCAACAGCAATGTCAGCTCCTAGTTCAGCTGGAGTTTTTAATCGAGCTAAAGCCAATAAATCACAAACTAAAATAGCTTTTCCATTTTTTTTATGTATTTGACTAATGCTTTCACTGGGATCATCTATCTCACCTAAGGTTCCTGGATAAGATAAAACTCCACAAATAATATCTTCATTGATATTTGTAAGTTCTTTTTTTTCATCACCAATGATCAATTCTAAACCAAAAGGACTTGTTCTTGTCTTTATAAGATCAATTGTCTGAGGATTGCAATTACTTGAAATAAATATTTTTTTTGAATTGGTCCTATCTAATCTTTGGCTTAAACCAACTGCCTCTGCTGCTGCTGTTGCTTCATCCAATAAAGAAGCATTAGCTATATCCATTCCTGTTAAGTCGATTATTGATTGTTGAAAATTTAATAGCATTTCAAGACGACCTTGCGCTACCTCAGGCTGATAAGGTGTGTAAGATGTGTACCATCCTGGATTTTCTAAAATATTTCTAAGAATTACATTGGGTGTAATAGAGTTATAATATCCCATTCCAATAAAGCTTTTAAAGATTTTATTTTTTTTAGAAATAGATTTTAATTTTTTTAAAGCATCGTTTTCTGACATTGGCTGATCAATTTTAAGATCATTTTTTAATAGGATTTTTTCTGGCACAGTATTGCTCATTAAATCCTCTAGGGACTTATATCCAACGTATTGCAACATTTTGGACTGGTCTTCATCGGACGGACCAATATGTCTTTTAATAAATTCTTTTGTATTATCGTCAATCATTTAACTTGGGTTCTCCTTACAAAACTTATCATATTCGTCTTTTGACATAAGCGAGTCATACTCACCTTTATCTTTGATCTTTAATTTAAAAAACCAACTTGCCCCTTCAGGATCTGTGTTAACGCTACCAGGGTCATCTGCAATAGCTTTATTCCCCTCAGTTATTTCTCCAGAGATAGGAGAATAAACATCACTAGCTGCTTTAGTAGACTCTACAACAGCTGCTTGACCTTCTTTTTCTACAGCTTTTCCTGCATCAGGCACTTCTACAAAAACGATGTCCCCGAGCATTTCTGTTGCATGCTTAGTTATTCCAACTGTAGCAACGTCTCCATCCAATGAGACCCATTCGTGTTTTTTAGAAAATTTTTTTTCACTCATATTTATTTCCCCTTCTTATTTAACATAACTTTTTTTATAAAACGGAAGTTCAGAAATTTTACCCCCATATTTTTTTCCTCTTACTTCAAGCTGAATAGATGTACCTATTTCAGAATATTCAGATTTAATATATCCCATTGCAACTGGAGCGTTAACACTTGGGCCAAAAGTACCGCTTGTAACGAATCCTATTTCATTATTATCTGACGAAAAGATTTTCGTATTCTCTCTAGCTATAACTTTTCCATTTGGCTTAATGCCAACTCTAATTTTTTCACTCCCGTTTGCTAATAAATTTTTTATTTTTTCCCATCCATTAAAGCCACCAACTTCTTTTCTTTTTTTTGCTATAGCCCATTTTAGATTAGCCTCAATTGGATTTATTTTTTCATTTAAATCATGACCATACAAGCAAAGACCAGCTTCTAATCTTAATGTGTCTCTAGCACCTAAACCAATTGGATTAACTTTATTTGAAATTAAATAGTCAATCAATTTTTCCACCTTTTTGTTAGAAATAGAAATTTCAAAACCATCTTCGCCGGTATATCCAGATCTTGTTACATAAAGATTTTCACTTTCATGTTGAAAGTTATTTCCTGTCATAAATTTTAAATCTGCAACGCCTGGAATTAATTTTTCTAAAATCTCTACAGACTTTGGGCCTTGTAATGCTATTAAAGATAAATCATTATTTAAAAGATATTTATGATTTTTTGTTAAAAATTGTGAAATTTGTTTGATATCATTTTCCTTACAGGCCGCATTTAAAATTATACAAAAACCTTTTTCTGTTCTTGTAATAATTAAATCGTCAATTATTCCACCTTCATTATTAAGTAAAAAAGAATATTTTGAATGATTAATTTTTAAATTTTTTAAATCTGCTGGTATAATTTTTTCTAAAGAATCAATTAATGTTTCATCCCCTTCTAAAAAGAATTGCCCCATATGGGAGACATCAAAAAATCCGGCGTGTGTTCTTGTAGAAATATGTTCCTTTACAATACCATCTTTATATTGAATAGGCATTTCGTAACCAGCAAATGGAACAAATTTTGCTCCTAAATTTTTATGATAATTGTATAAAGCTGTTTTTTGTACTTCCATAATAACTCTTATTCAACCCCATCTGTCTGTTTACCTGAGAGATTTAATCCTTCGGTGAGGCTAATGCCTTCTTTCCAGAGTTATTACGCAACGGTCCTTTTGCCTGAGAGTTTCCGGGGTGGTTGCTCCTTCGGCGTCAATTTAAATTGATCTCTCCCGTTAAAATATATCTTGGGTTATATTTGGATAAATGTCAAATTGAATTGGCTTTATTGACTGATTTTTTATCAAAGTATTTAAAAATTATTGCTAAGATTATGATCGAACCTCCAATAAGTACACTTATTGGTGGAATTTCACCAATAAACATCCAAACCCAGAGGGTTCCACAAATTGACTCCAATAGCATTAATAAACCAACAGTAACTGCTGGTGTTGTTCTAGACCCGATAGTAATGCAAATAAAACCAAAAGCTAGTTGAGGCACACCTAAAAGAAATCCTAGCAATAAATCATGGTTTGAAAAACTTAAATCTTTAGATAAAACAAATCCATAAAAAAGACTAAAAACTCCTGAGTAAAAAATTGCAGGAATCATATCTAAATGAGGATATTTTCTAATTATCACAACTAAAATAGAAAAATTAATAGGTATAGCTAGAGCTACAATATTTCCGAAAAGTGATCCTTGATTAAGAGAGTCTCCGACCATTATTGCTATTCCAGACATTGCTAGAAAAATAGAAAACAAACCTACTTTAGAGATTTTTTCTTTAAGAAAGAAATATCCCATTACCGCTAGAAAAATTGTTTGAGTACTTATTATAAATACCACATTAGCTACTGTTGTTTCTGTCATCGAAATTACGTAAGAAACAAAACTCAAAGATAAGATCAACCCGCCTAAAAGACCTGCAATACCTGATGATTTTATTACTGAAAATGTTTCTCTCCTATATGTGAGAAATAAGAAAAGTGATAGCGCAATTAAAAAGAATAAAGATCTCAAAAACAACATTTGCCAAACATCTACTTCTTCAAAAAGTCTAACTATCAAACCACCCCAACTTAAAAAAAATCCACCTAAAAGACATAGAATGTATCCTGGAATTTTATATATAATTTTCATCAAAATTTTTTAAGTATTTTAGGAAAAAAGAAAAGTAAAGTTATAGATCTTAAAATCATAAAAAATAGAAAAGAGACCCAAATACCATGATTACCAATTAAAAATGTCAGTTTATATGAAATTAATAAGTAAGTTATAACTGTTATTAGCATAGCATTTCTCATCTCTTTAGTCTGAGTTGCTCCGATAAATATTCCATCAAACTGATAGCAAAAAGAAGCTATAGGAGGAATAATTATTACCCAAAAAATATACTTATAGGAAAAAAAACGTAGGATATCTAAATCTGTAATCAAATTAATTATATCCTTTGAAAAAAATATAAATAAAATAGAAATGGCTATCCCAGAAAAAAAACTCAACTGAAAGGAATTTTTAATTGCGTTCAAAAAAGATTTTTGAGATCTCCTTCCCACATTATAACCTACAATTCCCTCAATAGAAAAGGCATATGCGTCTAAAAAAAAAGCTGATATTACTATGAATTGTAATAATATAGAATTTACTGCAATATATTTTTCACCAATTAAAGAACCTAGGTATGTTATCCATAAAAAAGCAAATGTAAGAAGTATAGTTCTTATAAATATATCAAAGTTAACATTAAAAAGCTTTATTATTTTTCTCGCATTCATTAAATTTTTTTGTATTTTCGGAATTACCTTAAATTTTTTTATTATATAAAGATAAGTAAATATTAAAAATATAATAGAAGTAATATATGAGGCTACTAAAGATCCATATGCAACTCCTTTAACATTCAAATTTAATTCATTAACAAAAAAAATACTGAAAAAAATATTAAGAAGGCTAAATAATATAGCTATTGAGCTTGAAATATAAGTTTTTTGAATACCCAAATAAAACCCGACTAAAATATAAATACAAAACTCTGCTGGGGCGGAAAATACTCTGATTGATATATAATCATTTATTAATTTCAATACATCACTACTAGGTTTAAAAAAAAATGAAATTAAATAAATTATCAATGGTTTAAAGAGAATAATAAATAAAGAGATAAATAATGCTAAAATTAAATTTCTTAAGATAATTAATGGCTGTTCTCTATAATCTCCTTTACCTAGAGACTGAGAAATCAGCCCGGTTGTTCCCATTCTTAAAAATCCGAAACTCCAAAAAATCAATGTTATAACTGTAGCTGAAATACTCGTTGAAATTAAAAACTTTTCGCTACTTAAGTGCCCCATTAATCCAGTGTCAATGATACCCACTAGAGGAATAGCTATATTTGAAAAAAAAATAGGTAAAGATAACTTAAATATATGTAATTTTGAAATTTTGGCTGGATAAGTGCTTACAGACATATTAAATGTTTGAAATATTATTTATACTTTAATAATAATTATATATATCAGAATAACAGAATGCTTGAACAATTTATCATAAGTATACAAATAATTTTGATAGACATAGTAATGGCAGCAGATAATGCTATCATTATTGGTCTAATTGCGTCTAATTTTGCACCAGCCAACAGAAAAAAGATAATTGCTTTAGGAGTAGCTGCAGCTTTTTTATTCAGAATATTTTTTGCATTTGGTGCAGATCTGTTATTTGAATATCCTTGGATAAAAATTTTAGGTGGGGTTCTATTACTTTGGGTAGTAAATAATATTAGAGAGGATTTTTTTTCATTAAATAAAAAAAAATCTCCAGTGCATAAATCAAAAGAGCCAGTATCTTTTGCCACGGGGGTATACAGAGTTTTAATAGCAGATATAACGGTGAGCTTTGATAATGTTCTTGGAGTTGTTGGAGCTGCAAAAGATTATTATTACTTAATGATAATAGGTTTATTGCTATCAGTATTTTTAGTCGCCACATTAGCCTCTTACTTTGCAAATTACATTAAAGATCATAAATGGTTAGGTTATGTTGGTTTAATAGTCATAATGGTTGTTGCTTTACAATTAATTATAGGTGGACTTGTAAATCTCGAGATTTTAACGATTAATGAAAAATATGAATTTCTGTTTAGCGTATGATAGATTTTTGTATTGTTGGATCTGGTGTATCTGGTTCAACGTTAGCCTATTTAATTAATAAGAAATATTCTATCAAAATACTTGATAAAGCCAAAGGGCCTGGAGGAAGAACATCTACAAGGCGATATCATAATATTTCTTTTGATCATGGCTCGCATTACATCTCTAGTAGCTCTTCATCCTTCCACAATTTTTTGAAATTATTAGAAAAAAAGAAATTTATTAGGAAGTGGGATAAAAATCATTTAGATTTATCTTTTGAAATTAAAAATCACTCAAAAAAATTTATTGGTAATAAAGGAAATAATGATCTTTGCAAGTTTTTAATCAAAAACGTGGAAAAGGATTTTCGTAAAGAAATCAGAAAAATAAAATTTACCAATAATACTTGGGTTTTATATACAACAAAAGATAAAATTTTTTGTAAATCACTAATCCTATCTTGTCCATTTCCACAATCATTAAGATTATTGAGAAATTACTTACCAAAAAAAATCAAAAACTTGAGAGTTGTAATGAGCCCCATAATAACTTTGATGGTAGCGTTTAAAAAAAACAAAAATATACCGATAAGCTCAATCAAAATAAAGAATCATATAATTGACAAAATTACTTATGAGAATAGCAAAAAAAGATTTAAAACGGATTTATCTTGCTGGACTATCCAAACAACCTCTTCTTACGCAAAAAAGATTATAAATAAATATAAAGCTAAAAAAAAATTTTACACTGCTGAAATAATGAGAGAATTTAATAATATTACTGGCCAAAATAAAAAGCCTTTTTTCTATAATATTCATGGTTGGAAATATGCTTTTAATAAATCGACAACAGATTTAAAAAGTTATTGGGACTCAAAAAAAAAAATTGGGTTAATTGGTGATTGGTTTATTGGTCCTTCTATCGAGGATGCTTGGAATAGTGCTCAAAATATTTATGTAAAAATAAAAAAAAACCCTCCTAAGATTAAATAGAAGGGTTTTTTAATTTTGATGTAAAATTAATTAAAATTTATAACCAACTGATAACTTAACCGCAGTTGTATCTAAATCAGCACTAATTTTATTCGTCTCTGATGCCACACTGTTTCCAGTCGATGTCAAGTTTAGTGTGTCGAAATCGTTATGTTCTAACGCAAGTTTCATTTCAACACCATCGGCAACCTCACCTTTGAAACCGATACCATAGTTTATTCCATCTATAGTTTCGTTTCCATAGCTACCACCATTACTTGATGCGACTTCATCAGTATTCACGTCTATTTGTGAAATTCCAAGTCTTACATAAAGTGAATTATATACAGGGACTTCTGCGTACGCTACCATGTAATTTTCTACACTTGCTTGTGCTTTGAAAATCCTCTCGTCAGAGTTCGCAGTATTGTCACTTGTTACTGAAGTTTCAGTATCACTTCTAGTTACGACTTTATCGCTAACATCTGCTGACGCTGGAATAAATTCTGCACCAATTGTGATGCCGTAGTAATCCGTCGTATATTCTGCAAACAACGAAGCTATTCCTACTGTATTGTCAGCGCTACCAGAGTTTGTGTTAGCAGCACCCGCAGCACCTGCACCTGTTGTCTCTGTACCGTCGGCTTCTATTGCCGCTATTTGTCCTGTTACACCAACCTGGAAGCTTCCAGCGTGTAAAAACGTTGTACATAGAATTACAGATAATGCTGAGACTAATGATAAAGTTAATTTTCTCATTATATATCCTTAAAGTTTTATTTATAAATATAACAGGCTCGTTATATAAACTTGGCATTGATATGTACACTCAAAAGATCTCTATTATTAGTTGCAAAATTGCAAAAAATGGCTATTTATTTGGTTATTTTTGTTGTAATATTACAACACTTATCATTATTTTTAGGCTATGAGGAACCCTTGGTAAATAAGCTCATTTAATTACAAAGTGAGATTTGAATCAAAAAATTGCTTTCTTAACTGACTTTAAATTTCCTTTATTTTTAACTTCAATATTTAAACTTTTTAATTCTCGACTTTTCAAATTTTGAAGATTTTGAACTGCATTTAAAAATCTTTTTGATTCTCTATCTGTAATAATGTTGTTAGTAAGCATTTTAAATTTGTTTATATACTCAATTCTTCCAAAAGGCCTTTTCCCAGCAGGGTGAGCATCTGCAACATTAATCTCATCTGTGATAGTGGATCCATCTTTCATAATTATTATTACTTTACCACCAAAACACTTCTTGTTGGGGTCTTTTTCATGATATTTTTTAGTCCATTTATTACTCTCTTTTGTAATGATTTTTCGCCAAAGCTTAACAGTGCTTTTTCTTCTGGCTCTTTGAGGTGTGTAAGATTTTACATGGTGCCAAGCACCATCTTCTAGTGCTACAGCAAAAATATACATAATTGAATGATCTAATGTTTCTCTACTTGCATATGGATCCATTTTTTGGGGGTCATTTGCACCTGTACCAATAACATAATGTGTATGATGACTAGTCTCTATGATAATCTTTTTAATATCTGATAAATCTTTTATTTTTTTATTTAAACTTCTCGCTAGATCAATAAGAGCTTGTGATTGATATTCAGCGGAATGCTCTTTCGTATAGGTTTCTAATATTGCTTTTTTTGGTTCATTAACTCTAGGCATAGGAACAAAATATTTTTTTCCAGGTCCAGATAAAATATATGCTATCACACTATCCTCCCCCTCATAAATAGGGCTTGGTGCACCCTCACCCCTGATACATCTATCTACTGACTCCACTGCTAACTTTCCAGCGTGAGCGGGCGCAAAAGCTTTCCAGCTTGAGATTTCTCCTTTTCTAGATTGTCTAGTTGAAATTGTTGTGTGCAATGATTGTTGAACTGATTGGTAAATCGTATCTGTATTTAATCTTAATAAACTTCCTAATCCTGCTGCAATACTTGGGCCTAAATGAGCGATATGATCTATTTTATGTTCATGTAAACAAATTCCTTTAACTAAATTTACTTGAACTTCATAGCCAGTTAAAATTCCCTTAATAAGGTCCATTCCGTCACATTTCTTTTGTTGAGCTACGGCTAAAATAGCTGGAATATTATCTCCAGGGTGACTATAGTCAGCTGCTAAAAAAGTATCATGGAAATCTAGTTCCCTCACAGCAGTGCCATTTGCCCATGCTGCCCACTCACAATCTACTTTTATTTTTGGACTTAATCCAAAAACATTTGCTCCATTCTTTCTACGATGCGCTAGGGCCATTTGTCGAGCAGAAACCACTGGTTTCCTGTTATATGACGCTATCGCTACAGATGCATTATCAATAATTCTATTTATAACCATCTCAATTGCATCTTTGTTCAACTTCGCTTTGTCAGAGGCTATTTCCGCAATTTTCCACGCTAATTGATCTTTCTTTTTTAAATTAGCTTTAGAAGGGTGAACTTTGACTGTGATTTTTCTCATTAATTGAGCATGTTGCGTAAAACGTACTGTAAAATTCCGCCGTTTTTGTAATATTCTATTTCATTTTCAGTATCTATTCTACTTAAAGCTTGTATTTTTTTAATTGTGCCATCTTTATATTTTATTTCACAAATTACTTCTGCTCTTGGTTTTATACCTTTCTCAATGTCAATTATTGTAATGAGTTCGGCACCTGTTATTTTTAATTTTTTTCTGTTAAATCCTTCTTTAAATTGTAATGGTAAAACTCCCATGCCAACCAAATTTGACCTATGAATTCTCTCGAAACTTTCAGCTAACACTGCTTTAATGCCAAGTAACTTTGTTCCTTTAGCTGCCCAATCTCTTGATGAGCCGGTTCCATACTCTTTGCCAGCAATAACAACTAAATCATTATTTCTTTTTTTATATTCCATAGCAGCATCGTAAACGCTCATTATTTTACCATCGGGCTGAAGAGCGGTAAATCCACCCTCAGTTTCAGGTGCCATTTCATTTCTTATTTTAATATTTCCAAAAGTTCCTCGCATCATTACTTCATGATTTCCCCTTCTCGCTCCATAGGAATTAAAATCCTTTTGCTGAATTTGGTGTTCCATAAAATAATCGCCAGTAGGACTGTCTTTTTTTATACTTCCTGCTGGTGAAATATGATCAGTTGTCACTGTATCTCCTAATAATAAAAGTATTCTAGCATTATTTATTGGCTTAAAACCTTCAGGCTTGTCCGAAAGATTATCAAAAAAAGGTGGTCTTTTAACATAAGTTGAGTTTTGTTCCCAATTATAGATATCACTATCAACTGTGTTTATTTCTCTCCATTCTTTGGGGCCTTCTGAAACATTCGAATATCTTTTCTTAAACATATCTGAGCTAAGTGAAGTAAGCATTATATCTTCAATTTCTTTATTGCTCGGCCAAATATCTTTTAAGAAAACATCTTTTCCATTACTGTTTTTTCCGATTGAAGATTTATACAAATCAAAATTCATATTACCTGCTAAAGCATAAGCAACAACTAAAGGTGGTGATGCTAAATAATTTGCTTTTACATCAGGATTTATTCTACCTTCAAAATTTCTATTTCCAGATAAAACTGAAACAGCATATAAATCTTTTTCATTAATTGCATCTGATATATTCTTGTTTAAAGGTCCTGAATTTCCAATACAAGTAGTACAGCCATATCCTACAAGATTAAAACCAAGCTCATCTAAATATTTATTTAAGCCAGCTTTTTCCAAGTAGTCGGTAACAACTTGTGACCCTGGCGCTAATGAAGTTTTTACCCAGGGTTTAACTTTTAATCCTTTTTCATAAGCTTTTTTAGCAAGAAGTCCAGCTCCAATTAGAACACTTGGATTAGAAGTATTAGTGCATGAAGTGATTGCTGCAATTACGATATCTCCATCTTTTAATTTAAAATCTACTCCAGCAACATCAGACTCTACAGCTTTAGATCTTTTAGCATTTTCTTTGAAAACTTTTGCGAATGAGCTTGCTGCATCAGTCAGTAAAACTTTATCTTGAGGCCTTTTAGGTCCAGAGATACTTGTTACAACACTGCTTACATCTAAGGAAACTGTATCAGTAAACTCTACATCTTTACTCACCCATAGCCCTTGCTCTTTAGAATATTTTTCCACCAAAGATATTGTAGCGTCATCTCTTCCAGATAATTTTAAATATTTCAATGACTCATCATCAACAGGGAAGAAACCACATGTCGCTCCATATTCGGGTGCCATGTTTGCAATAGTTGCTCTATCAGCTAAAGTTAAATTTTTAAGTCCCTCGCCATAAAATTCTACAAATTTTCCTACAACACCTTTTTTTCTAAGCATTTCTACAATTGTTAAAACTAAATCAGTTGCAGTTGTACCCTCTTTGAGTTTGCCTTTTATTTCAACTCCAACAACTTCAGGAATTAACATTGAAATTGGTTGTCCTAACATAGCTGCTTCCGCCTCAATACCTCCAACACCCCAACCTAATACAGATAATCCGTTGACCATAGTAGTATGGCTATCTGTTCCAACCAAAGTATCCGGGTAAGCATATAAATCATTACCACTTTTAGATGACCAAACAACTTTGGATAAATACTCTAAGTTTACTTGGTGGCAAATACCTGTTCCTGGAGGAACCACTCTGAAATTGTCAAAAGCTTTTTGTCCCCATTTTAAGAAAGAATAACGCTCTCCATTTCTAGAAAATTCTCTTTCTACATTTTTATCAAATGATTTTCCTGAAGCATATTCATCGACCATCACTGAATGATCAATCACTAAGTCTACAGTTGATAAAGGGTTTATTTTTTCTGGATCTTTATTTTTTTCTTTAACAGCATCTCTCATAGCGGCTAAATCCGCTACAGCAGGAATTCCTGTATAATCTTGCATTAAAACTCTAGCCGGTCTGTAAGCTATTTCAGTATTAGATTTTTTGTTTTTAAGCCAGTCTTTGATTGCTAAAATCTGTTTTTTATCTACGGTTAAACCATCTTCGTACCTTAGTAAATTTTCTAACAAAACTTTAAGAGATTTTGGAAGCTTTAAAATTCCTTCTAAACCATTCTTTTCAGCTTTTTGTAAATTGAAGATTTTATAATCTTGTCCCGATGAAGAAATACTATCTAATGAATTAAATGAATTTTTACTATTAAATTTCATAACTATACATAAAACAAAATTACGCAAACGATAAGCAAAAAAGACATAGTATAATTAAAATTTTTAATAAATTTCTCACTTGTGACAAATTTTCTTAAGTATTTACCCAATAAACACCAGCCACTGATAGAGAAAACGGCCATAAAAAAGTAAACTGTGGTAACTAAAATAACATCATTGATATAATTATTTTTTGTATCAATAAATATTGATACTGCTGTCATAGCCACAACAACACTTTTTGGGTTTATAAATTGAAATAGGTACATTTCAAAAAATTGTATTGGTTTTTTTAAGTTATTATTCTTTTGAATGTTTGAAAAAGCAATTTTATAAGCTAGATAAATTAAAAAAATAGAGCCAAGTACCTTAATAATAGATTGAAGATAACCAATTCTTTGAAATAATATTACTAATCCTAATTCCATAGAAATTAGTAATGAGGTCCAACCAAATACTACTCCTAGCATTAAGGGTAAAGTTTTTCTGAATCCAAAGTTAAATCCAGAGTAGGCTGCTGAAATATTATTTGGCCCCGGCGTGAAAGCTGTGACAATGCCAAAGAGTATTAATGGATAAAAATCTGAGATCATTATATAAAGTAAAAATTAATGACACGCTTCATTAAATTTTTTTAATCTCCAATAATTATAAGGCCATGGAGTTACAAACCCAACTACTAACATTATTGGGACTACCCACCAAGTTAAAATTGCTCCTCCAGTTAAGAAATAATCAGTTGCATTCATTGCTACTTCCATACTAACCATTGAAATTAAGCTCATACCTACTGCAGTTTTAAAAGCTAGTTTAAATGTAAAATTTTGTCTTAATAAAATAATTGTTTCTAAAATTATACTAGTAATAATTCCATTGATAATTGCAAGAGTCATGATGCCTAAAATAGGAAATGGTATCTTAGATAATTGAAAAAATAAAATAGTTCCAAAATCACCAATCGAACATCCTAATAAACACCAAAAAGTATTTTTTGCACTCTTTAACCAAGTGTGTTTACATTTCCAGTGAAAGGTTTCGGAGATCATCTTAGGCAATATCTAAACCATTATCAGTTTTCTGTGATGGATGCACTAGGACAACTTTCCCATCTTTTTCGATAGCCCCTAGAATTAAGACTTCAGATACAACACCTGCAATATTTTTTGTTGGAAAATTGCATACCCCAATCACTTGTTTTCCCTTCAAATTTTCAGCATTATAATAATGAGTAATTTGCGCTGAAGATTGCTTAATTCCTATTTCTTCTCCAAAATCAACTTTAATTACTAGTGAAGGTTTTCTAGCTTTCTCATTAATTTTTACTTCTAGAATAGTTCCCACTTTGATTTGTACTTTTTTAAAGTCATCGTAAGTTATTTGCATAAAATTCCTTTGTAATAAAAAAAAGGGGGCAATAGCCCCCTTTTAAGTAAATTAAGCAACTTTATAAATTAAAGTTGTTTGTAATTTCCTTTGCTCCACTCATAGAACACGTATCCTGGTAAACTTACGTCGCCTTTTTTGTCAAAGCTTAAAGTTCCAAGCACTGTATCAAATTTTCCTTTTTGCATAACCTTTAGCACTTTTGCTGGATCATTTGATTTTGCCTTATTTGCAGCTTGTTCAAAAACCTGCAGCGCAGCATATGAGTAAAGAACATAACCCTCAGGTTCAATACCGGCAGCTTTAAACTCTTTTACAAGTGGTCCAGCTTTTGGATTGTTTCTTGGGTCAGGAGAAAAGGTCATCAATGTACCTTCACCTGCATTACCAGTTATATCCCAGTACTCAGCTGTTACTAGTGCGTCACCACTTATTAATTGAGTTTTCATCCCTTGATCTCTCATTTGTCTTACGATCAAACCACCCTCTGTGTGGTAACCACCAAGGTAAACTGCTTCAATATTATTAGATTTCAATTTTGAAACTAAAGCAGAATAATCTTTTTCACCTGCAGTATAAGCTTCGTACATAGCTTCTTTAAGGCCAGCTTTGTTCATATTTGACTTAGTTGCATCGGCTAAACCTTTTCCGTAAGCAGTTTTATCATGAAGAATAGCTACCTTTTTTCCTTTATAGTTTTTAGCTAAAAATTTACCAGCAACTTCTCCTTGCTGATCATCTCTTCCACAAACTCTAAAAGTATATTTTCCACCCTTATCCGTTAATGCCGGATTTGTTGAAGCTGGCGAAACTTGTATAATTCCCTCTTCGTTATATACAGCTGAAGCTGGAATTGAAGAACCAGAGCAGAAGTGACCTGCAACGTAAGCAACACCTTGGCCAGCAAACTTGTTGGCTACAGCTACTGCTTGTTTAGGATCACAAGCATCATCTCCGATTTCTAATTTTACTTTCTCACCATTTATTCCACCTCTTTTATTAACGTGCTTTAACCACATTTCAGCACCAGCTTTTAACTGAGCACCAAAAGATGCGTATTGACCAGACATAGGGCCAGCAGAAGCAACAACTACTTCTGCTTTTGCAGAAAAAGTTGCAAACATTAATAAACCAGCGGTTAATGATAGAATTTTTTTAAACGTTCCTAACATATTATATCCTCTGTTGTTAATTAACTAATGTAATGTATTCAACACTTTTAGAAGGATCTTGTAAATATGAAAAAAATTAATTTTTTGACCCACCCTCTAGATAAGCTGCTTGAATATCCTTGTTTTTTAAGAGATCTTGACCGGGTCCTTCAATAGTTACCTTCCCATTTACTAAAACGTATGCTCTATCCGCCAATTCTAATGCTTTTTTTGCATTTTGCTCTACCAAAAAAATGGTCACATTTTTTTTTCTATTGATATTTTTTATCGATGCAAATATTTGATTTACAAGTTTTGGTGCGATTCCCAATGATGGTTCATCAAGAAGTAAAACTTTTGGTTTACTCATTAAAGCTCTTCCAATTGCTAACATCTGTTGCTCCCCACCAGATAAGGTTCCTCCTCTTTGAGTTTTTCTGTCATTCAAAACTGGAAAAAGATCATAAACTTCCTTGATATCATCGCTAAAAAATTTACCTTTTTCATTAATATAAGCTCCTAATCTTAAATTCTCCTCAACGGTTAGTCTCGAAAAAATTCTCCTTCCTTCTGGTACTTGGCTAATACCTAAATTTACTATTTTATGAGGTTCTTGATTTTGAATTTTTTCGCCATTAAAAATAATCTCTCCATTCTTAGCTTTGTTTACTCCACTTATGGTCATGAGTAATGTTGACTTACCCGCTCCATTAGATCCAATTAGAGAAACTATTTCACCGTCATTCACATCAATGTCAACACCCCTTAATGCCTGAATTTTCCCGTAAAACGTTTCTACTTTTGAAATTTTTAACATTATTCTTCAACTCCTAAATAAGCTTCAATTACTTCTTTACTTTTTTTTGTTTCGTCTGCAGTCCCTTCAAAGATTTTTTTACCATAGTTCAATACAACAACGTGGTCTGAAATACCCATAACAACACTCATGTCGTGTTCAATTAATAAAATACCTGTTTTTTTTTCTGTTTTGATAAATCTTAAAAGTTTATTTAATTCAGCTGACTCTTTGGGATTTAATCCAGCGGCAGGTTCATCTAAGCATAAAAGTTTAGGATCGATACACATTGCTCTTACAATTTCTAATTTTCTTTGATCACCGTATGGTAAATCTCCTGCATTATCATCGGCTCTATGCGTTAATCCAATTATGTCCAGCCAATATTTTGCTTTATCTACAGCAAGTTTTTCTTTTTCTTTATAAGATTTTAAATTAAGTAAACCGTAAAGAGAGTAGCCAGAGGCTACCATTAATTCGTTATGTTGAGCTACTAGAAGATTTTCTAAAACAGACATTGCTGGGAACAGCCTTATATTTTGAAAAGTTCTCGCCACTTTTGCCACATAAGCAATTTTAAAATCTGTGTACTTCCTTAAAGAAATTTTACTATCAGTTTGGTAAAGAAACATTTGGCCAGCTGTA
This sequence comes from uncultured Pelagibacteraceae bacterium, assembly GCA_902590115.1. Lineage (GTDB taxonomy): Bacteria > Pseudomonadota > Alphaproteobacteria > Pelagibacterales > Pelagibacteraceae > Pelagilacustribacter. The sequence continues at coordinate 1,320 of CACIVM010000007.1, read as the reverse complement.
GGTTTATAAAAACCTGTTAGGCAATTAAATACTGTAGTTTTTCCAGCGCCATTTGGGCCAATGATAGATGTTATTTCTTTATTTCTAGCGTTAAAACTTAAATCATCAATTGCTACAAGGCCACCAAATTTCATTGTAAGATTTTCCACAGAGAGTAGATTGCTCATTTTTTATCTCCGTGCATTAAAATAGTAGGTTTTCTATTTGCCAAAATACCTTTAGGTTTAAAAATCATAATTAATACCATGGCTCCTCCGAAAGCTATCATTCTAAATTGTTCTAAATCTCTAAATATTTCTGTAATGCCAATCAAAAAAATAGAGGCCAGAATAACTCCTGTTTGAGAACCCATTCCTCCTAAAACCACAATTGCTACTATAATTGCCGACTCTATAAATGTGAAACTTTCTGGGCTTATAAATGCTTGCCTAGTTGCGAAGAATGATCCAGCGAATCCGCCAAACATCGCTCCAATTGCAAAAGCAGTAAGCTTTGTATTTGTGGGGTTTACACCTAAAGACTTACAAGCTATCTCATCCTCTCTTAAGGCTTCCCAAGCTCTTCCTACAGGAAGTTTTCTTATTTTTAGTGTGAAGTAATTTGTTATTAAGGCTAAAACTAAAATTAAATAGTATAAAAAAATAATTCTGTGCATTGTTGAGTATTCCAGACCAAAAAAAGTGTGAAAACTTAGTTCTCCATCATCAGGTGATCTTTTAAATGGTAAACCAAAAAAAGAGGGTCTTGGAATTCCTGTTATTCCATCAGGCCCATTGGTTACTTCGTACCAATTAATTAAAATAATCCTTATAATTTCACCAAATCCTAGGGTAACAATTGCGAGGTAATCACCTCTTAACCTTAAAACAGGAAAACCTAAAAGGATACCAAAAAAGGCTGCAAATATTCCCGCAAGGGGAAGACAAATCCAAAAAGACCAGCCGAACGTTGTAGCTATTAAAGCGTATGAATAAGCTCCAACAGCATAAAAAGCTACATAACCTAAATCAAGAAGCCCTGCTAAACCAACTACAATGTTTAAGCCCCAACCAAGCATTATGTAAGTCAAAATCATTATGGCTACATCCATAAAATACCTATCAGTGAAAGGTAAAAACGGGAATACCACTGCAAATAATATTCCTGTGACAGCAAAATGTTTCGCCTTATTTTCTGTTACCTCTATAAATTTTGAAGTAAACTTACTAAAAATTTTGATTTCGGATTTTCTTGAAGAGTTTAAATTTATCAAAAATCTACCTACAATACATAAGCCAACTAATAAAAAAACTATTCCCCACTTTGGTGTAATAAAAAGCC
>CACIVM010000006.1 GCA_902590115.1 uncultured Pelagibacteraceae bacterium | reverse complement strand
AGTTTAAATACTCATCATAAGTTTTTTTAGAGTCGTATTTTTTCCACAAATTCACCATATAGCCATCTTTATGTATTTGTCATATTAATCAATTGCACAAATTAGATATTAGATATGATAATAAAGAATTGAATTATTACAATTTTTTAAATAAGAATTCACCATGACATATTGTATTGGTATTAAAACGAATGAGGGTGTTGTTTTGGCCTCAGATTCAAGAACGAACGCAGGTTTAGATAACGTCAATATATACTCAAAAATGCTAACTTATGATGTTGGTGATAGAACAATAATTATTGTTACATCAGGTAACCTAGCCACATCCCAGGCAGTTTTTAAATCTGTGGAAAAAGATATAAAAGATAAAAATTCATCATTAAATCTCAATACTTGTAAAGATTTTGAACAAATTGCATCCTATATAGGTAAGCTTAATATTAAACACTCTTCTCCAGATGGAGTTAATACGGATAGTTTAGTTTTAGGATCCACGTTCATTATTGGGGGACAAATAAGAGGTCAAGATCTCGAACTTTATATGGTTTATCCTCAAGGAAATTACATAAGGCCAGCAGATAGTAAACCTTATTTAGTTATAGGAGAAGTGAAGTATGGTAAACCGATCCTTGACAGAGTAATTACGCCAAATGTTTCAATTGGTGATGCATCGAGATGCGCTTTGATATCTATGGACTCTACACTAAAAAGTGATTTAACAGTTGGACCACCAATAGACGTTGCTGTCTACAAAAAAAACGAAAAAAAAATTTCTTATTTAAAATGTTTAAACACAACTGATGAAGATTATGCAAAAATTTGCGATAAATGGTCAGATAAAGTTTTGCAAGTATTTGATACCTTTCCAAAATTTGATTGGGAATAATTAGTCACCAACAAAGTGCAAGCTTAATTTCCTTATATGACTATCTTTTCTATGTTCAAATAAATATAATCCTTGCCAGGTTCCAAGTACTAGATCATTATCTTTAATTGAAACAGATAAATGACTATTGGTTAATGCAGACTTTATATGTGCAGGCATATCATCTTCACCTTCAGCGCTATGTATATAATTTTCGTTCATCGGCACTAATTTATTAAAAAAATTTTTCATATCTTTCATTACATCCGGATCTGCATTTTCTTGTATGATAAGTGAAGCACTTGTATGTAAAATATTTATGTTTAAAAAACCGTTGTTCAAGTTTTCACTTTTAACCCATTTAATAATTTTTGATGTAAAATTGTAAAGATTTTGTCCGCCAGTTTTAACTTGTATCTCATGAAATTTTTGAAACATGCTTATTCTACTTCACCAATATATGTTCCCAATGAAAGAGCTGTTTCAACTAATGGGTCATCTCTTTTTACATCTCTATAAGTTTTAATACCTTCATCTATTGGCACATCAACAACCTTTCTATTGTTCCATGCGACCATTCTATTATATTTTTTATTTGCTAAAAGATCTACTGCGTAAACTCCAAAAGCACTTGCTAGTATTCTATCACTAGCAGTTGGTGGCGCTCCTCTTTGCACATGTCCCAAGGTTGTTACTCTGCATTCAATATCTGTTTTTTTCATTATTTCTTTAGCGATGTAATCACCAATTCCTCCTAATCTTTTTTCACCATCAATATATTTGTGTATTACTTTTGATCCATCCTCTTTTTTTACTGCTTCAGCAACAATGATTAAAGAATGCTGTATTTTATTTTTTTTCATATTGTTTAATTTTTTTATTACGCCTTCGATTGAATAGTTTATTTCTGGAATTAAAATAACATCTGCTCCTCCGGCTATACCTGCGTTTAAAGCAATATGACCGGCATCTCTCCCCATAACTTCCAAGATCATTGATCTTCTATGACTAGCAGCTGTTGACTGCAAGTTATCTAGGGCTTGAGTTGCTACATCAACCGCTGTGTGAAATCCTATTGAATTTTCTGTAGCTCCAACATCATTATCTATAGTTTTTGGAATTGCTACAATATTCATTCCACCTTTTTCGGCTAATCTTTTTAAAATTTGCATACTTCCATCTCCACCGATAATTATCAAACCGTCAAGTTTTAAGGATTTATATCCTTGGATAATAAGCTCCGATGTATCAATAACTTTTCCATTTTTTGGGAATCTAAAAGGATTACCTCGATTAGTGGAACCTAAAAAAGTTCCCCCTTGTCTTAGTAGATAACCCTTAAAAGTGTCATAAGATAATTTTTCAATATCAATTGGTCTTTTTGTTAATCCTACAGTTCCATCTCTAATACCATAGACTTCCATGTTATATTTAGTTTTTGCTCTAAAAAAAATCGACCTAATTGCAGCATTAAGTCCACCACAATCACCACCGCTTGTCAAAATTCCAATTTTTTTAATTTTATTCATTATGAAATTTATTTTTTAAGGATTCATGGTAATATAACACACCTTTTTAAAATAATGGATAAAAAAGCAAAAATAATCGCAACTTTAGGTCCAGCGATATCCTCAACTTCTCAACTTAAAAAAATTATTGAGCATGGTGTAGATGCTTTTCGCATAAATTTTAGTCATAACACAAAGAATATTAAAAATATTGTAAATAAGATAAGAAACTTGGAAAAAAGTACAAAAAAAAGAATTTCTATAATAGGTGATTTACAAGGAATAAAATTAAGAATTGGTAAAATACAAAGTAATCAAATCCAATTAAAAAAAAATCAAAAGTTTATTTTTGATTTAAAAAAAAAAGATGGTGACAAAAATAGAGTAAGATTACCATATTCATTTATAATTAAAAAAGTTAAAAAAAATAATATTTTACTATTAGATGATGGTAAATATGCTTTTAAAATTATAAAAAAAAATGCCAATTCAGTTACAACTAAGTGTTTAAGTCAAAATTGTTTTTTATCAAGCAACAAGAGTGTACATATTTCAAATATAAATCTACCTTTTAATAATTTGACTTCTAAAGATAAGAAAGACATTAAATTTGCAAAAAAAATTGGCTGCAACTGGATAGCATTATCTTATTTACAAAATGCAAAATTAATAAATCAAACTAGAAAAATAATTTCTAAAGATATGGGTATCATTGCTAAAATTGAAAATAAATTGGCATTAAAAAATATAAATGAAATCATTAAAGCAACCGATGCTATTATGATAGCCAGAGGTGATTTAGCAATAGATATAGGTCACAGCGAAGTTCCTAAAATACAACTTGGTTTAATTAAAAAATGTAATCAATTATCTAAATCTGTAATTGTTGCTACACAAATGCTAGAAAGTATGATTGAAAATTATACAGCAACAAGAGCTGAAATTAATGATATTGCAACAGCAATATTTCAAGGTGCAGATACTGTTATGCTGTCGGCAGAAAGTGCAGTAGGAAGATACCCACTCCAAGCTGTTAAAACAATGACCAAAACAATTATTTCCACAGAGAAGTATAAAAAAGAACATATTGATGATTTCAAAAATAAAATTGATGCTAAAAAGGATCCTGTTAAATCGATTGTTCTTTCAGTAAAAGATTTGGCCTATAACCCATCAGTGAAGGCTATTATAGCATTTTCTAACTCAGGTAAAACTGCCAAGATAGTTTCAGCTATGAGACCAAGGGTTAAAATAATTACAATATCTCCGAATATAAATGTGAGCCGACAAATGTCGTTGTTGTGGGGAGTCGAGTCATTAAATAGTCGTGATGCAAATGGATGGAAAGATATGATGAATATATCAAGAGAAATTATTCGAAAAGATAGTTCAATAAAAAAAAATGATTTTGTTGTGATTACTGCAGGTTTGCCCTTTGGAAATGCTGGTATGACTAATATGATAAGATTATATAAAGTTGGAACTTAATGAACGAAAAATTTACGGTACAAGAAATTTTATCGGCGATTGATGACTTAGCAAAACTCAGAAATAATACTGTTAAATTAAGTTTTAAAAAACAAAAGGAAGTTGAAATAGATAATAGTGATATCCCTCTAACTACAATCAAACTTATTGAGGAAGCTGAAAATAATTAAATTTGACCTGCTATTTGAATAGTTGTATCACACATTCTGTTTGAAAAACCCCATTCATTATCATACCAAGATAAAACTCTACTAAATTTACCTTTTATTACTTGAGTTTGGGTCAAATCAAAAATTGAGCTATGTGCGTTATGATTAAAATCTTTTGATACTAATGGTTTATCATTTACATCTAGAATGCCTTTTAGTTCACCATTAGCAGCTTCACACATAGCATCATTGATGGCTTCAGTAGTAACTTCTTTTTCAGTAACTAGTGTTAAATCAACAAGTGAAACGTTTGGAGTAGGTACCCTTATAGCTGTCCCATCTAACTTTCCCTTCAAACTCGGTAAAACTAAACTCATTGCTTTTGCAGCACCAGTTGAAGTAGGTATCATTGCACCTTCTGTTGATCTCGCTCTTCTTAAATCTTTATGCAAGGTATCTAAAAGGTTCTGATCACCAGTATAACTATGAATAGTAGTCATATATCCATAAGTTATACCAAATTTTTTTTCTAAAACCATAGCAATCGGAGCTAAACAATTTGTTGTGCATGATCCATTGGAGATAATGTTATGCTCTTTTTTTAATTCTTTACTATTTACACCTTGAACAATTGTAAAGTCTACATCTTTGCCAGGGGCCGAAATAATTACTTTCTTTGCTCCAGCCTTTAAATGTTTCTCAGATGACTTCTTATCTAAAAAAATACCTGTACACTCTAAAACGACATCAGCTCCTACTTTGCCCCATGGTATGTTTGCAGGATCTTTTTCTGCGAAAACTTTTATGTCATGGTTTGAAATTTTAAAACCTTCTTTAGATGTTTGAACATCTTCATTAATAGTACCATGTGTACTATCATATTTAATAAGATGTGCATTTGTCTCTATTGATCCCAAATCATTAATAGCAACAACTTGAATCTTATTTTTATAGTTTTCAAGAATTGCTCTTAAAATAAGCCTACCAATTCTTCCAAATCCATTAATTCCTACTTTAACCATCGATTCTCCTAGACATATCTAAAAACAACAACTGCATAACCTACACAAATAATTGTAGCTACCCATAACACACTACCGACTAAAGCCAACCAAAAAAGATGAATAAAAGCGCTACCTAGTAGAGATATAAACAACCTATCGCCTCTTGTAGTATCTAATCCTAAAATTCCTTTTCTCGGAGTGCCCCCGGGAACCTTTTTTTCCCAAATAAGCATTACAGTTATACAAAGGGCAATGAAAATAAAAAACGCTGCAGTTTGCCAAGTCCATGCCATCCATGAAAATAAATCAAAATCAAAAAAACCTTTTTCTTTGGCCTTGCCGACCTCACCCCATGTAGCTGCGTATAGTTTTGTAAACATTAAACCCTTCCCATCGCGAAACCTTTAGCAATATAATTTTTAACAAAGTAAATCACAATTGCTCCAGGAATTATTGTTAAAGTTCCAGCTGCAGCTAATAAACCAAGTTCATATCCAGATGTGCTAGCAGTTCTTGTCATAGTAGCTGCTATTGGTTTTGCAGCTGTAGCTGTTAATGTTTTAGCTAACAAAAGCTCAACCCAAGAAAACATAAAGCAGAAAAACATTGTAATTCCTATCCCAGCTGCAATTGTAGGAAGAAAAATTTTAAAAAAGAATCTTCCAAACGAATATCCATCAACATATGCTGTTTCATCTAATTCTTTTGGAACCGCAGACATAAAACCCTCTAAAATCCAAACTGCTAGAGGAATATTAAATAAACAGTGAGATAAAGCGACAGCTATATGGGTATCAAATAAATTTACAGATGAATAGAACTGGAAAAATGGTAAAGCAAAAACTGCTGGTGGAGCCATTCTATTTGTTAACAACCAAAAGAACAAATGCTTGTCACCTACAAATTTATATCTAGAAAACGCGTAAGCTGCTGGTAAAGCTGCGGCAACAGAAATAACAGTATTGAATACTGTATAAGTAATTGAGTTAATGTAACCCATATACCAGGTACTATCTGTAAATATTTTTACATAATTTTCTGTTGTAAATTTTTGTGGCCATAAAGAATATGTATTTATAATTTCAGTAGTTGTTTTAAATGACATATTTATTAACCAATAAATCGGTAGCATTAAAAAAATTATATATAATGTGGGTACTAACCATTTATATTTTTTCATGACTGTGCCTCATTTTTCATCATTAAATTATAAAATACCCAACAAACCAAAAGTACGATAAAGAAATATATTAATGACATCGCAGCTGCTGGTCCTAAATCAAATTGACCCAAAGCCATTTTAACTAAGTCAATAGATAAAAATGCTGTAGTATTTCCTGGCCCACCTCCTGTTAGTACAAATGGCTCAGTGTAAATCATAAAACTATCCATAAATCTTAATAAAATTGCTAAAGTTAAAACTTTTTTCATTTTTGGTAATTCAATATATCTGAAAGTTGCCCACCTACTAGCACCATCTATTTCTGCAGCTTGATAGTACGCTGGTTGAATTGAGTTAAGACCTGCATAAGACAAAAGAACAACTAAAGATGTCCAATGCCATACATCCATTAAAATTGTTGTGAACCACGCATCACCAGGTTGTTGGGTAAAGTTATAATCAAAACCCATTGCGTTTAATGAATAACCAAGAAAACCAATATCTGGGAGTGCAAAAATATTCCACATTGCTCCAACAACATTCCAAGGAATTAGAAGCGGCATAGACATTAAAATCAAACAAACCGGTACACCCCATCCTTTTTTTGGCATTGTGAGCGCAATAGCAATTCCTAGAGGTATTTGGATTAGAAGTATTATAAAAGTAAAAGCGAATTGTCTTCCTAATGAAGCGTGAAATCTTTCAGACAATAGAATTTGTTTAAACCACCTTGTACCTTCCCAAGCAAATACGTTGTTTCCAAAAGTTTCTTGAAATGAATAATTTACGACTGTCATTAAGGGAATAGCTGCGTTAAATGCAACAAGAACAAATACGGGGATAACAAAATACCAAGCTTTTTGATTAATAGTTTTATTCATTATTCTATGATCCAGTTATCTCCATAAACATAAGTATATTTTTGATTAAAAGTTATATAAGCGTCTCCACTTGGAATTGCAGTAGATGCGTTTGATAAAATTTTTATATTACCACCATTACATTCTGTATCAACAATTTTATGTCTTCCAGTATTACTTACTCTTTTAATTTTAACTGGAATCCCATCTTTTGAAAAATTAATAAATTCAGGTCTAATACCTATTTGAGTTTTGCTAAAATTTGATTTTTTTATAGCTTTATGACTTTGTATTTTTTGACCACTGAAATTTATTTCGCCATTTTTAATTTCACAAGGAAGTATATTCATTCCAGGTGAGCCAATAAAATGTCCAACAAAAGTATGTTTTGGTTTCTCAAATAATTCAACAGGTGTTCCAGTTTGAACGATTTGACCTTCATGCATTACTACAACCTGGTCTGCAAATGTTAAGGCCTCAGTTTGATCATGTGTCACATAAATCATAGTACGATTAATTTTTTGATGTAATTCTTTTAATTTAGATCTTAAAACCCACTTTAAATGTGGGTCTATAACAGTTAATGGCTCATCAAACATAATTACGTTAACGTCTGATCTAACAAGTCCTCTACCTAATGAAATTTTTTGTTTTCCATCAGCTGTTAAACCTGATGCTCTGTTATTTAATGTAGATGTCAATTCAAGCATCTCAGCAATTTCTTTAACTTTTGATGCAACTTCTAATTCTGAAAGACCTCTATTTTTTAATGGGAAAGCTAAGTTATCATATACGGACATGGTGTCATAAATAACTGGAAACTGAAATATCTGGGCAATATCTCTTTCAACGGGGTTAAGTGATGTCATATCTTTATCATTAAATAAAACACTGCCCTTTGTTGGTTTTAATAAACCTGAGATAATATTTAATAATGTTGTCTTTCCACAACCAGATGGACCTAAAAGAGCATATGCCCCACCATCTTTCCAATCAATATTAACGTCTCTCAATGCCCAATCAGAATTATTATTCTGTTTTTCCAAATAACTATGACTTAGGTCTTTTAATGTAATTTTAGCCATTGTTTACCAATCTGTTATTTTGATCAAAATATAAAAACTCATCAGTGTTCATGTACAGTTTAGTATCTTCTCCAACATTTTTTTGTTGGGTACCATTAGACAATGAAACCCAGTTTAAATTTCCGTTAGTAAAGTGTATTAAGCTTTCTGATCCACTAAGTTCAGAAATTTGAACTTTGCCGTTAATTTCGACTGAGTTATTTCCCTCTTTATACGTAGTAATATTATGAGGTCTTATACCTATTTTATAAGTGCCGTCTTTAATTTTTGCTGATGATTTCCATTGAACATCATTATCCGTAAATTTACAATTATCTCCGCTTTTTGTAATCTGTGCAATATTCATTGGTGGATCACTAAAAACTTTAGCTGAAATTAAATTTTCAGGCTTATTATAAACATCTAAAGTTTTTCCATACTGAATAACTTTGCCTTCTAATAATGTCGCTGTATTTCCCCCTATCATCAGAGCATCGGATGGCTCTGTTGTAGCATATACAACTATACAATCTCTATCTTCAAATAGTTTAGGCAATTCCTCTCTTAATTCCTCTCTTAGTTTAAAATCTAGATTTGCTAAAGGCTCATCTAATAAAATTAAATCTGAGTCCTTAACTAGTGCCCTTGCTAAAGCAGTTCTTTGTTGTTGTCCGCCTGATAATTCGTCAGGTTTTTTATTTAACATTCCTGATAATTTTAAAAGTTCAGCCACCTTTCCTACTCTTTGTTTAATCTCATCATCATTAACTCCCGTTATTGCTAACGGCGAAGCAATATTTTCATAAACTGTATAATTTGGATAATTTATAAATTGTTGATAAACCATTGAACAATTTCTTTTTTGAACCTTCATACCTGTAACATTTTTTCCATTAAACCATATTTCGCCTGAAGTCGGCTTATCTAATCCTGCCATTATTTGCATTAAGGTAGTCTTGCCGGCTAGTGTTGAGCCAAGAAGTACATTTATAGTATTTTTTTCTAATTTTAGACTTGTAGAATAAATGTGAGTATTTATACCAACTTTTTTTTCTATGTTTTTTAATTCTAGACTCATAATTTAAAATTTAGTTTTAAAAAAAGGGGGCAACTAGTGCCCCCTTTTTAATTTAGATTAACCTCTTACTATTTCCAAGCTTTTGAGTATGGAACAGTTTTTCCCTGAGGTTTCTCATCACGTTTAGCTTTTGGTGAACCTTTTTGATTTAACCAATAAGAAGCTTCTCTTGGTTTATTAAGTCTTGGTCCACATCCACCGTATGCATTGCTACCTTTGTCAGCAGCTTCCATACGAGACATAACTAAGTCCATCTCTTCTGCAAGTCGATCCATAGCTTGTTGTGGAGTAAACGCACCTGAGTTTACATCTCCAATTTGTTGCCACCAGATTTGTGCTAATTTCGGATAATCCGGAACGTTTACACCTGTTGGTGACCAAATATTTCTGTTGTTTGATCTGTAGAACTCAACAAGTCCACCAAGTGCTGGTGCTCTTTCTGTAAAAGATTTGTGGTCTATTGAACTATCTCTGATGATAGTTAAACCAACGTGACTTTTCTTAAGGTCTACTGTTTTTGATACAACGAATTGAGCGTACAACCATGCAGCTTTTCTATTTTTGACTGGTGTAGACTTAAATAAAGTCCATGACCCAGCATCTTGATAACCAAGCTTCATACCTTCTTCCCAATAAGGTCCTTTTGGTGATGGACCCATTCTCCATAAAGGCATTCCTTTAGAGTCAACAACTTTATTATTAGGATTTTTTCCTACTAAAGAAGCTGTGAACGCTGTATACCAGAAAATTTGCTGAGCAACGTTTCCAGAAGATAGTGACGGTAGAGACTGATAGAAATCCATAGCCGCGGCACCTGGAGGTGCGTAGTTTCTTAACCACTCATCCCATTTTCTGATTGCGTATACAGCAGCAGGACCATTAGCAGCTCCACCTCTTGTTACTGAAGCTCCAACAGGGTTACAAGAACCTTTTTCCATTCTTATTCCCCACTCGTCCACTGGTATTCCATTAGGTTTTCCAACATCACCTGCTCCAGCCATTGATAACCACGCGTCAGTCATTCTCCAACCTAAGTCAGGAGCTCTTTTACCGTAGTCCATATGACCGTAAATTCTTACACCGTCAATATTCTTCACATCTTCTGAGAAATATTTAGCAATGTCTTCATAAGCAGACCAATTTAATGGTACACCTAAATCGTAACCGTATTTGGCTTTAAAACCTTTTTTGATTTCAGGTCTGTCAAACCAATCTTTTCTAAACCAATAAAGGTTAGCAAATTGTTGGTCTGGCATTTGATATAAATCACCATCTGGACCTGTAGTAAACTGTTTACCAATGAAATCATCTAAGTCTAAAGTTGGTAAAGTAACATCTTTACCTTCTCCAGCCATCCATTTCGTTAAGTTAACAGCTTGTTGCATTCTAGCGTGAGTACCGATCAAATCAGAGTCATTGATATAAGCATCATAAATACTAACGTTAGTTTGCATTTGAGTTTGTACTGCCATTACTACATCACCTTCACCAAGTAACTGGTGATTTACTTTAATCCCAGTAATCTCCTCAAAAGCCTTTGTTAGTACTTTTGACTCATACTCGTGAGTAGGTATAGTTTCAGATAATACTTTGATAGACATTCCTTTGAATGGCTTCGCAGCATCTTGGAACCATTTTAGTTCTTTAATTCTTTCTTTTTCAGAAAGTGTAGAAAGACTAAACTCACCAGTAGCCCACTTCTTAATCGCGTCAGCGCTTACAGAAGAAGCTAAAAGAGAAAGTGAAACAGCAACAGTCAGAACGTATTTAAATATTTTAAACATTAAATCCCCCATTGTTGTTTAAGATAACTATATTGAAGCAAAAAAAAATATGATTGTACAGAATATAAATTAAAAAATTTACAACTTTAAATTGAATTAATTTATCAAAGTTCTTTTGATAGCTGTAGACCATCCGTTAATCAACTTTTTTCTTTTACTGTTAGACATCCGGGGACTAAATTTTTTATCTAAAAACCAATTTTTTGAAATATCTTTTAAAGATTTGTATACTCCAATATGCAAGCCCGCCATGAATGCTGCTCCTAATGCGGTAGTTTCTTGAACCTTAGGTCTTAAAACCTTAACATTTACGATATCTGAAAGAAATTGTGAAAACCAATTATTCATAACCATTCCTCCATCAACTTTTACAATTTTTGGTCTTAGCCCATCATGTTTCATTGCTTCAAAAAGATCGTGAGTTTGATAAGCTACTGCTTCGATCGTAGCTCTGACTATTTCTTTAGGACTTGTATCTCTAGTAATGCCGCTTAAAACTCCTCTGGCATTAGCGTCCCAATACGGAGCTCCTAATCCAGTGAATGCTGGAACTAAATAAATATCATTATTGTTTTGAAGTGATTTGACTATTTTTTCTGTTTCAGGTGCTTTCTTAAAAAATTTCATTCTATCTCTTAACCATTGCACACCAGCACCAGCTATAAAAATAGACCCCTCCATTGCGTATGTTGTCTTTCCATTAATTCTGTAAGCAATAGTTGTTAATAATCTATTTTTTGAGTAAATTTTTTTAGAACCGGTATTTAATAATACAAAAGCTCCAGTTCCGTATGTGCTTTTTAATGAGCCAGGTTCAAAACAACATTGGCCAATTGTTGCTGATTGTTGATCGCCTACTACTCCATTAATCGGAATTGGTTTACCGGTTATTGAAGGATGGGTTTGACCATAATTATCTGCACAATCTTTCACTTCTGGTAGAATATGTTTTTTAATTTTAAGAAGGCTCAATATTGTATCATCCCATTTATTTGAGGAAATATTATATATCATTGTTCTACTTGCGTTTGTTGCATCTGTTGCATGAACTGTTCCCTTTGTAAGTCTCCAAATTAAAAAGCTATCAATTGTTCCAAATAACAATTGTTTCTTATTCATTAACTGCCGTGCTTTAGGGACATTGTCTAAAATCCATTTAATTTTTGTTCCAGAAAAATATGAGTCTATCAAAAGGCCAGTTTTATTAAAAACCATCGTATCCTTATTTTGTTTTCTCAGCTTTTTACAAAATTCTTCAGTCCTTCTGTCTTGCCAAACAATAGCTTTGTAAACAGGTTTTCCATTTTTTTTATCCCATAGAACAGTGGTCTCTCTTTGGTTGGTGATTCCAATGCTTAAAATTTTACCTTTTAAGCGTCTAGCTTTTTGTATTACCTCTTTTAAAGTTTTTATTGTTGTTTTCCAAATTTCATCCGGATTATGCTCAACCCATCCACTTTTTGGAAAGTACTGTGTAAATTCTTTTTGTGAGGAAAAAATTGGCTTACCATTCAAATCAAATAAAATTGATCTATTAGATGTTGTACCTGCATCAATAGAAATTATAAACTTTTTCATCTAAATGCTTCCCAATTTAATTCAAGTTTTTTATCTTCAACAATAGCGTTTATCATACCTAGCATTAAAGGTAATTTTTTTTCATCAAAATCCTCATTAACTTTTTTGGCAATCTCTTTCGCTAAATCGGCTCCTTCAACAGTAACTTTTTCCATTTTTGTTTTTTTTGCTTCTGTGAATGTTAAACCTTCTCCAATATAAGCTCCCATTTTTGCATTTCTTCCTCCACCTGAGCTTACATAAAGATCTCCCAAACCAGCTAATCCTTTCACAGTTTCTTTTTTTCCTTTGAGATGCTCTACAAAGATTTCCATTTCAAAAATTGATTGTTTTATTAGTGCAGAGGCTGTATTTAAATAGTTTTTTTCTCTAACTTCATCAGAAATATTTTTACTACACAAGCCTTTAGCTGCACCTACAGCCATAGAAAAAATATTTTTAATTGCAGCTGATACCTCAACACCATTTAAATCATCAGAATAAGAAGTATGATAATAACTAGTATTTAACATGTCAGCTATTTTTTTTGCTACACTTAGATTTTTGTTTGCTATGACTACACTGCTATGAACTCTATTAGCTAACCCAGCAGCTAAACAAGGTCCTCCTACGGCTGAAATATTAACGTTTGAAATGCCTTTATCAAAAAGTAACCTCTCCAATTTATCAACTAATAATTCATAGTTGTTTTTATAAACGCTAAGACCTTTAGTTAGCATTAGTAAATTTGGCAGATTTTTCTCCTTGTGAAGTCTGCTTAGTTGATCTGCAACCCATTCTATTCCTTTTGAGCTTATTCCTAATACCACTAAATCTACTTTAGAATTTAAGATTTCATCAAATTTTTCAAATTTAAAGATCTTTATTTGCCTTGGAATTTGAGTATTTAAACCTGGGTGTAAATTTTTATTTTTTTTAATTCTATCAATAAAATCATTTTCAAGGTGAGTCCCAACAATATTGATATCATGATTATTATCTAGACAAGGATATGCAAAAGCTGTCCCCATAGCACCACAACCTATTATTACAATTTTAGACATTTTAATTTTTAAAAAAAAATCTTTTAATTATTAAAAAAATTGATATTAACTCAATTTTTCCAACTATCATAAATATAATTAAAGCTATCTTAGAGCTTGTTAATAAATTTATGAAATTTAAGTTATTTACCCCATATAGCTCAGAGTTTGTAGTGTTTGTTAAAGTTAATAAGGATATTTTAAAAGTTGTTTCAAAGTTAAGATCATCGAAAATTAAAACTCCCGATAATATAAATAAACTTATAAAAAAAGATATAAATATAAGAAAAGAAATCTTTATATAGTCTGAAGTGATTTTCTTATTAGAAAATAATATATTTTGATTAATAATATTATTTGGCCTAACTAATTTTAAAATTTCACCCGAAGAGGCTTTTAATAAAATATAAATACGCATTAATTTTATTCCCCCGCTATTAGATATTAATGATCCACCTATAATAGATAGTAGAAGAAAAAATAATGATATATTTTCTGGCATTTTTATGATTGCGATACCTGAATTTGATACACTGCTTAAAACACTAATTATTATTTTGTTAATCTCGTATTCTTTAAGAAATATCAATAATAATGATGAGAAAAATAAGATGAAAACTAAAATAAATATATCTTCTCTGTGTTCCGAAAGAATTTTTTTTATAGAAAAGATGTTGAAAATCAAAAAAATATTTAAGCAGGATAATATCAAACAAATTATTAAATTCAATTCTTGACCGGGGGTTGATATTATTTGTATTAAAGAATTTGTCGGTAAAAAACCTCCATTTGAAACAATAGTCATTGTTAAATTAAGTGAGTTAAACAATCTCACATCTGAAATCAACAAAACTGAAAAAATAATTATACTTAAAATAAAATAACATATAAAGATTTTGAATAAACTATTTTTAATATTACTCTCTACATTGTTTACATCACCACTAAATGTTAGGTCGTTCATCTTATACATAAATTGTTTATTAGAAAAAATTAAAATCAAAAAAAATAGAAAATATAGACCTCCAATCCATTGAGAAGATGATCTCCATAAAATCAAAGTTGGATCGATTTGTTTTATATTATCAAAGATACTAAACCCAGTTAATGTTAATCCGGAGAATGATTCAAATAATGCGTCGATAAAAGATATTTGATAAATGCTTAAATAATATGGTAAAGAAACTAAACCTGAAATTATAATGTACGTTAATAAAATTAAAAGAATTTGTTCATAAAAATTTATTCGTTTCTCAGATTTTTTACCAAATATTAAAAATATTAATCCAACAGTTAATGAAAGAATTAAAGTGACTAAATATGCACTCAAATTAAGATAATAATCGAAATAGGAAGAATATAAAATATTAATAAAAGATAATACACTTATTGGGAAACAAAACAAACTTTGATAATAAATGATAGATCTTAATTTCATCTATAATTAAATTGAACTTACACTAAAAATATCTTCAACCTCTTTTAATTGTTCTCTTTTGGCAAGAAAAACAACCAAGTCGTCTTTTTCAAAAGTAAAATCAGATCTTGGAATAAACACTTTATCTTTTCTTAAAATTGCACCTATTCTTAAAAATTCTGGAAAATTAGCTTCTTTAATCTTTTTATTATGAAGATCAGACTTTTCAGCAATCTTGGCCTCAATGAATTCGTACTTTCCATCTAATATGGAGTAAACAGTCCCGATAGATCCTTTGTGAACATGCTCCATAATTCTAGATACAGTCGTCATCCTTGGATCAACAAGATCATCGATATTTAAAGAGCTTTGTAAAAGATTATAATTGGACTTGTTAACGATAGCTATTGTTCTTTTATTCTGTCCTGTTTTTTCAGCTAATACACATGCCATTATGTTGTTTTCATCGTCATTTGTTAAAGCTAAAACAGTTTCAGTTTCTTCTAAATTAGCTTCTTTTAAAATATCTTCATCTAAAGCGTCTCCATTTATAACTATTGACGATGAAAGATCATTAGCAATCTCTTCTGCTCGAGATTTATTTTTTTCTATTATTTTTACTCTTACACCCTCAAGATTTGTTTCTAATAATTTTGCTAAGTTGAACCCTATATTTCCTCCACCAATAACAAGAATTTTTTTAGATATCTTTTCATCATGACCAAAAGCTTTTAATATTTCTTTTAATTGATCACTGCTAACTACTAAATAAACATTATCCCCTTCTAAAATTTTATCGTTTTTTTTGAAAAAAATAAATTTTTCTTTTCTAACAGCTCCAAGTATGTTTGCTTTGAACTTTGGATATTTTTCTGTTAAGTTTTTGAGTGGGATATTTATAATTGGACAATTTTTTTCAACTGCTATCTCTAGCATTTTAATTTTATCAGAAGCAAATGGTACATTATCAAGAGCGCCCGGAGCCTCTAATCTTCTAAATAAAGATTTTGCTACCTCAAGTTCAGGAGATATAATCACATCTATAGGTATATTGGATTTATTGTAAAGTTTGTTCCATTTACCTTCTAAAAAATCCCTAGTTCGTATTCTGGCTATTTTTTTTTGAATATTAAAAAGTGAACTTGCTAATTGACATACAACCATATTTGTCTCATCATTTCGAGTAACTGCAATTATCATGTCAGCATTTTCAGCACCTGCATTTTCTAGAACTGAGGGTAAAGTCGCTCTACCAACAATTCCTTTAGCATCTTGTGTTTCGTTAATCTTTTTAATATTTTCGGGGGCGTCATCAATAACTGTAACAGATTGGCCTTGAGCTGAAAGTTGTTTACTAATTGACAAACCGACCTTGCCGGCACCGCAAATTATTATATTCATTTTAGTTTAATCCCTTAATTCCTAAAGATTTGAGTTTTCTATGAAGTGCTGATCTTTCCATGCCAATATAATCTGCAGTTTTAGATATATTACCGTGGTTCATCTTTAATTGATTTATAAGGTACTCTTTCTCAAACTGTTCTCTTGCTTCTTTAAGAGGTGCATTAAATGTTTTTAGATTTAAATTATTTTGACTTATTAAGTTACTAGAATTAGATAATATATCATTAAGTGTTTTGCTAGTAAGTTCTTTATTTTCATTAGCTGAAATTATACTAATTCTCTCTATTAAGTTCCTTAACTCTCTAACGTTTCCCGGCCAACTATAAGTATAAAGCTGACTATTATTAGTATCTATATCTACCTCTGGTACTCCATTAATTTCTGAAACTTTCTTTTTAAAATAATTTATCAATAGTGGGATATCTTCTGTTCTTGCATTAAGTGGGGCTAGCTCTATAGGTACAACATTTAATCTATGGTACAAATCTTCTCTAAATTTTCCCATAGAGATCAGTTCAGAAAGATTTTTTGAGGTTGATGATATTATTCTTATATTTACATTAACATCTTTTTTTCCATTAATACGTTTAAATTTTTGATCTATTAAAACTCTTAAAACATTTGCTTGGGTTTCCAGAGGAATTTCCGAGACTTCGTCAATTAATAAAGTTCCCTTGTTTGAACGCTCCAATGCGCCAAATGCTATATTCCCGTCTTCAAATTCTTGACCAAATAATTCTTTCTCGTAGTGGTTTTCGTTTAATAAAGCAGCATTTAATACGACAAACGGTTGTTTGCCTCTTGACGAATTTTTATGTATTTTTCTGGCTACTAACTCTTTTCCTGAACCAGTGGGACCGTATATTAAAACTCTACTCTCTGTTCCGGATAACTTTTCGATTGTTTTTTTTATCTTAGAAATATTATTGCTATTTCCTACTAACTCAAATGAATGAAAAAGTTTATTTTCAATTACGTCTTTTTCTCTCTTCAAAGTGGTTGTTTCCAAGGCTCTGTTTACATAATTCAACAATTTATCAGCTGAAAATGATGCTCCTTTCTCAATGAACTCATAAGCTCCAAGTCTAATTGCCTCAACAGCCGTTGGTACAGTTGCGTGACCTGAAATCATTATTACTGGTATAGATTTATCTTTTTTGATAATTGTTTTTAGTAAATCAATACCGTCTTTATCTGTCTTGTCTAATTTGATATCTATAATTGCTAAATCTGGTAATTTTTTTTCAATTTCACTTACAGCCTGATCGTAATTTGCTGCAGATCTAACATTAAACTTTTTTTCCTCTAAAATATTACAAATTAAAAACCGTATATCTGAATTATCATCTATAACTAAAATTTCATTATTCATATAGTTTTTGGTAATGTTATTTTTATTTTAACTCCATTATTTCTTGAATTATTTTTTAATAAAAATTCGCCTGAGTGGTCACTAATAATTTTTAATACTATAGGAAGACCTAATCCAGTACCTTTCGTTTTTGTTGTGTAATATGGGGTCATTGCTTTTTTAGTATCTAAAACACCAGTTCCATTATCCATAAGAGTAATAACTATATAGTCATTATTATCACTTATTTCTATGTCAATTTTACCTTTAAAATCCTTACTTTTTTTTGATTTTTCATCGAGAGAGTCTACCGCATTTTTAATTAAATTTAAAAATACTCTATTAAGTTGTTCCTCATCTCCTAGGATTATGAATTTTTTATTTTTTTTTACTAAATTAAGTTTATGTTTTGATGACAAATTTAACAAACTTATTGATCTTTTTAAAATTTGAGATAATTCAACTTTTTTCAGAATAGGTCTAGGCATTCTAGCAAAATTAGAGAACTCGTTTACCAACTCTTCGATATCTTTAATCTGTCTATTGATTGTAAAAAGATAATTTTGAAATTCCTTTTTTTCACCGTTTAGTCTATTTGAGTATTTTTCTTTTAGACGGTCAAGTGAAAGTTGAATAGGCGTGAGTGGGTTTTTTATTTCATGTGCTAGTTTTCTAGCAACTGTCTCCCAAGCCTCATGCCTTTCGGTTGTTAATAATTTATCTTGTTGTTTTTTAAGCCTTTCAATCATTATATTAAAGTTATCGTTAAGAGTTTTAAATTCATCATCACTTTCAATACTAGGAACTTTTGTGTCCAAAGCTCCTTTACTTATGTTTGAGGAAGCTTCAATTAAATTAATTATTGGTTTAGTTAATCTAGTGGCAAAAGTTATTGCTAATGCTGTTGATAGGAAAAGTAATAAAGTGACAACTATTATGTAAATAATTGCAAAAGTAATTTTAATTCCAGTTTGACTATTTTCTATTGAATAATAAAAACTAACAGCTTGCTCGGTTTCTTTAAGATATTGTAGAATTTTTTCATCTACATTTCTTGAAATATATAAATAAGTATCAACTAAGTTATTAAGTTTTATCATTGCAGATGCTTTATTGTCTAAATTATTAGTCAAGAAAACCACATCACCCTCTATCGCTTGATTAAAATTTTCTTCTAGTGGAATCGTTAATTCTTTTTCACTTTCACCAGAATCATTAAATAAAATGTTACCAGCGCTATCAATTAAATAAACCTCATCAACTCTTCTTAATAATTTTTCAGCTCTTATAATTGCATTAAATCTGTTAGGGTTAGAATAAAAAAGAACTGAAGCCCTGTTCAGACCTGCTCCCATTAAAATTGCGTCAGATTTTACATTTTCTTTATTTTCGTCAAGATAGTTTTTTGCAACATCGTATGAATTATTGACTGCTTTTGTTATTTGATCGTCAAAATAATTTTGAATCCCAAAGTTAAAAATAAAAAGTGAAAAAATTGCAACTAGAAGAGAAGGGATAAATGTAAACAAAGAAAATAATGATATATATTTTAGATTCGTTTGTGAGCCGGTTTTATTCCTTTTACCAGTTTTATAAAGTCTATAGAAGTTTTTAAATATTAAATAGAAAAAGGAAACTAGTAAAAGAATGTCGACAATTAATAATATTTGTAAATTTTTATCTGTTAGCTCAACGGGACCTTCGTTTATAAAAGTCAAAAAGGTTAAAATTCCCAAAATTATACACAAAAATGATGATAAAATTATCCAATTAAAGTTTTTTATGAATTTAAACATTCTATTTATTCGTTAAATATTTATATAAATATTATATAAGTTAATACAATGAGTTTTTGTTTTATTATTTTAGCTGGAGGCATAAGTCATAGGTTTAGTTCAAATAGGTCTAAACCTTACCAAAAAATTGGCGGAAAATCATTAATTGAGATCATAGTAAATAAGGCTAACAATTTAAAAGAAATTAAAAAAATCCTTATTGTATTCAACAAAAAAGATAAAAAAAAACTTATGAATTTAAAACTAAAAAATATTGATAAAATACAGGGTGGTAAATCCAGGCAAGAGTCAACACAAATAGCGTTGAAAAAACTTGTTAAGTCAAAAAAAATTAAAAATGTTCTTATTCATGATGCGGCAAGGCCAAATTTTTCAATAAAACTACTAAAATTAATAATAAAAAATATGAAAAATGCTAAGGCGGTTATTCCAATAATTGAAGTTCAAGATGCAATTAAACAAAAATATGACTCAAGTTTAAATGAATACATAGTTGGAAAAAATAGAAACGAATTTTTTTTAACTCAAACACCGCAATGTTTTAAATTGCATGAAATTTATGGGTTGCACAAAAACAGGAAAAATAAATACAAAGACGATGATTTATCATTATTTTTAGATTTAAATGGAGTAAAGTTTGTAAGTGGAGAAAAAAATAATTTCAAAATTACAGTTAAGCAAGATTTTGATAATTTAAAACAAATTTTAAAATCGAAAATGAGAACTGGAATAGGATTTGATATTCATAGATTGGTACCGAAAAGAAAACTTTATTTAGGTGGAATTAAAATTAATTCAAAAATAGGAACTCTAGGTCATTCCGATGGCGACCCAGTCTTACATGCGATTATAGACTCCTTACTTGGAGCTACAAAATTAGGTGATATTGGAAGACTATTCCCAGATAAAAACAAAAAATTTAAAGATATAAGATCTACAAAGCTTTTAAATGAAGTTATTATAAAATTAAACAATTTAGGATATTTTATAAATAACATAGATGTAAATATTATAACTCAAACACCAAAAATTAAAAAATATCAAAAAAAAATTGAAAAATTGATCTGTAAAATTTGTAACATAAATAATAATCAGATTAATATAAAAGGTAAATCCACTGAAAAATTAGGAATTATAGGTAAAGAAAAAGCGATTGCATGTGAAGTTGTTTCCACAGTTCTTAGTTATGATTAAAAATTTCAATTATTTATTTGTTACTTTTTTAGGAATAGGAACTATTAGGTACGCTCCAGGAACTATCGCGTCATTAATAACTACAATATTTCTTTTCAGCCTCTTTTATATATTAAATGTATCTCATATTTTAATTTTAGTTCTGCTTTTAGCTATTTTTTTTTATTCCTTGCTTGTAATTTCAAATTATATAAAAAAAAATAAAAACAAAGATCCCAAAGAGGTTGTTATTGACGAGGTAATTGGTCAATCTATTCCGATTTACTTTTATGAAATAGCGCATCAATCTGAAAAAAATTTAAGTGAGTCATTATTAATTTATTTTTATATTTTTATTTTATTTAGGTTTTTTGATATTAAAAAACCTTTCCCGATTAACATAATAGATAACAAATTCAAAAATAGTTTTGGAGTAGTCTTTGATGATATTTTCGCTGGAATATATGTTGTATTAACTTTAATTATTTTTATGATAATAAAATCTTACTTTATAATATGAATTTAAATGAAAAAATAATTTTTCTTCTTAAAAAAAAAAAAATAAAGATAGCTATTGCTGAGTCTTGTACTGGGGGAATGTTATCTAGTGCCTTTACCTCAATAAGTGGTTCTTCAAAGATATTCACATTTGGTTTAGTTACCTATTCTAATGAGTCGAAAATAAAGATATTAAAAGTTCCTCATAAAATTTTGAAGAAATACGGGGCCGTAAGTGCTGAGTGCTGTTTACTTATGGTAAATAACCTTAGCAAAATTAGCAAATCTAAAATTTGTATTTCTGTAACTGGAATTGCTGGACCAAAAGGTGGGACCAAAAATAAACCTATTGGATTGGTGTATATAGGTATTAAAAAAAAGAAAATCGTTAAAGTATTCAAAATAAAGATTAAAAATAAAGGTAGGAGATATATACAAAGACAAACCACACAAAAAGCACTTAAAATTTTAAAAGATATTATTTAGAAATATTATCTTTTACATCTTTAATAACGTAACTGTCTCTTCCTGTTGTTTGTTCAAAAATTCTTGCAAGATAGATTCCTATTATTCCTAAAGTAAAAAGTATAATCCCTGAAAAAAATGATACTGTAATAATTATACTTGCTGAACCTGGAACAGCAAAATTATTAAATTTTAAATACAAAGCATAGATTATCAACATTATCGAAAAAATTAGAGATAGAAAACCTAACAATACTCCTAGGTAAAGAGGCTTTAAAGAGTAAGCAGTAACACCGGTTATGAATTCATTAACTGGTCCTTTAGAAAGTAAAGTGAATTTAGATTTACCTGACCCTCTCGCCTCTCTAACATAGTTTACATAAGATTGTTTATAACCTACCCATACTGAAAGCCCACGAATGTAAGGACGAAATTCTTTTTGTTTTAGGATATTGTCCATCGCGCGCCTTGAAATTAATTTATAGTCACCAGCTTCGATTGGTAGATTTATATCAGAAAAATAATGTATCACTAAATACGCTAATCTTGTTAACAACAGTTTAATCTTACTTTCCCCTAATCTCTTTGTTCTTTTTGTATGAACAATATCATTTCCCTCTTCGTATTTCTTTATTAATTCTGGTATTAACTCTGGCGGATCTTGTAAATCAGAGTCCATATAAATTATACAATCTCCTTTGCTGTGCCTAAAACCTGCGAGTACACACGGTGCTATACCAAAGTTTCTAGTCATGTTAATTATTTTAATTGGGAATGATTTCTGAAGATCGATTAATATTTTTTCGGAATTGTCTTCTGAAGAATCATTAACAAAAATAAGCTCATATCTATAATTGTTTATTTTTTGTAGAGATTTTGTAACTCTTTCAACCAGCTCTTTAAGGTTTTTTTCTTCATTTCTAAATGAAAAAACTAATGAAATTAATTTCATAAATTATATATTAACTTAATTTTAATAAAATTGTAAGTATTGTAATAATTAATGAAAAAAATAGATTTAGTAATTCTTGCTGGGGGTAAAGGATCTCGAATAAAAAATTTTTTAGTAGGAAAGCCTAAACCCATGTTAAAATTCAATAATAAGTACTTTTTAAGCTATATTATTCAGTTTTTTGGAAAATACAATTTCAACAACATATACATACTGACAGGCTATCGTTACCAAATAATATTTCAAAAATTTCATAATAAAAAGTTTAATTTTATACCAATAAAATGTTTAAACGAAAAAAGGCCTATGGGAACTGGAGGCGCTTTAAATTCATTGAAAAGGGTAAAAAATTTAAATGATTTTGTTTTAGTTAATGGCGATACAATTTTCAAGATTAATCCTTTAACATTAATAAAATCCAAAAAAAATAAAAGTTTAGGTACAGTGGCTTTAATTAAGAAAAATAAAAGTTTTGCAAATAATATTAAGCTTAATAATTTAGGTGTTAAAAAGAATTTAGTTTTTTTTTCAAAAATTAGAAAATTGATAAACGGAGGAATATATTTTTTTAATAAAACAATAATTAATCATATTCCAAATAATTTTTGTAGTCTTGAGGATGAAATTATTCCAAGATTAATAACTGAAAAAAAATTAAACGGTATAGTCTTTAAAAATTTTTTTTTAGACATAGGTTCTTCTAAAAGTTTAAAAATTTCTCCACATTTATTAAAAAATAATTTTACAAAACCAGCAGTTTTTCTGGATCGCGATGGGGTAATCAATCACGATTATGGATATGTTTATAAAATTAATAGGTTTAAAATTAAAAATAACGTTTTAAAAGCTTTGAAATTTATTAGTAATAAAGGATATTATATTTTTATTGTAACAAATCAAGCAGGTATAGCCAAAAAAAAATTCAAGTTATCAGATTTTGAAAAATTGCATATTTATTTAAAAAGTAAATTATCAAATTATAATGTATTTTTGGACGATGTAAAATTTTCTCCATTCCATCCTAGTTCTAAGATAAAAAAATATAAAATAAATTCTCAATATCGTAAACCAGGAAATTTAATGATAAAAGAAATTTTTAAAAATTGGGATATAGACCATAATAAGAGTTTTATGATTGGTGATAAAAAAACTGATAAGCTTGCTGCTTTAAAAAGTAACTTGTATTTTGAATACGATAATGACGACCTCTTAAAGCAATTTAGGAAAATATATCGAAAATTAAACTAATAATTATTTATTATTCTTTTTTTATTTCTTTTAAAGAAAACCACTAATTCCTTTATACCAAACTCCAATGTTTTTTTTGCTTTAAAACCTTTTTTTTCTATTTTTTTATTGCTAACAAAGTAATCTCTTTTATCTGGATCGGATTTATTTTTGATTACCTCTATTTTTAAGAATTTTAATTGTTTTTTTATTCTTGTAGCTAGCGTCAGTTTACTTATATTCGCACTTGATAAACCAAGATTATAAACGTTGGATTTAAGTTTTTCAAAATTTTTAATAGAAAAAATTATTGCTGATATTACATCTTTAATATAGATAAAATTTCTTCGAAAATTGGGCTCGAATAGTTTTAATTTTTTACTTTTCAATGCATTAAAAACAAAATTGTTTACTAATAGGTCTGTTCTCATTCTGTAACTTTTGCCAAATACAGTTGCTAATCTAAAACAAATTGAGTTTTTATGTTTTCTTATGACCTTTTCCGCATCACATTTGGTTCTACCATATAAAGAAATGGGTCTTAAAGGACTTCTCTCATCACAAAATTTATTTTTTGCACCTATCCCATAACCAGAGTTAGTAGTTAAATAAATAATTCTTTTTTTTTTATCTGCCATTTTTACTAAAGATTTAATCGAGGAGAGATTTACTGATATGGCCTCTTTTTTATTCTTTTCACATAAAGGTGCGCCAACCAGTGCCGCAAGCGGAATAATATAGTCATTATCTTTAATAAGTTTTTTCATAATTTGATTGTCTCTAATGTCCGCTTTAACTAATTTAAAATTTTTTTTCTTATATAAATGCTTTAGAGAATTTTTTTTGTATTTTAATAAATCAATAACTGTGATTTGATATCCTCTTTTGACTAATTCTGTGCAAAGAATTGAACCTAGATATCCTGCTCCACCAGTTACTAATATTCTGATATTTTTCATCAATTATTATTTTAATTTTTTAAGAGATTTAAGTATGTCTATCTCACCTAATCCATATTTTTTTAATAAATAATTTCTACCTCCGTTATCAAAAATATATTGATCTGGTAATGACTTAGAAATTATCTTTGGATAAAATTTATTTTTACTAAATCCTTCAAATACACACGAGCTTAATCCACCTGATGGTGTCTGTTCATCCACAATCATAAATCTGTTTATCTTTTTAACAATATTCACAACCTTATCTGGAAATGGTTTCGCTCTAAAAAGATTAATTAAAACATATTTATTAGTATTTTTTTTAAAAATATTCATACATTTATGGAAAATTTTACCGTGACTTATTATTCCTATTTTTTTTCTATCACATTTGCCGTATAGCTTAAAACCATTAGCATAGTCTTTTTTAATTAAATTTGGTTGAAGATCATCACAATAATCTCTATCTAACCTCACGTAAGAAAATTTTGTTTTATTAAGCATCTCATTAGCAATGAAGCGAGTTGTAGTATTATCAGAGGGAGTATAAATGGAGGATCCAACAATAGCTCTGAAGCAAGCAAAATCCTCATTTGCATAGTGTGTAGGTCCAGCATCGGCATATCCTAAACCAATACCAACTGAGATCATACAGATTGGGAGTTTCATTAAACCAGGTCCGCATTTTGCTTGCTCTATCGCTCTTAATGATAAAAATGGTGCCATTGCATATACAAAAACTTTATTTTTTTCTAATGCCAATCCTGTTGCAATATCGAGCATAGCCTGTTCTGATATTCCGCAATGTATAAAATTTTTAGGATATTTTTTCCTAAGTTCATCTAAAGCCGCTGCTCCAAAATCAGCGCTCAAAAAGTAAATTTTTTTATCATTTTTAAGTTTTTTTGTTATCTCTTTAATAAAAATATCTCTTTGAAGCATTATTCTAAATCTTTTTTGGTAATTTCAATTTGCTCTTTCGTCATAGGGCTCCAATAATGCCAGTTCTGCTTATTTTCCATTATTGATGAGCCTTTGCCTTTCACAGTTTTTGCCAATATACAATTTACATCATTAGACTCGTCACAATCTTTTAAAGATGAAACCAAATTATCTATGTTATGCCCGTCTACTTCTTTAGCGTTTATCCCAAGACCCTCTATTTTAGATTTGATTGGATCTAGTTTTAAACAGTCGGACGTATTTCCTAATATAATTAAGTTATTAATATCTATAATAATTGTTAAATTTTTAAGATTTCTATGTTTGGCAAAAAGCAGTGCTTCCCATGTTGAACCCTCGTAAAGTTCTCCTTCACTTATTACAACATAGACTTTTTTATCTTGGTTATTATTTAAGTAACTGACTGCCATACCAGCCCCTGAGCCTATACAATGACCTAAAGATCCTGAAGTGATATCTATTCCTGGAATTGATGTATTTCCAAATATTCTAAGGTTAGATTTTTTTATTCCCCAATTATCCCAATCTCTCTTAGAAATTACACCGAAGTCTCTTAAAATCGGATATAAGGTTGATGTAGCATGACCTTTGCTTATCAATACTTTGTCATTAAAAGATTTTTTTTTGTTGTCAAATCTTACAAAGCCACCATGAAAAAGAGAGACGGCGATTTCCATCATTGAAAAAACTGAGCCTGGATGGCCGTGTTTTGTTAAAAGAAATTTTTCGAACATTTCCCTTCTATATTTTTTAGCTATTTCCTCCAAATTATTTTGTATCAAGATTTTCTCTTTCTATAAGTTTTCTCTTTAATTTTACTTTTGCCATTTGAACTATATTTTCAGAGGCTTCTTTACCAAATTTTTCTTCGATAAGCTTTAAAAAATTTTTGTTAGTATGATATTTTATAAAATTATCATCTCTGAACTTTAAAACTTGTCCTGGAGTTAATTTTTCTGTGGGAAATGGCACTGTTTCATAAGCGTGAAATGAAAATCCTTCGTAGGTATCTGGTAATTGTAAATTTGACTCCCGAGCCTGTTTGTATAGCAAACTGCCTGGTAAAGCTATTGCTGGGTAAGTATTCCAGCCTGCTGTGCATAGTTCTAAACTTAGATTAAATGTTTTTTCAATAGTTTTTTCATCATCCCCTGGTAACCCATACATGTAATTAGCCATAATATTAATGTCCGCATCATGAACTCTTTTAATAACTTCTCTTACATCTACATCTTCAAACTTTCCTTTAGCAACTTCTAGTCGAACTTTTTTATCTCCACTTTCAATACCAAGACATAGCCATTTTATTCCTGCCCTCCTAACCAATTTTAATATTTCCGGACTTTTTACAGTGTCTATTCTACTATAGCTCCACATTCTTAAGGAGTCGTCTTTGTTTCTCTCAGCAAGCTTTTCACATAAAGGTTTATAATATTTTGGATTTAATAAAAACATTTCATCAACAATTCTTATAGTTCTTACGCCCATTTTAATAAGCTTATCAAATTCTTTTATAATAAAGTCTGGCGACCAAAATCTCATTTTGCTATAATTAGATGCAACTCCTACTTCTTCGTCATCATTTCTATTGATTAAATTAATCATGCAAAAACTACACTTGAACTGACAACCTAAACTTGTTTGTAAACTTGCATATGGCGATCTTTTCTCAAAATCATATTCTGCGTGCCACAATGGAGCTCTATATAAATCTAGGGGTCTATTTTTATATGGTAATAAGTCCCAAGCATAACCTGGTAAATCAATATCCATTCTATCATTTGGTACTACTTTTTCAGGAGGGTTGATTTTTATTTTGTCAGGAGACTCTCTAAAAGCTATTCCTCTGATATCTCTTAAATTTGCATTATCAAAATCTTTTAATTTAAGAACATTTTGTATGGCATAAACGCCCTCGTTAGTAAAAACAAAGTCTATACTTTTTTCTTTCTCTAAAGTCTCTTTAGGTAATGCTTGGACATGTGATCCTATAAAACATATTTTTTGACTAATTTTATTTTCTTTTAAAAAATTAGAAATATGTGTCGCTCCACTCATAATAGTTGTTCCTGTGTTAACGTTCTGGCCATAAGTAACAAGACATATTAATCTAGGGTTTATTTCTTTTAATCTTACAAAGATTTCCTCTTCGTTAAGTCTCTCAGCATTAGCATCCAAGATTTTTACATTAAATCCTGCTGCTCTTGTTGATTGTGCTAATAGCAAGGCCCAAGTTGGAGGCTCTATCGCTGAATATGTTTCTGAGAGATTTTGATACGTTTTTTTTGAGCTAGAAACGACCAAAAACACACAATCGGTTTTATTTATAGACATTTTACATTTTTATATTATTTAATAAAAAATTCTAGTTCTTTTATATTAAAAATTAACTATTTCTAAATTCATTTAGAAGGTTTAATAGCGAATTATCTAAGCTAGTCTTAGATTTCCATTTTGTATGGTTTCTAAATTTTGTGGTAGATGGAATTTGTAAAGTTACATCCTTTGTTCTTAATAATTTTTTATCTATTTTATATATGATTTTTTTATCGGAAAATTTTAATAATTTTTTAAGAACATCTCCAACTTTAATTGATTTATTTCCACCAATATTATAAATCTCACCGACTCTTCCTTTTTTTGCAGTAAGCCAATAAGCATTGATAGCATCGTTTAAGTCTAAATAAGTTCTAATGCTATTTAAGTTACCATGAAATAAAATTTTTTGTTTACCTTTTTCAATCTTTGCAATTTGAGATGCAAAAGACGATTGAAATAGATTTAAGCGCCTAGGATTATTGTATGTAAACATTCTTGTAATGATTATATTAAGTCCGTATATTTGATGATAAAGTTGTGCTGAAAGATCTTGAAATGATTTAGAAACCGCATATGGACTAACCGGTCTCATATTTTGACTTTCTTTGATTGGAGTCTCTTTCTTCGCAACAATTCCATAAACTTCAGAAGTGCTACAATGAATGAATAAAGATTTAAGTTTGTTTACTCTAATCGCTTCTAAAAGATTCAATGTAGAATTATGATTATTATTGATAAACTTCCTTGGAATATCAAAGGATTTTCTAACATCAGCATCAGAGGCCAAATTAAAAATTAAATCAGGTTTTAATATTTTTAATAATTTTTTTACTTTTTTAAAATTGTTAAGATCAATTTTATAAAAAAATAGCCTTTTTTTTCCAAATTTCTTCTGAAGAATCTTTTTGTATCTATCAGATCTATAAAACCCATAGATCTTTATCTTTTTATCTTTTTTAAGAATAAAATCTGCTAAATAACTTCCTCCTGAACCAGCTATACCTGTAATTAAACATCTTTTAAAATTTCTTTTAATGTGTTTCATTTTATAAAAAGTCTATAGAATTCAAATATTTACAAATTTTAAATATCTTATCTTTTTTTAATGCCGGATAGTTCCCGATATAGTATCCAAAACTGTGTATGTGCTCGACATTTTTAAAGTTTTTGAGGTTTATATTTTTTACGTAATCTTGAAGATAAGGTTGTCTAATTTGATTTCCTCCCCCTGCGTTACCTCTCCTGAATTCTATATTGGCTAATTTAAGTTTTTTCTCAAATAAATCTCTTTTTTTTAAATTTTTAGTTTTTAAGACTAATGGAAACGCGTAATTACAGCTGCCGTTTACTGCAAAATTAGTCCAATACTTATTTGGGTCAATATTTTTTAAAAAATATTTAAAATTTTTTGTCCTGTTTTCATTATTTTGATTTAATTTTTTTAATTGGCTTAAGCCTATAGTAGCACCTATCTCATTATTTCTAAAATTTAATGTTGGGTACAAAAAAATGAATTGAGGAGATAGCTGTTTATATTTTTTTATCATTCTATTTTTAAATTTTTTATCTTTAGCCTCTCTTAGCATCCCGTGTGACCTAAGCATCCTTAAAATTTCATATAAACGTTTATCATTGGTACATATCATTCCGCCTTCAATGGTTGTTAGGTGATGAGCGTAGTAAAAAGAGAAATTTGAAATTAATCCAAATGAACCTAATTTTTTACTTTTGTATTTAGCTCCGTGACTTTCGCAAACGTCTTCTATCAATATAATTTTTCTTTTTTGAACTAATTTAAGCAGTCTTGAGTCTAAACCACTAAATCCCTGGGCGTGTGTGACAAATATAGCTAATGTTTTTTTGTTAATTTTTCTTTTAACCTGCTCATAATCCATTGAGAGTGTTTCTTTATTAATATCAACAAATATTGGTTTAAATTGATTTAGAATGACTGAGCTTATATCAGATATCCATGTAAGAGCAGGAACAATAATTTCATTTTTTTTTTTACTATTTTTCAATAACTTTAATGCCTTTATTGATAGATAATTAGATGTTGATCCAGAATTAACAAATATTGAATATTTTACACCTAGCCATTTGGACCATTTTTTTTCAAACAGCTCTACCTGTTTTGATTGTGTTAGAATTACATTTTTTTTTGACAAAAGTTTTTTTACATCACTGAAGTCAGAGGAAGTAAAGTTATTATGCATTAATTTATGATTAAGTTTCATTTTTATTTTTCAAAATTTTTAAATATAACCTCTGAACCTTTATCAGAGAATTTTAAAGGGACGTTTACAATGTTTTTGTTGTTGTTAAAAAATTTTTTCCTGTATTTCTTTTTCATATACATTAATAAGAAACCTCCGCCTCCTGCACCCAACAATTTACCGCCAAGAGCACCGTTTTCAATTGCGTAATTATATAAATTATTTATCTTTTTGTTAGTAATATTAGAAGATAATTTTTTTTTTAGCAACCAACTCTCGTGAAGAAGTCTACCAAAATCATCAAGATCACCTCCATTAATAATATCAAAACCGTCATCCACAAATTTTACAATTTTTTCAATATACTTTTTTTTTGATCTTGTGAGCTTTTGGATATAACTGGATGCAATATATTGAGCGGTTCTTTGAATACCAGAATAAATTAAAATTAAATTATTTTCTAATTTTTTTACTCTTTTTGTTTTTTTAATTTTACTGACCGTAAATTTGTTATTTTTTTTAAAACTTATTTTGTTAAAACCTCCTAAAGAAGCGGCTATTTGGTCCTGCGAACCGACTGCTTCGCCCATAATATTTTGTTCAAAATCTATCGCCTTTTTAGCTATATTTAAACTTGATAATTTATGTTTTTTTATTTCTAATAAAGCTTTTGTCAAACCAACTGTAAATGTCGAACTTGAACCCATACCACTTCTAGCAGGTAGATCCCCATCGTAATGTATTTCAAGTCCATTTTTGATTTTGTAATGATTTAGTAATCCTCTTACTGCTTTATGTTTTATCTGATTAATCTTTTTAACATTCTCAATTTTTGACCATACGATCCTGTATTTATGTTTGAAAAAGCTAGGTAAAAATCTACAAGAGATATAAATGTGCTTATCAATCGTTGTAGACAAAACTAAACCATTATATTTATTATACCATTGAGGATAGTCACTTCCCCCACCAAAGAAAGATATTCTATAAGGTGTTTTTGTAATTATCATAATTAAATTTTATTATTTCTTGTCAGTAGCAGGATACTCTCTTTTTCCTATTATCAAATCGCAAATAGTAAGCAACCAAACTTGATGGGTATTCTCGATAAAATTATAGGCTTTGCTATCTACCCAAAAATTTATAGTAGATAAATTTGCTACAGGGCTATTCCTTGTATGACCTGTAAAACTTATAATATCAGATATTTTTTTCTTCTTTGCTATTTTGCATGCATTAATCATATTTTGAGATTTACCGCTTGACGAAATTATTATTAATGAGTCTTTTTTATCGCCATAAAAATCTATGGCTTTTTCGACCCACCTTTCGTAACCATAATCGTTGGAAAAACATGTTATGAGATCAGCTTCATTAAAATTTACCGTTCTTAACTTTGCGTTTTTTGTTAAATCTATGCTTACATGGCTTGATATAGCTGCACTTCCTCCATTGCCAAATATTAAAACTTTTCCATTACGATTTGATGTTTTCTGCAAGATATTTTTTACTTGAATTATTTTATCAACTATTTCTTTATTAGGAAGAAGCGATATTGAGAAGTCGTTAAGATAATCTCTAACAAAGTTTTCATCGTTAATTTTTTTTTTCATTGAATTTTGATTAATATCACAAAAATTGAATAATAAATAATTATATCTTTTATATATCTTTACATATAATATAATTTTTCTAAATCTATCAAAATATGAAATATATAACCCTTGAAAAATGTATAGTTTTTTTATTTTTTTTATCATTTTTTTTTAATTGGTATTGCGGCGTTTGAAGATTATGGAATTTCGATTGATGAGGATAATTTAAGAATCGTTGGATTTTTATCAATTGAAACTGTGGGAAATTTTTTCTCTTTAGATAATTTGGTTTTTGAAATTAACAAAATTATTGAAAATAATTCTGAGGCTCATCCAAGAGATGAGATATCAACCTCAGGTATAGTTTTTGATTTTCCTATGTCATTGATAGAGTATGTGTTTAACATCAAGGATAGTAGAAATTATTTTTTGTTAAGACATTTTTCAACCTTCGCAATATTTTATACTTCAGTTTATTTTTTTTATAGATTAATTAAAAAAAAATATAACTCGGTTTCCCTTGCATTAATTGGTTGTTTATTTTTGATTTTGAGTCCTAGGATTTTTGCTAATAGTTTTTATAATAGTAAAGACATAATATTTATGTCTTTATTAATTATCAGCCTTACATTCACATTTAAGTTTATAAAAAATGATAATCTATTAAATAGTATAATACTTTCTTTTATTTATTCTTTAATGATAAATTTACGTATTTTAGGAATAATCTTCCCACTACTTTCATCAATTTTTTTTATTATTTATTTTCTAAGACAAGATAAGGCCAGTATTCGCAATCTTATAAATTTTCTGATTTTTTATATTTTTTTAATTATATTTTCAATAATTCTTTCACCAGTATTATGGGAAAATACATTATTAAGTATATCTGAAATATTTAATTTTTTAAAAGATCATTTTCTAAAGATTTATGTTTTTTATTTAGGAGAATTTTTTTTCATTACTGAAGTTCCATGGCACTATCATATTATTTGGATTTTAATCAGTACCCCAATACCCTACTTGCTTTTTTTTATTCTTGGTTTTTTTATTATTGCTCTGAGATTTTTTAGAAGATTGTTTGAAATTGATCAAAACAACTCTTATAAAGATCTATGGAGAGGTGATAAAGAACTAGAAGATGTATTTTTTCTTTTTAGCTGGATAATTCCAGTATTAATATTTGTAGAAATTGGAATGTTAAGATATAACGATTGGAGACATCTATATTTTACTTACCCTTTATTTATACTTATTTCAATAACTGGTATTTATAGATTAAATTTATTTTTTAAATCAAAAAAACAAAAAATTTTAAATATAATTTTAATACTTTCAATTTTTCCAACAATGTATTGGATGATCAAAAATCATCCATACCAGAATGTATATTTTAATATTTTAGCAAGTAAGAATTTTAATAAAAAATTTGAAATGGATTATTGGGGATTATCTAACAAGCAAGCTTTGGAATTTTTAATAAATATTGATAATGGCGATATAAAGGTTATGTCAGTAAGTACCTCTGATTTACGTTTGAGCAAAAAGATTTTAAAAAAGAAACAACGAGAAAGAATTTATATTATGGATAATTTTGAAAATTCTGATTATTTAGTAGACACACATTACTCGTGGAAAGCAGAAAAACCGAGTCAAGATATCTTAGATAACTATTATTTGCTTTATGAAATTAAAGTTGATGGAATACCGGTAAATTCGATTTACAAAAAAAAAGGATTGGAGTAATTATTAATTATGAAGTTATTTTTATATAAAACTATCATCGTGATAATAGCTATAATTGTAGTTTTTAAATTAACAATAGGTCAAATCATTAGAGGTTATGAGGATAAAATTATGTCTTTAACAGATAAAAAATCCAGAGAAGAAATAGTTGAGAAAATAAAAGAGGAGATCGAAACAGCAAACAAAAAAGATAAAATTCTTGATGAGGATGAAAGGAAGATTTTATCTACTTTTATTAAAAAACTTAAATCTGAGTTAAACGCCCCTAATTAATCATTTATAGAGTTCGAATGCCCTTTTTTCAAAAGAGTCAGCAATTTTTTCAAGTCCAAAATTAAAAGATTTTTGCATAATTTTATTTAAAAAATTGTTTTTTAATTCAAAATCAATTTTAAACTCTAATTGGGTTGCATTGTTAATTTCCTTAAAAGTCCATTCATTTTCTAAATATTTTAATGGACCGTCTATATTGGTTACCATAATCTTATCAATATTTTTATGATAAATTATTAAACTTGTGTACGTTTCATTAAGAATTTTTTTTCCTACTTTTAAGTTTCCCTTTAACTGTAATATATCTTCACTGTCTCTTTTTTCTAAAATTTTACCTTCCAAACACCAGGGTACAAATTCTGGATATTTTTCAATATCTAAAACCATTTTAATTAAATCTTTTTTTTTACAAGAAATTATTTTTTTTATTGACGCTGAAGACATTCAAGATTTTTATTTCTTGTATCCTGTAATTTTTTGAAATCTTCATCTGCATGATAAGAGGATCTAGTCAAAGGAGAGGAAGAAACTAACAAGAATCCTTTAGTTTTTGCAATTAATTCAAATTCTTTAAATTCATTAGGGTCATAATACCTACTTAAAGGATGATGTTTTTGCGAGGGTTGTAAATATTGACCTAAAGTAATAAAATCTACATCTGCAGATCTTAAATCATCCATCACTTGAATTATCTCATCTTTACTTTCTCCTAAACCAACCATAATTCCAGATTTAGTAAAAATTTTCTTATTATATTTTTTGGCATTCTTTAAAAGATCTAATGAGGAAAAATACCTAGCCCCAGGTCTTACTTTTAGGTACAATCGAGGAACAGTTTCGATATTATGATTAAAAACATCAATATCTGCATTTAAAATTTTTTTATAAGCCTCTCCTTTTCTTAAAAAATCAGGTGTTAGAACTTCTATTGAAGTATCAGGATTTTTTTCTCTCACAGCGCAAACAACTTTAAAAAAGTGTTCAGAGCCACCATCTTCAAGATCATCTCTATCTACAGATGTAATTACGACATGTTTTAATTTTAGTTTTTGAACCGCTTTAGATATTTTTGCTGGTTCAAATATGTCAAGTTTTTTTGGCTTTCCAGTTTTTACGTCACAGAAAGCACAAGCTCTTGTGCATGTATCACCCATTATCATAAAAGTTGCATGTTTTTTGCTCCAGCATTCAGTAATATTAGGACAATTTGCTTCCTGACAAACTGTTACCAGGTTGTTTTGATTAACAACTTGCTTTGTTTGAAAAAAAATTTGAGAATTTACAATTTTAGATCTTATCCAGTAAGGTTTTTTTTTTAAAGGATTTGTTGGTTTATTAATCTTTTCAGGATGTCTAAGATCTTTATTTTTCATTGTCTAATTTTATTATAATTTCCCCTGGCTTTCCAAATTTAAGTTTCTCTCTATAAAGTGTATCCACAAAATCTACATCAAGATCATCTGATAATAATTTGTTTTTCGTCTCGATTTTATTAAGCTGACTGTTTAACATTTTCTCCTCTTTTTTAATTTTTTCTAAATAATTTAATTTTTCAAAATACGACAAAATACCTCTTTCGCCACCTATTAAATTAGTCGCAATATACAACGAGAGGACTATATTAAATAGTAAAAACTTTCTTAATTTAAAAAAATTCAAAATTTTCATAATTACACTTTAGCCATTTTACTTTGATTTCCAAGTTCTTCTTCGATACGTAATAATCTGTTGTATTTAGCCACTCTTTCTGATCTAGACAATGATC
>CACIVM010000005.1 GCA_902590115.1 uncultured Pelagibacteraceae bacterium | reverse complement strand
CCAGCATAATTGCCATCATTGATGAACCGCCATAAGACATAATTGGCAAAGGCGCGCCAACTATTGGCAATAATCCTAAAACCATCCCCATGTTAACAGCAACATATATGAAGAAAGCTGTTCCAAAACTATAACAATATAGCTTGCCAAAACTACTTCTGGTTACATGACCGATAGCAATTATACGATAAATGATCAAGCTATATAACAATAAGATAACCATAGAACCAAAAAAACCAAATTCCTCTGAAAATAATGTAAAAATAAAATCTGTGTGTTTCTCAGGCAAGTAATCAAGATAACTCTGAGATCCGTTTAAAAAACCTTTTCCGAATAGCCCACCTGAACCGATAGCAATTTTTGACTGAATTATCTGGTATCCTGCACCTAAAGGATCTCGATCAGGATTAAGAAATGTCAGAATACGTGTTTTTTGATAAGGCTTCAAAAATGAGATAGCTATAGGCATCAAAGATAAAAATAAAATAAATGCATATGTAAAAAATTTTACTCTGACCCCAGCTAACCAAGCGACAGTCACTCCGCCAGCCGCGATTAATAATGATGTTCCCAAATCTGGCTGCGCGATCACCAAAAGCACTGGAGCAACAAGAGCGACGATTGGTAAAAATAAGTATTTAATCTTATTAACATCTTGGGTAGAGATTCTATGGTAATAGTTCGCTAAAAAAAGAATTAAGCTTACTTTCATAAGCTCTGAAGGTTGTAAATTCATAAAATAAAAATTAAGCCATCTTTGTGATCCAGAGGACGTTAATCCAAAATATTTAACCCCAAGTAGAAGTATAAAAATTGAAATATAAAAAAGAAGACTTGTTTGATGCCAAAACCTAATTTGAATAAAAGATATCACAAAGAACATAACAAAAAAAACTGCAAATCTAATTATATGGCTTTTTGTGTGGTACTTAAATTCTCCACCGTCTGTTGAATACATTGCAAACATACTTATGATTCCTAATATGAAAATAGATAAGACTAAAATAAAGTCTAGAGAAACTATCTTGTCTCTAAAACTTAAAGATGTTTGAATTGATCTAGGTTGAAACATCAAGTTACCTCCCCGACTGAATTTTTATAATTTTCTCTAATTTCGTGTCTCTCTAAAACTTTTTTTATTATTTTTTTTGCAACCGGAGCTGCTGCACTACTTCCTGATCCACCATGCTCAATTACAACGCTTATTGCATACTTTGGATCTTTATAAGGTGCGAAAGCAACATAAAGAGCGTGATCTCTGTCCTCATATTTCAGATCCTTTTGCTTAACTTCTAATTCTCTTTGCAACTCTGTAAACTTTTTTATTTGTGAAGACCCAGTCTTACCAGCAAACATAAATTTTTTATCTTTAATTCTTGATGCATAAGAGGTGCCACCCACTTCATTTGTCGCGGCAAACATCGCATCTTTTACAAAGTTAATATTTTCCTGATTTCTAAATAAAGGTTTAAGGTTAAAATTTGATATAAGCAAATCAATCGGTAGAGTGTTATCCGGGTTTGTATTTTTAAAATTAAGATAATCACGTAAATTGTTTTGTCGATTATCTACTAAAATGTTTGGTTTAATTTCAAAACCTCCATTAGCTATCTGAGCAGTCATCAAACAAAGTTGTAAAGGAGTAGATTGAAAATATCCCTGCCCTATACCAGAGTGAAGTGTTTCACCAAGATACCAATTTTTACCAATAAACTTTCTTTTCCATTTAGTGTTTGGTACTACTCCGGGCCTTTCCTCAATAAAATTTGGTAGTATTTTTTTTCCTAAACCAAATTTTTTTGCAGTCTCTGATAGCCTATCAACTCCAAGCAATCTAGCAACTTCATAAAAATAAACATCACAAGATTTTTGTATTGCTGATCTTAAATTCACTGCTCCATGTCCTTTCTTTTTCCAGCAATGAAATTTTTCGCCGTATAATTCAATTTTCCCATTGCAATTTAAATATTTTTTTGGATTCCAAACATCATTTTCCAGTGCACTTAAAGCGACAATAGTTTTTATCGTTGATCCTGGAGGATAAAGACCTGAAATAGCTTTGTTATTTAAAGGTTTTTTTGGATTACTAATTAATTCTTCCCAATATTTTTTATTAATACCATGAACGAATGCATTAGGATCATAAGCTGGTGAAGATACTATGCTCACTAGATCCCCATTAAAAATATCCATGACACAAACTGCACCAGCTTTGTCTTTTAAAAGTGATAAAGAGAATTTTTGAATTTCATTGTCAAGTGTGGTTCTAAAATTTTTTCCTGCTTTACCTTTATCTAATTTTATTTGTTTTATTCTTTTTCCATATGCATTAACTTCATACCTTTGAAAACCTACCTCTCCTATAATTTGTTCATCTAAACTATACTCTAACCCAGTTTTGCCCACAGAAAGGCCAGTAACATTCATATCTCTTAAATAGCTTTTTTTCTGTAAATCTGATTGACTAACTTGAGATACATATCCTACTAAATGTGCACTAGATATTTCAGTGTATTTCCTAGCTACTGAAACTACAGGTTCAACACCAGGTAATTCATGTAAAAATAAATTCAATCTAGAAAATTCAGACCATGTTAAATTATCAGATACGATAATAGGTTCCCATGGTTTTTGTTTTGCAATTTTTCTTTTTAGATAAAATACCTTATTATCTGATAAATTTAACATCACTTTTAATCTGAAAAAGAGTTCTTCAATATTTGGTGAGTTTTCTGGAGTTATATGCAATTGATAGACTTTTTCATTTGATGCAATATCTTTATTAAAAAAATCTTTAATTATTCCTCTTTGAGGTGCAAGTCTCCACTCCCGAAATCTGTTTTTATCAGAAAGAGTTTTGTATTTATTTGCCTCATTAATTTGTAAGGAGACAAGCCTGCCAAAAATTCCAAAAAATACAACAGCCTTGGCAGCGGATAAAATAAACATACGTCTGCCTATAAGTTTAGATTTTATGACTGTGCTTCCAGACCCAAAACTAATCATTTTTTAACCTCATAACATTTTTATAAAGATTAAATATAGTCCAGAAAAAAGGAAAGAAAATAAAAGTAAAGAAAGAATTATAGAAGATATCTGAATAAGAAAACTGTAAATCAGTAAAATTTTGGATAAATACCATAAAGCAAAGATTAGAAAAAAATATTGCTAGTAAAAAAGTAAACCAGTCAGTAAAAAGCGAGAAGTTAACTGTTACATTTTTCACATAATTGGCTACAAATGAAACTATCAGATAAGTAATTGCACTTAATCCAATGGGAAATCCTGTAACAACATCATTAATTATGCCTGCTAAAAATATATGACCTGGACCAATCACGTTTTCATCTTTAAGCATCCAATAATATATAATTATTATTTGTAGATTAAATGATAATATTTCAAACATATTGCTGAATTGAGTATCTATTTCGCTTATTGATAAATAATAAAGTAAAATTAATGGAACCGAATTTAAAACAGAAATTCTAAAATTTTTAAATAAGAATCTCATTTAAAATCCTCATTATTTATTTGAATTAATTGTACAGTAACGAAAGACAATTGGTTTGGATCAGAAAACAGTTTAACAACTATATCATCTTTCTCAATAATAGTTTTTCCAATTGGTATTCCAGGAGAAAAAATACCGTCTTTCCCTGAAGTAAAAACAGTTACGTTTTTCTCAGGTATGTATTGCTCTGGTAAATACTCCAATTTTGGTTGTTTACCTCCGATGCCAGATAAAATTGCTTGAGTATCCTCTGATCCAAAAGTAACAGGTATTCTACTATTTAAATCATTTAAAAGAAGAACTCTTGAAGAGAGAAAGTTTACCTCAACAATTCTTCCTATTAAGTAATTTCCATCAACTACTGGCATACCTTTAATAATGCCTGACTTAGATCCTCTATTAATAATTATTGATTTTAGATAAGGACTATCTTTGTCTAACAAAACCTTGGCTAAAGTGTTTTCGTTTTCAATATTTTTTTCAGCTTCAAGTGTTTTTCTAAGGTTTAAATTTTGATTTTTCAAAAACTCTACCTCAAAGTCTTTGGCTCTTAAATTGTTCAATTCCTTTTTTAAATCTTTATTCTCTCTATATACGAAAATTACGTTTTTAATGTCTTTATTTACTTCAGCGAATATTCTTGCTGGAGACGTGGCTACGTTAGAAACCCTATAGATCAAATCGTTTAATGTCGATCTAATATAAGACGTAAATGTAAATT
Source organism: uncultured Pelagibacteraceae bacterium (assembly GCA_902590115.1). Taxonomy (GTDB): domain Bacteria; phylum Pseudomonadota; class Alphaproteobacteria; order Pelagibacterales; family Pelagibacteraceae; genus Pelagilacustribacter. The sequence goes on along the minus strand of CACIVM010000005.1, from coordinate 36,137 downwards.
CTTTTATATCTAAAAAAAAGATAATTACTGATAACGAGAGTAAGAAAAATAATGAAAATTTGTGTCGAGTACCTTTTTGAAGAAGGGCCGATCTAACTGCTATTGTAAAATCATCACGACTTGAGGACATCTCATCAAACTTCTACTAATATTCTGACAGCATTGTCGAAAATAATTCTTCATTTTCTAAGGCTTTACCTGTACCGACTGCTACACACGATAATGGGTCGTCAGCAATTGTAACTGGTAAGCCTGTATCCTTGGAAATCAATTTGTCAATATTTCTTAACAATGCCCCTCCACCAGTTAAAACTAACCCCATATCTACTAAGTCTGCAGATAATTCTGGTGGTGTATTCTCTAAAGCCTCTTTTATACCTGCTAACATCTGATTTAATATCGGCATTAAAGCTTCACATGCATCTTCTTCTGTTAAAGAGATTTCTTTTGGCGTACCCGACCTTATATCTCTTCCTTTCATAAGAAAAGTGTTCGGTCCAGTAGGCACTGCTGTACCAATTTCTTTCTTAATTTTTTCAGCAGTGGAGTCACCTATTAATAGATTAAATTTTTTCCTCATATAATTTATTATTGATTGATCCATCGCATCACCAGCAACCCTAAGAGATTTTGAATAAACTACCCCTCCTAATGACATCACGGCTATCTCGGTTGTTCCACCTCCAATATCTACTACCATTGATCCTGTAGCTTCTGATATTGGTAGTCCTGCACCTATAGCTGCCGCTATGGGCTCTTCAATTAGTTGAACTTTTCTTGCACCGGCTGCAAGTGCAGAGTCTTGAATAGCTTTTCTCTCCACTGGTGTTGATCCTGTGGGAACGCAAATCAAAATTCTAGGATTTGCAAACGCCGTTTTTTTGTGAACTTTCTTTATAAAGTGTTTTATCATTTCCTCCGTGACAACGAAATCCGCAATAACACCGTCTTTAAGAGGTCTTATTGCTGCAATATTTCCTGGTGTTCTGCCCAACATAGTTTTGGCCTCATCTCCAACTGCTAAAACAGATTTTTTACCGCCGTCGGTGATCACCGCAACTACTGAGGGTTCATTTAATACTACGCCCTGATTTTTTAGAACAACCAAAGTATTAGCAGTTCCTAAATCTATAGCCATGTCTTGTGACCATAGTGAAGATATACCTGACATTGATTTAAATAGTGCCATCTTTATTCCTTTCATAATTATCTACACCAAAACTCATTGGCTCTGGTGCTGTTTTTTTTCTTTTTATAATCATTTTATTTAAAGCGTTTAAATACGCGTCTGCAGAAGCAACCAAAGTATCTGTGTTTGCTGCTTGACCTACTGTTGTTTTTCCATTTTCTTCAATTCTTACACTTACAGTAGCCTGTGCATCAGTCCCTTCTGTAACAGCATGTACATTATATAACTGTAAGTTTACTTCATGTGGGTAAAGTTTTTTTATACATTTGAATATAGCATCAACTGGTCCGTCTCCTGTTTCTGATGCCTCTTTAATATTGCCATCAACATCTAATTTCATTTCAGCTTTCTGAGGCTCTCCAGTGCCAGCAAAAACTTTCAAAGACTTAAGTTTAATTAAATTATCCTCTTTAATTAAGCTGTCATCAACTAAAGCAGCTATATCTTCATCATAAACATGCTTTTTCTTATCTGCTAAGATTTTGAATTTACCAAAAGCAGAGTCAATAATATCATCTGTAATTTCTTTATAGCCCATGTCAGATAATTTATCTCTAAAAGCATGTCGACCTGAATGTTTGCCCATAACAAGTGAAGTCTTTTTTACTCCTACACTTTCAGGCGTCATTATTTCATAGGTATTTCTATTTTTTAACATGCCGTCTTGGTGAATTCCAGACTCATGAGCAAAAGCATTCTTTCCAACTATTGCTTTATTAAATTGAACTGGAAAACCAGTTGCATTAGAAACAACTTTCGATGCCTTACTCAATAATTTAGTATTTATATTTGTCGAAAAAGGCATTAAATCATTTCTTGTACGCATAGCCATTACAACTTCTTCTAAAGCAGCATTTCCTGCTCTTTCACCTATACCATTGATCGTACACTCTATTTGTCTTGCACCCGCCATGACACCAGCAAGAGAATTAGCTACTGCCAAACCTAAATCATTATGACAGTGAGTTGATATTATTGCTTTATCAATATTTGGAACTTTATTAATTAACGTTTCAATTATTTTTTTAAACTCGGATGGAACTGAATAACCGACTGTATCAGGTATGTTTATCGTTTTTGCCCCACAATTAATTGCAAGTTCAACTGTTTTACACATAAAATCTAAATTAGTCCTAGTGCCATCTTCGCATGACCATTCAACATCATCTGTAAATTTTCTTGCATAAGATACGCTTTCCTTAATTAAACTTAATACTTCTTCAGAAGATTTATTTAGCTTATGTTTCATATGAAGAGGGCTTGTTGAAATAAATGTATGAATTCTAAATCTTTTGGCATGCTTTAAAGAATCTCTACAGGCATCAATATCTTTTTTTGTAGCTCTTGATAGACCTGCAGGAATAGAATTTTTTAACACCTTACTAATTTCTGTAACAGCCTCAAAGTCTCCAGGTGATGCAATCGGAAAGCCAGCTTCAATTACATCTATACCAAGTTCGTCAAAACACCTGGCAATTTGAATTTTCTCCTCAAGACTCATCGTTGCGCCTGGCGATTGTTCACCGTCGCGCATAGTTGTATCAAAAATTATTATCCGATTTTTATCACTCATATATTAAAATTTTAAAATAATTAATGGCAAATTAATGACATTTAATTTCAAAACACTATACAATTAATACGGGATTTTGCAATTATAATCAGATCGATTAATGAAGAATTCTCCCAGAATGGGTTAATTTTTATCTTTATCGACTAGTTTGTTCTTAGATATCCATGGCATCATAGCTCTCAAATTTTTTCCAACTTTTTCAATTGGATGTTTTGATAAATCTGCTCTCATCTTGAGAAAGTTTTTTTGACCAGTCTCACACTCTTTCATCCAATCCTTCGTAAATTTACCAGATTGAATATCCTTAAGTACTGCTTGCATTTTCTCTTTGGTTTTATTGTCAACAATTCTTTTACCAGAAACATATTCTCCATACTCAGCAGTATTCGATATTGAATAATTCATGTTAGCTATTCCTCCCTCATAAATTAAATCAACTATTAATTTGACTTCATGAAGTGTTTCAAAGTAAGCCATTTCAGGTGGATAACCAGCTTCAGTCAAAGTTTCGAAACCATTTTTAATTAGTTCTACTAAACCACCGCATAAAACTGTTTGTTCACCAAATAGATCAGTTTCGCACTCATCTTTAAAAGTAGTTTCAATAATTCCAGCTTTTCCTCCGCCTACTGCAGAGGCATAGGATAGAGCTAATTCTTTAGCTTTGCCAGAACTGTCTTTGTGAATCGCCATTAAACATGGAACGCCGCCACCTTTTTGAAATTCGCTTCTTACTGTGTGGCCTGGTCCTTTAGGAGCAACCATAAATACGTCAAGATCTTTTCTAGCTTTAATTAAATCAAAATGGATATTTAAGCCATGCGCGAAAGCCAGGCTTGTTCCTTCTCGCATTCTTTGTTCAATGTGATTTTTATAAATATTTGACTGTAGTTCGTCTGGAGTTAGCATCATTACAATATCTGCCCAAGCAGCCGCGTCTGATAATGACATTACTTTTAAGCCAGCATTTTCAGCTTTTTTTATACTAGAAGAACCATCTCGTAATGCCACCACTACCTCTTTTACCCCGCTGTCTTTTAAATTTAATGCATGTGCATGGCCTTGACTTCCATAACCAAATATTGCGACTTTTTTATTTTTAATTAAGTCTTGATTAGTGTCTTTGTCGTAATATGTTTTCATAGTATAAATTAATTAAATATTTTTGCTCCTCTTGTCATTGCAACAGCCCCTGTTCTAGAAGTACTTATCAGACCATACGGTTTTAAATCAAGAGCTAATTTGTCTATTTCTCTTCTAAGCGCAGTGACCTGGATTACACACGATTTTTTTGATTTATCCAGTATAACAGGATTGTAATTTTTACAAATTTTTTTAACTTTACTCATCTTTTTTTGAGAGCCCAAAATTTTAAATAATGCTAGTTCTCTAAATAAAATTTCTTTATCATTTCTTTTGAAATCAGCGACTTTATGTACTGGAATAAGCTTTTTTAACTGCAACTTGATTTGCTCTATTACCTGAGGTGTACCTAAAGTAACAATAGTTATTCTCGAGATGTGTTTTTTCTTATCCACTTCTGCAACAGCTAAGGACTCAATGTTATAACCTCTTCCTGAAAATAATCCGGCTATTCTTGCAAGGACACCGGCTTCGTTGTCTACCCAAACTACAATAATATGTCTCTCAAGTTTACCTAATTTTCCTGGAGAGCTGTAAGCAGATTTTGCCATTAAACTAATATTTTACCTTCATCGGAAATTTCTTCTTCCTCTTCAGGTCCAAGAATCATTTGATTATGAGGTTTACCAGAGGGTATCATTGGGAAACAATTTTCAGCTTTATCAACAACACAATCAAATATTACAGGTTTATCTACTTCTATCATCTCTTTAATTTTGCTGTCCAACTCATCTGGTGTTTTTGCTCTAATACCCACACAACCGTATGAGTCAGCAAGCTTAACAAAATCTGGGAGTGCAGCAGTATAACTTTCAGAATAGTTTTTTTCATGCAAAAGTTCCTGCCATTGTCTAACCATACCCATATATTCATTGTTTAAAATGAAAATCTTAATCGGAAGTCTGTATTGAACAGCAGTAGACATTTCTTGCATAGTCATTAAAACTGAAGCTTCACCAGCGATATCAATTACTAATTTACCTGGATGTGCTATTTGAACACCGACTGCAGCTGGAAGACCATATCCCATGGTGCCTAGTCCTCCTGAAGTCATCCACCTATTAGGTTTATTGAACTTATAGTGTTGGGCAGCCCACATTTGATGTTGGCCAACCTCGGTGGTAATGTAAGTATCCTTATTTTTAGTGAGTTCATACAATCTTTGGACTGCGTGTTGTGGCTTAATTACTTTATTGCTATTAATAAAATTTAAGGATTTTTTTTCTTTCCATTTACTTATTTGCTCCCACCATTTAGCAGTTTTGCCTTTGTTTGATTGTAAAAAGTTTTTATTTTTTTCTTTAAATCTTTTTATCAGACCTTTTAAAAGTTCTTTTACATCACTCACAATTGCTAAATCAACTTTAATATTCTTTCCTATTGATGATGGATCTATGTCTACGTGAATTTTTTTTGAGTAAGGAGAAAATTTATCTACCTTACCTGTAATTCTATCATCGAATCTTGCTCCGATATTTATCATAAGATCGCAATCATGCATTGCATTATTAGCTTCGAAAGTACCGTGCATTCCTAACATTCCTAAAAATTGTGGATCATCGCCAGGATATGCTCCAAGTCCTTGAAGAGTTGAAGTTATTGGAAATCCAGTAATGTTAACAAACTCCTTTAAAAGTTCACTTGCTTCAGGGCCTGAGTTAATAACACCTCCTCCAGTATATATAATTGGTTTTGAAGAGTTTTTTATCATTTCGATAAATTGATCTAATACTTTTTTTGAGGGTTTGATTAATGCTTTACCATTAAGTTTGTTTTTCAATTTTCCTTTGATAAATTTATATATGCCTTTTTTAAATTGAATATCTTTTGGTATATCAACAAGCACTGGACCTGGTCTACCAGTGGAAGCAACCTCGAAGGCTAAGTGTAGAGTTTCTGCAAGTTTATTTACATCTTTTACAAGCCAATTATGTTTAGTGCATGGTCTAGTGATTCCAGTTGTATCACACTCCTGAAATGCATCTGTACCAATTAAGTGAGTTGGCACTTGACCTGAGATACAAACAAGAGGGACGGAGTCCATGTAAGCATCTGTTAATGCTGTAACAGCGTTAGTCGCTCCCGGTCCTGATGTCACTAAAATAATTCCAGTTTTTCCACTTGATCTAGCATATCCCTCTGCGGCATGCCCTGCACCTTGCTCATGACGTGCTAGAATGTGTTTAATTGATTTATGATTTTTTAATTCGTCATAAATTGGTAATACTGCACCGCCCGGATAACCAAAAATATACTCCACTTTCTGGTCTTCTAAAGCTTTGAATACTATTTCAGCACCTGTAAATAATTTTGGCATATTTACAATCTACAGCAGTATCTACTTTGGTCAAGTTTTAGCTTGTAAGAATTAAAATTTTTTTTAAAAGAGCAGATAAATCTTTACTATAAACCATGTTCCACTCACTCATATAGCCTCTGGACCAGGTCTTTTGCCTCTTAGCATATTGTCTTGTTTTAATATTTATAAGCTCTTTAACGTCCTCAATTTTCTTAGTCTTGTTTAAAAAACTTTGAATTTCTTTGATACCTATAATCTTGTTTGCTGGAAGTGATTTATCAAGTTTCAATTTTAAAAAATTTTTAACTTCACTTATTGATTTTTTGTTAATGATAAAGTTTGTGCGAGTATTAATATTTTTTATAAGTGTTTCCCGCGGAATATTTATGTAAATTTTTCGAATATCGTAATTTTTAAATAATGATTTCGTATTTTGGCTCCAAATATAAATTGATTTTTTTGTAGACATAAACACTTCAAAAGCTCGTATAGTTCTTTGCGTATCTGTAGGTAAAAATCTACCTATTGTGAGTGGATCTAAATTTATTAATCTTTTATAGAATTTATCCTGACCAATTTTTTTATGTAAATTTCGTATTTTTTTGCTTAAAGGTTTTTTTATTTTTGGTATTTTGCTAAGACCTCTTTCTATCGAATTAAAGTATAAACCCGTACCTCCAACGACGATTGGAATACTGCCTTTTTTCAGTATTTGATCGATTTTTTTTTTTGCTAAGATTAACCATTTACCCGAGGAGAAGATTTTCTTTACACTAATAAAACTAAATAAATGATGTTTAACAGCTTTCATATCTGATTTGGATGGTTTAGATGACAATATTGAAATTTCTTTATAAACTTGCATGCTATCAGCGTTAACAATTTCTCCATTAATTTTTTTTGCAAGCTTTATAGCAATTTTAGTTTTCCCTGATGCGGTTGGGCCGGAGATGAGAATTATTTTTTTTGAATTATTATCTAATTTTAACACCAAGATATCGTCTTTGGTTCGAGCTATTGATTATTGTTAATAACAATGTTTGATTTTTTTTCGCTACAATATCTTTAATCATATTATCTAAGGTCGCTGACGATATTACAGGTTTTTTTTGAACTTCGATAATTATATCATTCACAGATAATTGTCTTGCTAAAGGACTTCTATTTCCAATTTCTAAAATAACAGAGCCTTTTAAATTATTATTTAATTTTCTATTTTGTTTATCTGTTAAATTTAAGTCTCGCACAGTAATTTTAAGAGTGTCAATTGTAAACTCTTTAGATTTTTTAGGAGTAGAGGCTTTTTTTTCTTTAAACTCTGCTGATGACTCAAGCCTTCCTAAAGTAAGTCTTTTTGTAATTTCTTTTTTATTTCTCCAAATTTTTAATTGAACTGATTTTCCTACTGCAGTAGAAGCAACAACTTTAGGAAGTTTTCTCATTGTGTCAATTTTTTTTCCATCAAACTCTAGAATAATATCCCCGGCTTTGATACCAGCTTTATCAGCGGGACTCTTCTCTCCAACACTTGCAACAAGAGCACCAACAGGTTTTTTTAATTTTTCAACTTCTGCAATTTCTTTTGTGACCTCTTGAATTCTTACTCCTAACCATCCTCTTCTTGTTTCTCCAAACTTTATAAGTTGATCAATTACTGTCGAAGCTGCGTTAGCTGGAATTGCAAAACCAATACCTATTGAACCTTGTTGGCCAGGTGCAATTATAGCAGTGTTAATACCAACAACATCTCCATCTAAATTAAAAAGTGGTCCACCGGAATTACCTTGATTAATTGATGCATCTGTTTGAATAAAATCATCATAACGAGTTAAATTTATATCTCTATTTCTTGCAGAAATTATTCCTGATGTAACAGTTCCACCTAATCCAAATGGATTTCCAATAGCCACCACCCAGTCACCTACTCTGGCCTTATCTGAGTCACCGAATTTTACTGGCAGAAATGTTTCGTTAGATTTAATTTTAAGAACCGCAATATCTGCAAATGGATCCGATCCAACCACCTCGGCCTTAAACTCCTTATCTTCTACTCTTACTATTATATCTTCAGCATTAGCGATAACATGGTTATTTGTAACAACTGTTCCATTCTTATTAATTATAAATCCTGAGCCCAGCGATGATGCCTTTCGCTCTGTCGGTCTTTGAAACTCTTTAAACATATCTTCGAATGGAGAACCTGGAGGAAATTGAAATGGGAAAGCGTTAGTGCTTGTTCTGACAGTTTGAGTAGTAGAAATATTTACTACTGAAGGCATAAGCTTTTCAGCCAAATCAGCGAAAGATTTTGGCGCATTTTGAGCTTTCACAGGAACTATAAAAAGGACTGCAAGTAAACAAACTAAAGTATATTTTAAAACTTTCATTAATTTCTTATATACCAAACTATAAAAAAACCGATAACAAAAAAAACAATACCAGATAATCTAAGCTTTGAGTCAGATATTTTTTCAATAGATTGCATAATAATTTTTATTCTTGACGGAAACATGGCAAGTAGAAGTCCTTCTATGAAAAAAAGTAATCCTATAGCCGTGATAAGATCACTCATGTTTTAGATTAGTTTTTTTTAATTAGACCAGATTTTCCAAAAAATTTAAAGAAATCACTATCTGGTGAAAGTATTAAAGATGTATCTCCGCCTATAAGGGATTTTTCATAAGATTGCATTGCTCTATAAAAGCTAAAAAATTGAGGGTCTTTACCAAAAGCATCAGCAAATATTTTATTTCTTTGACCGTCTCCCTCACCCTTCATAATCTCTGATTTTTTCTTCGCATTAGCTAGAATTACTGTAACCTCTTTGTCAGCTGTAGATTTTATTCGTGTTGCTATCTCAGCTCCCTGGGCTCTAAATTCTTTTGCCTCTCTCTGTCTCTCTGTCTGCATTCTAGCATAAATGGCCTCACTGTTTGCTTGAGGTAAATCAGCTCTTTTAATTCGAACATCAACTATCTCTATTCCAAAATTTTTAGCTTCTATGTTTACATCATTTTGAATGATGGACATTTGTTTTGCTCTATCCTTTGATAAGAGGGTAGCAAGCTCTTGTTTACCTAAAACACCTCTTATTCTTGAATTGATAATAGTGGCAAGTCTTTGTCTAGCAACCCTTTCATTGCCCACAGAAATATAAAATTTTAATGGGTCGACTATTTTAAACCTTGCTATTGCATCAACTATCAATCTTTTCTGATCTGCAGCAATAACTTCTTCAGGTGGGTTATCCAAATTTAAAACTCTTTTATCTAGATAAGCTACATTTTGAATAAATGGTAATTTGAAATTTAAACCAGATTTATTCACAATTTTTTTTGGATCTCCGAATTGTAAAACAATAGCCTGGTTAATTTCTTGAACTATAAAAATTGATTGGAAGGCAGTTATGCCTAAAACAACAACTAATGGTATAAAAAATTTAGATATTTTCATTAACTTCCACTTTTCTTTTTAATTTCTGGTAAAGGCAAGTAAGGTACAACTCCTGAACCTGACTCTTTGTCGATTATAACTTTATCAATATCAGCTAAGACTTTTTCCATTGTCTCGAGAAACATCCTCTCTTGAGTTACTTGCTTTGCATTTTTGTACTCATCATAAATTGCTAAAAATCTTGAAGCCTCACCTTCAGCTGTTGCAACAACTTCTTTTTTGTAAGCCTCAGCTTCTTGTAAAATTTTTTCTGCATCACCCCGCGCTCTTGGTATTACATCATTTGCATAAGCTTCAGCTTCGTTTTTTGATCTTTCTTTATCTGCTCTAGCAGCTTGAACATCTCTGAAAGCATCAATAACTTGACTTGGCGGGTCAGCTTTTTGTGTTTGAACTTGTGTAATTTGAATACCAGATCCATATTCATCTAAAATATTTTGAGTAATTTCTTGAACTTCAATTTCAATATTCGATCTTCCCTCGGTTAAAATTGATTGTATTTCACTTTTTGCAATTACTTCTCTCATTGCAGTTTCCGAAGTTGCTTTAACGGTTTCAACAGGACTTTGAATATTAAATAAAAATTTACCTGCATCTTTTATAACCCAGAAAACTGAGTAATTAATATCAACTATATTTTCATCACCAGTTAACATTAAACTTTCTTCGGGTACTTCGCCTATTCCAGAAGACCTACCTGAATCACTTGCGCCTCGAAAGCCAACATCAATTCTGTTAACCTTCGTTACTTTTGGTTTTAAAACTCTTTCTATCGGAAAAGGAAAATGATAATTTAACCCGGGTTGAGTTGTATTTATATATTTACCAAATCTTAATACTACTCCTTGCTCATCTGGTAGAACTCTATACAAACCACTGAGGACCCAAATGACCGCTAAAATTACTAATCCAAGAATTATTGGTTTGCTGCCACCAGTCTTACCACCAGGAAGAAATTTTTTAATTAATTTTTGTAAATTGCTAACCACATCATCGATATTAGGAGGTTCTCGTCTAGATCCAGAGCCATTTCCTTGAGATGGACCTGATCCCCATGGTGACTGATTTTTTAAAATTGACCCTTTATTATTCATGACACTTTATATAGTGACTTTTTAATTAAAAACAAGGTAAGTTAAAGCGTTATAATGACCGAAAAAAAGAGATTTAGCAAAAACCCAATTAAAGGCGTCAAATTTTCCCTTGTAATTTCAAGCGCGAAAGGTGGAGTGGGAAAATCAACCTTCTCAGTAAATATTGCCTATGCTTTAAAAAATTTAGGTCTCAAGGTGGGTATTTTAGATGCTGATATTTACGGCCCATCATTACCAAAATTAATGGGCGTTTACAACAAGCCAGAGAGTAAGGATAACAAATTTTTAATACCAGTTGAAAAGAATGGAATTCAATTTATCTCTATGGGTTTGTTAGTTGATGAAAAGACACCAATGATGTGGAGAGGGCCAATGGTAATAAGCGCAATTAAAACATTAACCCAAAATGTACTTTGGAAAAATCTGGATGTAATTGTTATTGATATGCCGCCAGGCACTGGAGACACGCAATTAACTTTTGCACAAGAAATTAAAATTGATGCGGCAATTATAATTTCCACTCCCCAGGACTTAGCGCTATTAGATGTTAAGAGAGGGATTCAAATGTTCGATAAGTTAGGTGTTCAAATTCTAGGATTAATTGATAACATGAGTTATTTTAAAGGTAATGATGGAACGAAGTATAAAATTTTCGGAGAAGGAGGCGTGGAAAAAACTGCGAAAGAATTTAATAAAGAATTTTTAGGCCACTTACCTTTACATCCAGATTTAAGAAAATCATGTGATGAAGGAAGCCCTATAACAGACTCTGAACCAGATCATGAAATTTCCAAGAAATTTGAAACTGTTGCAAAAAAAATTAAAACTTACCTAAATTAATTTATCCTTAAAATCGAAAGATGACATTAATTCATTCCATTCTCTTTTAGATAGTCCAGAATTTTCATAATTAATTTTTTCTCCCCTTGCCATTTTCTGAATTATTTTTTTACCTTTTGCTGAGACATGCACTGCTCCAACTCTATAGTCTATAAAAGCAGAATGTGTAATTGGGACCCATTTTTTTACTGTTTCAAGCATTTTTTCTGCATAAACTCTTATTTCATATTGTGCATGATTGTCTGCTCTTAAAAATAAAAAATTGAGTAAATTTAAAAGATCTGTTTTCCAATACCACTGAGTATAAGAGTTGAGTGTTAAATTCATTCTTGCTAATTCTCTGGCTAAACCAGTTTTATTTTCATCTATTGTGCTGCCATCGTATCTTTCATTAAGCATCTTTTCATAATTATCATAAGTCCTAGTTGCATCATCTTTTAAGATTTTGAGTACCTCATCTGCTTGTTTCCCTGTAATTAAATCTCCTCTTCCCTGACGGTTAGAAGTAGATTGTGCAGATAATTGCTCTTTTTCGGGAATGTAAAATTCTTTATCTAGAATTGAATATCTTGCAGAGTACTCGTTTACGTTAGCTGTTCGATGTCTTATCCATTGACGTGCAATAAATATTGGTAACTTAACATGATACTTAATTTCACACATTTCAAATGGAGTAGAATGCCAATGTCTCATTAAATATTTTATTAAACCTTCATCAGTTGAAACTTTTTTTGTGCCCTTTCCGTAAGAAACCCTGGCTGACTGTACGATTGAGGAGTCATCACCCATGTAATCAACCACTCTAATGAATCCGTGATCAAGAACTGGCAAAGCTTCGTACAAAATTTTTTCCAATTCAGGAGAAGTAACTCTTTTTGTCTCATTTTTTTGAGATTGTTGTTCCGAAATTTCTTTTTTTTGTTCTATGGTTAATTTCATAAGAAAAAAATATTGAATCTAATTTAAAACGTTTTATATTATTAACGTTGGTTTTCCAACTATGACGATAAACGAATTTCGTAATAAACATTGCGGACGTGGGGGCAGTACCCACCACCTCCACCATTTACAACTTGAGGGGGTGAATTAGGCTCGACGGATGTCTAAAAGTTATTCTTTCGTACGAGATGGTTCCGACGTAACGGGCCAATTATAAATGCAAATGATAAATTTGCTCTTGCTGCTTAATTAACTTGTTAATTAAGTAACGGGGTTCGGGGCACCTGGCAACAGAACGCCCCTTCAAACTTTACTTATTCTATTTGCGTATTATGTTTACTATCCTAACGAGTATTTTTACTCGTAATTGACTCGTAATTTTCTTTAAGGTTTTTAATTACTTTTTCTTTTTTAGACCAATGTGTTTTTCCATTAGGGGCCACCTACCATCTAATTTATTTTTCTTTCTCTCTCTTTGCATTGTTTTAATATCACAAGTTAATGCAACTGTATTTATGTACATTACATCAGTATTGTTGAAGCCTTGGATTTGACCTAATTTTTTTTCTTTTTGTAAAAACATTTTAATTCTTCTTTCTAGCTCTTTTCCCATAATACTTTTGCCAGTTGTATCCTCAACCCAGGTTAAGTACATGCCAAATTCTAACCCCATCAACCCATGAAATTTTTCATCTAACAAAGGCGGATCTAGTTTTGAACTTTTTTTCTTTCCAAAAATTTTATTGAATATTCCCATTAGCCTGTAGAAGCGTAAAAACCTGGTGCAAGCCACATCATAAAGCTATATGCGCCAGGATCGTTGAACCACATAATTAATGATGGCAACCAAAGTACTGCTCTTATCATTGGTGAAAAAACAATTAGATAACCAGACATCATTATAAATCCTAAACCAGACAAACTAAAAACTGACCAGCCCATGTTAATTAAAACAAACCACTGAGCATAAACATAAGATAAAGCCATAGGAAAAGATAAGATTGAGCCGATAGCAAAATAGCCTATTAAAATTGGAGTTAAAAGTTTTTTCATGCTCCATGATTCTAGCACAAGATTTCACTCGTAATCTACTCGTAATTTTAATCAAAGTTTTAGATTTTAAACAATTGCAAATGGCGTATAATAAGGAATAATGTTAAAAGGTTAAGGGCACCTGGCAACAGAACGCCCCTAACAACTTTCAAGTTTTCTTTAATTTATATTGCTGATTTAAATTATACAACCTAGCTGGGCGGAGCTATGGCGGAATTTTTTTATTCTTTTCTATTCAAAATTTTAAGAGCACAAGTTTTAGATGCTTCATAAACTTTTGATCTTATTGAGTCAGGAAATCTTCCATTTGCTTGGTAATATCTTGCATCGGCTTGTGTTAATGAATTGTCAAATTTATTAACATAACACTCACAATATTTATTTATTTTAGCTTCTTCTATATTTTTATTAATAGGTCTTTGTTTTTGTTGGGCTTTACATGCATAAATATTCGCCTGTATCCCATCTTTACCTAAAAATCCTGCGTAAGAATTATTGCTCCACAATAAACCCAGAACTATGATCGCTAAAAGTTTTTTCATCTAAAATCCAAAAAAGTCTAGTATTTTTTTTGCAGAAGATCCTTTTACTTTTTTTGGTTTTTTATCCATACCATCTGAGAAGTCTAAATATGCATCAACTGTTTTAGCAATAAAATCCCCTTTAGAGCGGTTTTTCATATAATGCTTAACATCAATTTTAAACCTTAATGTTCTTGGACAACCACACATAAAAATATCTAAACCATCTTTGTCTCTTTTATCTAAGACAAAATCTCCATGACCGCCAAACCCTGGATTAAATTTTAAAACTTTATCACATTTAAAACATTTAGCTTTTTTCATACTCCACGATCCTAGCATAATTTTGGGCGGAGCTGGGGCGGAATTTTCATCAAAGTTTGAGATTTTAAGTAATTGCGAATGGCGTATAATAAAGAATAATGTTACAAGGTTAAGGGCACCTGGCAACAGAACGCCCCTTTCCAAAGATTTCCCTTGTCCTTACTCATCTTTTTTCTTAAAAGTTCAATGAAGTCCTCAATGAAGTTTCAATGAAGTTTGAAAACAAGGTTGCCGTTATACGCGCAAGTGCGTGTATAACGCTTAAATTTAATCAAATAACTGCTAAATATTAATCGTAGCAATATTTTATAAATCTGGCATTCTTCATAAAATATTTATGAATTATAAAAATTTTTCAAAGAGTAAAAAAATAAACTTTGTTAGGAAAGACAATTCAAAAGGTACTGTTGATATAAAATATTTTATTGATGCAATAGATACATTTAACAATTATCTAAAAACATTTGAGGAAATAGAGTTACCTATAGGACAAGTTTTAGGTTTAAGAAATCTAAGTTCTTTTATAGGTGAATTGTATAATATTTCAGTTTGTAAAGTATCTAAGACTAAAATAAAAAAAAATCCTCACCAAGATGGTTATCCAGATCTATTGATTATGGATAAAATTGGAAAAAATGCTTGGAATAAATTTAAAAACAGAATGCATGAAAAAGAACCATTTAGTTATTTTGAAACTGGTGGAATAGAGGTTAAAGCAACATGTGGAGATTTAAAATCTGGAAAATGGTTTACTGAAAAAAATATTAAAAAACCTGATTTGGGTGACCCAAGATTAGAATATGTTACTGGTTATAATTGGAAATCACATCACAGATTTACAAATAATTTGTTGGGTATAATTTGGGATTTTGTGAATAATATACCAACAATTATTTCAATTATGTATTCAAATGATCTAGAAATGTCTGATTGGGGTGAAACAGTAAAACCCAAAGAAGGTGGCGGTAGAACTACATCAGTAAGTATTATGAATAAAAAAGGTATTTCTAAAATGTATAAAGGTATGATTTTGCTTTTAGATGAAGATACTTACCCTAGTGAGAAACTAATTCAAAGATTGAGTAAATAAAAATTTTTGTTGCTTTGGAATTTTAAAAGTTATTTTTTTTTTTTCAATTTTCTCAAAAAACTCTAATAAAGTTTCTAAAAATTTTGGTGGAATGCTCTCACCTAAAGTATCTCTAATTAAAACATCATTAGTTTGGTTTTTGCTATCATCAATAAATTTAAAATCTTGTTTTTCTATTGTATGCAAGATACATGCCTCACGATATGACAATGCTCTATGTTGTTGAGGGTGTATCTTATTATCACTACACACATATGGAAAATTTCTGGTAATTGTACTTGCAGGTTCTGACCAACTCATTCTTTTGTATGCACTTGTAAACCCTTTCATCAACTTAACTATATTGTTCTTTATAGTTGTGGGTCTTGGTAAAAGACTCTTGCATTTCGAACAATAAATAGGAGTGTTCTTAGAAGAAGTGTTAACTCCAGATGAATTTTTTTTTGAAGTGTGTCTTAAATTTTCCTTATAATTACAATTAATGCATTGGTTATTAAATGCACTCTCATTTGAAGGAGTATTTGATACCCACCAATATTTTCTATCATCTAATTTTACAATTTTGTGAAGAGGATCATTTTCTGATCTTAATTTTAACTTTCCATCCAGTTTTTCTAATCCAAAAATTTTATCTTTTACAGAAATCCATTTCTTTTTATCTTTGCCTTGTTTAGAGTGAGTAGTTTCAGGAATCAAAGTGCCAAATTTATTGTAAAAATTAATTAATTTTTTATTCTTCGTTACAATAGTAATTAATCTTTTCCTATTTTGTGGCACTCCATAATCTGCAAAATTAACTTCATTCACATCAACAATATATTCGGGTAATTTTTCTTTAATATAATCAGTAATCAACAATGCTTTTTTTTTAATACTTATTAAAGTATTTTTCATCTCTATTACATTTTCAAAAACGATTGTCTCTGGTTTCAAAGAAGAAATAATTTCTATTGCAGGAATAATTAAAGCATTTCTTGGATCTTCTTTTGGTCTTCTCCCTGCTTTTATTTCAGACAATAATTTTCCTCTTCCATTTTTTGACATTCCTTGACAGGGTGGAGAAACTAATGCCAAATCTAATTTATTGTTTCTAACTAATTTTTTTGTTGTTTTTATAATCTCTTCTTTTTTAATCCAGATATCTCCAGTTATCATTTCTGTTTCTGGAAAATTTAATTTATATAATTTAGACCTATCTTCTAATAATTCATTTGCTACTAAAACATTATATTTGCTTTTTTTCAGAGCAATATCTCCAATACCTGATGAACTAAACAAACTAATAGCAAATTTTTTATTCATAATTTAAGAATCAATGCATAATATCATGCAAAATTAACAAACCTCAATGAAGTTTCAAAACAAGGTTCAGGACAAAAGTTAAAACTCTCAATGAAGTCGTTCCAAAAAGTCTTATTTTCTGTTAATAATTAAAATTGAGGGCGAAACAGAATGCCCCTTAAAGCTGATAGGTCGCAGTGAAATTAAATTCCAATAATTTAGTAATAATCATGAAAAAAATATTATTAATTTTAGCAGTCACGTTATTTACAAGTTCGGCGTTTGCAGGTTCTTGTCCGATGTTAGCAGGTCAAGTGCAATCCAAAATTGAAGAGGCAAAAAAGCTTCATGACGAAGGTGTAAAGGAACATTCAAGTGGCAATCACGCTAATTCAGAAAAACTTTTAAAGAAAGCTTTAAATTTATTTAAAGGTTAATTTAATTGGGGTTAGGGCACCTAGCAACAGAACGCCCCTTGTTATATAATATGAGAAAAGACAGAATGAAAAAAAAGTTAATTATATTTTTAACATCAATATTTTTATATTCATGTGCAACACCTGAAGTAGTAAATATAATAGGTCCTAATGATAGTTCTTTAAATTGTAAGGAATTAAGTAGAGAAATTGAGAAAGCAAATGCGTTATTTAATAAAGCTCAAAAACAAAAAAAGATGAGTGCACCACATAACATAGGCGCATTATTGTTTTACTTACCTGGAGTTGGTGTAACAATGAAAAATGTTGATGAGGCAACTAAAGCAGCTCAACTTCGAGCTCAACATTTAAACAAACTTAAAGAAAAAAAGAATTGTTCTTAATATAATTAGTCGCATTGTTTTTTTTAAAACTTACGATAATATCAATTATGGAATTAATTTTGACTGTTATAATCGTTTTATTTATAATTTTTTATCTTGTCCGACCAATTTCTAAAGATGAAATGAAAAGGTTCGAGAAAAAAGACAATTGGTCTAATATGGGTTTTTAGTTAAAAAGAAAACTAGAAAATATATTTTTGTGACAAATAAAATACTAAACCTAAACATATTCCAATTAGTAAATAATAATAAATATCTTTCATGCTACAAATTTGCTTAAATCAGGTTTAAAATAATTTGGCCCTTTCATAACTTTGCCGCTTTCGTTATATATAGGTTTTCCGTCATTACCTAGCTTGCTCATATTTGAATTTTGAACTTCTTGAAAGCATTTATCTAAGTTTATTCCAAAGGCATGTCCGGCTCCATAAGTAACGTATAATATGTCAGTAAGCGCATCAGCAATTTCTTTTAAATCTTTTTTGCCTATGGCAGACTTCAGTTCGCCCAATTCTTCACTTATTAAATCATATCTTAATTTGGTTATTTTTTCTGAAGGAAAATCAGCATTTTCTTTAACTTCTTGACCGAATTTTAACATGAATTTTTTTACACTTTCAAAGTTACTCATTTTTGCTCCATTTATAATTTATTAATTATTAATTAAAGTGTAATATACCATAGAATCACTAATGAAATACAGAACTGAGTTTGACAGTATAGGAAAAATTAAAGTACCTGGTGATAAGTATTGGGGAGCTTCAACTCAAAGATCAAATAAATATTTTAATATTGGTGACTTTCTTGTTAGACCTATAGTTATCGAGTCTATAGCCGTTATAAAAAAAGCAGCAGCCATTGTTAATGCCAAGAATAAAGATTTAGACAAAAAGATTTGTAAGTTTATAATTAGAGCCTCAGATGAAGTAATCAAAGGTAAATTAAATGATAATTTCCCTCTAAAGGTTTGGCAAACTGGGTCGGGCACTCAGACAAATATGAACGTTAATGAAGTAATTGCAAATAGAGCAATTCAATTAATGGGAGGCAAGATGGGAAGTAAAACTCCGGTTCACCCTAATGATCATGTAAATAAATCTCAATCAACTAATGATGTTTTTCCAACAGCAATGCATATAGCAATCGCAATAAAGACTAGAGAAAAGTTATTGCCTTCTCTTAAGTTATTAAATAAGGAGCTCCAAAAAAAAACTAGGCAATTTAAAAATATTGTAAAAATTGGTAGGACTCATTTACAAGACGCAACCCCAATTACATTAGGTCAGGAATTTTCTGGTTATCAATCCCAGCTAAACAAATGTATAGAAAGAATAGAACACGCACTTAAAGAAATATACTTTTTAGCACAAGGAGGCACTGCGGTAGGAACGGGGCTAAATACAAGAAAAGGTTTTGATAAAAAAGTTGTAAAAGAAATTAGTAAAATAACGAAAATACCTTTTCGGTCTGCTAAAAATAAATTTGCTGCTTTAGCCGGACATGATCCAATTGTCAATTTTTCCGGAACACTAAATACAGCTGCGGTTTCTTTAATGAAAATTGCAAACGATATAAGATTTTTGGGATCAGGACCTAGAGCAGGTTACGGTGAATTAATTCTTCCATCGAACGAACCTGGTTCATCAATAATGCCTGGAAAAATAAATCCAACACAAACTGAAGCTGTAACAATGGTATGCGTCAAAGTAATTGGAAATCATAATGGTATTACTATGGCTGGTTCTCATGGTCATTTCGAGCTTAATGTTTTTAAACCACTTATTATCCATAATATATTACAATCAATAGAGATTATGGCTGACTCGTCTATGACATTCGCAAAATATTGTGTGAGTGGAATAAAAGCTAATAAAAAAAGGATTGATAGTCTTTTAAAAAATTCCTTAATGCTTGTGACTTCTTTAACTCCAAAGATTGGGTATGACAAAGCTGCTAAGATTGCTAAAGCAGCACATAAAAAAGGAACAACCTTGAAGGAGGAGATTTTAAAATCAAAAATTCTAACAGAAAAAGAATATGATAAAATTATGAATCCATTTTTAATGACTAGGCCAAAGTAATTAAATTATCTCTTCAATAAAAATTCTTATTTTATCATAATCTAAAGAATTTAATATACCCTCATATATTAAAAATTTTTCAATCTTAACTTTTAAACTTTTTAAGTCAGTTTTAGAAAGTTTTCTTTTTTGATAAATTATCTCATTAAGATTTATTTTTCCAGTTGTAAGGTTTATCGAGCTATAAATTTCAATATTCTTATTTTCATTAACTAAATTTGTGATTCTATATTTTTTTTTGAATAATTCCATATCATTAATAATTAATTGTTTGTTTAAGTTTAGCCTTTTATAATCTCCAAAATCCTTTAATTCTCCACTAAAAAAAACTGATCCACCTTCAAATTTTATAAAACTTTTGTTGATCTTAATATTTCCATTTTCAAATTCTAAATTTAGGAAAAGCTCTTTAAATAATTCATTATTAAATAATCTATTTTTACTTATAAATTGAAATTTACCATTAATTTTTCTTTTATATTTGAATTTATCAATGTTGTTCAAAAATGATATAAAGGATTTTTTATCAACATTGAACTTTTCAAGATTGATTATTGCATCGATGAGAAAAAATGGTTTTAAAATTATAGCGCTATTAAGATTTAATAAAATATTATTATTTCTAAAAATTGTTTTCTCAAGGTTTAACCTTTCATTATCTTGGGTAAATTTGAATTTTAGTATACTATTTAGAAGCTCAATTTTTCCATCCCCTTCAAAATTATTAGTTTTTTTTTTAAAATTTATATCACATTTTAAACCCAAATCTTTGCTTGAGACTAAAAAATTATTTACTATTTTTTTTTTGTTTAATGTAAAGTTAAACCCATTTCCAAAAAAATTTAACGAGAAATTAATTTTATCATGATTGGAATTATCATAATTAAAATTAGTTAATTTAGTTATTTCATCATTTTTTTCATGAATTAATAATGAAGAGTCGGAAACAAAAAATTTATTTTTAACTTTTATTAATGAATTTATATCTTCTATTAAATTATTAATTTCGATTGAAAACTTATTTTCTTTTATATGAATATTTTTTATTTGCATTTTTTTAAAGTTGTAAATATCAAATAAATTTATACTCATTATCAATATGCCATCAGTGGATTTCAAATTATTTTCAACAAAGTAAAATTTTGGATTTATTATTGATAAATTTGGGGACGGCAAAATGCTATACTTTAATTTTTCATAACTTTCTAACTGAATATCGTAGGATTTTTGTAGATCTTTTTTAATTAATGGAATTTTATCTTCAAATTCAAACAATTTAGGTAATTGAAAAAAAAAAATTATTATAAGTATCAGAGTTAAAATTAAATATTTAAGATTTAGGAAAAATTTAATCATTTAAAATATCAACTGTTTTTTTTGTTCTACAATATTAATCATTTTTTTTATTTAAGTAAGTAGTGTATAAAAGTAAATTCATATTTATGGACGTTATAAAAAATTTACTAGATAATTTAAACAGTGAGCAAAAACAGGCAGTGGAGAGTACTGAAGGACCAAATTTAATAGTTGCTGGTGCTGGTTCGGGAAAAACTAGAGTTTTAACAACTAAATTAGCTTACATCATAAGTCAGAAAAAGGCTTGGCCAAATCAACTCTTGTGTGTGACTTTTACGAATAAAGCTGCAAGAGAAATGCAAAATAGAGTTATAAGTTATCTTAAAGGGATGTCAAAATCTGTTCCTTGGCTTGGAACTTTTCACTCGATAAGTGTTAAATTTTTGAGAAGACATGCTGGGGTTTTAGGGTTCAAAAGTAATTTTACTATACTTGATACAGACGACCAAAAAAAAATTATTAGAAAAATCGCAGAGTCTGAAAATGTTGATTTGAAAAAAATTTCACCTCAATTTGTATTAGCTTTTATTGATAAATGGAAAAATAGAGGGTTACTTCCAGAAGATGTTGAAATAAAAAAAACAAATATTTTAGAAAAAACTATTTTGAAAATCTACGAGATATATCAAAAGAAAATAAAAGATTTAAATGCTTTAGATTTTGGAGACTTAATTCTTTACTCGGTAAAGTTATTCGAGAAACATAAAGATGTGAGAGAAATTTATAGAAAAAATTTTAAGTACATTTTGGTAGACGAGTTTCAAGATACAAATTTTATACAAAATAAATGGTTAAATTTGTTGGTAAATGATAATCAAAACATATGCTGCGTTGGTGATGACGATCAATCAATTTATAGTTGGAGAGGTGCAGAAATACAGAATTTTTTAAACTTCGATAAAATATATAAAAATTGTAAAGTTTTTAAGCTTGAACAAAATTATAGATCTACCAAAAATATTTTAGATACTGCCTCAATTTTAATTGCTAATAATGAAAATCGTGTTGGAAAGGTGTTAAAATCTACAAATGATATTGGGGAATTGGTAAAATTAAATTGTTATGGAAATGGTAAAGAGGAAGCTGCAGGCATTAGCGACCTTATTGAGGGTAAGATAAAAGATAAATATAACTTAAATAATATAGCAATTCTTGTAAGAGCTATTTATCAAACCAGAGAATTGGAGGAGAGATTCCTTAAGGTTGGAATCGGTTATAGAATTTTAGGTGGTGTGCGATTTTATGAACGTGCTGAAATAAAAGACGTAATTTCATATTTAAGAATAGTTAATCAAAAATTTGACGACTTGGCTCTTGAGAGAGTGATTGGTGTCCCAAAAAGAGGTGTTGGAAACTCTACGCTCAAACAAATTTTTGAGTTTTCAAGTAAAAACAAGGTTTGTTTAGAGGATTCTATAATAAAAATGATAGAATTAAATCAATTTAAACCAAAAATAAAAAATTCTCTTCAGAGTTTAATGAAAATGATTTTCAAGTGGAGGGTGGACTCAAAAAAGATGAAACATTTCGATTTATTAAAAATAATAATTGACGAATCTGGATACTCGTCGATATTAAAAAACAAAAAAGATTTGGAGAACGAAAATCGTTTAGAAAATATTAAAGAACTTTTGAGAGGTATGCAAGAGTATGACGATTTACAATCTTTTTTAGAACACGTATCGTTGGCTACCTCAATAGATCAAGATTGGGATGGTAAAAAGATTAATTTGATGACAATGCATGCTGCAAAAGGTTTGGAATTTGAGGCCGTATTTCTTCCAGGCTGGGAGGAAGGTCTTTTTCCACATCAAAAATCTCTAGAGGAAAAAGGTGATTTCGCTTTGGAAGAGGAAAGAAGATTGGCGTATGTAGCGATTACAAGAGCTAAAAAAGAGGTATTTTTATCATTTGTTCTTAAAAGAGCTTATCATGGTGACTGGATGGATAGTATACCCTCTAGATTTGTTGCTGAACTTCCAGATAATAACATCGAAAAAAACGAAAAAAATTTAAAAGATAAGGATGAATTTGAATTCAATCAGGACTTTGAAATTGAATTTGATGATGAATATAGAAGTCCAGGATGGGAGAGATTTAAAAAAAATAAAATGTTAAAATGGAAAAAATAAAAAAATTAAAACAAATAATAAAGCTTCATAATTTAGATGGATATATTGTTCCAAAAAATGACGAATTTTTTAGTGAATTTGTTGAAAGTGAAAAAGATGACTTAAAATTTATCTCTAATTTTTCAGGTTCTTATGGATTTGCAATAATATTAACTAATAGTAATTATCTTTTAGTTGATGGGAGATACACATTGCAAGCAAAGCTAGAGTCGAAAAATTTTAAAATAATTGATATGTATAAAAAAACTTACTTTAAAATTTTCAAAAATAAAAAGCTTAAAATTGGCTATTGCCCCAAATTATTCACTTCCTTAACCTTGAAAAGAATTTTTTCAAAAACATCTTTAAATACAATTCCTATTGAGGAAAATTTTATTGATAAAATTAGAACAAAAAAAATATCTAAAAAACCTAAAAAAATTTTTTCTTTATCCGATAAAGTTGCAGGACAAAGCCCTAAAAAAAAAATTGAAATTTTAATAAAAAACCTAAAAAAGAAAAAACTTGATTTTATGTTTATATCGGCACCTGAAAATGTAGCATGGTTGCTAAATCTCCGCGGTTTTGACTCATTGTATAGTCCTCAAGTTAACTGCCATGCAATTTTAAGTCAAAGTGGTGAAATTAGTTTATTTATAGATAGGAGAAAGGTAGAAAGAGCAATAAGGAAAAAGTTAAATTTTGTAAAAATAATTGATATAAAATATCTGTCATCTTTTCTTGGTATTTTGAATAAAATTAATATTAGTGTTGACGTTGCTTCATGCTCTCAGTTTTACTTAGATATTTTAAAAAAAAATAATAATATCTTTTATAAAAAAGATTTAATTTATTTATTAAAAGCAAAAAAAAATAAAACTGAAATCAATAATATGAAAAAAGCTCACATAGAGGATGGTTTAGCCCTAACAAGATTTATTTTTTGGATTAAGGAAAACTTTAATAAAAAAAAAATTACGGAAATTTCAGCGCAAGAAAAAATATATAAATTAAGAAAAAAAAATAAAAATTTCAAATTTTTAAGTTTTCCTACTATCTCTAGCACAGGGTCAAACGGGGCAATAATTCACTACAGAGCTAGTAAAAAAACTAATCAAGTTTTAAAAAAAGGGAAATTGTATTTGATTGATTCTGGTGGTCAGTATTTTTATGGTACCACAGATGTAACAAGAACTTTGTCACTCCAAAACAACAATAAGAGAATAAAAGATATTTATACAAGAGTTTTAAAGGGGCATATAGCAGTTGCTAATTATAGAATTAATAAAAAAACAACTGGATCCGAGATTGATAGATGTGCAAGAAGATATTTAAACGCATTTAATTTAGACTACAACCATGGTACAGGTCATGGCGTAGGTTATTTCTATAATGTGCACGAAGGTCCTCTATCTATTTCTAAATTCAGTAATGGAAACTTTGAAAAAGGGATGGTTCTTTCAAATGAACCAGGCTATTACGAAAAAAATAAATTTGGAATTAGAATTGAAAATCTAGTTGCAGTTAACGAGAATAGTAAAAATTTATTTTTTGAAAATTTGACTATGGTTCCAATTGACAAAGATCTGATTAATAAAAGATTGTTATCAAAAAACGAAATTAAATGGTTAGATAATTACCACAGAAATGTTTTCTTGAATTTGAAAAAATTTATGAAAAAACAAGAGAGAAAAAAATTGAAAATTTATTGCTCAAAGATTTAAAAGTTTATACCATTCTTTTTCATTAATAATTTTAACCTGTAAAGCTTTTGCTTTTTCAATTTTTGATTTTGTTGGCTTTGAATTTCCCACAACTATATAGTCTAATTTTTTTGACACAGATCCCATCACTTTGCCACCATTTTCTTCCGTAATAGATTTAGCCTCTGATCGGCTAATCTTCTCCAAACCACCAGTGAACATGATATTTTTATTACTAAATATGCCATCCTTATTTTCATCTTTATGATCTAAAATTTCAAGTCTATCTGATAAAGTTTTTATAATATTGTAATTTAATCTTTCCTCAAAAAAATTATCTATAGATTTTAATTGTGTTGATCCAATTCCATCTAGTTCACTCAAGTTTATTAATGAAGATTTTCTATAAGTCTCATCTTTCATTTTTAAAAAATTTCTAATAGATTTAAAAAAACCTGATAAAGTTTTAGCATTTTCCATGCCTATGTGTCTTATTCCAATTGAATATATAAATTTTTTAAGTGAGATTTTTTTTGATTTGTTTATTGCCGACTTAAGATTCTCAACAGATAAACTTCCCCATCCCTCTAATTCTTCAATTTTTTTAAAATCAAGATTAAATATATCTGCTGGCAATCTTATAAAATTTTTATCCCAAAACTTATCTATAACCCTTTTTCCCAAACCTTCAATATTAAATCCATCTTTAGCGACTAAATGTTTAAGTTTTTCTTTTGCTGTATAACTACAATTGTATCCCATCAAACATCTTTTTATCGCGTCCTTACGTTTTGTAGTTAAATTAAATTCTTTATGTAATTTTGATCCACAAAGGCATTTATCAGGAAATATAAATTTTTTAGCATCTTTTTTTCTTTTTAATTTATCTACAGATACGACTTGGGGTATTACGTCACCTGCCCTTTGGATTAATATTTTGTCACCGACTCTTATATCTTTTCTATTTATTTCGTCTTCATTATGCAGTGAGGCATTTGAAACGACTACACCGCCAACTGTAATTGGCTCTACTTTAGCTACGGGTGTAATCGCACCAGTTCTACCAACCTGAATAATAATATCTTTAATTGTTGTAAAGGCTTTTTCTGAAGAAAATTTATATGCGGTTGCCCATCTCGGAGAACTTGATGTA
This sequence comes from uncultured Pelagibacteraceae bacterium, assembly GCA_902590115.1. Taxonomy (GTDB): domain Bacteria; phylum Pseudomonadota; class Alphaproteobacteria; order Pelagibacterales; family Pelagibacteraceae; genus Pelagilacustribacter. The sequence continues at coordinate 10,114 of CACIVM010000005.1, read as the reverse complement.
CTTCCTAGTCTTTTTTGAAAATTTAAATCATCTACTTTGTAAACAATACCATCGATATCATAATTTAAAGACGAACGTAAATTTTCAACCTTACCGTGGTGTTCATCTATTTCATCTAAATTTTTAACTACTGTATTCAATTCATTAGTTTGAAATCCCCAATCCTTTAACTTTTGTAAAAAAAATGATTGTTTCGAAAAAGTTTCTGGCATTATACTTCCAAAACCATATGCGACATACTTCAAAGGGATTTTTGCAGTTTCTTTTGGATTTTTTTGTCTCAAGCTTCCTCCGGCGGCATTTCTAGGATTTGCAAATTTTGTTTTTATTTTAGCAAAATCTTTTTTTGTAATAAATACTTCCCCTCTTATCTCAATTTTTTCAGGAAACGATTTATCATTTATACTTACAGGTATATCTTTTATTGTTTTTAGGTTTAATAAAATATCTTCGCCTTGTATACCATCACCTCTTGATAAACCTTGAGTGAGCTTCCCTTTTTTATAAGTTAGTGAGGCTGAAATACCATCTATCTTAGGTTCAGCTGACAATACTATCTTAGACCTGTCTATATTAAGAAAATTTTGAATTTTTTTAAGAAAATCTTCCATATCTTTAAGATCAAATGCGTTTGATAAAGATAGCATTACTTTACCATGCTTAATTTTTTTGAATTTATTTTGTATTGGTGCACCAATAATGTTTTCGACAGATCCAAATTTTTTTATTAAAAAATTGTTTTTTCTTTCTAAATTAATTAAAGTTTTCTTTAGTTTATCGTATTCTTTATCATCTATTTCTGAATTGTCTTTGTTATAATATTGATCGTTATAAAGCTTTAATTTATTTAATCTAATCTCATATTCTTTAATTATTTTATTCTTATCGACCATATTATTTAATCTTGTCTAAAATTTTTGAAACGAAATTTTTTTTATCTTTTTCTCTCTGTAATTTTTTTACATTGTATTGCTTATTGTATATTTTGTAAGTCTCTGCATACCACTCGCCTGAATTATAATTGTAACCTAAAATATTAGCTACCTTCTTAGACTCCTCAATTAGACCTAGTTTATAGTAAACCTCCACAAGCCTATGCATTGCTTCCTCAATAAATATTGTAGTATTATAAAATTCTACAATGTTCTGCAGACGTTTCACTGCAGGTGTCCATTTTTGTTGATTGATATAAAACTTTGCAATGTAAAGTTCTTTTGCAGCAAGTTGATTATTAATCAAATCTAATTTAAATTTTAGATCAATCGCGTATTCATTGTTTGGATATTTTTCTAAAAAGCTTTCAATTTTCTCTTTAGTTTCATTAAGTGGAGCTATATCTTTTTTTTCGTCAAGTATAGTTTCATATGAAATTAGAATGTTTAAATAGTTTGCGTAAATGATATTTTCGTCTACTGGATAACGTTGCATATATCTCTTTAAATTTTCTTTCGCTTCAGGATAAAAATTAATTATATAATAATTATAACTACACATTAATGCAGACTTTGCAGAATAGTTTATTTCGTTAAATAAATTTTCTGCTTCACAAAATTTCTTTGCTGATGCCAAGAATTCATTATTTTTCATTAGTCTGTAAGCTTCTTTGTAAACTGTAAATGGATTTTTTAAACTATCATTTTCAACTATATCTTTTTTAGAACAAGACAATACCAGTTGTATTATAACAAAGAAAAATATCAATTTTTTTTGCATGAATTAATATTATCAAATATTTCTTTTTAGGTAAATTTTTAAAAGCTAATTAGCTATTAACAGCTAATTGATTTGGAACTTTTTGTATTATGTTTTTTGAGTTTTTGATAGGTTTAACGAAAACTTCTTTTTTTATGATTATTTCATTGAATAGTTTTTGTAAAAAACTTATGCTTAAATTATGTCCACCTTCAATTGTAGTAACTTTTCCATTTATTCTGTATCCTGAAAGTAAAAAATCCCCAACTAAATCCAAAATTTTATGATTTACAAACTCAAGTTTATTTCTTAATCCACCTATATTTAATATTTCATTTTCTTTAACAACTATAGCATTGTCGAGGGAGCCCCCTTTTGCAAATCCAAGTTTTTTAATTTTTTCAATATCTTCAAATAAACAAAATGTTCTCGATGTATAAACATCTTTTAATTCTTTATCATTAAAGTTAATCACATTTCTTTGATTTCCAATAATGTCGTTCTTATAATTAAGTTTAAAATCTACGACAAGACCATTATCGTTTGGTTCTAAAGAAATAAACTTGTTATCTATCTTTAAATCAATTTTTTTTTCGATGTTAAAAGTATTCTTTACGACAGTTTGTTCATCAATACCTGTGTTATATATGCCTTCAACAAAATCTTTTGAGGATCCGTCCATTATAGGAACCTCAATATTATCTATTTCAACGATTACATTATCGATTCCTGTAATATAAAAAGAGGCCAGTAAATGCTCTACAGTTGAAACAGATACATTTTTACTATTTGTTATTTTAGTGCATAAAACGCTAGAAGATACATTTTTAAAATTCGCAAGTATTAGGTTATTTTTTTTAACATCTATTCTCTCGAAAACCACTCCGGTATTTTCACTTGCAGGTCTAATTTTAATTTTTGATTTCACTCCAGTGTGAAGACCCACGCCCTCAAATTCTAAAGGTTTGGATATTGTTTTTTGAAAATTCTTAGACATCATGTGTTTTTAAATGAATTATGCCTCAAATTTAAAACAACTAATGTTTCAAAAAAAAACATAATAAATTATTAGAATATTTTTGAAAAAATTCTTGAAATAAGGGACTTTTTATCTTGAGTATATGCAATTACCTCTCTATCCCATCCCTTAGAAATAAGTTCGGCAGCAAAGGAACAGTTTAGGTATTGGTCATTATGGGTTTTGTGCTTTAATGAAACATTAAACGTGTGATCAAAATTTTTTTTAATCATTTCAGCTTGATTATTAAAAATCGACTCATCTTCTACTTCAATAAAAATATTGTCGGTGTACTTTTTTAGATTTAATATATTTGTATTTTTGTTAAAAATTAAATTAAAAATTTCTGTGTTTCTTGCGTCTATAATTTCAAATATATGATTTAGCGAAATTTTTCTGAATGAATTATCTTTGAACATAGATTTATCTAACAACATATCTGATTTTTTTTTAATAACACCATTAAAACTTATAGTCTTGAATATTTGATCAACACTTTCGTTGCTCAAGGAACATACTTTCGAAACATCTTGCTTAAATTTATTTGAACCAAATTTGAAATTTTCATAAAAAACGAACGATGAATTATCAAAGAAGGACAAATCACAACTTTCTTTATTTAAATTAATTTTGAAGAAATCTTTTTTACTACTATTATGCATTTTTTCCATTCCTTCTAGGAAATTTTTAAACAAAATTCTGTCGACTGTAAGATTAAGCTTCTTAAAAGATGAAGAAATATTTTTTAAGTCATTGCTTGGTAATAAAAATAAAGATATTTCATGGAAATACCTATCCCCTATTAAGCCAACTGGAGGATTATCAAATTTTTTATTATCTAAAACAAAATTTGTGTTAAAAAGATGAATTATAGAAGATCTTTTATAACTTTCTTGAACAGTCTTCTTTAAATCATTCAAAATAAAAGTAATATCATCCTCATTAATTTGTGATTTATTAATTTTTTTTGACCCTGAAACGTTAACACAAAATATTTCTGGAGAGTCTAAGATTAGTATTAAATTTTTAAAAGTAAAATTTATTTTTTTTTCTGCTAAAAAAATTGCATTTTTAATATTTTCAAAAAAATCTTTTGAATTATCAGGAACTCCTAATTTAAAATTACTTAAATTAAATATATCTTTAAATAAAATTTCAAAATCAAAATTTTCATTATATTTTCCAGAAAAAATTATTATGTTATTTTTATTTATTTCTAGAAATAATATTGGTTTGTCAAAAATCATTTTAAAATTAATTCATTTTCTATTCTGTAATCAAATATCGTAAATTTCTCCAATCTATTTTCACTCTTTAAATTTTTAAAATTTTTTAAGCTAGAGGTATAATTTTCAACTGGTAATTTAATTTTGATGCCGTCTTTCATCTTAATATCCCATCTTCCAATGTCAAAGTATTGGACACTCTTAATATTTTCGACTCTAAAATTTAGTAAATTGAGACTCTTATATAATGATAAGAATTTTTTAACATCTCCCTCTATAAAAATTAATTTTTGAATATTATGAATATCATTTTTATCGAACGTTATTAAATCAGCATCTTGAGTAACAAGAAATAATTCATTATTCCGAGAGGTAATCCCTATTATTTCTTTCTCTTCTATAATCAATTTTATTGTATCGGGGTAAATTTTTTTTATTTTTACGTAATCTATTTGTTTAAAATTATCTAAAAGTTTTGCAATGTCGGCATTAGAAATATATAACAAATTCTTTCCTTTTATTAGAGATAGCTTATTTGAAAGCTCAGAAAAGTTTATTCTATTTTCCCCTTGTATTAATATTTTATTTATAGAGAAGAGATTTTGTTTTTTATTTTTTGTCGGAGCATAAGTAGAAAAAATTACTATGAGGAATAATAAAAAAAATATAAATTTTGAGTCCTTCATTATTATTTATTCACATCAGCATCAGCTAAAATTTTCTGAATAAGTCTATTAAAAGTAATGTTATTATATTTTGCTATCTCGGGGACTAAAGACAAATTCGTCATACCTGGCTGAGTATTAAGCTCCAAAAGATAAAATTTGTTTTTCCAAAACTTAAAGTCACATCTCGTAACACCCCTACATTTTAGTGCAAGATGTGTTTTTTTTGCAATTCCAAGAACTTTATTATAATTTTTTTTTGTTAAATTTGCTGGCATTATGTGTTCTGTTTTTGCAGATTTTAAATACTTTGCTTTGTAATCGTAAAATTTTCTTTTAGGTCTTAGTTCAATGGCACCAATGGCTTTATCATTTATTATTGCAACCTGAATTTCCTGACCGCCAATATAGCTTTCGTTTATAATATCATCATATTTTTTTAAAAGTGTTTTGGAATGATTATACAAAGATTTAAAATTCATACAAATTTTAACACCAATACTTGATCCCTCGTTAATTGGTTTTGAAACAATAGGATAACCAATTTTATTTTTTTTTATAAGTTTCTTTAAATTTCTCTTACAAAAATTGGATTTATTTAGTAAAAAATATTTTGGTGTGAGAATTTTATTTTTAATAAAAATTTTTTTGGATAAAATTTTATTCATAGAATTAAATGAGGATATTATACCTGAATGCGTATAAGGAACTTTTAAAAATTCAAAAAAGGTTTGTATAACTCCATCCTCTCCACCTTTTCCATGTAAGGCATTAAAGATAGCGTTGTATTTTTTTTTTCTAATACTTGCCAAGTCTTCTTTTAATGGATCAAATTTTTGTACGGAATGTCCCAAGTTTTTCAAAGCCTTGTAACACGCTATCCCACTTTTTAAACTTATCTTTCTTTCTTTTGATGCGCCGCCTAAAACTAATAAAATTTTTTTTTTTTTCAAAATCAATTATCTCCAATTAATTTTATTTCAAGCTCAAGATTAACTCCTGTATTTTTCAAAACTTTATCTTTGACTAAATTTATCAGCTTTTCTATTTCAGCTGAAGATGCGTTTCCCTCATTTACAAAAAAATTTGAATGTTTCTCTGATATTTTCGCATTTCCAACTCTTAGACCCCCGCAATGAGATTGGTCAATTAAATCCCATGCCTTTTTATTAGGGGGATTTTTGAAAGTACTTCCACAAGTCTTAACTTGAGATGGCTGAGATAATTTTTTTTTCTTAATGAAAGAAAGTTGTTTTTTTTCAATATTAATTTTTTTATCTTTCTTACCTTTTAGAATTGCTGAAGTTATAATAAGATCATTGGGTATATTTGTGCTCCTATAATAAAATTCTATATTGTTTCTATCTATAACTTTTATCTCTCCTTTATGATTTAAAGTTTTAATTGATAGTAGTATTTTAGAAATATCATGATCATAACAACCACTATTCATTATAATTGAACCACCTATAGTACCAGGGATGCATGACAAAAATTCCATTCCTGTAACAGAATTTTCTAATGCAAAATTAGATATGTTTTTATCCAAAGTTGCTGCACCAACTTCTATTTTTTCTTCATCGATTAAGTTGCAGAAAGAAAATTTTGAACTTAATTTGATGGTGATGCCTTTTATGCCTCCGTCTCTGATTAAAGTATTAGAGCCCGCTCCAATAGTATTAATATGTAAATTAAGATTTCTAATTTTTTTTAAAAAAGTAGTTAATTGATCAAAATTACTAGGTCTAAAAAATATTTCAGCTGGGCCGCCAATATTAAACCAGCTATATTTAGATAAAAGCTCATTAAAAATAAGATTTTTATCAAAGATTTTTTTTAAATCTTTTTTATAAACACTCATAAATAATTTTGTAGATTTCTCATCCAATTTGAGATGCTCCCAGCTCCCATACCTATTATAATTTCGTCACTTACTAAAGATTTTTTTAAAAAGTTTACTAATTCTTCCATTTTTTCAATCAAAATAACTTGTACTTTAGAGTTATCAGAAATCATTTTAGCAAAATTAATATTGTTATAACTTTTGTCAACTCTTTCTCCTGCTGAGTAAATTGGGCATAGAATAACTAAATCAGATTTTTTAAACGAGTTAGCAAATTTAAATTTTAGTTGTTTTACCCTTGAAAATCTATGTGGTTGAAATATTGTTATAATCTTTTTTTTATTAGAAATTTTTCTTAATCCATCAAGTACTGATTGAATTTCAGTAGGATGATGCGCATAATCATCAAAAAAGAGATTTTTATTTTTTGTAAAAATTTTTGTCATTCTCCTTTGAACACCAGAAAAATTTTTAAGGGCTTTTTTGATAACGTTAATTGTTACTCCTAGATTTAAACATATCGAGATAGCTGCAGTCGCATTTTTTACGTTATACTCACCGTTAAGCTTAAGGATAATATTTTTTATTATTTTCTTTTTACCATTTAAATTTCTGATAATTAAGTCAAATTTAGTTTTTTCCTTTTCATATTTGATATTTTTAATTTGATAATCTGCTTTAGGGTTTAAGCCATAAGTAACATAATTTTTTGTAGAAAGTTTTGATATCAAGTTTTTTATAGTTATATCATCAATGCAAATAAATGATTTTCCTATAGGAGGTGTTTTATCTATAAATTTAATAAATGATTTTTTTAAATTTTGAAAATTTTTATAGTAATCGAGATGCTCATAATCAATATTTGTAACTATTGAATAGTTTATTGGAAGTTTAAGAAAACTTCCATCAGACTCATCGGCTTCCAGAACAGTCCACTCACTTTTTCCCAACTTTGCGTTACTTCTAAGTGAGTTTATTACACCACCATTTATTATTGTTGGATCAATCTTTGATGAAGATAATATCTTACCGACTAATGAAGTTGTTGTTGTTTTTCCATGAGACCCACTGATTATTATATTTTTTTTTAAAGATACGATATTTGCTAGCATCTCGACTCTCTCAAAAATAGGAATTTTTCTTTTTTTTGCTTCAATAATTTCAACGTTATTTTTTTTTATCGCAGAAGATTTAACTATGATGCTAGCTTTTAAAATATTGTTTTTTTTTTGTCCATAAAAAATTTTAATGCCAAGTTTTTTACAATTTTCAATATTTTTATTTTTTGTCAAATCACTACCCTGAATATTCAAACCCATGGTTTTCATTATTTGAGCAAGCCCACTCATTCCTATCCCCCCTATTCCTATGAAGTGAATAATTTCGTTCTTTCCTATATTTAGTTTTGTCATTTATTGATTATCATATTTATTTGATTGTCAGCATTTTTCAAAACATTTTGATTAAAAAGTTTTTTTTGATTTTGAACTATTTCATAAAGTTTAGTTTTATCTTTATCTATCATTTTTATCAAATCTAACAGTTTAGTTTCAATTTCTTCTTCAATAACTAAAAAATTACATCCTTTTTTTTTATAATAACTAGCATTTTCAAATTGATGATCATCAGTAGAATTTTTTAAAGGAACCACGATGTAGGGAATATTACAATTTATAAGCTCAGCTTGAGCAGAAGCGCCTCCCCTTGTTATCACAAAACTTGTGTTTTTAAAAATTTGTGTAATATCTGATCTAAATGTAAAAACTTCATTGTCAATTTTTTGTGTATTATAAAAATTTGTTAAATACTCTTTCTGTGAATCTAAGCATTGTTGAACAATACTTAAGTGAATACCAACTTTTTTACACTCTACGAAAATTCGCGGAAGTACTTCGCCAAAAATTTTTGCAGCCTGACTGCCCCCCATAATTACAATTTTGAGTTTTTTATCTCTGTAGTCTATATTATGTCTGTAATTTTCTATTTCTTGACGAATAAAGTTTCCAGATATAAATATTTTATTTTCATATTTAGGTTTAATGCCTTTTGTTTCGGGAGTTGACAAGAAAATCTTATCTACTAACGGGAGTAGATATTTATTAGCCTTTCCAATTAATAAGTTATTTTCGTAGATTATAACAGGTATTTTTAAAATTAAAGCTGAAACGCAAACAGGAAAGGAAGAATAGCCCCCCATTCCAATAACTATCTTTGGTTTAAAATTTTTTAAGAATACAAATGATTTGCATGTTGAGAATAAAATTAAAAAGAGTGAGTAAAAAATCTTAAGTGGATTTTTCTTAAAGATTGTGCTTGAGTTTATTGTTTTTATCTTAAATTTTTTCAGTAATTTATTTAAATAAATTAATCCCCTTTGATCTGTAGTAACCATAACGTCATAATTATTTGTGAGATGTTCAGCCAGACTTACTGCTGGAAAAACATGTCCACCAGTACCCCCTGTAGCAATTACAATCTTATTTTTTGGGTTAATCGTTTTCATATCTATTTTTTGTGTAATTAAGTATTACTCCAGCGAGTATCGAACTACCTATTAATGAAGAGCCTCCGTAACTAAGAAAGGGTAAAGTCATACCAGTGGTTGGTAGTAAGGTTGTATTAACTCCAATATGAATAAATGTTTGATAAATTAATATTGTAATTAGTCCAGCTAGAGATATTTTAAGATAATCTTCTTTTTCATTTATACATATTTTTGTAACTCTAAATGCCACATACAAAAAAATAAAAATTATTAAAATTGAAATCATAGATCCAAACTCTTCAGTAATTACTGCAATAATATAATCAGTATGTGCTTCAGGCACACTATCTTTTAATATTCCTTCTCCCATGCCTCGACCTTTCAAACCACCTTGCCTGATAGCTTCTAAAGCTTTTTCAGATTGAAAACTATCACCTTTTTCTGGATCTAAAAATGTACTTAATCTTTTGGCAATATATCCAAATTTTTCAGGTAATATAATTAGCAGTGAAGCGAGAAATGCAAAGAAGATTAGCGCCATACTTAAAATTAAAAAAACATTAACACCCGATAAGAAAATTAAGGTACCCCATGTGATAATCAATAGTATTGATTGGCCAATATCTGGTTGATTAATTAATAAAATAACGACAATAAATAAAATTAAAAAACTTAAGAAATAATTTAAAAGAAATTTTTTTTTATCGGTCAAAGATAATAGAGTAGCTGTAACTAAAATAAAAAATGGTTTAAGAATTTCAACGGGTTGTAGTTGAAAAATGTAAAGATTTAACCACCTTCTTGAACCTTTAATTTCGATGCCATAAAAATTAACTAAAATTAGAAGTGCCAATGATATAAAAAAAAGTGGGATTATACTTTTTTTTATAATATTTAAATTGATTAAAGAAATAAAAACCATCAAAACAATTGCAAATACACTAAAAATTAAGTGCTTAGAGAAAAAGAAATAATTATCCTTATCAAGTCTTTCACTTGCTAATGTCGAAGTTGATGAAAAAGAGAAAAACAAACCAAGTGTAAATAAGACTAAAAAACTTATTAAAATCTTTTTATCAACATTTCGCCAATAGTTTAATATCAAATCTCTAAAAACTTTTTTTTCCATATGATCTCACAATCTTTTTAAAAATATTTCCTCTATCCTCAAAATTTCTGAATTGA
>CACIVM010000004.1 GCA_902590115.1 uncultured Pelagibacteraceae bacterium | reverse complement strand
GGAACTTGTTTACTTTATGTTGATCGTCATTTGATTCATGAGGTTACAAGTCCGCAAGCATTTGAAGGTTTACGTATTCAAAAAAGAAAAGTAAGAAAGCCAGAACTAACATTAGCAGTTCCTGATCATAATGTTCCAACTTCAGATAGAACCAAAGGTATTGCTGATGAACAATCTAAATTGCAAGTAGATACCTTAAGAAAAAATTGTAAAGACTTTAACATAAGACTTTTTGATGTTAATGACAAAAGACAAGGCATTGTTCACATTATAGGCCCAGAACAAGGATTTACTCAACCTGGAACAGTTATAGTTTGTGGGGACAGTCATACCGCTACACACGGAGCTTTTGGATCACTAGCTTTCGGTATTGGTACATCAGAAGTAGAGCATGTTCTTGCAACACAAACTTTAATTCAAAAAAAATCTAAGAATTTTAGAATAAATGTTAATGGAAAGTTACCTATAGGTGTTACTGCTAAAGACGTAATTTTAAAAATAATCGGAACTATCGGAACTGCCGGTGGCACAGGATACGTTATAGAGTTTGCAGGTGAAGTAATTAGAGACCTAAGCATTGAGCAAAGAATGACAATATGCAATATGACTATAGAGGCAGGTGCAAGAGCTGGTTTAATAGCACCAGATCAGAAAACATTTGATTATTTTAAAAACAGACCAATGACACCGAAAGGGAAAGACTATGAAGAAGCTCTTAAGAATTGGCGTGAATTGTATTCAGACGAGGACTGTATCTTTGATAAAGAGGTAACAATTGATGCAAATCAAATAGAACCCCTAGTCACATGGGGAACCTCACCTCAAGATGTAAGCCCAATAACCGGCTTTGTTCCTGACCCAGAAAAAGAAAAAGACAAAGAAAAAAAAGAAGCTATGTACAGATCTTTAGAATACATGGGACTAAGTCCAAATATGAAAATCACAGATATAAAAGTTGATAAAATTTTTATAGGAAGTTGCACCAATGGAAGAATTGAGGATCTTAGAGCTGCTGCAAAACTCTTAGAGGGAAAAAAAATATCAAAAGGTGTAAGCGCAATGGTAGTACCAGGCTCAGGATTAGTCAAAAAACAAGCTGAAGAAGAAGGTTTAGATAAAATTTTCAAAAACGCAGGTTTTGAGTGGAGAGAGCCAGGATGTTCAATGTGCTTAGGTATGAATGAAGATCAACTATCAGCTAAAGAGAGATGTGCTTCAACATCAAATAGAAACTTTGAAGGAAGACAAGGCAGGGGAGGAAGAACACATTTAGTTAGTCCGGGCATGGCAATCGCCGCAGCCATCACTGGTAGATTGTCCGATGTTAGAAAGATAAATTAGATGGACAAATTTTTAAAACTAAAAAGTATTCCCGCTCACATCTCTTTTATCAATATCGATACGGATATGATAATTCCAAAACAGTTTTTGAAAACTATTAAAAGAACTGGATTAGGAAAAAGTCTTTTTTATGAGATGAGATACGATGAAAAAGGAAATTTAAAGTCTGATTTTACTCTTAACAAAGAACCGTTTAAAAGTTCAAAAATTTTGATAACAGGTAAAAATTTTGGTTGCGGGTCATCTAGGGAACATGCTCCTTGGGCTCTTTTAGATTTTGGAATAAGATGTATCATTAGCCCAAGCTTCGCTGATATATTCTATAATAATTGTTTTAATAACGGAATTCTTCCAATCAAATTAGAGGAACAGTTTATAAATGAATTGATTAGTTATTCAAAAAGAAAAGAGGAGATTGATATTGATTTATCCAAACAACAAATTTTTTATGGAAATAAAAAAATTGATTTTGATATTGAACCTGACAAGAAAAAAAGATTATTGGAGGGATTAGATCAGATTGGTATGTCATTGGAAAAAGTTTCTAAAATCTCATCATTTGAGGAAAAAGTAAAAAAAACAAAACCATGGCTTTACAACATATGAAAAACAGTAGAAAACTTTTACTTTTACCTGGAGACGGTATAGGCCCTGAAGTTGTTAGAGAAGTAAGAAAAATTGTTGAATGGTTTAATAAAAATAAGTCGATGGATTTTAAAATTGATGAAGAACTAATTGGAGGAGCCTCCATAGATGTGAATAAAATCCCTATCACAGATGAAGTATTTTACAAATCATTAGAATGTGATGCAGTTATACTTGGAGCTTGTGGTGGACCAAAATGGGACAAACTTGAGTTTTCGAAAAAACCAGAGCGTGCTCTGTTAAAATTGAGAAAAGAATTAAAACTTTTTGCCAATCTAAGACCAGCGATCTGCTTTAAACAATTAGTTGACTCATCAACATTAAAACCTGAAATAGTTTCAGGGTTAGACATCATGATTGTAAGAGAATTAACTGGAGGCATATATTTTGGTGAACCAAGAGGTATTGAGCCAATTAAAAATAACGAGAGAAAGGGTGTTAATACGCATGTATACACAACTAGTGAAATTCAGAGAATAGCAAAAATGGCTTTTGAGCTAGCTAAAAAAAGAAAAAATAAAGTCACTTCTTGTGAAAAATCTAATGTAATGGAAGCAGGTGTTTTATGGAGAGAAGAAGTTCAGAAACTAAAAGACAAAGATTTCAAAAAAGTTGAATTAGAGCATATGTTAGCAGACAATTGTGCTATGCAACTTTTAAGGCAACCAAAACAATTCGATGTGATCTTAGCTGATAACTTATTTGGAGATATGCTATCAGACGAAGCTGCGATGTTAACTGGATCACTAGGCTTGCTGCCTTCAGCCTCTTTAGGATCTAAAGATAAAAATGGAAGGGTAAGATCGTTATATGAACCTGTACATGGATCTGCACCCGATATTGCAGGAAAAAATATAGCTAATCCAATCGCGACAATTTTAAGTTTTTCTATGGCTTTAAAATATTCATTAGACTTAGATAAAGAGGCAAATCTATTAGACGAGGCAGTTCATAACGTTTTAAATGACGGCTTGAGAACTAAAGATATAATGTCATCTGGAAAAAAAGAGGTAACTACTTCACAGATGGGTGATGCAATAATTTCAAAATTGAAATAAAGTAATTCTTATGAAATTTTCAATAATAGGTGCGACTGGAAATGTTGGCAGAAAAACAATAGAAATACTGGAAAAATCATCAATTAAAATTGATGATTTATATCTTGTAGCGTCAAAAAAAAGCTTAGGAAAAACTTTTAAATTTAAGAATAAAAAAATATCTGTTGAGGATTTATCAAACTATGATTTCAGTAGAGCAGATATAACTTTTTTTGCAGCAGGCAGTCAATTATCTCAAAAATATGCTTCTAAAGCCTCAAAAAAAACTATTGTTATAGATAATTCAAGCTACTTTAGATTAAATAGTAATGTTCCATTAGTAGTCGCGGAGGTTAATCCTGATGATTTAAAAAACCACAGAAATATCATCTCAAATCCAAATTGCTCAACTATGCAAATGGTTTTAGTTCTTAAACCACTTCATGACAAATTTAAAATAAGGAGGGTAATTGTTTCCACATATCAAGCAGTTTCTGGAGCTGGTAAAGCACCAATGGATGAATTAATTTCACAAACTAAACAAGTTATTAATAGTGAAAAACCTATTTCTAAAAATTTTACAAAACAAATAGCTTTTAATCTAATCCCGCATATAGATAAGTTTGATGAGGATGGATACACTAAAGAAGAGTTAAAAATGGAAAAAGAAACTAAAAAAATCCTCGATAAAAACATTAAACTTTCAGCCACATGTGTGAGAGTTCCAGTTTTAAATTCTCACTCAGAGTCAATTAATATTGAATTTGAAGAAGATTATAATTTATCTGATTTAAAGAATATTTTGGCTAAAGCACCTGGTTGTAAGGTACTAGACTCACAAAAGGATGGAGGTTATATTACACCAGTCGAAGCTGAAGGTAGCTATACCACATATATTTCAAGAATAAGAAAAGATAGGTCTAATTCTAAAGCTGTAAATCTTTGGGTTGTGTCAGATAACTTATTAAAAGGAGCAGCATTAAATACTGTTCAAATAGCAGAATTGTTAGTAAAATAAAATTTTTATGCAATACGAAAACAATCCATTAACACCTCATCTAGATATTTACAGTTGGCAAATTTCTTCGCTTTTATCTATTACTCACAGAATTGTTGGAGTATTAAATATTATTGCAACAATATTAATTTGTTTCTGGGTTATAATCGTTACTACTTTTGATCTAAGTTATAATACATTTTTCTTATTCATAAATTCTTATATTGGTAAATTTCTTACGATTGGTCTATGTTGGACGTTTAGTTATCATATCCTAAATGAAGTCAGACATTTAGCATGGGACATGGGCTATGGTTTTGATTTAAAAACTTCCAAGATAACAGGAGTGCTTACTATTGTAGGGTCAATTGTTCTAGCTATCATGATATATATAATAGGAAAGAAATTAATATGATGCACAAATCTACAAAAAAGTGGTTATTTTTAAAAATTAGCTCGGCTTTACTAATTCCATTAATGCTTTGGTTTATTATCAACTTTGTATCAATATTTGATAATGAATATCAGGAGCTTCTATTGATTTTTAAAACATCAACTTTTAAGTCTTTATTTTCTTTGTTTTTAGTATTAATGTTTTTTAATTCATCCCTAAATATAAGTGAAATATTTGAGGATTATATATCCAATGAAAATATCAAAAATGTCGCAAATAAAGTCCTATATATTTTTGCTATAATAACACCATTAATTACTATAATATTATTAAATATTTAATTATGAGTGCATATAAAATTATTGATCACGAGTATGATGTAGTTGTTCTGGGAGCAGGAGGTTCAGGCTTAAGAGCAGCAGTAGGTCTTTCTGAGGCTGGTTTAAAAACTGCTTGCGTCTCAAAAGTTTTTCCGACTAGAAGCCATACTTCAGCAGCACAAGGTGGAATTTCAGCCGCTTTAGGCAATATGGGAGAAGACGATTGGAGATGGCACATGTATGATACAGTGAAAGGCTCAGATTGGTTAGGAGATCAAGATGCAATAGAGTATTTATGTAAGGAGGCTCCAAGAGCTGTGATTGAATTAGAAAAATATGGAGTTCCTTTTAGCAGAACAAAAGACGGAAAAATTTATCAAAGACCATTTGGTGGTATGACAAAAAATTATGGTAATGGTACAGCACAAAGAACTTGCGCTGCAGCAGATCGAACAGGTCATGCAATCTTGCACACATTATATGGACAAGCATTAAAACATAATACAGAGTTTTTTATAGAATATTTTGCATTAGACTTAATTATGAAAGATGGTGAGTGCAAAGGATTAATAGCATGGAATTTAAATGATGGAACAATTCATCGATTTAGATCACACATAACAATAATAGCAACAGGTGGATACGGAAAAATATATTATTCAGCTACTTCAGCGCATACATGTACAGGAGATGGTAATGGTATGGTTTTAAGAGCTGGTCTACCTTTACAAGATATGGAGTTTGTGCAATTTCACCCAACTGGTATTTACGGAGTAGGATGTTTGATTTCAGAGGGAGTAAGAGGTGAAGGTGGTTACCTTTTGAATTCAAAGGGAGAAAGATTTATGGAACGTTACGCACCTAATGCAAAAGACTTAGCTTCAAGAGATGTTGTAAGCAGATCTATAGCAATTGAGATTAACGAAGGTAGAGGTGTTGGCAAAGAAAAAGATCATGTCAACTTACACTTAGATCATTTAGATCAAAAAGTAATTGATGAAAGATTACCGGGAATTGCAGAGTCTGCTAAAACTTTTTCTGGAGTTGATGTAACTAAAGAGCCAATACCAGTTGTACCTACCGTTCATTATAATATGGGTGGGATACCCACAAACTATAAGGCAGAGGTATTAACGTTAAACGGTTCAGAGCAAACAGTTCCAGGTCTCATGGCAATCGGAGAAGCCGCTTGTGTGTCAGTGCATGGAGCAAATAGGTTAGGATCTAATTCACTGATAGATTTAGTGGTATTTGGAAAAGCGGCAGCAAAAAGGGCTGCAGAAATAGTCAAAGTAGGATCTTCTCATGAGAGTGTCTCAAATTCCGAAACCGATAAGTGTTTAGACAGATTCGATAAAATTAGAAATTCTAATGGGACTACAAAAACTTCTGAACTTAGACTATCAATGCAAAAAACTATGCAAAGTAAATGTGCAGTTTTTAGAACCGAAGAGACACTTCAACAGGGAGTAAATGATATTAGAAAACCACTAGAGGGTATGAAAGATCTAAATGTAAAAGATAAATCATTACTTTTTAATACAGATCTAGTTGAAAGTTTAGAATTCGATAATTTAATAAGGCAAGCGATGACCACAATGGACTCGGCCTTTCACAGAAAAGAAAGCAGAGGAGCACACGCTAGAGAGGATTTTACAAAAAGAGATGATAAAAACTTTATGAAACATACCTTAGCGTGGCAAAAAGAAAATGAAGTCAAAGTGAGATATAGAGATGTTCACTCTAGAACCCTAACTAACGATGTACAGTATTTTCCACCGAAGGAAAGAGTTTATTGATGTCAAAGTTTAGTATTCCTGAAAACTCAAAAATTATAAAAGGAAATTACTATAAAGACACCACCGGATCTCAAAATATAAAAAAAGTAAATGTTTATCGTTGGAGCCCAGATGATAATAAAAATCCTCGAATAGACACATTTGAGGTTGATATGGATAATTGTGGACCAAAAGTTTTAGATGTTCTTTTTAAGATAAAAAACGAAATAGACCCATCATTAACTTTTAGAAGGTCGTGTGCTCATGGTGTATGTGGATCATGTGCAATGAATGTCGACGGGGTGAACACACTTTCATGCATTAAGTCTCATAGTGATATTAACGGGGACTTAAACATTTATCCTTTACCCCACTTAAGAGTTATAAAGGATTTAATTGGAGATTTAAGTAACCTTTATAAACAGTATGAGTCTATACAGCCTTGGTTAAAATCCTCAAAAACTGAGACTGAAAAACAAGAAATTATTCAATCACAAGAGGATAGATCAAAACTTGATGGATATTATGAATGTATTTTATGCGCGTGTTGTTCCACTGCTTGCCCTAGTTATTGGTGGAATGGAGATAAGTATTTAGGTCCAGCAGTTTTGTTACAAGCTTATAGATGGATAAGCGATAGCAGAGATGATGAAAAAAAAGCTAGATTAAAAAAAGTAGCAGATGAATTAAAGCTTTATAGATGTCACACTATAATGAATTGTACTAATTCTTGTCCAAAAGGATTAAATCCAGCAAAAGCAATAGGCTCAATTAAAAAAATGCTTGCAACAAGCTAAAAGCTTATTTATTCAATCAGATAATGAAACTTATTAAGCATTTTGTAAATGGAAAGCTCTATGATGGAGCATCAGAAAGAAAAAGTAAGATATTTGATCCCTCCACAGGAGAACAAAGTGGTGAGGTAATTTTGGCTTCAAAAAAAGATTTAAATTTAGCAGTTGAGAATGCCAAAAAAGCTTTTTTAAGTTGGTCCTCTAAGCCACCATTACAAAGAGCAAGAGTATTATTTAAATTTAAAGAGCTAATTGAAAAAAATTCTGATGAATTGACTAAAATAATCGTTTCAGAACACGGAAAAGTTTATGAAGACGCAAAAGGTTCTCTTACTAGAGGATTAGAAGTAGTCGAATATGCTTGCGGTATACCTCAATTACTAAAAGGAGAATTCACAGAAAATGTTGGATCAAATGTTGATAGTTGGTCAATAAGGCAACCTTTGGGGGTTTGCGCTGGTATAACTCCATTTAATTTTCCTGCTATGGTACCTATGTGGATGTTTCCAATGGCTATTGCATGTGGAAATACTTTTATTTTAAAACCTTCTGAAAAAGATCCGTCTTGCTCAATTAAATTAGCAGAGTTATTTTTTGAAGCCGGTCTTCCTGAAGGAGTTTTAAATGTTGTTAACGGAGATAAGGAAGTTGTTGATGCAATTATAGACAATAAAGATATATCCGCTGTTAGTTTTGTCGGTTCAACACCGATAGCTAAGTATATTTACGAAAACTGTGCAAAAAATGAAAAAAGAGTTCAAGCTCTTGGCGGTGCTAAAAATCATTGCGTCGTAATGCCAGATTGTGATCTAGATCAAGCGGTTAATGGTTTGATGGGTGCAGCATATGGATCAGCCGGGGAAAGATGCATGGCTCAATCAGTAGCAGTGGCAGTTGGAGACATAGGTGATAAATTAGTTGATAATTTGTCCAAGAAAGTTGAATCACTTAAGGTAGGCCCTGGTATGGACAAGAAATCAGAAATGGGACCACTTGTTACCAAAGAACACTTAGAAAAAGTAAAAAATTACGTTGATATTGGTGTAAAAGAAGGAGCTCAGCTTGTCATAGACGGAAGAAAATTAAAATTACAAGGATATGAAAAAGGTTTTTATATGGGAGGATGTTTATTTGATCATGTAAAAAAAGATATGAGAATATACAAGGAAGAGATATTTGGTCCAGTATTGTCTGTTGTGAGGGCAAGGAATTTTGATGAGGCTTTGAAATTAGTTAATGATCATGAATATGGTAATGGAGTCAGTATCTTCACAAGAGATGGTGATACTGGAAGAACTTTTTCGTCTCAAGCTAAAATTGGTATGGTTGGAATAAATATACCTATTCCAGTTCCTATGGCTTTCCATAGTTTTGGTGGGTGGAAAAGGTCATTGTTTGGAGATCAACATATGCATGGTCCTGAAGGAGTTAGATTTTACACAAAGCTAAAAACAATTACATCAAGGTGGCCATCAGGCTTAAGATCTGGCCCAGAATTTGTGATGCCAACTATGAAATAAAATGAATAAGAAAATTACATTAATCGGGGCAGGTCAAATTGGAGGTACATTAGCACATCTAATTGCAACTAAAAAGATTGGAGACGTTGTTTTATTTGATGTTGCCGAGGGTATTGCTAAAGGAAAAGCCCTTGATATAGCTCAATCTTCACCGATAGAAAATTTTGATATAAATATAACTGGTACTAGTAAATATTCAGACACAAAAGACTCTGATGTTATAATAATAACCGCTGGTGTGCCGCGTAAGCCAGGTATGACAAGAGATGATTTATTAGAAATAAATTTAAAGATTATTAAGCAAGTTGCAAATGGAATAAAAGACACGTCTCCAAATGCATTCGTAATTTGTATAACTAATCCTTTAGATGTAATAGTTATGGCATTACAAAAGTACTCTGGTTTGCCAAAGAATAAAGTTGTGGGTATGGCTGGCATTTTAGACTCTTCAAGATTTATTTATTTTTTATCCCAAGAATTGAAAATTTCTGTTAGTAAAATAAAATCATTAGTTTTAGGTGGACATGGAGACACAATGGTTGCTATGGTAAATCATACTTTTATTAACGGAACTCCCATAAAAGAACTCATTAAAGCTGGTAAAATTTCTGAAAAAAGAATTATTGAAATTATAAACAGAACCAAAACTGGAGGCGCAGAAATAGTAAAGTATTTAGAAAAAGGATCAGCTTTCTATGCCCCTGCATCATCAGGTATTGAAATGGCTGAAAGCTATTTAAAAGACCAAAAGAAAGAGCTACCATGTGCAGCTTATATCAATGGGGAATATGACGTTAAAGATATTTACGCTGGTGTTCCGGTAATAATAGGAAAAAATGGAGTAGAGAAAATTATTGAGTTGAAACTTAATAAAGATGAAAAAGAAAATTTTAGTAAATCAATAAATGCAGTTAAAGAATTATTTAATGCAGCAAAAAAAATTGATCCAAGTCTTTAGTAGATATTTACCTGTAATCTTTTTAGGCTTTTTTGCATTTTTTATAAATTATTATTACGGTTTCATTGGCTTAATGCCGATGGATAATACAGTTTTATATAACGGAGGTTACAAAGTACTTAACGGTTTTATTCCATTTAAAGACTATTGGTTAGTTACCGGGCCATTGCTTGATTACCTAAATGCAATGTTTTTTTTATTCTTAGATGTTTCGTGGCAATCATTTATAATTCATTCTTCAGCAATTAATTTATTTTTAGCGGTCTCTAGCTATTTCCTTTTTATAAGTTTAAAAATAAAAAAAAATTATTCTTTACTCTATTCAGCATTAATATGTTTATTATTTTATCCAGTAGTTGGCACTCCATTTGTTGATCATCATGCAACTTTTTTTCTTATATTAGCTTTTTATTTTTTTATTAGCGCAATAAATAATAGTAATAATATTTATTTTTTATTCATACCTTTATGTTTTTGTTTATCATTTTTATCTAAGCAAACACCAGCAGCTTATGGGATTATAGTATTTTTGCCTTTAATATTTCTTTATTGTTTTTTTAAAAAAGATAGTTTTAAACAGATTATTTTCAATTCATTTCTAGGATCGTTAATTTCTTTAGCATTTATTTTTATATTTTTTTATATAGCTAATATTGATTTTAAACTTTTTTATAAACAATATATTCAATTTGCAAGTTCAATAGGAAATTACAGATTTGCAAATTATAACTTCAATTTATTGAATGTCATCGAAAAGTATAAATTCATTAATTTTTTTATAATAATACTGACGATTTCAATTATTAAACTTTGGTTTGGTAAAGATAAAAATATAAAAAAAATATTTAATGTATTAATTGCAATTTCTCTTGCTTTAATTCTAATTTTTCATCAATACTATACCTTAAATCAAAATTATATTTTTTTTATCATACCATTCTTGTGCGCAATATTTCACTCAGTAAATGACAGAATTTTTAATAAAAATTATGTTTTAATATTTTGTGTTTTAATTTGTATATTCTCTGTAACAAAGTATCATTTGAGATTTAATGAGCACAGAAAATTTAACGAACTAGAAAAAGTAAATCTAGACAAAGCAGTTAACGCGGGTCAACTCGGTGATCAACTTAAAGGTTTGAAGTGGATTACATATCGGTATCCAGAAAATCCTCAAAAAGAAATCGAAAATTTACTAAATGTTAAAAAAATACTCTCTTTAGATAATTCGAAGAAAGTTATAATAACCGATTATCAATTTTTAGCTTCACTGCTAAATACTCACGACTATTCACCAAATCAATGGCATCATCCCTCTGTAAGTTTTCCATTAGAAGATAATAAATATTTTAATGATTATAAATTCTTTTTTATCAATAGTTTGAAAGACAACAAGATAGATTTCATTTATGAAACTGTAGAAAAAAATAAAACTATTACAGAGCTTATTTTAAATAATGAGTGTTATTCAAAAACAAAAATAAATGATATGCTTATTAAATTAAAAATTAACAAATCATGTCACGATTTTAAATGAAATTAATTAGGTTTCTAGCAATAGTATTTTTTGATATTATAGATAAATATTTTCATCAAGTAAAAATTTTAAATTTCTTAAAAAAAAATAAAGTTACTATCAGAAGTTTTTTTGATATTGGAGCTCATAATGGAACATATACAGATTTAATTAAAAATAATTTTCAAGTAAAAAATATATACATGTTTGAGCCCCAAAAAAATGTTTATAATTATATAAAAAAAAAATATAAAAATGACAAAAGAGTTAAAATATTCAACTGCGCAGTATCGGACACCATAAAAGATCAAAAACTTAAAATAAACTTACATGATTTAACAACATCATTAACTGAATCAAATAAAAGTAATTCTTATCTAGAGTATAAAGCTAAATTATTTGATAGTACTTTGGAAAATATGGTTAGTGAAATTTACTTAGTGAAAAGTCTAAAATTGAGTAGTATTTTGAAACAAAAATCAATAAATACTATCGACTTTTTAAAAATTGATACCGAAGGGCATGAATTGCAAGTTTTAAAGGGTATGGGAACTCACATACGAAAAGTAAGGTATTTATTAATCGAATTTCATATTGACAATATTTACTTGAATTATAATCCGAAAAAAATACACAGTTACTTGATAAAAAATAATTTTATATTAAAAAAGACACTAAAATTTCCATTTACGACTTGGGAAGATAGATTTTATTTAAACAGAAATACAAAATGAATATTCACGAACACCAAGCCAAAGATATTTTAAAAACATACGGTGCTCCTGTATCAAGCGGTGTAGTGATATTTTCAGAAAAAGAAATTTCAGAGAAGATCAAACTACTAAAATCAAAAAAATTTGTTTTAAAAGCTCAAATTCACGCTGGTGGGAGAGGTAAAGCTGGAGGGGTAAAACTAATAAATAATTTTATTGAACTTGAAAAAGAGACGAAAAAAATGTTTGGTAAGACTCTCATTACACATCAAACAGGACCAAAAGGAAAAGAAGTTAAGCGTGTTTATATTGAGGAGGCTTCTGATATTTCAAAAGAATTTTATTTGTCTTGTTTAGTAGATAGATCTTCCTCAAAATTTACTTTTATTAGTAGCACCGAGGGTGGAATGGATATCGAAAAGGTTGCAAACGAAAATCCAGAGAAAATTATAACTACAAAGATAGACTTAAAGAGAGAAATAGATGATAAGGACATCGAAAAAATAATTAGTACTTACAGCTTGAACAACACTCAAAAAAAAGATGCATTCTCTTTAGTAAAAGCGCTTTATAAAATCCTTATTGAAAAAGATGCAAGTTTAATTGAAATTAATCCATTGATAATTACTAAAGAAAATAAACTAATTTGTTTAGATGCGAAGATGAATTTTGATGATAATTCACTTTTTAGACAACCAGATATTTTAAAATTAAGAGATTTGAATGAGGAAGAAGCAACAGAAATTGAGGCAAGTAAAAATGATTTAGCTTATATAAAATTAGATGGATCGATAGGATGCATGGTCAATGGCGCAGGATTGGCTATGGCAACAATGGATATAATTAAATTGTATGGTGAAGAGCCAGCAAATTTTTTAGATGTCGGAGGTGGAGCATCTAAAGAAAAAGTTTCAGCCGCATTTAAACTTATTCTAAAAGACAAAAATGTAAAAGGAATATTAATAAATATTTTTGGAGGAATAATGAGATGTGATGTTTTAGCCAATGGTGTTGTTGAGGCCGCTAAAGAAACAAACCTCTCTGTGCCTCTAGTTGTTAGACTTGCAGGAACAAATTTTAAGGAAGGAAAAGAAATTCTTGATAAATCTGGACTTAAGATATTATCAGCCACTGATTTAAATGATGCAGCAAAAAAAATAGTAAAGGCAATAAGATAAATGTCCATTTTGGTAAACAAAAGTACTAAAGTTATATGCCAGGGTTTTACAGGAACACATGGCTCCTTTCATTCTGAGCAAGCTCTTAAATATGGAACAAATTTAGTTGGTGGCGTAACACCAAAAAAAGGCGGACAAAAGCACTTAGGTTTACCTGTTTTCAATTCTGTGCAAGAAGCCAAAGACATGACCAAACCTGATGCTACAATGATTTATGTCCCCCCAAAGTTTGCAGCTGACGCTATTATTGAGGCAATTGAAGCTGATATTAAACTAATCGTATGTATTACTGAAGGGATTCCAATTTTAGATATGATTAAAGTTAAAAATAGATTAATAAAAAGTAAAAGCAGACTAGTTGGACCCAATTGTCCGGGAGTTATTACTCCTGAGGAATGTAAAATTGGTATAATGCCAGGAAACATTCATAAAAAAGGCTCAGTGGGTATAGTCTCTAGATCAGGAACTTTAACTTACGAAGCTGTTGCACAAACCTCTCTTAATGGAATGGGTCAATCAACATGTATTGGTATAGGCGGAGACCCAATCAATGGAACTAACTTTATAGATTGCTTGGAACTATTCTTAAAAGACACTGAAACAAAGTCTATAATCATGATCGGTGAGATTGGAGGGGTCGCTGAAGAGGACGCAGCAGAGTTTATTAAAAATTCAAAAATTAAAAAACCAACTGTCGGTTTCGTTGCAGGGTTGACAGCACCACCTGGACGAAGAATGGGTCATGCAGGTGCAATTATATCTGGAGGCAAAGGAGGAGCAGAGGATAAAATAGAGAAAATGAAATCAGCAGGAATAACAATAGCAAAATCACCTGCAGACATAGGCAAAACATTAAGCATTAAACTTAATGGTTGATTTAATATAATTATGTTAAGATATTGACATGTCATCCACAAAAAATAACTTACTCAAAAAAACATCATTCTTATCAGGAAGCAATTCTTCATTTATTGAGAAATATTATTCACAATATCTTACAGAGCCGAGTACACTACCAGAGAGTTGGAGAGATTTCTTTGAAGGTTTGAATGAGGAAGACTTAGTAGTTCAAAAAAATATTAATGGCCCAAGTTGGTCTCCTAAAAAAAATCAAATAGTATCAAATGTTGAAAATATAGTTAATAAAGATGACAAGTCCAATGGATCAAGCACAGTTCATAGTCCAGAGGAATCTGAGCAAGCATCAAAGGACTCTGTAAGAGCTATAATGTTAATTAGAGCTTATAGAATCAGAGGACATTTAATAGCAAATTTAGACCCTTTAAATCTGCAACAAAAAGAACAGCATCCCGAACTTAAACCTGAAACATATGGCTTTACAAAATCTGATTACAAAAGAAATATTTTTTTAGATGGAGTGTTGGGATTAAAATATGCAAATTTGGATGAAATTATGAGAATTCTAAAAAAAACATATTGTTCAAATATCGGCTATGAATTTATGCATATGGGTGATCCAGAAGAAAAAGCATGGATCAGAAATAGAATAGAAGGACCAGAAAAAGATATTGAGTTTACTGATAATGGAAAGAAAGCAATTTTAAATAAAGTTATAGAGGCAGAGGGTTTTGAAAAATATCTTCATATTAAATTTGTTGGAACAAAAAGATTTGGATTAGATGGAGGTGAAGCGCTTATTCCTGCATTAGAGCAAATTATTAAACGGGGAGGAAATTTGGGTGCAAAAGAAATAAAAATTGGCATGCCTCATAGAGGAAGGTTAAATGTTTTAGCCAATGTTATGGGTAAACCCTATAAAGCTATATTTAGTGAATTTTTTGGGAAATCAGTCTCTGCAAAAAAAGATTTTGAAGGTGATGTAAAATATCACCTAGGTGCTTCAGCGAACCGTGAGTTTGATGGAAACGTTGTACATATAAGTTTAACAGATAACCCATCACACCTTGAGGCTGTAAACCCTGTTGTTCTTGGTCAAGTGAGAGCAAAGCAATTTTTTCACAGAGACAAAAATAGAAAAAAAGTTATACCAGTTCTAATGCATGGCGATGCAGCTTTCGCAGGTCAAGGTGTTGTTGCTGAGTGTTTTGCTATGTCAGGTTTACCGGGTCATAACATTGGTGGAACAATACATGTAATTGTCAATAATCAAATCGGTTTTACTACAGCTCCTAGATTTGCAAGATCTTCTCCTTATCCATCTGATGTTGCAAAAACTGCACAAGCACCAATATTTCATGTAAATGGGGATGATCCTGAGGCTGTAGTTCATTGTGCAAAAGTAGCTACTGAATATAGACAAAAATTTAATAGAGATGTGGTGATTGATATGGTTTGTTACAGAAGGTTTGGGCACAACGAGGGAGATGAACCATCTTTTACTCAACCATTAATGTATAAAAAAATTAGAAATCATCCGACCACTTTGGAAATATACGGAAAAAAATTAACAAAAGAGGGATTAACAAATTATAAATTTCTTGAGGATAAAAAAAATTCTTTTAAAAAATATCTTGAGAGAGAATTTGATTCCTCAAAAAATTATAAGTCTGAGCTTAAATGGTTTGAAGGGGTTTGGTCTAGGTTTAAACCTGGTTTAGGAAAGGATAAGCGTGGACTAAGTGGTGTAGATGAAAAAAAACTAATAGAAATAGGAAAAAAAATTACCAGAATCCCTGAAAATTTTAATGTTCATAAAACTCTAAAAAAAATTTTTGACAATAGACATAAAATGATAAGTGAAAAAGATAATATCGATTGGTCTACATCTGAAAGCCTTGCATTTGGCACTTTATTAACAGAGGGTTTTTCAGTAAGATTATCAGGCCAAGACTCTGGAAGAGGAACCTTTAGTCAACGACACTCGGTTTTGAGAAACCAAATAAATCATGATAGATACATTCCTTTGAATAATATATCTAACGGCCAAAAAAAAATAGAGGTTATTGATAGCTTGCTTTCAGAGTTAGCTGTTTTAGGTTTTGAGTTTGGTTACTCTCTTTCTGAGCCAGAAACTTTAGTAATCTGGGAAGCACAATTTGGAGATTTTGCCAACGGAGCACAAGTAATCATAGATCAGTTCATTACTTCTGGTGAGTCCAAATGGGGGAGAGCAAGTGGGTTAGTCATGTTGCTACCTCATGGTTATGAAGGACAAGGACCAGAACACTCTTCGGCAAGATTAGAAAGATTTTTGCAAATGTGTGCTGGAGAAAATATTCAAGTTGTAAATTGTACAACACCTGCTAATTACTTTCATGCTTTAAGAAGACAGATGCACAGAGATTTTAGAAAACCTTTAGTTGTTATGACTCCTAAGTCCTTACTAAGAAATAAAAGATGTGTATCGAAATTGAGTGAATTTGGAAAAAAAAGTAGTTTTCACAGAGTCTTGAACGATGATGCTTATAATAATGATAAAACAATAATCAAGTTGGAAAAAAATAATAAAATAGAAAAAGTTGTTATTTGCTCAGGAAAAATATATTATGATCTAATTGAAGCGAGAGAAAAAAATAAAAATAATAAAATAGTTTTAATTAGACTGGAACAAATTTATCCTTTTCCAGCTAAAACTCTCGCAAGAACTATTGAAAAATATAAAAATGCAAAATTTTTTTGGTGTCAAGAAGAGCCAAAAAATATGGGAGCCTGGAATACTGTAAGAAATTATATCGATAGAACTTTAGAAATAATTGGTAAGAAGAAAGATAAAGTGCGGTATATAGGCAGAAAAGCATCGTCTACAACTGCGACTGGAAATCTCAATAAACATCTTGCACAACAAAAAGAAATATTAGAAAAGGTATTAGCAAATAAAAATTAATGTCTCAAAAAATTATAGTACCTACTCTTGGTGAGTCTGTAACAGAAGCTACAGTGGCTAAATGGCTTAAGGCCCAAGGGGAAAAAGTTAATTCCGATGAACCTATTGTAGAACTAGAAACAGATAAAGTTAATGTTGAAGTTCCCTCTCCTACAAACGGAGTTTTAGAAACTATCTCTGTAAAAGAAGGTCAGACCGTAAACGTAGGATCGTTATTAGGAACAATTTCATCATCTAAGGTTTCGCCTAACAAAGACATATCTCAAGAAGTCAAAAGTTATAAACCTCCAATAAAGAATGAAAAAAAAGTAGAAAATAAAATTGAAAAAAAAGTTGAGCCATTAGTATTAGACAGTGTACCAGACAATAAAAACAAAAATGAGGAGCCATTAATATTAGAACAAGCTCTAGAAACGAAAGAAAAAAAATTAAATTTACCGACTCATGAAAAAAAAATATCTCCATCAGCTAGAAAAATTGCTGCTGAAAAGAATGTTGATTTGTCAAACATAGAAGGATCTGGAAAAAATGGATTAATTATCAAAGAGGACATTTTAAATTTAATGAGTGTTAAACCGAAACCATCTCAAAGAAAAATATCTCATGGTCCAGAAGAGAGAATTAAAATGACAAGATTACGAATTACAATAGCTAAAAGATTAAAAGAGGCACAAAATAACGCTGCGATGTTAACTACATTTAATGAAGTTGATATGCACGAAATTATTTCAATGAGAAATAATTATAAAAATGAATTTCAAAAAAAGTATTCAGTTAAGCTTGGTTTCATGTCTTTTTTTGTGAAAGCTTGTGTAATTGGTTTGAAAAATTATCCTGCTGTAAACGCTGAAGTCCAAGATGATGAAATTATTTATAAAAATTACTATAATATAAGCATCGCTGTTGGCACTGACAGGGGCTTAGTTGTTCCTGTTTTAAGAAATAGCGATGAGATGTCTTTTGCAGAAATTGAAAATGGAATAAGTGATCTCGGACAGAAAGCCAGAGAAGGAAAAATTACAATTGAGGATCTTCAAGGAGGAACTTTTACTATAAGCAATGGAGGAATCTATGGTTCAATGTTATCTACTCCCATTTTAAATCCTCCGCAGTCAGCAGTTTTAGGAATGCACAATATTATAAATAGAGCAATTGTTATCAACGACGAAATTAAGATTAGACCTATGATGTATTTGGCTTTATCATATGACCATAGAATTATCGACGGCAAAGAGGCGGTGTCTTTTTTAAAAACTATTAAAGAAATTTTAGAACAGCCAAAGAGGTTGTTTTTGAACTTATAAAATGGAAAATAATTTTGATCTTATTGTGATAGGTGGCGGACCTGGCGGATATGTTTGTGCTATTAGAGCGTCTCAACTAGGTTTGAAAACAGCTTGTATTGAAAGTAGAGGTACTTTAGGCGGCACATGTTTAAACGTGGGATGTATACCTTCTAAGAGTTTACTTAATTTATCTGATAATTATCAAAAGGCAAAAAATGAGTTCGATAAACAAGGAATTGAATTAAAAGATATAAAGATTAATGTAAAAAAGATGATGAGTAATAAAGATAAGTCTGTTCAAATATTAACAAAAGGAGTTGAATTTCTATTTAAAAAAAATAAGGTAACTTACCTTAAAGGAAAAGGTGTGTTATTTTCAAAAAATGATGTTGTTTTGTATAACGGTGATCAAAAAACATCTTACAAAGCTAAAAATATAGTTATAGCAACTGGTTCTTATCCTTCAACAATTCCAGGAGTAGATGTTGACGAAAAAAATATTATATCATCAACAGGAGCTTTGTCATTAGATAAAATTCCCAAATCTTTAATAATTATTGGCGGAGGTTATATTGGCTTAGAAATGGGTTCAGTCTGGTCTCGTTTGGGTTCGGAAGTTACCGTTGTAGAAGGTCTAGATCATATTACTCCGGGTATGGATAAAGAAATATCTAAAGAATTCCAAAAAATTTTAATTAAGCAGGGCATTAAATTTAAAATGAGCACAAGAGTTTTATCAGTCTCAAAAGATGTAAATTTAATAAACGTTGAATGTATGGATAAAAACAAAAAAAAAGAGATAATAAGTGCTGAAAAAGTTTTGATTTCTGTAGGAAGAAAACCGTATACCGAAGGTCTTAATTTGAATAAACTAGGTATTAAAAAAGATGATAAAGGGCGTATCGAAGTAAACAATAGGCTACAAACCAATCTAGAAAACATTTATGCTATAGGCGATGTTATAAAAGGTCCAATGTTAGCTCATAAGGCTGAGGAAGAGGGTATAGCCGTAGCAGAAATTTTGGCTGGTCAAGCTGGACACGTAAATTATGATGTAATACCAGGAGTTATCTATACCTCACCAGAAGTTGCAACTGTCGGTAAAACAGAAGAACAGTTAAAAAAAGAAAATCAAAATTATAAAGTAGGAAAGTTTCCATTTTTAGCTAATTCTAGAGCTAAGGTAAATAACGAAACAGATGGATTTGTAAAAATATTAGCTGATGCTAAAACTGACAAGGTATTAGGTGTGCATATCATCGGTCCTCATAGTGGTGATATGATTGCAGAAATGGCGTTAGCTATGGAATTTGGAGCTAGTTCCGAAGATATTGCAAGAACTTGTCATGCTCACCCAACACACACAGAGGCAATAAAAGAAGCAGCTTTAGCTGTTGATAAAAGACCAATTCATTTTTAATAGTCAATTTTTTTAATAAAATAGTTGTAAATGAATGTTCCTGTGCTACTTCCTAAAATATTTAATCACCCTTTTACTTATAAAATAAAAAATAAGTTCGATAAATTTAAACCTGGAGATTTAGTAGAAGTTCCGTTTGGTAAAAAAAAAGAAATTGGAGTTGTTTGGGATAGCCAACAAGAGCCACAAAAAAACATTAAATTAAAAACAATTGAAAAAAAAATTTCTGGAATTTCATTAAACGCAAATTTAATAAAATTTATAAATTGGTTTTCAGCTTACAACTTAGCACCAAGAGGATTAGTCTTAAAAATGTGTTTTGGAGATAAAAGTAATTTAATTAAGGATGAGAAACTGACTTTAATTAAATCTAAAGCATATAAAAAATTTAATTTGAATAATGATCAAAAAAAGGCGTTATCAAATTTAACTTTAAATGAAAAAGGATTTAGTGTTTCAGTCCTACAAGGAGTTACAGGTTCGGGAAAAACTATCGTCTATTTTAAACAAATCAAAAAAATTATATCTAGGGAGAAGCAAGTATTAATTTTACTTCCAGAAATTTTTTTAACAAACCAATTCAAGAAAAGATTTACTGAATATTTTGGCTATGAGCCATATATATGGCATTCAAAAATCTCTTTAAAGAAAAAAAGAATAATATGGCAAGGCGTGTTTAAAAATAAAATAAAGATAGTAATTGGTGCTCGCTCATCTTTGGCGTTACCTTTTAAAAAATTAGGTTTAATTGTTGTAGATGAGGAGCACGATACATCTTATAAGCAAGAAGAGGGTATAATATATAATGCTAGAGATATGGCTATTGCAAGAGCTTCTATAGAAAATATACCAATTAATCTAGTTACATCCATCCCATCTCTTGAAACTTTTAATAATATTAAGATAAAAAAATATAAAGTAGTAAAAATTAATAAAAGATATGATAATTTCCCACTACCAGAAACAGAAATTATAAACTTAAACTTGGAGAAACTTAAAGATAAAAATATATCTAAGGAAACTATTAAGATAGTAAAGTCTTTCCTAAATAAGAATAATCAGGTGTTATTTTTTATTAATAGACGAGGCTATTCACCATTGTTAATATGTAAAAATTGTGGATTTAGACACACATGTCCTAATTGCTCAATATACTTAACTTATCATAAATTTAAGAATTTATTAATTTGTCATCACTGTGGTTATAATTGCAAATCAGATATTAAATGTAAAAAAAATAATACTTTATGTGACTTTTTAATGTACGGACCTGGCGTTGAAAGAGTATTTGATGAGCTAAGAGAAATATTTCCAAATAAGAATATCAAGATTATATCAAGCGATTACTTAACAAAAAAAAAAGAGAGTGAAAATATTATAAAAGAAATTGAGGATAATAAGATTGATATTCTTATAGGTACACAAATGATTTCAAAAGGTTTTAATTTTCCAAAATTGAATTGTATAGTCGTAGTAGATGCTGATTTTTCTGGAAGAGGCTATGACCTAAGGTCAGCTGAGAAAAATGTGCAGTTATATAATCAACTTAGTGGAAGAGCAGGAAGGTTTTCGTCCAACTCAAAAATAATTTATCAAACTACAGTGCCCACAAATAAAACTTTGAAAGATTTAATAATTAACAATCCGGAGAAATTTTTAAATGATGAGCTTGAATTAAGAAGAATAAATGATCTCCCACCTTTTAGAAAGTTGATAGCCATAATTATTTCCTCCAACACTAAGGAAAATAGTTTTGAGTGGGCAAGAAAAGTAAAGATTAAGCTTTCTGAAATCGGTAATTTTGAGATATTAGGTCCCGTTGAGGCACCAATATATAAGATAAATAAAAAGTTCAGAATGAGAATTTTATTGAGATCAAAAAAAAAGGGTTTTTTGCATACTTCACTTGCCTATATTTTGAATAATCTTAAAACTACTGGTAAAACTAAACTTACAGTTGATGTTGATCCAATTAACTTTAATTAATGGTATCTTTGCATCTTGAAGAGATTATTTTCTTATGATAACACCTCGAATAATTCTATAAATAGAAACCTATGAAGTCATTTTCAAATGAAACCGCAGAGAGATATTCACTAGCTCTATTTGAATTAGTAAATGAAAAATCTGAGCTAGAAAATACTGAGCAAAACGTAAAAAACATCTTAAAATTAATTGACCAAAGTATTGACTTTCATAATTTTTTGAGAAATCCAACTATTTCAAATGATAAACAAGAAAGACTAATAACAAAAATTTGTGAGACGCTTAAAATTAATATGATTTTAAAAAATTTTATACTTCTTCTTATAAGAAAAAAAAGAGTTTTTTTTATAAAAAATATATTAAATAATTTTTTAATTCTATCATCAAAAAAAAAAGGTGTAATTCCTGCTGAATTAATATCTTCAAAAAAATTAGAAGATGATAAGATCCATAACTTAGGTAATGAATTTTCAAAGATGCTAGGATCTAAAATAAAATTTGACTTTAAGATTGATGAGACCTTAATAGGTGGATTAAAGGTAAAAATTGGTAGTATTTTGATAGACTCATCTTTAAAAAGTAAACTTAAAAAATATAAGAACTTAATGACAGAGCATTAAAATGGAAATTAACCCTTCAGAGATAACGAGATTAATTAAGGAACAGATTAAAAATTTTGGTGAAAAAGCCGAAGTTTCTGAAGTTGGTAAAGTTTTGTCTGTGGGAGATGGAATAGCAAGGATATACGGTCTTGATAATGTTCAAGCAGGAGAAATGGTTCAATTTTCTGATGGATCGAAAGGTATGGCATTAAACTTGGAAAGTGATAACGTTGGTGTTGTAATTTTTGGGGAT
Organism: uncultured Pelagibacteraceae bacterium; assembly: GCA_902590115.1. Classification (GTDB taxonomy): domain Bacteria; phylum Pseudomonadota; class Alphaproteobacteria; order Pelagibacterales; family Pelagibacteraceae; genus Pelagilacustribacter. The sequence continues at coordinate 36,471 of CACIVM010000004.1, read as the reverse complement.
GATAGGCAAATTAAAGAGGGAGATGAAGTAAAAAGAACAAAATCAATCGTCGATGTCCCTGTAGGTAAAGAGTTGCTCGGAAGAGTCGTTGACGGATTAGGAAATCCAATAGATGGCAAAGGCAATCTTCCAAAAAATATCAAAAGAAACAGGGTAGAAGTCAAAGCACCAGGAATAATTCCAAGACAATCAGTTAATGAACCTATGCAAACAGGTTTAAAAGCGATTGATAGCTTAATACCAATTGGAAGGGGTCAGAGAGAATTAATCATCGGAGATAGACAAACTGGAAAGACAGCTGTAGCGGTTGATACAATAATAAACCAAAAAGAGGTGAATAACACTGATGATGAAAAGAAAAAACTTTATTGTGTTTATGTTGCTATAGGACAAAAAAGATCCACCGTTGCTCAAATTGTTAAAACTTTAGAGGACGCTGGCGCTATGAAATACACTACAGTAGTATCAGCGACTGCTTCAGACTCAGCACCTTTACAATTTTTAGCCCCATATACTGGTTGTACCATAGGTGAGTATTTTAGGGACAACGGAATGCATGCATTGATAATTTATGATGATTTATCAAAACAGGCAGTAGCATACAGACAGATGTCATTACTTTTAAGAAGACCACCAGGCAGAGAGGCGTATCCAGGTGATGTTTTTTACCTTCACAGTAGATTATTAGAAAGAGCAGCAAAATTAAATGAGAATAATGGAGGTGGTTCACTAACAGCACTTCCAATTATAGAAACCCAAGCGGGTGATGTCTCAGCTTATATACCTACAAACGTAATCTCAATTACCGATGGTCAGATATTTTTAGAAACAGAACTATTTAACCAAGGAATTAGACCAGCTGTAAACGTAGGTTTATCTGTTTCTCGAGTAGGTTCAGCGGCACAAACTAAAGCTATGAAAAAAGTTGCTGGATCGATTAAACTCGAATTAGCACAATATCGAGAAATGGCAGCTTTTGCACAGTTTGGATCTGATTTAGACGCATCTACTCAGAAATTACTTAATAGAGGTTCTAAATTAACTGAGCTACTTAAGCAAAACCAATACTCACCTCTCAAAGTTTCTGAACAAGTTATATTGATCTACTCTGGTGTTAAAGGTTATTTAGATGATATTGAACTAAAGAGTATAAAATCTTTTGAAACAAAACTTCTTGAAAAAGTTAAGACTGAAAAACCAAGCTTACTAGAAAATATCCAATCTAAAGGAAAATTAGAGGAAAGTGATGAAAATGAATTAGTAGAGTTAATAAAAAACTTAAAAGACGAAATTAAGTAATGCCTAGTCTAGACGATTTAAAAAAAAGAATTAAAAGTGTAAAATCCACACAAAAAATTACAAAAGCTATGAAAATGGTAGCTGCAGCTAAACTTAAAAAAGCACAAGAGATTGCAGAAAATAGTAGACCTTATAGTTCAAAATTAAAAAATATTATTTTTAATCTGACTGAGTCTATTCAAGATAAAACTAATGCACCTAAACTGTTGGTAGGAAGTGGTAAAGATGAAATTATACTTTGTGTAATAATGACAGCTGATAGAGGATTGTGTGGTGGTTTTAATTCTAATATTTGCAAACTCGCAAAAAATGATATTAAAAAATTTATATCAAAAGGTAAAAAAGTTAAAATTATTGTTGTAGGTTCTAAAGGTTTTGATCAATTAAAACGTGATTATAATGACATAATTTTAGAAAAAATAAGTTATAAAGAAAAAAAAGTAATTTCATTTAAAGAGGCTGATGAAATTGGAAAAAAAATATTAAATTTATTTAATAACAGTGAGTTTGATAAATGTATCTTGTATTATAATAACTTTAAAAATGTAATTACACAGATACCTACCGCTCAACAAATTATTCCAACAGAAAATATAAATAACGAAAAGTCAAACGAGAAATTAGAGCACAATTATGTAGAGTTTGAGCCAGACGAAGATGAGATATTAAATAACCTTCTTCCAAAAAATATTTCAACACAAATTTACAAAGCTTTTTTAGAAAACTTAGCTAGTGAACAAGGTTCAAGAATGACAGCAATGGATAATGCGACAAGAAACGCAGGAGATTTAGTTGATAAATTAACGATAAATTATAATAGAAGTAGACAAGCCTCTATTACAAAGGAACTAATTGAGATAATTTCAGGAGCAGAAAGTTTATAAAATGAAAAGTGACGGAGTCATAACACAATTGATTGGAGCGGTGGTTGACGTTAAATTTGAGGGTCAACTTCCTGAGATTTTTACTGCACTTGAAGCTAGTAATGGGGGAAATAAACTAGTATTAGAAGTTGCTCAACATCTTGGTGAAAGTAGCGTGAGAACCATAGCGATGGACTCTACTGAGGGATTAAAAAGAGGTGATAAAGTCACCAACACTGGTTCGCCAATAAGCGTTCCTGTTGGCCCCGAGACACTTGGAAGAATTATAAATGTTATTGGTCAACCAATCGATGAGAAAGGAGATGTGAAGACAAGTGAGAAATGGCCCATACACAGGCAAGCTCCAAAGTTTACTGATCAGTCTACTGAAACTGAAATATTGGTAACAGGCATAAAAGTAATAGATTTGTTAGCACCTTACGCTAAAGGTGGTAAGATCGGCTTATTTGGGGGTGCCGGAGTTGGTAAGACAGTGACAATCATGGAATTGATAAATAATATTGCAAAGGCTCATGGAGGGTTCTCCGTATTTGCAGGGGTTGGAGAAAGAACTAGAGAAGGAAATGATTTATATCACGAGATGATAGAGTCAGGCGTTATTAAAACCGATAGCAAGGGTTCTAAGGCTGCGTTAGTTTATGGTCAAATGAATGAGCCACCAGGAGCTAGAGCCAGGGTTGCTTTAACTGGTCTAACCGTTGCTGAATATTTTAGGGATAAAGAAGGTCAAGATGTGCTCTTTTTCGTAGACAATATATTTAGATTTACTCAAGCTGGATCTGAAGTTTCAGCCCTGCTTGGCCGAATTCCATCTGCTGTAGGCTATCAACCAACTTTGGCGACTGATATGGGAAACTTGCAGGAAAGAATTACATCCACTGGAAAAGGTTCTATTACTTCAGTTCAGGCAATTTATGTTCCCGCTGACGATTTAACAGATCCCGCACCTGCCACATCTTTTTCTCACTTAGACGCCACAACTGTTTTATCTAGACAGATAGCTGAACTGGGAATTTACCCTGCTGTAGATCCTTTAGACTCAACTTCACGAATCTTAGACCCAAGAGTAGTAGGTGAAGAGCATTATAGGGTAGCAAGAGAGGTTCAAAAAATACTTCAGGCATACAAATCATTGCAAGATATTATAGCAATTTTGGGCATGGATGAATTATCGGAAGAAGATAAGTTAACTGTATCAAGAGCAAGGAAAATACAAAGATTTTTATCTCAACCTTTTTTTGTTGCAGAAGTTTTCACTGGTTCACCTGGTAAACTTGTAGACTTAGACTCCACAATAAAAGGTTTCGATGCTATTTGCAAAGGTGAGTACGATCACTTACCTGAGGCAGCTTTTTACATGGTTGGATCGATTGAAGAAGCAGTGGAGAAAGCAGATAAACTAAATAAAGATACCAAATAAAAATGTCTGAAACATTTAAATTTGATTTAATTACTCCTGAAAGAAGTATTTTATCTACTGAAACCACAGAAGTTATTATACCAGCTTTTGAAGGTCAAATGACTGTACTAAAAGATCATATTCCTATAATTACTTTTCTAAAGCCGGGAATAATTACTTTTTTAGAGTCCTCCAATTCTAAAAATTATTTAATTGACGATGGGACTGTCGAATTTAAAAACAATTATCTGCTGATACTTACTGAAAACGCAATTGATTTAGAAAAATTCGACAAATCATCGGCGCCAAATATTATTAATAAACTTGAAAGTGAAATTTTACAAAATCAAATTTCAGACAAAGAAAAATTTTTAATCTCAAGCAAAATTGAAACATTAAAAGAAATTAGTAGATAGTTTTTCTTATTTCTAAAATTAACTCCTCATAAACTTTTTTTTTGAAATCAACAATTACAGAGCTTAACATATCAATTTCAATCCACTTCCACTCAATAAATTCTGGTTTATCAGTTTTAAGATTAATCTCATTTTCACTGCCCTCAAATCTAACTATAAACCATTTTTGCTTTTGACCTCTATATTTACCTTTCCAAATTATACCAATTAAATTTTTTGGTAGTTCATATTCAAAAAATTTTTCAATTTCTTTTAAAATCTTAATACTTTTAATACTTGTTTCTTCTAGTAGTTCTCTTCTCATAGCATCTATATGTGTCTCATTTTCATCAACACCACCTTGCGGCATTTGCCATTTATTTATCGGATTATCTTTTCTTTTTCCTACAAAAACTTGATTATTATTATTAAGTAGGATTATTCCTACACCATTTCGGAGTGGTAATTGATTATCCATTCAAGAAGATTGAAATAATTTAATAGCGTAATTCAATTGGTTATCAGTAATTGTATCAATTTGAAACTCATCACCTTGTTCTTTTATTTCTATGTCAGGAGCCACACCAACCTCAGAAATTGATTTTCCGGACGGCAAATAATATTTTGAAATTGTTAAACGGATACCACCACCATTTCTTAAAGGTATAATCGATTGCACTGAACCTTTACCATAAGAATTTTCCCCAAGTATAATGGCTCTTTTATGATCTTTTAATGCTCCAGCAAGTATTTCAGATGCTGAGGCTGACCCATTATTAATTAATACGATTATTGGTTTGCCACTTATGCCATCACCTTTTCTAGCAAAAAATTTTCTTGTTTCAGATAGACGCCTACCTTTAGTTGATACAATTTCTCCATCATCTAGGAAAAAATCTGTGATATTTATAGCTTGTGTCAAAAGTCCTCCTGGATTATTTCTAAGATCAATTACATATCCAATCGGCTTAAAGTTTTTTTCAAATTTTTTAACGGTACCAAAAAACTGTTGATCACTGTTTTCGTTAAATGATTTTAATTTTACATAACCAATTTTTTTTTTTTCACCAATAATTTTAGCTTCTACTGATTTAACCTCAATTATCTTTCTTTTAATGTTGAATTTAAGTGCTTTTTTTACATTTTTTCTTCTGATAGTAAGCTCAATAGTTGAACCAATTGGTCCACGCATAAGTTTAACAGCCTCCATAAGTGTTTTTCCTTGAACCTGCTCATCACCAATTCTTATGATGTAGTCTCCTGCCTTGATACCAGCCTTAAAAGCTGGTGTATCTGAAATGGGAGAAATAACTTTAACCAGTCCAGACTCCATTCCAATTTCAATTCCTAATCCCCCAAACTCTCCTTTGGTCTCTGTTTGCATGCTTTGAAATAGTTCGGGACTCATATATGCGGAATAAGGGTCTAACGATTGAAGAACTCCATTTATAGCCGAGTCCATGGCTTCTGCTTGATTTACCTCATCAACGTATTCATTTTTTATTTTATCTAAAACTTCACCAAAGAGATCAATTTTTTTATAAAGTTCATCTTCTTTACTTGCTAATAGTGGAGAACTAATGAAATGAAAAAAAATAATGATTATTAAGATTTTTTTCATATCAAAGCCTTCTCTCTTGGAATTTGTTCTGACCACATTTTTTCAAGATCATAAAATTTTCGTTTATCAGGATGAAATAAGTGTATTATTATATCAATTGTATCGACTAATTTCCAATCATTACTATTTTTTCCTTCAATTCGGCAGTTTTCTATTCCTAGCCCCTTTAATTCACTAACAAGTATTTCAGAGAGAGACTGAAGATGTCTAGAGGATGTTCCTGATGCTATAATCATATAATCTGCAATATAAGATTTTTTCTTTAAATCTATAGAGACTATTTCTGATGCTTTATTATTATCTAAGATTTTTTCAATTTTTTTTTTTAAAAGATTAATATGCATTAACAATATTATAATTTTTTCTCAATTGAGATGAAGACACATTCATAGTTTTATTTTTAATAAAAATTATATTTTTTTTATTCAGATATCTGAATATATTAGATTTTCTGGCTTTTTTGTCAAATCCTTTCCTTGAAAAAACAACAAGTGTACTATTTTTAGTTATAGCTCTAAATTTAGTCCATCTATGAAAAGATATCAAATTGTCGGAACCCATAATAAAGTAAATTTTTTGTTTATATTTTTTTTTAAGGTATAAAACAGCTTTGATAACCTTATTAGATTTCAATTTATCATCTAAGTATATTATTTTGATTTTTTTATTATTTCTAATTATTTTTTTACATCTTCTTATTCTTTCATTAATAGAGAACAAAGGTTTTCCCTTAAATGGATTTTTTTTAGTTAACAACCAAAATAATTTATTTATCTTTAAATTTTTGATACCAATTCTACTGATGTAAAGATGACCTTTATGTGGAGGATCAAAGCTACCACCTAAAATTCCAATAGATTTTACATTCTTTTCCCTCATTATCTAATTTTAAGGTCTAATAATACTATCCCCAGATAAAATATATTTATATGAAGTTAATTGTTTAATACCTACTGGTCCTCTGGGAGGAAGTTTATTGGTAGATATTCCAATCTCACCCCCAAAACCGAATTCTCCACCATCAGCAAATTGTGTAGAGACATTATGAGTAGCAATTGAGCTATTAACATTTTCTAAAAAAAACTTAGCAGTTTTTTTATTTTTGGTGATTATACCATCAGTGTGCATAGTTCCATATTTGATAATATGGTCTACAGCCTCATTCACATTTTTGACGGACTTAATCGATAATTTTTTGTCTAAATACTCTGTTTTCCAATCATTCAATCCGGCCAACTTTAATTTTACTTTTAAATGTTTATTAATATTTTTGTCTACTAAAATTTCACATCCTCTCTTTTTAAGCTCATTTATCAAAGGTATTCCATGTGATCTAATTGCTCTCTCGTTTATTAAAAGAGTTTCTAAGGCACCACAAATACTAGTTCTTCTCAATTTTGAATTTAAAACAATTTTTTTTGCTTTTTCGTAATTAGAGTCATTATCAATGTATAGATGACATAAACCCTCTAAGTGTCCGATAACATGTACGTTAGATAGATTTTGAACTTTAGCAACTAATCCTTTTCCACCTCTGGGCACTATTACATCTATATATTTTTGCATACCAGATAATAAAAAATTTACAATCCTTCTGTTGGTATTCGAGATGAATTGAACACAATTTTCATCAATTTTTTTTTGCTTTAAAGATGCTCTGAATAATTCAGCTAAAATTTTATTTGAATATAGTGCCTCTGACCCCCCTCTTAAAATTGCACAGTTACCAGTTTTTATACATAAAGCCGCTACGTCAGCAGTCACGTTTGGTCTACTTTCATATATGACACCAATAACACCTATAGGGGTTGAGACTCTTTGAATTGTCATCTTATTTGGTCTTCTCCATTTTTCTAAAATTTGACCTAACGGGTCGCTAAATTTTTGTATTTGATTTATAGAGTTTCTAATAGACTCAATTTTTTTGTCATTCAAAATTAACCTATCAATTAAACTAGTTCTTTTAACGGATTTTATATCTTTATTATTTTCTTTTAATATTTGAACTTTATTTTTAAGCAAAAGCTTATTATATTTTTCAAGAACACCTTGTCTACGTTTGTGACTTAAAGTTTTTAAAGTATAAAAAGCATTTTTAGCCTTTATCCCTATTTTTTTTATTTCTATCATTCAAATTTCACCATATCGTCAATATGTATTACCTCTGATTTGCTAGGATATCCCAATATTTTTTCAATCTCATAACTTTGTTTTCCCATTATTTTCATTATTTCCATCGATGAGAATGATGACAAGCCTCTTCCAAATTGATTAGCATTACTATCCATAATTAAAACATTATCACCTTTTTTAAAACTTCCAGAAATTTTTATCACTCCAGCCGCTAAAAGGCTTTTCCCATTTCGTAAAGCTTTTAAGGCTCCATTATCTATGAAAATTTTTCCTGATGAGTCAAGGGAGCTGATTATCCATTTTTTCCTAGCATCTAGTGTTGAAATTTTTGGAAAGAAACAAGTATATCTTTTTTTTAACTCCATATTTTTAATTGGATTTAAAATATTTCCATTTCCTATAAACATAATACAACCTGAGTTCATGCAAATTTTTGCTGCCTCAAGCTTTGTTATCATTCCACCAGAACCATAATTGTTAATTTTTTTTTCTGCAAGCTTATAGATATCGCTTGTTAAATCCCTTACTTCACTCACAAGTTTTCTTTTTTTTGAGTTATCGTATAAACCGTCAGTATCACTTAAAATAATTAAAACATCTGCCCCAATTATTTGAGCTACCCTCGCTGCCAATCTGTCATTATCACCGTATTTTATCTCAGATGTAGCTGTTGTATCATTTTCATTTACTATGGGAATAACGTCCAATTTAAAAAGATTTTCAAAAGTTCTTCTTACGTTAATCGCACGTCTTCTTTGCTCGGTATCATATGGAGAAATCAGTATTTGAGCAGTTTTTAATTTATTTTTTTCAAAAATTTTTTGAAATTCTTTCGCAAGATTAATTTGGCCGATTGCAGCTATAGCTTGGCTCATTTCAATCTTAATTTTCTTTTTATTTATTTTTAAGTATTTTTGTCCTAGAGCAATTGCTCCAGAAGAGACAACTACAATGTCTCTGTTAGGTTTTAAATTTTTTAAATCCTTTATAAGACTATTTACCCACGACTGTTTAAACTTACCTCTATTATCAATAACTGTGGATGAACCAAGTTTTATTACTAATTTTTTATGATTTTCATTAAGCATTTTTAATTAATATTTTTTTTATTTTCATAATATCTTTTTTATTACGCAATGATACTATTTCATAATTTTTTTTTGTGTATGATTGAAACTCTTTAATCTTTTTTTCAATTATATCACTAACTAATAGATCAGCTTTATTAAAAATAATAATTTCCTTTTTTTTGGATATTTTTTTATCATACGCTATGAGCTCTTTTTTAACTTTGCTATAATTTTCAAAAATATCTTTCTCATTTAAATCAATTAAATGTAGCAACATTTTACATCTCTCTATGTGCCTTAAGAATTTATCTCCTAATCCTATTCCTTTGTGTGCTCCTTCAACAAGACCCGGTATATCTGCTAGTGTAACCTCCTTATTATCATAGTACACAACACCAAGGTTTGGATTAATCGTGGTGAAAGGATAATTTGCTATTTTTGGTTTAGCTCTCGTAGTTGCTGCCAATAAACTTGATTTACCAGAGTTTGGTAAACCAATAATTCCAATGTCCGCTATAACTTTGAGTTGTAGCCAAACCCAAAACTCCTCACCTAATGTTCCATTAGTCTTTTTTCTCGGAGCTCTATTAGTTGAACTTTTAAACCTTACATTTCCCAATCCACCTTTACCTCCATTAGCCAGTAAAAACTTTTCCCCATTTTTAGTGAAATCATAAATAAGTGTATTATTATCTTCTTCAAATATTTGAGTTCCCATGGGCACTTTTAAAATTAAATTTTCTCCGTTTGCTCCAGTTTTATTTTTTTTACTTCCTGGCTTACCATGCTTTGCTCTGAAGTGTTGAGTGTACCTATAATCTATTAAAGTATTTAAATTCCTGTCCGCTGTGAATATTATCGATCCACCAGAACCTCCGTCTCCTCCATCAGGCCCCCCATATTCCACAAACTTTTCTCTACGAAAACTTGCAGAACCAGGTCCACCATTTCCTGCCTTGATGTAAATTTTTGCTTGATCTAAAAACTTCATTGTTAAAATTTCAAATAATTATTATTTATTTGATTAATTGGGGATAACTGAAACAAAAGTTCGATTTAATTTTGTTTTTTTGAATTTAACTTTACCTTTGACTAAAGAGTATATTGAGTGGTCTTTTCCCATTCCAACATTTTCCCCAGGGTGAACTTTTGTTCCTCTTTGTCGTACTATAATATTTCCTGGTATAACAGATTGGTTTCCAAATTTTTTAACTCCAAGTCTTCGACCTTTACTATCTCGTCCATTTCTTGAAGATCCACCAGCTTTTTTTGTTGCCATATTATTTTACCGTTTTCTTGATAGCTTTCTTGTCTTTCTTTACTTCCACCTTTTTAACTGCAGGTTTGAATTCATCTACCACTGTCCCACCCTTTGAAAGAATTTTAGTAATTTGAATCTTTGACAAGTTTTGTCTATGCCCATTTTTTTTTCTAGAGTGTTTTCTTCTTCTCTTATGAAATACTAATATTTTTTTGTCTTTAATATTTTCAATGAGTTTAGCTTCAACTACAGCTCCAGTAACTAAAGGGTTTCCAACTTCTGTAACTTTGTCATCATTGACTAAAAGTACATTTTTAAACTGAATTACTTTACCAATTTCAGCGCTAAGTTTTTCAACCTTTAAAATCTTATTAGCACTAACCTTGTATTGTTTTCCACCTGTTTCTATAATTGCAAAAGACATATTATGTTCCTTAAATTGAAAGCAATATATATTCTGCAATTATGAAGTCAAGTAGTGGAGTCTAAAAACTATCCTTTAATTCTCTATATTTTTTGAATTCAGCTGGATTATTTGCTTTCAAAAAGAGATTGCCTTTAAGCTCATCCTCTAAAATTGAAGGTGTACTAAAAATGTTGTTTTTTAGGTTTGATTTAATTTCCTCTAACTTTTTATTTAAAAAAATATTTTTTTGATCAAACGACAAGCAAAAATTTATATTATTTACCGTGTATTCATGACCAAAATATATTTTTGTATCTTTTGGTAAGGATTTTATTTTTTTTAAAGAATTAAACATTTCTAAATAACTACCCTCAAAAATTCTTCCACAGCCAAAAGAAAATAGAGTATCCCCTGTAAAAATTACTTTTTCTTCACTGCTATAAAAGCTTATATGACCACTTGTATGTCCAGGAATTTTGAGTACTTTAAATTTAGTTTTTCCAAAATGAAAAATTTCGTTATTGTTAACTTTGATATCAACATCATTAATTCTATAAGTATCTCCTGAATATGCAACTATTTTTGAATTGAATTTTTTTTTCAACTCACTATTTCCTCCAATATGGTCAGCATGATGATGCGTGTTAATTATGAAATCTAATTTATTATATTTTTTTTCCAAAAAAGTATTAATTTTATCAAATTCTGAAGGATCAACTACTCCAACATTTTTTGAATAGGTATCATAAATTATGTAAGCATAATTATCTGATAAACATCTTACTATATCAATTTTTAAACTCATCCTATTAAAAATATTCCCAACTTTGAAAAAAGATTTTTTAGTTCCAAGTTTCCTCTAGTAATCAATGATGTTTTATCTTGGTTTACTCCAATTACCTTTTTAATATTAATATTTTTTTCATCACAAAAATTAAATAAATCTTTAATTGTGCACATATGCAAATTAGGTGTATTATACCAAGAATTTGGCAAAGTTTTAGTTATTGGCATTTTACCAAATAATAAAAGATTAATTCTTACCTTCCAATACCCAAAGTTTGGAATTGAGACAATGACAGAGGAACCTATTCTTAATAACTCCTTAAGCACCTTGTCAGGATTATAAAATGCTTGCAAAGTTTGACTAAGTATTACGTAATCAAATGATTGATTTGGAAATTGATGAAGCTCTGTTTCAGCATTGCCCTGAATAACCGGTAAACCTTTGAGTATACATTTTTGAACATTATCGTTATTAATTTCTAACCCACGCACCTCAATTTTTTTTTCCCTCTCAAGTAAATCCATTAAAGATCCATCTCCACAACCAACATCCAATACTCTTGAGTTATCTGGTAATAATTCTGCTATTACTTTAAATTCCTTTTTCATTTTTAAATTTTTCATACATTGAGTCAATAAAACCCTTCAAAGTTTTTAAAAATTCATTTTCGTTTAATAAAAAAGAGTCGTGACCTTTATCAGTTTTGATTTCAGAAAACGAAACATCAGCACCAGATGAATTCAATGCTATAACAATATCTTTATTTTCTTTTGTTGTATAAAGCCAATCAGATGTGAAAGATATTACTAAAAATTTTGTTTTTTGATTTCTAAAGGCTTCTACAAGTCCACCTCTAAACTGTTTTGATAGATCAAAATAATCCATTGCTCTCGTTATGTAGAGAATTGAATTTGCATCAAATCTTTCTACAAAGGCATAACCTTGATGTCTTAAATAACTTTCTACTTGAAAATCTGCATTGAAACTAAATTCATAATCTGCTTTTTCTTGTAATTTTCTTCCAAATTTTTCCTGCATTCCTTTTTCAGATAAATAACTAATATGACCTACCATTCTTGCTACAGCTAACCCATTTTTAGGCTGAACATTTTTTAAAAAATATTTTCCATTATCCCATACAGGATCCGCCATAATTGCTTGACGAGCTAATTCATTTAAAGCGATATTTTGTGCACTATGACTTGAACTACAAGCAATAGGAATAGCTGAAAATGTTTTATCTGGGAATGTTGCACAAAATTGTAATAATTGCATTCCGCCCATAGATCCGCCTGTAGCGCATAAAAGTTTTTTGACTCCTAAGTGGTTAAGTAGAGTTTCTTGTGCTCTCACCATATCTTTTATAGTAATAACTGGAAAGTCTAATCCATACGGTTGGTTTGTTTCTGGATTAATATTTCTCGGTCCTAAAGAGCCCATACATCCACCAATTACATTTGCACATACGACAAAGTATTTATTAGTATCTATTGATTTTCCTGGCCCCACCGCTGTAATCCACCAACCTTCTTTATTAGTTATTGGGTTAGTTTCAGTAACAAATTGATCTCCAGTAAGAGCATGAAAGACGAGTATTGCATTATTTTTTTCATGATTTAATTTTCCATATGTTTCATATGCAATTGGAAAATTACTAATAGTTTTGCCACAATCTAATTTAAGTGGTTTGGATATTGTAATTTTTTTTATGTCTTTAAATTTATCCATAATCCAAAAAAAAAGCCCAGCTAAACTGGGCATTGACCCTATTTAGCAAAATTTATTTAGCGCCTGCAATTCGGTTAAATCAGCGCTTCGAATTAGTACTAAATCGTCTTAAACTTGTCAAATTACTATGTAATGAATTATAGATATAAGTATACTTTTTATATAAATACTTATTAAATATATGAGTTTACCTAAAGCAAGAAAAATTAACGCTGAAAAATATCTGCCTGGTTTGAGCCTGTTTAGGCAAAAATACGCCAAAGTTAAACTTTCAGCAAACGAGTCTGCACTTGGACCAAGTCCAAGAGCCATTAAAGAATATACAAAAGCATCTAAAGATATTTTACGTTACCCAGATGCCGACGGGAATTTTTTAAAAAAGACAATTTCAAAAAAATTTAAAATTAATTTTGATCAGATTATTCTTGGATCAGGATCAGACCAAATTTTTGAACTTCTTTGTAAATTATTTTTAAAAAAAGGAGATGAAGTAATAGTATCTCAATACAGTTTTATAATTTATAGAATTTATAGTAGAATAACTGGAGCAAAAGTATTATTTGCTAAAGAAAAAAATTATAAAATTTCTATAAAAAATATACTGTCAAAAGTTACAAATAAGACGAAGATAGTTTTTTTAGCGAATCCAAATAATCCTACAGGTACATTCCTTAATAAGAAGGACTTATTATATCTAAGAAAAAAATTAAGAAAAAATATATTGTTAGTAATAGACGATGCTTATAATGAGTATGTAAAAGATAAAGATTTCAGTTCTGGATTAACGCTATTTTCTAAATCAAAAAATGTTGTGGTTACAAGAACATTTTCAAAAATTTATGGCCTAGCTGGTTTAAGAGTTGGATGGGGTTACGGACCAAAGTATATCTTGAAAGTATTGAATATTTTAAAACCACCCTTTAATGTAAACAGAGCTGCATTATTCGCAGCCTCTGCAGCTATAAATGATACCAGTTGGCTGAAAAAAGAAATAAAACATGTTAGAAGATGGTCAAAAATATTATATTATGAATTTAAAAAACTTAAAATTGAAACAAATAAGAGTGGAGGAAATTTTTTACTTGTTAATTTCAATAAAATCAAAAGGGACTCTAAGGAAATTTTTCAAAAATTAGCAAATAATGGTATCCTGGTAAGAAGAATGGAAGTTTACGGTATTAAAAACTCATTAAGGATAACGATAGGTAAATCTAAAGAAAATAAAAAATTAATAAAAGTTCTTAAAAAATTAATAAATGTTTGAAAAAATCTCTATAATAGGGTGTGGATTGATTGGATCATCAATTCTTAGAAATTTGAATAATAGAAAAATTTGTGAGTCATTTACAGTATTTGATAAATCAAATGAAGTAATTGAAACTATCAAAAAAAAAAATTTATGCAAAGATATATCTAGCGATATACAGTCGGCAGTCAAAAACTCAGATTTAGTGATACTTGCAGTCCCTTTAAGCTCTTATAAAGAAGTATTACTGTCTGCAAAAGATCACTTTAAAAAAAATACAATTGTTACCGACACTGGATCGGTAAAGAAGGAAGTAAATAGAATATTTGAAACTATAAATCTATCAAATATTTTTTGGATGGCTTCACACCCTATTGCTGGTACGGAGGAAAGCGGTCCTAATGCAGGATTTAAAGATTTGTTCAAAGATAGATGGACTATTATTTGCGCCAACAAAAATTCTAATAAAGATAAATTAGAAAAATTAAAAAAATTTTGGGAATTTTTGGGTAGTAAAGTTAAATTAATGACCGTGCAAGATCATGACCATATTCTTGCGCTTACAAGTCATTTACCTCATGCAGTAGCATACAATTTAGTAATAACAGCAATAAATACTGATGAAAAATTTAAAAATGAAATAATAAAATATAGTGCAGGTGGGTTAAGAGATTTTACACGTATTGCATCATCTGATCCGCTAATGTGGAGGGATATTTTCATTGATAATAGTGAAAATATTTTAAAAATTTTGGATGATTTTTCAAAAAATATTGATGATTTCAAAAAAGCAATAGTAGAAAAAAAAAGTGATAAACTTCTTAAAATATTTGCATCAACCAAAAATATCAGAAAAGAGATAATAAAAGCAGGCCAGGATGTTGCTTCTCCTGATTTTGGAAGAAAAAAGGATTAATCTAACTCATCTATAGCGGTATATATTTTATCCTCTAAATCTTTTAAGAAAACATCTTTGTTTTTTCCAGGCTCAATGGGCTCTAAAAAAGATATTTTTATCTCACTATTGTTTTTTAAAAAACCGCCTTTTGGCCAAACCTTACCAGTATTTAAAGCAACAGGAACACAAGGTAAATTTAACACCTCATAAATTCGCGCAGCACCTTTTTTAAAAGGTAATCTTTCTCCAAATTTCAATCTTGTACCTTGTGGAAAAATTAATAAAGGTCTTTTATTAATTTTAATATTATTTTGAATCTTTTCAAAAAAATTTAAGTTATCTTTTGTTGTTGTATCCCTAGTAATATCTATAGATCCAATTTTCTTTAAATACCATCCAAACAAAGGTATTTTAAGAAGTTCTTTTTTTAAAATAAAAATAGGATATTGTAAGGGGGCTTGGAGTATAAATGTTTCGATTAAAGATTGATGTGCACTTGCAACAAAAAACCTCTCATTTTTTTTTAGATTTTCTATTCCAGAAAAAGTAACTTTTGCACCTAAAATGTATTTCAACAAAAATATAATTATATGTGCTAATAACTTTCCACAAATTAATGTGGCTTTACTTGGTAAAATTAAAGTTGGTATAGCTATGATAAAAACTAATATCAAAGTTAAATAAAATAATATGGTAAATAATAGCGACCTTATAGCTTGCATTACTGGTTGAGTAAACTTTTTATATCCTGTTTTTTTCTAATTACTCTAGCTTCATTTCTACTCACAATAACTTCAGCTATGAATGGTTTAGTATTATAGTTTGAGGACAGGGAGGCTCCATAAGCTCCAACGTCGGCGATAGCAACGTAATCCAATTGATTGATACTTTGGTATTTATTATATTTTACAAATTTACAAGTTGTTTCACATATTGGACCAACAAATTCTAACGATCCTTTATTTTTTTTACTATTCTTAACCACCGGGATAATATTATGTATCGCATCATATAGCGCAGTCCTCATAAAATCATTCATACCAGCATTAAGAATTGCGAAAGTTTTATTTGATCCCTTTTTAAGATATTGCACTCTAGCCACCAAGATAGCTGTATTACCTATTATCGCTCGGCCTGGTTCAAAAATAATATTACAATCATATTTTTTTCTAAACCTTTCGACTAAATTTGAGTAGCTCTTAAGATTTATTTTTTTTTCATTTTTTTTATATACAATACCAAAACCTCCGCCGAGATCTACAAACTTGAAATTAATTTTCGTTTTTTTTATTATTTCCTCTAAAACTTTTAAAGTTTTTTTAAAAGGTTTTTCACTTAATATTTGACTTCCAATATGCACACTTATGGCATTTAAGTTTAAATTTTTAAGTTTTTTGCAATTCTGACAAAATGAAATTAAGCCAGCTTTTGAAAGACCAAATTTATCCTCTGCTTTACCAGTAGATATTTTTTTATGCGTCGGAGCATTTATATCTGGATTAAGCCTTACGCCAATGGAGGTCCTCTTTTTTAATTTGCCGGCAATTTTATTAATAAGTATAGCTTCATTTTCTGACTCTACATTTATTAATAAAATATTTTTATTTATTGCCAGTCTAATTTCTTCCTCTGTTTTACCCACACCAGAAAAAACTATTTTATTAGGTTTTATACCAGATTTAATTGCTTTAAGTAATTCACCACCTGAGACCACATCTGCGCCTGAACCCAGTTTTTTTAAAACTTTTAATATTTGAATATTTGAATTGGCCTTTACTGAAAAACAAATTAACGGTTTGGATTTTTTAAAATTATTTGAAAATGATTTGTAATTCTCAATAATACTACCTTCGGAATAAAGGTAAAAGGGAGTACTAAACTTTGATGTAAGTTTTTTTACAGAGACATTCTCTACAAATAGGTTATTTTTTTTATATTTTATATATGACATATATTAAATTATTTTGATATAAACATTTATTGACCCTTGAAACTGAGGATCTGATTTTTTACCACAAGATCCCAATACAAAAATTAATATCATTAGAGTGATAACAAATTTCATTAAAGTTCCTTTTTATATTTTTTTATCATTTTTTTAATATTTCTTTCAGATGTTCCACCGTGCGAATTTTTTGAATTCATAGAGTTTTTTACATTAAAAATTTTTAAAACATTATTATTTACGTTTTTATGGAACTTTTTGATTTCACTAAGGGACAAATCATCTAAATTTTTTTTATTTTTTTCAGCATAATTTACAATTTTTGATGATACTTTAAATGCTTCCCTAAAAGATAAATTTTTATCTTTCACAAGATAGTCCGCAAAATCTGTTGCTGTTGTATACCCAGTTTGTGCCATATCTAACATTCTGGTTTTATTTGGAATTATATTTTTAATTAACTCATTGCTCATAATCAAAGTATCTTTTAAAGTATCAAAGCCATCAAAAACTAATCCTTTATCATCTTGTAAATCCTTAAAATATGAAATTGGAAGTCCTTTCATAATTGTTAAAATAGAATTTAATTTTCCATAATTTATTCCGGTTCTACCTCTTATAAGCTCCGCAGGGTCAGGATTTTTTTTTTGAGGCATAATAGATGAACCAGTAAGCATTTTATCATTAAATTTTATCAACTGATAAGCATCAGAGTTTAATATAATAAAATCCTCAGCTAATCTAGACAAATGCATCGCACTCACTGCGCAGGCATAAAGAAAATCTATTGCAAAATCTCTATCCGAAACAGTATCAATAGAGTTGTTCGTAGGTTTTTTAAAACCAAGCTTTTTGGACGTAAAATTTCTATCTATATTGTAAGAAGTACCGGATAAAGCTGCAACTCCAAGAGGAGATTCATCTATTAGCTCTAAGTTGTTTTGAAATCTTTTTTTATCTCTTTTAAACATCTCATAATAAGCTAAAAGGTAATGCGCAAAGGAAATAGGTTGTGCATTTTTTAGATGGGTGAAACCAGGCATCACAGTGCTTACATTTTTTTCAGCTTTAATAACTATATTTTTCATTAATGAGCTCAATTCTTTAATTAAAATTTGTGATGAGTCTTTAACCCAAAGTTTAAAGTCTGTTACCACTTGATCATTTCTTGATCTAGCAGTGTGCATGTAGCCTGCTGACTCACCAATTATTTCAAATAATTTTTTCTCAATATTTAAATGAATATCCTCAAATTTTTCTTTGAACACAAATTTACCTTTTCTAATTTGCTCTTTAATTTTATTTAATCCTTCTAGAATTTTTTTACCTTCTTTAGCAGGTATGATTTTTTTTTTTATAAGCATTTGAGTATGAACTTTTGAGGCGAAAATATCCTGTTCGTAGAGTCTTTTATCTACGTTTATAGAAGCCCCAATTCTTTGAAAAGATTTAGAAACTGAGTTTTTAAATCTACCTGACCAAACTGTCTTATTTTTATTTGTCATAATTTATGTTATTTTTAATTTAAATTAATATGAAAATTAGTAAATCTTTTAAAATCTATATTCACACAATATTATCATTATTTTTCCTCATAAATATTAGCGCTAGTTCAGCTTTACCTAATAATTTAATAATCCACGAAAATCCAAAAATAATTCAAAATATTAAATTTAAAGATTTTAATCTTCAGGATGTTGAATTATCGAAAAATAAAGGCAACATCGTGATTTTAAACTTTTGGGCCACATGGTGTGCTCCTTGTAAAAAAGAAATGCCATCTTTAGACAAATTATCGGCTCAATTTCCAAATCTAAGAATTTTTCCAATTAATATGGAAAAGCCTAACAAAATAAAATCAAAAGCCTATTATCAAGATCTAAATTTAAAAAATTTAGACATATTTTTTGATCCTGATTTCAGTTTAGCAAAAAAATTTAGACTTCGAGGTCTTCCCACTACAATTATAATAGACAAAAATGGTAACGAGTTTGCCAGAGTAATCGGGGAGATTAATTTTGAAGATAAAAAATTTGTTAATTTTTTAAGAAAAATCAATTTTTAAAAAAATAGGCTAAAACTACCAAAACTATAATCGCAATAAATTGAAGCAGAACTCTTAATTGCATTAACTTATTTGAATATTTTTTACTAGTATTACCACCTTTAAATAAAGTATAAATACCAAGGATTAAAACTATGGCTACCGCTCCTAATAAGGTAAAACCTATGAAATTAAAAATTAACTCTGTCATAATTAAAAGGTTACTATCATGAGCTACTCACTTAATACAACTATAATTAATCCTTTTTCGAAAAAAAAAGCGAAAAATGCAGTGATACTTTGTCATGGCTATGGAGGAGATGGTAAAGATATATCAATTTTAGCAAATTACTGGAAAAATTATTTACAAGAAACAGTTTTTATTTGTCCAGACGGACCAGAAAAATGTGAAGTTAGTCCCGGAGGATACCAGTGGTTTGATTTAATGGATCAATCTAAAGAAAAAATTCTTAACAAATCTATTTCTGCAGAGATTAAATTAAATCTTTTGATAAATGAAGTGAAAGAAGAATATAAATTAAGCTCATCTCAAATTAGCATAGGTGGATTTAGTCAAGGTTGTATGCTTACACTTCAAACTGGTCTAAAACGTAAAGATAAAATTAATTCTATCATTGGTTATTCAGGAAAGATAATTGATGTTGATCATTTAAGTAAAAATATTTTCTCAAGACCAGAGATTATACTCATGCATGGAGATAAAGATGAAGTGGTTCCAATAAGCTATCTTTTAGAAGCGAAAGATTTTTTTGATAAAATGAAATATAAAGTAGAGACAATTATCATGAAGAATTGTGAACATAGAATATCTCCAATTGGCTCAAGTTCTGGGTTAGAATTTCTTAAAAAAAATTTATATTAAATACCTACCTTATGATACAAAATTATATCTTGATAATAATTATGGTTTCAGTTAACTTTTAATTATGATTATTTCTTCAAATGAAAATGTGCCTCTTGAAAAATGTCCCGCATTAGTTCTCAACGCGGATTTTAGACCTCTTAGCTATTACCCATTATCATTGTGGTGCTGGCAAGATGCAATAAAGTCAGTCTTCCTAAATAGAGTAAGTATTGTTTCAAATTACAAAAGAAAAATAAGAAGCCCATCATTTGAAATGAATCTTCCAAGTGTTATAGCTCTTAAAAATTTTGTTAAACCATCTGAAAATCCAAATTTTACGCGTTTTAATGTTTTTTTGAGAGATAAGTTTACTTGCCAGTACTGCGGAGATAAAAAAGATTTAACATTTGACCACCTGTTACCAAAATCTAAAGGAGGTATGACAGACTGGGAAAACGTTGTTACAGCATGTTCAACATGTAATGTTAAAAAAGGAGGAAAACTTTTTGAACAGTCAGGAATGAAACTCTTTAACAAACCATATAGACCAACTGTTGACGATCTACACAAAAATGGAAGAAACTTTCCTCCAAATTTTTTGCACGAAAGTTGGATGGATTATTTATATTGGGATATAGAACTTGAGCCTTAATTAATATTTCTCTGAAATAGCTATTGCAATTCTTGAAGAGGTTTTAATGACTTTATCCAAAATATTGTACAAGCCTTTTTTTGTGGCACCTTCTTCATAGGCAAAATCCTTATGATCTAATTCGTCTTGTCTAAACTTCTTTATTTTTTGTTTTAGACTCTCTTCATCTTCACCTAGTTTATATGTTTGATCTTGATAATGACCGTCAATTACTTCTTCAACAGAAGCTGTGCACAACATAGCAGCTTTTTTTCCTAACATTGCTGTTCCAAAACCTAGAGTTACACCTAACAAATCCCATACTGGAAGGAATTTAGTTGGTTTAATATTTCTTTTTTTTATTTCCTCATCAAAATACTCATAATGTTCAGTTTCATGCTCTTTCATTTCTTCTATTTTTCTTTTTAACTCTTCATCTTGTTTAAGTGTTTTTAAAGCTAAAAGTTGCCCTTCATAAATCTTAATAGCACCTCTTTCACCAGCATGGTCAACTCTTATTATTTCCTCTAGAATTTTTTTATTTGTTTTTTTCATAATTAACTAAAATTCTAAGACTTATAACACATATGATTAATGTTAAAACTGTATTAATTGAAGCAAGTGACATCCCTAAAAGTTTAAAAGGAACATCTTTACAGCTAATTGGACCTGTTTTTAAGCTTTTTAACAATTCGCTAGAATTTGTAATTTTACTATCCCCAGTTAAATTGCAGATAAAACTTTCTTGAAAAAAGTTATTTTCGATCCCAAAATGGTAAAAAGAAATTATAAAACCAAAAAAAAACAAAATAAGTATCGTAAATAAGATTAGTTTTTCAAATCTTTTAAAAATAAAAAAAAATGTAATTATAATTATAGATCCTATATAAGGTATTCTTTGTAAAATGCATAGATTACATGGCTGATAACCCAAAATATACTCTATATAGTATGCCGAACTCATTGCAAAAAAGCTGAATAGTAAAATTGTTTTTAAAAAATATTCTCTAATCATATTATTAAATTGTCAAAAAATAAAAAGTTAAAGCTATTACAATGATTAATAAACCTCCAATTAAGAATAGCTTTGCACCCTTCTTCTCAAACTGGTCTATAAATTTTTGACCGAACTTCATAGTAAGATACGAGACGACAAAAAACCTCAGCCCTCTAGAAATAAAACTTATTAAAATAAATAGAACTAAATTAAATCCAATAATTCCACTAGTGATAGTAAAAACTTTATAAGGTAATGGAGTAAATCCGGCCAAGAATAAAGTCGTGAGCCATATGATTTGGCCTTGTTTCTTAGATAAATCCTCTTGTAATGAGTAAACCTTTTCTTGATAGTTATAGAATTCTATTATCGACATAGAGAACTCTAAAAATATTGATCCTAAAAAATATCCAAATAGTCCACCTAAAACTGAAAATACAGTTGAAATTAAAAATATTTTAAAAAAATCCTCTTTTTTGGCAATTATCATTGGTACCATCATAACATCAGGTGGAATTGGGAAGAAGGAACTTTCTATGAATGATACAAATGCAAGAAATTGCTTGGATAATTTATGTCTAGCTAATTCAATACAACTATCATATAATTTTTTAAACATTTTTCTTTATACATTTATGAATGACAAATTTGAACAAAAAAAAAATAGCAATATTACAACACTAGATTTCTCTAAAAAAAAAGATCTTAATATTCCAGACGACTTTATAAACAAAACTGAGGTACACTCTATACTTTCCTCAAATCTTGGAAGATGGATAGATCAATGGTTTAAATTTGTGATTGAATGGCAAAGAAATGCTTATAAAACTTTTAATGATATTGATAAATATTTTATATTAATTTATTTGATACAAAAATCTTTCAGGCACTACGCTGATTTATTTATAATATATTCTGAAGAAGCATTTTACTCTAAGGCAGAATATGAAATCGAAAAAATTAACTTAATAGAAATATCTCAAGATTTAAAAATACCAAAAGAAACTGTTCGAAGAAAAATAAATGAAATGACAAGAGATAATGTAATTTCTAGAAAGGGTAAAAAAATTATTATTACCCCGAAAGCTTTTACCTATCAGAGGCCAAGACAATCAATAAAATTAATGTCGGGAGTTCTATCGACTTGCTCAAAATATTTATCAACACAAGACTGGTTCGGATCGCCGATCTCCTCAGACGATATTGAAAAATTTATAAGACAAAATTTCACTTTAGTTTGGAGATTCTTTTTTAGATTTGCAATACCGTTTTTAATTAGGCAAAGATCTTTCTATGGAGATCTTGAGACTTTTTTTGTGGCAGGAATTATCTACGCTAATCAATCTTCAAAAGTAAAAGAAAATTTTGCAAATAAGCCACTTACATTTTCTAATCAACTTACAGACAGAGATTTAGGTGAAAGTTCATATGTTAATTGGATGAAAACAGTGGTCAATTTTGATGGAAAAATAATTGGAGTTAATGCATCGTCAATATCAGAGATAACTGGCATACCAAGAGCAACAGCTATAAGAAAACTAAATATATTGGAAAAAAGAGAACTTATTTTAAAAGATAAAAATCAACTTTATACACTAGGTAAAAAATACAAAAAACACATAAAAGAACTTGAAAAAATATTTATTACTAACCAAATTGATTTAGCTAAATTTGTTACAACTTTTTTTGATTTGTTTAAAAAAGAAGCTCTTTCAATTAAGAAAATATAAAAATAGATTTTTTTTGTAAAATTTCGTAAAATTATTTAATATAGGGCGAATGGTGGAACTGGTAGACGCGCCGGACTCAAAATCCGGTGGTAGCAATACCTTGAGAGTTCGAGTCTCTCTTCGCCCACCAAATTATGAATGTTAAAGAATTAAATAGTTTAGTTGAATTATATTTTAAAAAATATGAAACAATAGATCCTGATAAGCCGTTTTTAAGATGGTTAAAAGCAAATAAATCTACTTATACTTGGAAAGAAATTTCAGAAAAAATATTTAAACTTACTTACGAGATAAAGAAATTAATTAATAAAGGCGATAGATGTTTAATACTTTCTGAAAATAGACCTTACTGGTTAATAGCTGACATAGCAATAATGAATGCGGGAGGTATTTCAGTGCCAGTATTCACTACTTACTCATCCAATGATTATGAATATATTCTAAAAGATTGCAAACCAACAATTTTAATTATTTCAAATAATGATCAATTTAAAAAGATAAAAAAATTTATTAATTCTGATATTAAAAAAATTATTTCGTTTGAAAAGCTAGAAGTAGAAAGTTTGTTGATAGAAGAAATTCTAAAAAATAATAGTTCGGAAAAAATAATAAATATTAATCTAAAAAGAAGAGAACCAGCTTGTATTATCTATACTTCTGGTACTTCTGGAAATCCAAAAGGAGTAATTTTGAGTCATGGTGGAATTCTCTCAAACTGTGAAGGCGCCTATGATCTATTAGATCCTCTAATAAAAAAAAAAGATCCTATTTTTTTAACTTGGTTACCTCTCTCGCATTCATACGAACATACTGTGCAATTTGTGCAAATCCTTATTGGAGCAAAAATATTTTATGCTGAAAGCCTAGAAAAACTTTTGTCAAATATGGTAATTACTAAACCAACTATAATGACAGCAGTCCCAAGATTTTATCAAAATTTATATAACAAGATATCTTCCAATTTCTCTAAACAAAGAGGTCTTAAAAGAAAATTAATTGATTATACAATAATTATAGGAACAAAAACCTTGAATAAAATTGAATTAAGTTTTAGTGAGAAATTAATTAATTTTTTTTGTGAAAATCTAGTAAGAAAAAAAGTAAAAAATCAATTTGGAGGTCAACTTCAAGCGTTTGTTTCAGGTGGTGGTGCACTTGATAAAAAAATTGGTGAATTTTTGAATTCTATAGGTTTACCAACTTTACAAGGATATGGTCTTACAGAAGCATCACCAGTTGTAAGTTGTAACCTACCTCAAAATATTAAAGTAGAAACAGTTGGACCACCTTTTAAAACTACTCAGGTAAAAATAGCAAGTGATGGGGAGATACTGATAAAAGGTGAAAATATCATGCTTGGATATTGGAATAAAAAAGAGGAGACAGATATGGTTATTAGAGATGGGTGGTTACATACTGGAGATATTGGTGAATTTAACGTGGACGGAAATTTAAAAATAACGGATAGAAAAAAAGAACTTATTGTTAATTTGGGCGGTGACAATATTTCACCTACCAAAATAGAGAATCTTCTTTGTTTAAATGAAAAAATTAAACAATGTTTCGTTTATGGAGATAAGAAAAATTATTTAGTAGCATTAATTGTTACTGATGATTTATCAAACGAAGATAATATTAAGAAATATATAGAAAATGTTAACAAAAGTTTATCTTTAATTGAAAAAGTTAAAAAATTTAAATTAATAACAAATGAATTTACAATTGAAAATAGAATGTTAACACCAACATTAAAGTTAAAAAGAAAAGAAATTTTAAAAAATTATAAACAAGAAATAGAAAAACTTTATTAATTTAATAAAAAAAGTAATTTAAATTATCTTAAAAAAACACTGATATTACTTAACTTTTTATATATATTTAATTTTAATAAAAAAAATAAAAAATTTATAAATTTAAAAAAAAATTACTCAACAATTTGTGTTTGACATCAAAGAAAAAAAACTTAAAGATTAATTAATAAAACGAATCATAAAGATTTGTTTGCTAACAGGGAGAAAAGATGGCTAAACGAAGAAAAAAAGCTAAAAAGAAGAAAAAAGCTAAAAGAAGAAGAAGAAGAAGAAGATAACTTCTTTTTTAAAAACGCCCTTTTTAAAATCTATAAAAAGGGCGTTTTTTATTGTGCTTCAGAAATCTGAACTCTTCCTAAAGCCTTATCCATTTTTTTCTGTACGTCTTCGGAACTAATCTTCAAAACTGCTTCAAATTCTGATTTAAGTCTGTCATAGGCTTTTTCAAAAAGTTGTCTTTCAGAATAAGATTGATCAGCCATGATATCTGTGTTTTTATTAAGGTCTTTAACTACCTCAGCTAAATCATAGATTTTTCCTGAATTAATTTTTTGATCATATTCCTGTGCACGTCTACTCCACATTGTTCTTCGAATTTTTGGCTTAGTTTTTAAAATAGAGACACATTTGTTTATCTGATTTATAGATGATATTGGTCTCAAATTAGACTGCTGATTGATTGGCACTGTCAAAGTAAGCTTTTCTCTCTCAATAAAAATTTTATAAAATTGAATCTCTATTTGGCCAATTGTTGCTTTTTCGATGCCTGTAATTTTTCCTACACCATGTTTCGGATAAACTACAAAATCTTTTAAATTATATGCTCTTTTTTCAGTTGGTTGTTTTTTGATCTTCTTAATCTCAGGTTTTTCATCTTGCCCAAGTTTTAATACTTTTTGTGAATCATTTTGCTTTAAAGTTACATTTTTGCTTAATTTTTTTTTAATAATCTTTTTTATTTTTTTCACCTTTTTGGTTTTTTTCTTTTTTTTCGCCATTTTATTTACCAGGTTTTTCTGAAAAATGTTTCTCGTGTTTATTTTTCATATTTTTATATTTATCACTTTCTATCATAGGCTCTTTCTTTTTGGTAATATTGGGCCATATTGCAGAAAACTTTTTATTTATCAACAACCATTTTTCTTTATCTTCTACAGTCTCATCACTATCAGCTTTGATTGCATCTATTGGACATTCAGGCTCACACACTCCACAGTCAATACATTCATCTGGATTAATTACTAACATATTTTCTCCTTCATAAAAGCAATCCACCGGACAAACCTCTACACAGTCGGTCAATTTACATTTTATACACTCATCTTTAACAATATATGTCATAGTCCTTTTTTTAATCTCAGTTTAATTTCACCGCTTAATTTATCATCGAAATAAATTAAACCACATATTCTTCTCATAAAATTTGACTCAAATTGATCAATACTTTTATCTGAAATAATTATTTTCCACAATTGTTCAATTATGTTTTCTTTAAATTCATTTGTCTCATTCTTAATTAATTTAGTAAAACTTAGTAATTGATTAGACTCTTTTTCAAGGATTTCTGCCTCTTTAATTATCTCACTCGCATCTAATTTAGTATTATTGTTCTTAATAAACTT
The DNA here is from genome assembly GCA_902590115.1 of uncultured Pelagibacteraceae bacterium. Taxonomy (GTDB): domain Bacteria; phylum Pseudomonadota; class Alphaproteobacteria; order Pelagibacterales; family Pelagibacteraceae; genus Pelagilacustribacter. The sequence continues at coordinate 9,699 of CACIVM010000004.1, read as the reverse complement.
AAGTATTATTTTTTTTTCACTATCTGTATAATGTTCATCTATTTTAGCAGCATTAACAAGAAGTGCTGTTATACCGACTAATTTATTTTTTTCTAATTCTATCATATTCGGTTTAATTTGAGGTTTATAAGTTTACTAAATGGATTCTCTGATTTTAGTCTATCATTTTTCTTAAAATTTGTTCTTCTATCACCGATAAAAAAATATGTATCTTCCTTATCTTTATCTTTTTTGTAATTCATTAAAGTTAAAAGACTATAAAAACTCTCTTTATTACAACCTAATAAATTGATCATGTCACTATTAATTTTAAATTTTTTATTTTTTGTATTCTCAATAATTTTTATGAATAGTTTTTCTAAAATGTCTATTCTTACATAATAATCTCTAAATTTTTCAAAACCACATAATAAAAGAAAATCCCTGTCCAAAGATTTGCTATAAAGAAAGTTTAGACCGGATTTAGGTATTTCATTATTAATTTTATTATTAAAAAACAATTTCCATAAGGCTACTCTGAATGTCACAGCTTTAGGTTTTAACATTTTTGGAAGAAATACATGATACCTTCCAATTTTAATTCCCATACCCCATAATTTTTTTTTCTCATTTTCGGGAATTAGTTTTACAATTTGATTTATCTCATTTCTTTTTATTACTCCATTTTTCTCGTATAATTGAAATGAAAGCGCTCTTAAATACTGATTTTCTACTTTCAAATTTATCAAATTTATAAGATCTCCTAAAGTGTCATTTAGAAAATTTTCTAACCATTTCTTAATATAATCTTCTAACTTTATTTTCAATTCGGAAGAAAGAGAATCATCAGCAATTATTTCAATTTCAGGACTTAAATAATTGCCTCCTTTTTTAAGCTTTGCAATTGGAGATTTCTTCCAACATATTTTAAAATTTTCGTCAAAAATAATTGAATCACCACTTCCGTTAATAATTTTTTCTACCCTTTTCTCAAGTTCCTCTTGTATGCCTTTCCTAGCTGCCTTCCTAATTGATTTGATGTCTGTATCTAATGTATTTGAGGTAGTAGCAATGATAAATTTTAAACCTTTTAATTCACCTATAAACTGTTCATCTATTAATATTTTATTTTCCTCATCGATTTTTGTTTTTAGTATTAAATCTTGCTTCAATCCTCTAGACAGAATACTTATTTTTTTATCAATAAAACTTCTAGTAAGTTCATCGTGAAGTTTATCTGAAAGCTTGTCTTCAATATTTTTTGTAGTTTGAACCCAGTAATCAGAATTTTCCACCCAGTTTTTTTTGTTTGCAACGTACGACCAAGTTCTTACATTTGAAATTCTATGTGATAAAACATCTATATTACCATGGTCTTTTTCTAAACCTTTAAGTTGTTCTCTCATGTATTCATTTGGTATCCGATTTTTTCTTGTGCACAGAAATTTAAAAACTTTATCAACAATATTAATATGTTGGCCATAAGCCTTTTTTTCAAAATCTGGTATTTGACAACACTCCCAAAGCAACTCAAGATTTTTAGAGTAAATGATATTGTTTTCACTCTTTTTTAAAAAATATCTTAAAACGTTCTCATCTAATGAGTCTTGAGTTCTAAGCAATGACTTGTGTTTTGGTTTTAATTCTAAAGAAGCAACTAGTCTATCTTGATTTTTAAAATCTAATTGATTGTTTCTCCAATATAACATTTTAGCTTCTGGTAGTGAGTGTTTTTCTATACTCTCTACCTCATCAGAATTTAAGCTATCGCAGTCTCCCGTAGTTCCAAAAATACCATCATTTTTAAACCTACCTGCTCTACCAGCTATTTGTGATATTTCAACAATATTAAGACGTCTTGTTTTTTTTCCATCAAATTTTTTTAGATTAGAAAAGTAAATTTCATTTATATCCATATTTAAACCCATTCCAATTGCGTCAGTAGCCACTAAATAATCAACATCACCTGATTGATATAATTCTACTTGTGAATTTCTAGTCTTTGGACTTAATGAGCCCATAACAACTGCTGCACCTCCTTTTTGTCTTCTAATTAATTCAGCTAATGCATAGACCTCCTCAATTGAAAATGCAATAATTGCAACTTTTCTGTCTAGTCTGGAAATTTTTTTATATCCTCCATAACTTAGCTTGGAAAATCTTTCTTTGTTCTCAAATTCGACACCTGGAATCAGATCCAGAATTATATTTTTCATTATTTGTGAACCTAAAAACATTGTTAATTTTTCTCCTCTAAAATGAAGAAGTCGGTCTGTAAAAATATGACCCCGCTCTTTATCACAACACATTTGTATTTCATCTACAGCAACAAAATCAACTTTCTTATCCTTGGGCATTGACTCGACAGTACAAATAAAAAAATCAGCATTACTAGGTATCAACTTTTCTTCTCCAGTTATAAGTGCAACTTTTTCTTTTCCAACTTTTGAAACGCATTTATCGTAAACTTCTCTCGCCAGAAGCCGCAGGGGTAAACCGAAGATCCCACTTTCGTACTGAAGCATTTTTTCAATAGCTACGAAAGTTTTCCCAGTATTGGTTGGCCCTAAAAGAGAAATTATTTTTTTTGAGGTATTTTCCATAATTGTGTAAGAATTTTTTTTTTATACTACATGTAGATAATTGTTGAGAACAAAAGATGATTAAAACATGACCGAATCAATTTGTCAAATGTTCTAATTTTTAAGATTGTATTTGACTTAAAACCCCTAGTCCCCGTATAGATTCTTAACTAAATAAATTATTTAGATGAGTAAAATTATAAAAAAAAACATTAATAGAATTAAACCCTCAGCAACTTTAGCAATAAACGAAAAATCTAAAGAATTATCTAAAAAAGGAAAAAAAATTTATAGATTTGGCTTTGGTCAATCACCTTTCCCAATTCCTGAAGGAGTGGTAAATGTTCTTAAAAAGAATGCTTATAGAAAAGATTACCTTCCTATTCAGGGATTAAGAGACTTGAGGGTCGCAATATCTAAACATTTAATTAAAAAAACTGGAGTAAATTACTCTGAGGAAAATATTATAATTACTCCTGGATCAAAGGAGGCTATGCTTTTGATGCATGTTGTTTTTAATGGTGAAATTTTATTACCAGTTCCAAGTTGGGTATCATACGAGCCTCAAGCTTTTATAGCTCGAAACAAAGTTCATTGGATTAAAACTACTAGAGAAAACAATTGGTTTCCAAAAGTTGATGACTTAGATAAAGCAGTTAAAAAACTTAAAAAAAAAAAATTAATACTGATTATAAATTCTCCAAATAATCCATCTGGAACCATTTGTAAAAATTTATCAGAGATAGCTAAAGCAGCAAAAAAAAATAAAATATTAATATTATCAGATGAAATTTATACAGATCTTACTTTTAATAAGAAATATACTTCCATATCAAGTTATTATCCTGAGGGAACGTTTATAAGCGGAGGGCTTAGTAAATGGTGTGGAGCAGGTGGTTGGAGACTTGGTTTTTTTGCAGTGCCAAAAAAATTGTCATATTTTATGGATAAATTAAAAACTATTGCAAGTGAGTCATATTCTACAGTTAATAGTCCTGTTCAATATGCTGCAGTAAAAGCTTATACAGATGATTTGAGTGATTACAAAAATAATGTAATAAAAATTTTAAATTATGTTGGAAACTATGTTTACCGAAGTCTAAAATCTAATAAAGTTTTAATAAATCCTCCAGAAGGCGGATTTTATTTAATGCCAGAGTTTTTAAATAGCAAGTTTAAAAACTCATCTCAAATGTGTGATAAAATATTATCTGATACTGGTGTGGCTTTATTACCAGGTTCTGACTTCGGTTTTAAACCAAGTAGGATGATTGTGAGATTAAGCTACACAGATTTTGATGGTACTGAGATACTAAATAAAGTATCTAAAGGCGACAGTTTAAACATAGAAGTTTTAAAAAAACATGCACCAAATGTAGTAGAGGGTGTTAAAAAACTGTCAAATTGGGCGAAAAATTTATAAAGATTCCCTTTGACCTACGTCGTTTTCAATAGTTTAATTATTAAATAAATTAACAAGGGAGATATATGAAAAAAATAATATCTACTATCTCTGCAGCATTAGTAATGATTGCTGTTTCAAGTCCAATTACATCAATAGCAAAATCGGCTGAATTCTTTTCAATAGGAACAGGCGGACCTACTGGAGTTTATTTCCAAGTAGGAAATGCAGTATGTAAAATGGTAGCAAAATTACAATCAGCAGAGCATGGAAGAAAAAAAGGAACTGAAAAAGCTTATAGATGTTCAGCTCCTTCAACAGGGGGATCTACTTATAACATTGGTCAGATCATGCAAGGTGAACTTCAATTTGGTGTTGCACAATCAGATTGGCAATATCATGCTTATAATGGTACGAGACCCGATAAAGTGAAACCTTACGACAAACTTAGAGCAGTTTTTTCTGCCCACCCAGAACCATTTCAGATTATTGCTAGAAAAGGATCTAAAATTAAAGATTGGAAATCTTTAAAAGGGAAAAAAGTTAATATAGGTAACCCAGGTTCAGGACAAAGAGGTACTTTTGAAGTTTTAATGGAAGCTCATGGAGTTGATACCGGATATTTTGGCTCAACTTCAGAACTTACTTCATCAGAACAATCTGGCGCACTTTGTGATAAAAAAATTGATGCCTTTGGTTACACTGTTGGTGTACCAAATGCAGGTGTAGCACAATCTACAGATGGATGTGGAGCAAGTATCATAAATTTAAATACTGATGCTGTTAAAAAATTAGTTGCTGATAATCCATTTTACGCTTTTGCTACTATTCCAAAAGGAACATATAAAACATCAAAAAAAGATGTAACAACATTTGGTGTAATGGCTTCTTTTGTAACAAGTGCAGACGTATCAGATGATCTAGTTTATGCAGTTGTAAAAGCTGTTTTTGAAAATCTTGACGATTTTAAAAAACAACACCCAGCATTTGCAAATCTTGATCCTAAAAAAATGATAGTAGACGGTTTATCTGCCCCTTTACATCCTGGTGCAGTTAAATACTATAAAGAAAAAGGCTTAATGTAAGTCTATTAAGATTTAAGGCCCAGTTGCATAACTGGGCCTTTTTTTTTATGCTATTAAAATGTCACAAGTTAATGAAAGTTTTTTTAAGAAGCACGATGAGGAGGGTGGTTCAAGAAGAAATCTTAGTAATTGGAATCTTAAACTAGTTGGTTTTTTAGCAATAACATGGTCGTTATTTCAACTATGGTATGCTTCACCTCTTCCATTTTTATTAGATTTTGGGAAATTTATAGATGTTCCAGCAAGAGCAATTCATTTAGCGTTCGGATTGTGTCTTTGTTTTTTAGCTTATCCCGCCTATAAGTCAAAAAGAAATTCACCAATAAATATAATTGATTTTTCTTTATCTTTAATTTCTATTTTAGCTACATTTTATCTAGTCATAGAGTATGAAGGTTTAGTTTATAGACAGGGAATACTTGCCTCAGTTGATTTATTTGGTTTAAAAATTTCTTATGAGTTAATTCTTGGAAGTATTGGAATTTTACTGCTTTTAGAGGCTACAAGAAGAGCTATTGGTATACCATTAGTAGCTATAGCTTTAATATTTTTACTATTTTCAATATTTGGACAAAAAATGCCAGACTTGATCTCTCATCAAGGTTTATCAATAACGAGATTGGTTGGTTATCATTGGTTTGGTGGGGAGGCAATTTTCGGGATACCTATAAGTGTATCTGTAAGTTTTATTTTTCTTTTTGTTTTATTCGGAGCAACTTTAGATGCTGCAGGCGGTGGAAAATATTTTCTAAATTTGGCTTTCGCATTAGTAGGTAAAATGAGAGGAGGGCCAGCTAAGGCTGCTATTTTGGCTTCAGGATTGACTGGTTTGATTTCAGGTTCTTCAGTAGCAAACACAGTAACAACTGGAACTTTTACAATTCCAATAATGAAAAGAACTGGTCTTACTCCTACAAAAGCAGGAGCTATTGAGGTAGCTGCATCAGTTAATGGACAGATCATGCCACCAATTATGGGTGCCGCCGCTTTTGTGATGGCGGAATTACTTGGGATATCGTACTTTACAGTTATCACTCACGCGTTTTTACCAGCAATAATTTCTTATATAGCCTTATTTTATATTTCACACTTAGAGTCAGTAAAATTAAATATTAAAGGATTGCCCGAAAATCAAATACCGCCATTAGGTAAAACTTTTTTAAGCGGTTTACATTTTTTAATACCAATATTCATTCTTGTGTATTTATTATTAGTTGAGCGTTGGACAGCAGCATCAGCAGTATTTTATTCAATTTTATCCCTATTTTTGATCATTATTTTTAAAGAGGTTTTTATTGCAATTAAGCTTAAAGAAAGTTTTTTAAGCGGTTTCAAAGAAGGATATAATAAGGTTATCACGGGATTAGAAAAAGGTGCTTTAAACATGATCAGTGTTGCAATAGCTATTGCTACCGCAGGTATAATTGTAGGTGCAGTAGCTTCAACTGGTTTAAGTAATAATCTTATTGTTATTGTAGAGGCAATTTCAGGAGGAAATGTGATTACACTTCTTTTATTAACCGCTGTTCTGTGCATCATTTTAGGAATGGGATTACCAACCACTGCCAACTATTTAGTTGTTGCAGCTTTAATGGCTCAAGTTGTTGTGGAGGTAGGAAGCGCCTCAGGATACATTTTCCCTTTAATCGCTATTCACTTATATGTTTTCTATTATGGTTTAATGGCGGATGTTACACCACCTGTTGGTCTTGCCTCCTATGCTGCAGCAGCTATATCGAAGGCAGATCCAATTAAAACAGGAGTTCAGGCCTTTTGGTATAGTTTGAGAACTGGAATTTTACCTATAGTATTTATATTTAATCCAGAACTATTGTTGATTGGTATAGAAAATTTTTGGCATGGTTTAACCGTTGTTTTCACATCTTTAGTAGCTATTTTAATTTTTACTTCAGCTACGCAAGGTTGGTTTGTTAATCGTTTAAAATGGTATGAGATTATAGCTTTTCTTTTAATTTCTATGTCACTATTTAGACCCGGATATATTTTAGATAAGTTTTATCCAAAATTTGAGGATCAACCACTTCAGGTAGAAAAAATTAATATGATTCAATTTAATCCTGACAGGGCAGTACACATAAAAGTGGTAAGAAGAACGGAGTATGGGGACAGATATAAGTTATTTGTTATTGAAAAAGATAGTTTTGATCAACGGTATAATTTAGAACAATATGGAATTAATTTAATTAATAAAGAAGGGAGATTGACTATTGATACCTTAAAATGGAACGGATTGGCTAAAAAAGCAGGGATGGAAACAGAGGATGTTATCAGTGAATTCAAAATTGAAAACTTAAATCGACCAAATAAAGCAATAATTTACCCCTTTTCATTTCTATTAATTTTAATTTTTGGATATAATAATTTTAGAAGAAAATTAGAGTAAAATTATGTTAAAGCAGATTTATAAATGGTTCTGCTATATTGGATTGCATAGATACGATATAATCGACACTAAATTTGGATTTGGTGCTGCAGGGTCCACCGAAACTGTAAAATGTAAAGATTGTGGTATAACAAAAATAAGACAAAAAAATAAATAAAATTAGATTAGTAAAAATCTTTAAAAAAATCATGAAATTAATTTAATATTTTCCATGTGCCACTAGCCGAACTTACTATTTCTTTTGAATTAGACATGATACAATTTATAAAAATTAACGTTTTTGTTTTTTTCAATATTTGAACCTTCCCAATCAAATCATCTCCTAATTTTCCTGCTGATAAAAATTTTATTTCCAAATTAATTGTAACACATCTTTTGTTTTCAGATATCATGTGAGCAGCAGTGCCCATGCCAGCGTCTGCTATTGTTGCTAAAAAACCACCATGAGCAATACCACCAGTATTTAAATGCATTTCTTTAATTTCTACCGAAAATTCAAAATTATTTTCTTCAATTTTCCTAAAATTTAGTCCTCCAAGATGTTTCATAAAACCTTTTTTAGACTCGTCCATATTTTTTTTTATCATAGATTGGTGCTAATTGTGAAAAAATTACTGCAATTAAAATTAAAGTAATACCAAGTATCTTTATCTCATTGAGATATTGATTTAAAATAATCCATCCAAAAATTGAAGCAAAAACACCTTCTAAAGAGAAGATAATTGCGACTGGAGCAGGCGATAAATTTTGTTGACCATAGATTTGTAACAAAAAAGCAACCCCACTGGATAAAACGCCTGCGTAAACCATTTCTTTTCCATCTAAAATCATATTTGTTAAACTAATATTTTCACTCAAGATTGCTGGAATTAATGCAAACATAGAGCCATAAAGACATTGAATACAAGCCATTGTAATTGGATAGTCAAATTCTTTTAAAAATTTTGAAATAAAAACAATGTGGAATGCCCAAAATAATGCATTAAATACTGCAATACTGTCTCCAAATCTAACTTCAATATTATTAAATTCAGTTAATAAAATACCACCCAGCATACAAATTACTACCGAGAGCCAAACCGAGCGATGAATATCTTTAGAAAAAAATTTGTAAGAAACAAAAGGGACTAATACTACATAAAAAATTGTAAACACTGCTGTGTTAGCAACATCAGTATATAACAATGCAAATTGTTGTAACACATTTCCTGTAGAAAGAAGAAAACCAATAATTAATAAATAAAAAGAATTTTTATAATTAAAAACAATATTCTTGGTTTTTTTATATTCGAAAATTAAAAAAAAAGGTAATAATGTTAAGAAACCTAAAAATAGCCTTCCAAAAGTGAATGTAAAAGGTCCATTATAATCCATTCCTAAATCCTGTGCGACAAAGGCAGAACCCCAAATTAAAGAACAACTAATGGCGCAAAGAATTGAAAATAATTTTTTACTCATAATTTTATTTATTTAAAATATCTTAAACAGCAAGCTTGAAGGCAAAATCTTTACCAAGACTTTGACTTAGGTTAACACAAAATCTTGCAGCCTCAGCACCATCGATTATTCTGTGGTCATACGATAAAGAAATTGGAAGCATTTTTCTTAAAATAAATTTTCCATCTTTTCTTATTATTTTGTCAAATGACCGTCCCACACCCAAAATCGCAACTTCTGGAGGATTAATAATTGGTGTGAAGTAATTTCCGCCTATTCCACCTAGACTAGATATAGTCATCGAACCACCAAAAAAATCCTTTTTATCTATTTTTAAGTCTCTACACAATTTACTAACTTTTCTTAATTCATCAGAAATTTTTTTTATTCCCATTTTATCTACATCTCTAAGTTTTGGCACCATGAGTCCATGGGGTGTATCTACCGCATATCCAATATGAAAATATTTTTTATAAGTAATTTTATTATTTATTGAGTCTATAGAGCAATTAAAATTTGGATAAGTTTGTAAACCATTAATCACGGCTCTGGTTATAAAAGCTAATGGAGTAACTGCAACTTTTGCACCAGTGAATACATCACGTAGAGATTTTCTAAATTCCTCCATTTCCGTAATATCTAATTCATCGTGCTGAGTTACATGAGGTATTTCGCTCCATGATCTAACTAATTGAGGTCCTGATAATCTTTTTACTCTTGGTATATCTTTAACTTCAACCTCTCCAAACTCTTCATGAGAATATTCCTCCTTATGTACTTTCTTTTCTGAATTGACACTATCAACATTTG
>CACIVM010000003.1 GCA_902590115.1 uncultured Pelagibacteraceae bacterium | reverse complement strand
TAATTAGGCTTCTGAAAAGTGGGGCATTTTATATTAACCCCAAAAAATGGTAACATACAATATATTCATGTCCGAAAATTCACATAAAAAACATACTTCAAGCTATGATGCTAAGTCTATTAAGGTCCTTAAAGGCCTTGAAGCAGTTAGAAAAAGACCAGGAATGTATATTGGGGACACAGATGATGGAACTGGTTTACATCATATGGTCTTTGAGGTCATTGATAATGCAATTGACGAAGCATTAGCAGGTTATTGCAAAAATATTAATATTTTTATGAACAAAGATAATACAGTCACCGTTGAGGATGATGGAAGAGGCATACCTACTGATATGCATAAAGGTGAAAATATGTCTGCAGCAGAAGTAATTATGACTCAACTTCATGCTGGAGGGAAATTTGATCACGACTCTTATAAAGTTTCAGGTGGTCTTCATGGAGTTGGTGTTTCAGTTGTTAACGCTCTCTCTGAAAAACTTGAACTGATTATTTATAGAGATAAAAATGAATACAAAGTAAACTTTGAAAATGGTACTGCCATAAAGCCTTTAAAAAAAATTGGCTCAACAAAAAAACAAGGAACAAAGATAACTTTTCTACCATCAAAAGATATTTTTTCATCTATAAAATTTAGTTCTTCAGTTCTTCAAAAAAGAATAAGAGAACTTGCGTTTCTTAACAAAGGTATAAGTTTAAATCTTTACGATAAAACTGGCTTAAAAATAAAAGAATATTTAAACAAATATGAAGGTGGTGTAATGGAGTTTGTTAGATATATTAATAAAAAAAAACCTATTTTAATTAATAAAAATGAAAAGGAAGTTTTTAAAAAACCAATATTAATAACAGGATCTAAAAATAATGTTTCTGTAGATTGTGCATTCGAGTGGAATGCTGGATATTCAGAAGAGGTGCTTGCTTTTACAAATAATATACATCAGAAAGATGGTGGAACACACCTATTAGGGTTCAGGAGTGCTCTTACAAGAGTTATAAATAAATATTCAGCAGATAATAAAAAAAATAAGATAAATTTATCAGGTGAAGATATTAAAGAGGGTTTAACATTAGTTCTGTCAGTAAAAATGCCGGATCCAAAATTTTCATCTCAAACTAAAGATAAACTAGTCTCTTCCGAGGTAAGATTAATAGTAGAAAATATTATTAGCGATAAAGTTTCAACATGGTTAGACCAAAATCCTAGTGTTACAAAAATAGTAATAGAGAAGATCATGCAAGCTGCAATAGCCAGAGATGTTGCAAGGAAAGCTAGAGATAGCGTCAGAAGAAAGGGCTCATTTGAGCTTTCAGGTCTCCCAGGTAAGCTTGCAGATTGTCAAATTACAAAGAAAGAGGGAACAGAATTATATATTGTAGAGGGTGACTCAGCAGGCGGTTCAGCAAAACAAGGTCGAAACAGAGAATTTCAAGCAGTTTTACCTCTTAGAGGAAAAATTTTAAATACATATGTGAACATTAAAAATACTAATCATGCTAACGGAGAATATGAAAATAAAGCTTTGTCTAAAATGATGTCATCAAGTGAAATAGTTACTTTAATAAATGCTTTAGGCACAGGTTCTAAAGATTTCAAAATTGATAATTTAAGATATGACAAGATAGTAATAATGACCGATGCAGATGTTGATGGCTCTCACATAAGAACACTTTTATTAACTTTTTTTAATAATTATCCTTTTAATCAGTTAATCGAAAACGGCCATTTGTATTTGGCTCAACCTCCACTATTCAAAGTTACTAAAGCAAATAAAGCAACATATATAAAAGATGAAAAGGAACTAGAAAAATTTATTATTAACACCACAGACAAAAAGATTTCGAAAAATAAATCTGATTTTAATAATTTTTTAAACGAGCAGAAACAAAAGCTTTCAATACAAAGGTTCAAAGGTCTTGGAGAAATGAACCCCGAGGAACTTTGGGATACCACACTAAACCCTGATAATAGAACCCTCCTACGAGTACAATATTCAAAGGGAACAAAAGATAAATCAAAAGAAGATCAGAAAATAATTAAAATATTAATGGGAGATGAAGTTGCCCCAAGAAAAGATTTTATAACTAATAAAGCATTAGAAGTTGTTAATTTAGATATATAGTTATCATTTTATGAATTTTTCAACTATTTTTAGGACAACAGAGAACCTTAACTTAGATAAAACCACATTAACAATTTTAAGATATATTGCAATTTTTGGTCAGTTTATTGCTATCAATCTAGTTTATTTTTATTTAGAATTACTTTTTCCTATTGAAATAAGTTATCTGATAATTCTTATTGGATTGTGCACCAATCTATATCTTCAATTTGCTATTAAAGTTAATCAGCTAAAAGATTTTTATGCTTCAATATTTTTAATCTACGACTTAATTCAACTAAGTTTATTATTATATCTTACAGGCGGGATATTCAATCCATTCTCCATTTTGCTTATAATTCCAGCAATAGTTTCATCAACTTTTTTAAGCATGGGAACCACGATTATATTAGGAATTATTACAACCATATTAATTTTATTACTGGCTTTTTTCCATTTGCCATTGCCAGGTGTAGAGATGAACTTATTACATTTTCCAAATTTTTACAAAACTGGAATAATTGTTTCAATATTAATAGGATTGATATTTCTAAGTTATTTTGGAATTAGATTTGCTGGGGAAAAAAAGAAAACGTCTGAAGCATTTATTAAGCTCCAAGAAGTAATTTATAAAGAGTATGAGTTAGAATCTCTTGGCGGGCAAGCCGCAGCTGCTGCACATTCTTTAGGAACGCCTCTAGCGACAATAACAGTGGTTGCTAAAGAGTTAAAAAAAGAAATAGGAGATGACGCCAACTACTCTAAAGACATTGACTTGCTACTAAGTCAAACCAGGAGATGTAGTGAAATATTAAAAAAAATTTCAAAGAAACAAATTGTAGAAGATAAATTTTTTAGTTTAACAAGATTCGAAGACTTAATAGAGGAAATTATAGAATCGTTTAAAGAAACATCACCAAAAAAAATAAAATTAGAGACCATTAATGAGACAAATGATCAAAACGTGCAAAGATCACCAGAAATAATCTATGGATTAAGAAATTTTATTGGTAATGCTGTTAAATTTTCAAAAAATAAAGTGACAATTAAAATAGAAAACAAAAAAAAACAATCAATAATAAAGATTCAAGACGATGGACCTGGATTTCCGAGGGACGTTATTGAAATTCTAGGTGAGCCATACGTTAAGTCAAAGTCGAAAAAAGTAAGCTCACAATCCGGTACAGGACTAGGTACATTTCTAGGAAAAACTTTATTAGAGCGCAAAGGGGCAAAACTTTATTTTTATAATGATAATAAGACCAATGGAGCATGTGTTCAAATTACTTGGGATCAAGATATAATTTGAAATTAAATACTATTATTGAGGCTCTTGGATTGTCATACAATGTATTGCACCGAACCCCCAAATAAGGTCTGAGCAGTCTATTGGAATTATTTTTTTGTTTTTAAAATGTTTTTTAAATATTTTCAAAATTACTTTGTCCTTAACATCTCTAAAAGTAGGAACTAAAACTTTTTTATTGGTAATATAAAAATTCATATAGCTTGCAGGAACTCTGGTACCTCTAAAAAATTTTGGATTAGGAAGAGGAATTTTGATTATTTCAAATTTTTTATTGTCTAGATTTTTTTCCTTTTGCAAAATTTTTAGATTTTTCTTAATATTTTTATAATTTACGTCTTTTTTATTTTTTGTATCATTAATAAATATTTTATTTTTTGATACAAATTTAGCTACATCATCAATGTGACCGTGAGTATCATCACCTTTAATGCCTTTCTCAAGCCAAATTACTTTTTTTACCCCTAAATATTTTGCAAATATTTTTTCATAATCACTTATAGTAAAACCAGGATTTCTTTGTTGGACTTTGCTTAATAGACACTCTTTTGTGGTAATTAAAATTCCCTCACCATTTACGTCTATAGCACCACCCTCGAGTACGACTGTTTTTTTATTATGTTTAGGTATTACAATTATTTTTTTTGTTTTTTTTGCTATCAGGTAATTGATTTTATTGTCACTTTTAAAATCTCTATACTTTGACCAAGCATTGAATTTCCAGTTAATAATAACTTTTTTTCCTTGTTTATCTTTTACAAAAATAGGACCATAATCCCTTATCCAAACTCTATTAGTTTTAAAAATAAAAAAACTTATATTTTTCATATTTGCATTTCTAATTTTTAGATGGTTGAATGCATTTAATTTTTGTTGAATTGTTTTGAAGATAATATTTACTTTTTGGTCAATAGATAAATAATATACTATTTCAAAAAAAACCTTTGGAATCTTATCAAATTTATCCGGCCAGTCATTTTTATTATGTGGCCAAGAAACCCAAGTTGAGATTTGTCTATCCCATTCTGCTGGCATTTTATAATAAATTGAGTAATTAAATTTAGACATTCTTAGGATTTTTTAATATCCCTTTATATGAGTCTATTCGCCGATCTCTGAAGAAGGGCCAATGCTGCCTAACTATTTCATTTTTTTTAAAATTAATTTCACAAATTAAAATCTTTTCTTTCTCACCAGCTTTTGTAATAGCCCTACCATTTGGATCAAAAACTATTGAGTGCCCCCAAAATTGAATTCTTTTTCTTCCATCATTTTCTATACCTGTTCTATTAACAGCCGCTACAAAAATTCCATTAGAAATTGCGTGTGACTTTTGAATTGATAGCCATGAATTAAGCTGAGCTTTACCATGCTTCTTTTTTTCCTTAGGGTGCCACCCAATCGCTGTAGGATAAAAAATTATATCTGCTCCTTCCAGAGCTGTTAATCGAGCAGCTTCAGGAAACCACTGATCCCAACAAATTAAAATTCCTAGATTGCCTTCTTTAGTTTTAATTGACTTAAAACCAAGATCTCCAGGTGTAAAATAAAATTTTTCATAATACTGCGGATCGTCTGGTATATGCATCTTTCTATATTTTCCAGCGATCTTACCGTTTTCTTTTATAACTAAACAAGTATTATGATAAATACCTGCTGCCCTTTTTTCAAAAATCGGTAAAATAATAATTAACTTTAGTTCCTTTGCTAAGAGTGAAAATTTTGTAGAAATCGGACCAGGTATTTTTTCAGCGAGTTTAAAATTAGAGTGTTTTTCAGATTGACAAAAATACTTTGAAGCAAAAAGCTCAGGCAAACAAACTATCTTTGCACCTTTACTTTTCGCTATTTTAATTTTCTTTTTTGCATTTAATAAGTTTTTTTTTATATCAGATGTCATTTGCATCTGTACTAAAGCTATTTTTGTTTTTTTCATTTAAAATAAGTTCTGGAAATTTCTTCTATTTCTTTTTTTCCAGCTGCCTTTATGATAAGCTTTACTCGCAATAAGAGGAAGAACACTCGTAGCCTCTGCAAAGACCATTTGTTCTTTAGTTGTATCTACCTTCCCCCATGAGCTAGCCTCTTTTAATGTTGAACTGCTACAAGCTCCATCTCTAGTGTCAGCAACTGTAATTTGAACAGCATATTTGTGCATATCAACTTTTTTTCCCAAAAGTTCAGCGCATACTACTGTATCTTGTACAAAATTTTTTGGTACTCCGCCTCCAATCATGAATAAGCCAGAATTCTTTGATTTAATTTTTATCTCTGTTAATTCTCTAAATTCTCTTACAGAGTCGATGGTTAGATGATTTTTAGGATTTTTTTCCTGATGCATTACCAAACCAAAACCTGCAGAACTATCAGTGAAAGCGGGGCAGAAAATCGGAACATTATTGTCATATGCAACCTCAATTAAAGAGCCTTTCTTTTTTGCATTTGTCTTAAGATACTTACCTAATTCTTTTATAAATTCTCGAGATGTATGAGGTTTTGCTGGTAATTTGTCAGCTATGTCACAAATTTTTTTATCACAAGCTTGAAGTTCCTCTTCATCTATATACGTGTCGTATATCCTGTCTATATAATGATCTCTTAATTCATTATCGTTCTGAAATTGGGATCCTTGGTAATGTTTGAACCCTAAGGCTTCAAAAAAATCCATATCAATAATTGACGCCCCAGTTGCAACGATAGCATCCACCATATTAAACTTAACCAGGTCGGAGTACACCTGCATGCATCCAGCCGCAGATGTTGAACCAGCTAAGGTAAGAAAGATTGAACAATCTTTATCTTCAATCATCTCGTTATAAATTTTAGCAGCATTTGCGGTGTCTCTAGACGTAAAAGACATTTTTTCCATGGACTCAATAATTTTGGTAGAGTTAAAACTTGTTATATCTATATGTGATACTGGTTTTTTTAAAAAAGATTTTTTATTATGTCCGAGCTTAGGATCATTTCTTTTATTCATTAGGCAACAAGATAATTCAACTTGCTTGAATCATCGTACATAGACAAAATTGGAGAGTCATTAACTTGAACAATATGATCTGAGTAGAAACCATTAAACTTAGTTCTAAAAGTTAAGCCGTAAGCCCCAAGTTGCCCCAGCTCAATATAATCACCCTCCTTTATATTATTGGGTAATAAGAACGGACCTTTCATATAGTCTAGACTATCACATGTGGGCCCATAAAAATTAAAATCAGTAATCTTCTTTGATTGAACTTTATTGTTAGAAATTATCTTAGCAGGCAAAACGAAGTTAGGAACACCCGCATCAAATAAGCTCCCGTAAGTTCCATCGTTTATGAAAAGCTTATTTTTTTTTCTTAAATTAACCCTAACTATCGTAGAACCACTCTCAGATACAAGAGCTCTTCCAGGTTCACATATAACCTCAGGTCGAGACTCTAGTTTTAGATTTTCTAAGGCCTCTTTGATTTCATTCATATAATTTACTAAGGGTTCAGGTTTTAAGTCGGGATATATAGACGGAAATCCACCACCAATATTTATTACATCTGGAACTATTTTTGTTTTTTTTATTATTGATCCAACTTCCTTTATTCCTTTTGAAAAAGAAATTTTATGCATGCACTGTGATCCTACATGAAAACTAATACCAATTCTTTTTCCATGTTGCCTACATAATCTTACGAGGCCAAGAGCTTCGCCTGGCGAAGCACCAAATTTTCTCGATAAATCAATTTCGGCGTGCTCATTTGAAATCGCCACCCTCACATAGAGATTTAAATCTTTAGCATTGTTTGTTGAATCTAAAATTTTCCGTAATTCCTCTTTGCAGTCTAATGCGAAGTCTTTCACACCATAATCAAAATATGCGGAAGAAATATCTTCCTTCGCTTTTATTGTGTGCATAAAGTACAATTTTGCTTTTGAATTCAATTTTTTTAATAATTTAATTTCATTAATTGATGCTACATCGAATCTTTCAATTCCAGATTTAATAAGACTCTTTATGACAAACTCATTAGGATTTGTTTTAACCGCATATAATACATTTCCTGGAAAATTAACTTTAAAAAAGTTCACTGCCTTTTTTATATAATCAGGTCTTATACAGTATACTGGATTAACTGGTTTTAGAGAGTTAACTACTTCACCAACGTTACTAAATTTTTGCATCTCATGTGTTCCCCTGTTGTTTACACAAAAAAGGTTTTAAAAAAAAATTCAGAAAAAACCTTATAATTTCGCATGTAAGGCGTTTTTCTATTTTTGTAAAGAAAAAAATTTAAAAAGACTGTTGAAATTTCAAGAAAGATACTCATATACATCTTATGAGACCAATAGATCAAAAGCTCCAAAACCAGCTAAAGTTGAGCGAATTTAGCGATAAATCACTCCTAATATTGGATGATGACGATCCTTTAAGAGGTCGACTATCCAGAGCCATGGAAAAAAAGGGTTTCGCAGTAAAAGAGGCAAAAACGGTAGCTGACAGTCTAGACATTGTTCGTAAATCACCTCCAAATTTTGCAGTAATCGACTTAAGACTTGAAGATGGCAACGGTTTAGATGTCGTTAAAGAGTTATACGCCAACAGAAAAGATAGTAGGATCGTAATGCTCACCGGATACGGGAATTTACCAACAGCAGTCGCAGCAGTCAAAGCAGGTGCCATTGATTATATTGCAAAGCCTGTGGATGCAGATGATGTAGAAGCTGCTTTACTTGCAGCACCCGAATCAAAAGCCAAGCCACCAGAAAATCCAATGTCAGCTGACAGAGTTAAATGGGAACATATTCACAGAGTTTTTGAATTATGTAATCGAAATGTTTCAGAAACAGCTAGACGTTTAAAAATGCATAGAAGAACCTTACAAAGAATTCTAAGCAAAAGATCACCAAGATAAATTACGTAAAATCTCTTATTTTCAGAATTTTTGGCAATATTAAAGTTGCTATTAATATCTTAAAAAGTTCAGCTAAAAGAAATGGTTTTACACCAAGATCAAATATTGGTTTTTCCCATCCTATCAAACTACCCAGCCAAAAAATTCCTAGTATATAAATGAATGAAGTTGCAAATATTAATTTTAAAAAATTAAAGAAAAAACTGTTACTATATTTAAATTTACCAGCAATGAATACAGTAACCATGAAGCCAATTAAATAGCCCATAGTTGGACCAGTAAAATAAGTTATACCTAAACCTTTTTCTGGAGTGCCAGAAAACACAGGTAATCCAAAAATTCCCTCTAAAAGATAAATGAAAACCGCTGACAGTCCTATTTTCCAACCCAAGCTAATTCCTAATATTAAAACAACAAATGTTTGCATGGTCATTGGAACGGGGTAAAAGGGTATTTTAATTTTTGAGGATATAGCTAAAAGTATCGAACTCAAAAAAACGATAAAACAGATTTTAATAAAGCTAACTTGAGTTATATTTTTTATAGTTTCCATAAGTTACCTTACAAATTTTTTTTACTTAAATCTAGTTTTTTGTTAATTCAACAAATACTTCTTCTAAATCTCCATCATCTGTTGAAATATCTTGTATTCTAAGCTTTTTAGCGTTTAATTCATTTAGAAGTTTGTTAAAGCTATATTTATCTTTCTCATAACTTATTGTTAAAATGTTATCGTACTTCTCAATAATATTTAAACCTTTAATTTCTAGGTTATTTATAGAGTTTAAATTTTCAATTTTTAATTTAATTCTTTTAATTTTAATTTTTTCCAATAACTTTTTAGGAGTATCTATAGCGACGAAATTTCCTTTATTTAATATAGCTATACGATCGCACATTTCCTCTGCTTCGAATAAATAATGCGTAGTGAGTATTATTGTTACACCACTATTATTTAATTTTTTAACATTTCTCCATAGATTTTGTTTTAGCTCTATATCCACCCCTGCTGTTGGCTCATCTAAAATCAAAATAGGTGGTTGGTGCACCATAGCTTTTGCAATTAAAAGTCTTCTTTTCATTCCTCCAGATAAACTTCGAGAGTAGGCATTGGCTTTTTTTTCCAATGAAACAATTTTTAAGATCTCGTCAGTAATTCTCTCTTTCTTTTTAACCCCATATAGCCCAGCCTGTAGCTCTAGTAACTTTCTCGGTGAAAAAAAAGCATCGAGATTTACCTCTTGAGGAACTATTCCTAAAGAAGCTCTAACTTGCCTAGGGTTTTTATCAAGATCAAAACCCCAAACATTAATTTCACCTGAGGTTTTTACAACTGTTCCAGCTAAAATATTTAGAAAAGTAGTTTTGCCAGCTCCATTTGGACCCAACAAACCAAAAATTTCACCTTTATTGACTTCAAATGAAATATTATTTAATGCCTTTATATCCGCAATGTTCTTATCCTTATTAGAATAAACTTTATTAAGGTTTTCAACAGTTAAAGCTTTTTTATTCATATACTTTATAAATATATATAAAAATTTGAGGTAATATATAATTATGTCTACTATAAAAAAAACTGATCATTTTTATCTAATTGATGGATCTGGTTATATTTTTAGAGCATACTACGCTTTGCCCCCTCTATCAAGAAAGAGCGACGGATTGCCCACGGGTGCTGTAAGTGGATTTTGTTCAATGCTTTTTAAACTTTTAGAGGAAGCAAGATCAGATGATACAAATAATAAACCAACTCATTTTGCAGTAATTTTTGACTCAGCTAGAAAAAATTTTAGAAATGAAATTTATAGTGAATATAAAGCAAATCGATCTGAAGCTCCGGATGATCTTGTGCCTCAATTTGAATATATAAGAAAGTCAGTTGAAGCATTTAATCTTCCTTCTATAGAGCTTTTAAATTATGAGGCAGATGATTTAATAGCAACTTATTCCAAAAAAATTACCGATATTGGAGCGAAGGTTACTGTTATTTCGTCTGATAAAGATTTGATGCAACTGGTTTCTAATAAAATTAGACTTTTTGATCCAATGAAAAGTAAAGTTATAGGAGAAAAAGAAGTTTTTGAAAAATTTGGTGTAAAGCCGCAACAGGTTATAGATGTACAGTCCTTAGCAGGTGACTCTTCTGACAATATACCTGGTGTACCAGGTATAGGGGTTAAGACAGCCTCTGAACTTATCGTCAAATACAAAAATTTAGATAATTTACTAAGTAAGGCAGCAGAAATTTCTCAAAATAAAAGAAGAGAAACTTTAATTGCAAATAAAGATAAAGCTTTATTAAGTAAAAAATTAGTTACTTTAAAAGACGATGTACCGGTTAAAAATGATTTAAATGAATTTTTGATAAAAGATATTGATAAAAATAAACTTTATACCTTTTTGAGAGAAATGGAGTTCAATCGATTGTTGAGCCAAGCAATAAGTTTTTATGGTGAGCCGGTTGAAAAAAAAACAGACCTTAATGTAAAATTATTTGAACAATCAAAAATTAACAAAAAACTTTACAAAAATATTATTAAAGAGAAAGACCTAGATAAATTGATAAGCAATCTAAATGAAAAAAGTGTTATTTCAGTTGACACAGAAACCTCTTCTCTTAATCCCCAAGATGCAGAACTAGTAGGTATCTCGGTGAGTTATGCACCAAATATTTCATATTATATTCCCATTGGACATAAAGGAGTCAAAAACCTTAAAAAAGATTTAGTTATAAATAAAATGAAACCGATCTTGGAAGATGCAAGTATTAAAAAAGTAGGTCAAAATATAAAGTATGATTATATAATTTTTAAAAAACATGGAGTAAACTTAGTTTCTGTTGAAGATACAATGCTTCTTTCTTATACATTAGATGCTGGAAATAATCGACACAACATGGATACTTTATCAGAATTGCATCTTGGTCACAAAACTATCTCATATAAAGATTTAGTTGGAACAGGTAAAAAACAATTAAATTTTTCAGAAGTAGGATTGGATGAGGCAACGGAATATGCAGCAGAAGATGCCGATGTAACTCTTAGACTTTACGAAATTCTATCTAAAAGAGTTAAGGATGAAAAACTTGAAAATATTTATGAAGTTTTTGAAAAACCTATGGTTGAAATTTTATCGCAAATAGAAACACACGGTATAAAAGTTGATGATCGATATTTAAAAGAGCTCTCAAAAAAATTTGAAAAAAGAATTGAAAAAATTGAAGAGGAAATTTTTAAAATATCAGGTAAAGAATTTAACATCGGCTCTCCGAAACAACTTGGTGAAATTATTTATAATGAGTTAAAAATTGCCAAATTGAAAAAAACAAAAAAAGGAAGTTTAGCAACAAGCGCTAAAATACTGGAGGACTTGGCTTTAACAGGCCAAAAATTTCCAAATTTAGTTTTAGAATGGAGACAAGTCTCTAAATTAAAAAGCACTTACTCTGATGCTTTGCAAGATCACATTAGTAAAAAAACAAAACGAGTCCATACATCCTTTCTCTTAGCAGCAACTAATACCGGTAGATTAGCCTCAAGTGACCCAAATCTGCAAAATATTCCTATTAAAACCTCTGATGGCAAAGAAATTAGAAAGGCTTTTATAGCAGAAAAAGATAATATTTTAATTTCTGCAGACTATAATCAAATAGAAATGAGAATTCTTGCAGATATAGCTGATGTTAAGGAATTAAAAAAAGCTTTTAAAAGCAATCAAGATATTCACAATTTAACTGCTAGTGAAGTTTTTAGCGTTCCAATAAAAAAGGTTTCAGATGATCAAAGAAGAAAAGCAAAAGCAATTAATTTTGGTATCATTTATGGGATAACCCAATATGGACTGGCAAAACAAATATCAGTTTCAAATAACGAAGCTCAAGAATTTATCAATTCCTATTTTAAAAAGTTTCCTGAAATTAAAGACTATATGAATACTACAATAAAAAATTGCAGGAGACAGGGATATGTAACAAATATTTTTGGTAGGAGAATCCATTTAAGAGGAATAAATGATAAAAATTTTAGTGTGAGAAGCTTTCAAGAAAGAGCAGCAATTAATGCACCGATACAAGGCACCGCAGCTGACATAATAAGGTTGGCCATGATAAAAATTGAGCAAAAGAAAATTAATGATAAAAAATTAAGTGCAAAAATGTTGTTGCAGATACATGATGAGCTAATTTTTGAAACTAAGTTAGATAATAAGAATTATTCAATGTCTAACATAGCTAAAATTATGGAGTCTGTGTCTAGCTCTGAATACCATAAATTTTCAATTCCGTTGAAAGTAAATGTTAATTCAGGATATAATTGGGGGGAGACTAATTAATTTAAAAAAGTCGCCTAAATTTTGACAATTTAATTATGAAAGTTAAATTATGACAAATACAATTGCTTTAGTAGATGATGATAGAAACCTATTAACCGGGATATCTATTGCTTTAGAAAGAGAAGGTTTTAAAGTTCAAACCTATATTGACGGTGAGTCCGCTTTAATTGGCTTAACAAGGAATCCCCCAGATCTTGCGGTTGTTGATATCAAAATGCCAAAAATGGACGGGGAAGAATTATTAAAAAAATTAAGAAAGAAAATGTCAATACCAATTATTTTTTTAACCTCTAAAGATGAAGAAGTTGATGAGCTGCTTGGTTTAAAGCTAGGAGCAGATGATTTTGTAAAAAAATCAGGTGGATTTTCAATGAAAATTCTTATTGAAAGAATAAGAGTTCAATTAAGAAAAAAAACTGATGTTTCAGACGATAATAAAAATATTATCATTCATGGAAAACTCAAACTTGATCCTTCACAATTAGAGTGCGAGTGGGGCGGCAAGGCTCTGCCCGATAAATTGACTACAACCGAGTTTTTAATTGTAAAAGAATTAGCTAAACGACCAGGTGTTATAAAAGAGAGAGCACACTTAATGGATATTGCCTACAAAGAAAACACTGAAATAGAGGATAGAACCATTGATAGTCATGTAAAAAGAATTAGGAAAAAATTCAAGAAAGTAGATGAAAAATTTTCAGCGATTGAAACAAGATATGGAAGTGGATATAGATGGAATGTTAGCTAATGAAACAAAAAAATTCAAACTCTATCTTAAGAAAATTTTTGTTATTCAATTTATTAGTTTTTTCAATTTTAGGTATCCTAACCATATTATATTTAAATGCTATTCAACCTAATTTAGTAAAAAAAAGAACACAAAACCATTATACAATAATAAATAATACTAACGATCATTTAGATCGACTAAACATAACTTTTGATGAACAAAATATAAGAACTTTTTTACTTTCAACACGTTTTCTTTTTCAAGGTCTTGATCGTGTTCGGTTCTATTCCTTAGACGGTGATCTTATAGGTGATACTAATATTTTAGATCTTGATCAGAGTGTTTTTCAGAAACCCGAGGAAATATTTGAAGGAAAAATTGAAGATCAAAATATTAGTATAAAAGACAATGTCAAAAGTGAAGAAATTGAAAAAAGTATAAATCTAATTAAAGAAACTATTTTGAAAAAACAACAAAATTACCCTATTGTATTAGAGGAAAAAGTTAAAAATAATTTTTTTGTCAGCACATTAGGAGAAGTAAGTAGATTTAATAAAAAAGTTGGTTACATTATTGTTAGTGAGGAAGCCAATGATATTTTAATTGCTGTGAGCGAGAGAAAAAATTTTATTTTAAGAACAGTTTTAGCTATAGGACTTGTAATCTTAATTTTTTCACTTTTTTTAAATAAGTATATTCTAAAACCTATTGGCTCGTTAGTTTTTTATACTCAGTCAATAAAAAATAAGACTTCAAAAAATATTAATATGGATAGTTTTATAATTAGAAAAGATGAAGTTGGAATTCTTACAAAATCAATTGATGAAATGACCAGAGAGTTGCAAAAAAGAACTAATAGGGCTGAAACATTTTCAACAGATTTAGCACATGAAATTAGAAATCCACTTGCGTCTTTAAAAGGAGCCTCTGAATTACTCGACAAAACTACAAAAGATTTTGACAGAGATAAACTACTACAAATTATAAATCATGATGTAGAGAGAATTGAGAGATTAATCACAGACTACTCCCAAATGTTAAAAGATGAAGCATCTCTATCAAGAGAGAAAATGAGGAAAGTAAACCTAGTTCAAACTATTAATAATGTAGTTGAAGATTTTAGGCATGATATATCAAACCAAAACAAAAACTTGAAAATTAATATAAACTTAGGAGATAAAGATGGAAAAAATTACCATATTTTAGGTATAGAAAATAGATTAGAGCAAGTAGTCGCAAATTTGTTAGATAACGCTATTTCTTTTAGTGATGACGGTCAAATTATAGAGATCGATATTTCAGAAACTTCAAAAAACTTTGTGATTCTAATTAAAGATCAAGGACCAGGATTTGCCGAGGCGGCCCCAGAAAGAATTTTTAAAAGATTCTATAGCAATAGACCAAAAAGCTTTGGCAAACATTCAGGACTAGGCCTAAATATAGTGAAAAATATTGTAGAGCTACATAAAGGAACTATAGCTGCTTCTAACAGAGTGAACACAAAAGGGGCACAAATTGAAGTATTATTACCTAAGTTTACCTAACGTGTTATCTTGATAACCGTTGTTATTATTGCTAATAAACTCTAAATATGTCTCAAGATTATAAAGTAAAAGATCTTAAACTCGCTGACTTTGGCAGAAAAGAAATTTCATTAGCAGAAAGCGAAATGCCTGGTTTGATTGCTTTGAGAAAGGAGTATAAAAATAAACTTCCTCTTAAGGGTGCAAAAATTGTTGGTTGCCTTCATATGACTATTCAAACAGCAGTTTTAATTGAAACTTTAGTAATGCTGGGAGCAGAAGTAAGATGGTCCTCATGCAATATTTTTTCTACTCAAGATCATGCCGCAGCTGCTATTGCCAAATCAGGTATACCAGTTTTTGCATGGAAAGGTGAAACTGAAAAAGAATACTGGTGGTGTGTCAGACAAACTATCGAAGGTAACAAAAAATGGAAACCAAATCTAATACTAGATGATGGGGGCGACCTTACAGCTTTGATGCACAACGAATATAAAGATCTTTTAAAATCAGTAAAAGGAGTTTCTGAAGAGACTACTACAGGTGTAAAAGCTTTACTAAAAATGGAAAATGATAAAAAATTATTAATTCCAGCAATCAATGTGAATGACTCTGTGACCAAATCAAAATTTGATAATTTATATGGTTGTAGAGAAAGTTTAGTTGATGGAATAAAAAGGGCTACTGATACTATGATGTCCGGTAAGGTAGCGATAGTAGCAGGTTTTGGTGATGTAGGCAAAGGCAGTGCAGCATCACTTAGACAAAGTGGAGCTAGAGTTTTAGTCACAGAGACAGACCCAATATGTGCTTTACAAGCCGCAATGGAAGGATATGAGGTAGTGTTGATGGAAGAAGCAATAAAGGATGCTGATATTGTTGTTACTGCTACTGGAAATAAAGATGTTGTGACGGCAGATCATATGAGATCCATGAAAGATAGAGCAATTTTATGTAACATCGGACATTTTGATAATGAAATTCAAGTTGATGCTTTGAAGAATTATAAATGGAATGAAATTAAGCCACAAGTTCATGAGATTGAATTGCCGAGTAAAAAACGAATTATACTTTTGGCTGAAGGTCGATTAGTAAACCTGGGTTGCGCTACTGGTCATCCAAGTTTTGTGATGAGTGCGTCATTTACTAATCAAGTAATAGCACAAATTGAACTATGGAAAAACTCAAATAATTACAAGAATAAAGTTTATGTATTACCAAAACATTTAGATGAAAAAGTCGCAACTTTACACTTAGAAAAAGTGGGAGCAAAATTAACCAAACTATCTAAAGATCAAGCAGATTATATAAACGTAGAACAAAAAGGCCCCTATAAACCTGATACATATAGATATTAGAACATTTTTCTAATGATAATAAAATCTTTAGACCAATTATCAAAAATAACAAAAAAAATTGGCAGGAAACTAGATACTTCTGATTGCATTTTTCTATATGGTCAAATTGGCACCGGAAAAACAACATTCACAAGACTTTTAATTAACTTTCTACAAAAAAATAATAATATGAAAATTACAGAGGTCTTAAGCCCGACATTTAATTTACTTTATGAGTATGATCTTAAAAATAAAAAAATAAAGCATTATGATTTATACAGGCTTAAAACAAAAGAAGATATTGATCAGCTTGATATTTTCACGGATGATGAAAAATCAATCAAAATAATCGAGTGGCCTGAACAGATTAAGTTTAAAATAAAAAATAAAATAAGTATTTTTTTTGAACATACAAATTTCACAGAAGAAAGAAAATTAAAATTTAAAGGCCAAGGAAAATGGAAGAATTTCAAATTAAATGATCTATAAGCTAAAAAAAATATCCGGTGATGCCTCTTTTAGAGAATTTTATAGACTACAAAGGGCGAATAAAACTTCAATAATAGTAAAATCTAAAAAAGATCATTTCACTAATCTAATATTATATTGTGCAATTAATGAAATTCTAAATAGAAATAAAATTTTAGCACCTAAATTACTAAACCAATTTTTTGAAGAAAATATGATAGAAATAAGTGATTTTGGAAAAATATCATATTTTGATTTGGCAAAAAAGAGAAAAAACTTATACAATCTTTACAAGCCATTAATTTTTCTTATCATTAAATTACAAAATATTAAAATAAATAAAAGTTTCATTTATAGAAAAAAAAAAATTACTATTCAAAAATATAATCTTAATATTTTACATAAAGAATCAGATTTATTTTTTGACTGGTATTTAAAATATAATTTTAAAAATAAAAATCTTTTTAAGATAAAAGTAATTTTAAAAAAAGAATTAACAAAATTATTTAAAAAATTAAGTTATAAAAATAAATTTATGGTTCACAGAGATTTTCACGCTTCAAATATAATGTTTTATAAAAAAAAACCAGCGATAATTGATAGCCAAGATGCAATTATAGGCAATCCACTTTACGACCTAGCATCTTTAATTAACGATATACGTTTAAAAATATCAAAAAAAAATAAGGAAAAACTTTTTAATTTTTATATCAAGAAATCCTGTTTAAAAATTAAAGATAAGGAAAAAATGAAAAATGATTTTGATATTCTTTCTTTGCAAAGAAACCTCAAAATTCTTGGAATTTTTGTCAGATTGTATAAGAGAGATAGAAAAAAAGGATATCTGAAATATCTTCCAAATACTTGGAAGCAAATTAATGAAACTTTAAGAAATCCTATATTTTACAATTTTAAAAAAAAACTTAAAAAACTTTTACCTTTAAACAAAATACAAAATAATAAATTGAAATGAAAATAAAAAAAGCAATGATATTAGCTGCAGGACTTGGTACTCGATTAAAGCCAATAACAGACAAAATTCCAAAACCTTTGATAAAAGTAAACAATAAATGTTTATTAGAGAGATCTATCATACTACTTAAAAATCATGGTGTAGATGAAATCGTAATTAATGTTCATCATTTATCAGATCAAATTAAAACATATATTAGAAATAACTCTTTTAGTGTCAAAATAACTATCTCAGATGAAGATAATCAGATACTGGACACTGGCGGAGGAATCTTAAAGGGTACAAAAAAATTTAAAAAAGAGCCATTTATTGTAATTAACCCTGACACTGTCTGGAATAAAGATTATTCTAAAGAACTAGAAATTTTAGAAAAAAAATATTTTAGAGACAATGTTTGTATTTTATTATTAGCTCCTAAAAAACTTAGTTATGATGAAACTTTTAAAGGCGATTTTTCTTTGAATATTGAAAATATAGTTTCAAGAGAAACAACAAATAATTATATCTATACAGGTATGCAGATTTTAAATAATGGAGTTTTTGAAAATGTAAAAGTCAAAAAATTTTCAATAAATCTAATATGGGATGAGCTTATATCTCTTAAAAAATTAAAAGGTCACATAAGTAATAATAGATTCATTCATATAAACACAAAAAAAATATTTGATAAAATTAATGAATTAAAATTTATTGATTAACAATTATTTCCTTCTCTCTTGATTTATCTAAATAATTAAAATTTTTAATGTTTAAACTTTCATCAAAATTTATTATTAGGGGGTTTCCAGTAGGAATTTCTAGCTTATTAATATTTGTATCGGAAATATTAAAAAGAAACTTACACAAGGCTCTTAATGAATTCCCATGAGCACTAATTAAAACATTATTATTATTTCTCAAATTTTTTGCAACATTCTGATTAAAGAAGGGAATGACTCTATTGTAGGTGTCCTTAAGAGATTCTGTTTTAGGTACTTTTTCTTTTGGGATCCCGGAATTAAGTGGGCTAAAATTTTCAAGACACTTGTCATCAGTTGATATTGGTGGAGGTGAAATATCCCAGGATCTTCTATATTTTTTAAATTGTTCATCTCCAAGCTTTTTTTTTGTCTCATCTTTATTTAATCCTGTTAATGCCCCGTAATGCCTTTCATTAATTTCCCAGGATGCGTTAAATTTTTTTTCTAAATCATTTTCATCTAAAATAATTGTGAGTGTTCTGATTGCTCTCTTCAGGAACGAAGTGAAAGAAACATGAATTTTTAAATTGTTAGATTTAATTAACTGACCGGATTTTTTTGCCTCTTCTTCCCCTTTTTTAGAAAGATCAACATCAACCCAACCTGTAAATTTATTTTCAGCATTCCAGGTGCTTTGTCCATGTCTGACTAAAATCAATTTAACCATATAATATGATTTAAAAGTTATAAATATTTACTATATTAAAATAATATGAATAAAAATATATTAAAATTATTTTATTATTTCTCTCTCATTATACTAATCATTATATATATTTATCCTGGAAGTATAATAGGTAAGATTTTATATGGGGACTTTGCAATACAACCTAATATTCTTGATCACTCAGTGGGAACCTCATTAAATCACTTTTTTGCTTTTTTATATATAACTTTACTTGGTGGAATAATTCAATATAATGCAAAAAGGTTAAATAAGTTTATTTTATTTATTATAATATTTTCAATTATTTTAGAATTTTTTCATTTTTTTATTCCTAATAGGTCTTTTCAAATTCTCGATTTAGTATCAAACATTTTTGGAATAATTATTGGATATTTGTCACTTAATTTAATTTTAATTTTAAAAAAATGAAACTTCTTTTTTTACTAATATTTTCAATCTTTTTAAACCAAAAAATTTTTTCAAGTGAAAATAAATTTTTAATAGGTAAGGCAAGAGTAATTGATGGAGATACTATAATCTTAAAGAATAAAAAAATAAGACTTCATGGTATTGATGCACCTGAATTAAATCAAATATGTTACGATTATGTTTCAACTAAATATAATTGCGGTATAGAGTCAAAAAAAAAATTAATCTTTTTTATCAAAAAAAATAATGTAAAATGTTTTTATTCCGATAAAGATTTTTATGGAAGACTTCTAGGAACCTGCTTTGTAAATAAAAAAAATATTAATAGTTTGATGGTTATAAATGGATATGCAATTGTCTACAAAAAATATTCAAAAAAATATGTTGATCAAGAAAATTTTGCAAAAATTAATAAAAAAGGCCTTTGGAAAGGAAAATTTCATAAGCCGGAAGAATGGAGAAGAAAAAATAAATAATTTATAATAAGAAAGTGATTCGTAAAACTTTTATAATAATTACATTTTTTTTATTATTACTTTCCTGCTCTTCAGTTCCAAAAAATACAAGTGATAGTTGTCAAATTTTTGAGGAACGATATCTTTGGTACAAACATGCTAAAGCATCTTATGAAAAATGGGGTGCCCCAATTTATATACAACTCGCATTTATTAAAAAGGAGAGCGACTTTAATTGGTTAGCTAAACCACCAAGGGTAAAAATATTTAAGGTAATACCATTTAAAAGACCGTCAACTTCATTTGGTTACTCTCAGGCTGTAAAGGGGACTTGGGAGCAATACAAAAAAGAGACCAGTAATCCATTAGCGACCAGAGCGAGATTTAAAGACTCCGTTGATTTTGTTGGTTGGTATATCAACAAAACTAACAAAATTCTTAAAATCCCAAAATCTGATGCCTACCGACAATATTTAGCTTATTATAAAGGTTGGGGAGATTACAAAAATTATTCAACAGATAAAAAAGCAATTATCTACGCAAAATCAGTGAAAGAAATGGCAAAAAAATATAGAAAACAGTTAACTATTTGTAAAAAAAACCTGGACAAAAAAAAATACATTATTTTTTAAGTTGCTTATTTAGTTCAACTTCAACAGAGTCAATATTTTGACTATTTTTCCCGATTATTGAATACATAGTTGGAATTACGTATAATGTGAAAAAAGTTGAAAATAACATTCCACCAAATATCGTTATACCTACTGTTAATCTACTTGCTGCTCCGGGACCAGAACTTAATATTAGTGGCATAACCCCAAATATAGTTGATAAACTTGTCATTAGTATAGGTCTAAGTCTAATAGCTGCCGCATCCACGATTGCTACTTCGATTTTCTTTCCTTGTTTTCTTAATTGATTTGCAAATTCAACTATAAGAATTCCGTTTTTAGCTGATAAGCCAATCAAGATTATTAGCGCAATCTGACTATAAACATTAAGAGATGATCCAACTACTAGTAAGCCTAATATACCACCCAATATTGCTAATGGAACAGTTAACATTATCGTCAATGGATGTCGCCAACTTTCAAACTGGGCACACATTGCAAGATAAGCTGTTAATAATGCTAAAATAAATATTGCATATAATTCATTATTAGTTTTTTTATATTCTTCACTCTCCCCCTTATATGCAATTTTAGCTTTTGGAGTATTTTTCTCGACGACATTCACTAAAAATTTTAATGCTTCATCAAGTGTATAATTTCCAACTAATCTGGCAGATATAGTGACCGCCTTTTGTCTATTATATCTTGATAAAAAAGGGGATTGGCCTTCTTCATTGTAAGTTACTAGATTTGATATTGATATTAATTTTCCATTATTTTTAGATCTTACAAAAACTTTACTTATACTATTTGGTTCTTGCCTATCCTTAATATCACCTTGCAGTATTATAGAGTATTCTTTACCCTCTTGATTAAATTGTGTAACTGTCTTTGAACCAAAAATTGTCTCTAAGGTTCTACCAATATCCTCAGTAGAGACACCTAAATCTGCAGCTTTTTTTTGATTAATTTGCACATTTAATTGTGGTTTATTTAAATCAAAATCATCTTGTATAGAGGTTAAGCCAGGATTTTTTCTAGCTTCATTTTTGATTATTTCTTTCCATTTAATTAATTCATTATAAGTATTTCCAAGTAACACAAATTGCACTGGACTTTCAACGCCGCCAGTTCTTATACCTTGCGGCATTATTGGAAATGCTAGAACACCAGGGACTTTTGATATTTCACTAAAACTCTCACGCATTATTTTTACACCATGCCTATCTCGTAATTTCCAATGCTCAAGTAATACTATTATAAAACCACTATTTACTTGTTTTGCTGACTTTCCAAAACCTGGGACTCGCATAATAAGTTTACGATACTCACCGTCACCAACTTTTGGTAACAACAATTTTTCTATTTGCTCAGCTTTTGATTTTGTAAAATTAAAACCAGATCCTTGTGGTGCTTTTATTATAACAAAAAAAGCACCTCTATCTTCAGGAGCTATCAGTTCTTTTGGTGTATAATTGTATAAAAAAATAGTTGTTATTAAAGTGACACCTAAAAAAGAAATAATAATTCTTTTTTTTTGTATCCAAGCAACCAAAGACTCTCTATAGTTTTTCCTTATTGTTTCTAAAAATTTTTCAAATTTAATAACTAAATTTGATTTCTTCATATCTTTTTTTAAAAATTTACTTCCTAACATTGGACTTAAAGATAAAGCAACGAAACTTGATATTACTACTGCTGAAGCCAACGTAATTGCTGTTTGAGTAAATAGCACCCCAGTGATACCTTTAATAAAGATTAACGGAACAAATACTGCTACTAAAACAACAGTGGTTGCTATGATCGCAAACGAAACTTGTTTAGCACCTTTATACGCAGCAACTAAAGGTGTTTCTCCTAACTCAATTCTTCTTACTATATTTTCTAACATTACTATCGCATCATCGACTACTATTCCAATAGCTAGAACTAATGCCATCAATGTGAAAAGGTTTATTGAATATTCAAAAATATATATTGATAAGAATGTCGATATCAATGAAACCGGTAAAGCAATAACAGGTACTATTAACGATCTGATGTTTCCTAAAAACAAATAAATGATAAATGTAACTAAAATAATTGCAAAAAATAGAGTTTTATAAACTTCTTTTATTGCACTTTTTATATAATTACTTCTATCGAATGAAACTTCTAACGAAGTGCTTGGTGGCAAAGAATTTTTAATTTCTTTAATTTTGTCTTTTACACCATTAGCTACTTTTATTGTGTTTGCATCAGACTGTTGATAAATGCCGATACCAACGACCTGTTTACCATTTCCTTTAAAAAGGGTTCTTGTTGACTCAGCACCTACCTCGACTTTTGAAATATCTCCAAGATTAATAATTGAACCATCTCTGGCTCTTTTTAAAGGTAAATTTTTGTAAGTCTCAGCATTTTTGTATGCTTTATCTAATTGAATTGTTAAATCTATATCTTTAGACTCTATTCTACCAGCAGGAAACTCAACATTTTCTCTTCTGATAGCCGTCTCAACCTCTTGAACTGTAAGATCTCTTGCTGCTAATGCGATAGGATCAAGCCAGACTCTTAATGATAGCTCTCTTTCTCCTCCTAGTCTTACTCTACCAACACCAGGCACAGTAGAGAATAAATCAGTAAGATATCTATCTGCATAATCAGTCAATTCAAGATCCGTCATAGTTTCAGAATTAAATGATAGCCACATTGTAGTTCTCATGCCTGCGTTTTGTTTAAAAATCTCTGGTGAGTCAGAACCGTCAGGTAAATTATCTTGAATTCTAGCTACTGCGCTTCTCACATCATTTGCAACATCGTCAAGGTTAAGACCATTTTCAAAAGTTAATGTTATCCTTGAGCTTTCATCCTCACTAAAGGAGTCTACAGTTTCTAAACCTGGAGTTCCTCCAACGATATCCTCAATTTTTTGAGTAATTTGTGTATCGATTATCTCAGCAGATGCCCCTGAATAATTTGTTTGTATTGTCACTACAGGCGGCTGTACATTTGGAAGTTCATCAGTTGGAATTTCTTGAAAAGTAACTAAACCAAATATTACTAAAATTAGACTCATTACCGAGGCAACAACTGGTCTTTTAATTGATAGATCTGTAAGAAACATAAATATTAATTATTTAAAATTTTTACCTTTAAATTATTTCTGACTTTTGATATGCCTTCGCTTATTACTCTATCTCCTTTACTAATTCCAGAGAGCACAGAAACTTTTCCAAAATTTCTTTTTCCTATAACAATGTCTGTTTTTACAGCCAAATCATTTTTGACAACATATATAAAAGCAGTTTTACCTTGAATAATTACCGCACTCTCTGGCACTGAAAGATGTCTAGTCTCGTCATAAATTACTTTCACAGTCATCAATTGGCCAGGAATAATCTCATATTTTTGATTATTAACAATTACTCTAGCCAATATTGATCTAGTTGAAGGATCTATTCTAGAACTAATAGACTCTGTTTTACCATTATATTTTTTTCCAGAGGAAGATAATATTTCTACTCTTAATCCTTTTTTTAAAATTGATGCATAATTTTCAGGAACCTTGATATCTATAACCATTTTTTTTAAGTCATCTAGAGTTATAATAAGGCTATCAGTTCCTAAAACTCCTTGTGCAATTTCTCTTTTTCCTAATTTACCATCAAAATCTGCAATTATATTTTTTGCATCTTTTAA
This sequence comes from uncultured Pelagibacteraceae bacterium, assembly GCA_902590115.1. GTDB lineage: Bacteria > Pseudomonadota > Alphaproteobacteria > Pelagibacterales > Pelagibacteraceae > Pelagilacustribacter. The sequence continues at coordinate 64,986 of CACIVM010000003.1, read as the reverse complement.
TGCAGCAATAATTTCACCTTTTTTTACAAATCTGCCATCTATATTAAAATTTCCAACTATTTGATCTTTTTTAATTCTGTAAGTTTTCGAGTTTTTTGCTAAAGCTGTACCGAAGGTCTCTATCGTTTTGTTAAAAATAGAACTCTCAACTAACTGCACAATTACACCAGGTGCTGGTCGAACACTAAATTTTTTTTTGAAATGTAGGCCAACAAAATGACGTGCGATTATTATACTTATAATTATTATAAATAAAAAAATTACAATAACTTTTATTTTATTTTTTGTTGTCATGTTTTAAACCGTATCCTGACCAAGACTCATCATAAATAATGGGATTTGTATCATTAATTAGAGAATTTGCTAGACCTAATACACAAGCAGTTATGCCAGAACCACAAGTGAAAACAGTATTCTCTTTTAAGTTAAGTTTACCAAAAATTGTCTTAAGATCTTCTACACTTTTAAAAGTGTTGTCATCTGAATTTATACAAAAATTGTAAGGTATATTTTCTGAACCAGGGATAGATCCTGATTTTAAACCTGGTCTTGGCTCTGGAATTTTTCCTTGAAACCTCTCCTTGCTTCTTGCATCTACTAATTTATATTTTTTCGATATAATGTTTTGATCAACATTCTCTCTATTAAAAATTAAGTTTTTATTCTCATTTACTCGATAATCTGATTTTTTATAATTGGTTTTTAAGGAAGTTACTTTTTTACTCTCTTTTAACCATTTTTTAAAACCTCCGTTTAAAACAGAAACAAGATTTGTATTATGTCCAAAATAAATAAAACTAAACCAAAGTCTACAAGAACTATAAACGCTTGAATTATCATAAATTATAATATGGTCTTCGTTATTTATACCAAAACTTGATATAACCTTCTGCCAATTCTTAGCATCGGGCATCATATGAGGAAGTGTTGTATTTTTTTTTGAATGTTTTTCGATGTCAAAAAAAATTGACCCCTCGATATGATTTTTTTTGAATTCTTCTTCTGCTATTCTTCCAGAATTCGGTAAGTGCCAAGATGCATCGATTATTTTTACATTTTTTATATTTTTTAGCAACCAATCTGTTTCAACTAAAGGTTTCATCTATTTTTTTTGAATATATATTTTTGATGATATTCTTCTGCTTTTACGTATGTGCTCAGTGGGTTAATATTTGTAACTACTTTATTTTTATGTAAATTATTAAATTTATTTTTTTCCATTAATGCTATTTTTTTTTGAGTTTCATCAACATAGAATATCTCACTCCTATATTGCGTACCGATATCAGGGTATTGCATGTCCTTTTGTGTTGGATCATGCATTTTGAAGAAAAGATCCAATATTTTTTCATATGAAATTAATTTTTCATCATAAGTCAATTTTACACACTCTGCATGACCTGTTTTTCCTGAACACACATCCTCATAACTAGTGTTATTGCTATTGCCTCCTGCATAGCCTACCTCTGTTGATATAATTCCAGGTTTGGTTCTGAAGTTTTCTTCAATTCCCCAGAAACAACCACCACAGATAATCGCTTTTCTCAAATTCGTCATTTTATGTTAAATAGTATCAAAGGATATTAAATTGCTTACAAAAAATCAAATAGGCGTATTGTACGGTATTGCATCAGTGGCATGTTTTGCCATGATGGACGCATGTGTAAAGTGGCTTGATCAATTTCCCGTAGGTGAAGTTTTATTTGCAAGGTTTTTTTTTGGTTTAATACCCATTTTGATGTTAGTGCCAAGAAATGAATTAAAAACTTTCTATAAAACTACTAGACCAAAATTACACGCATTTAGAGCTATATCAGGAACATTAGCAATAATTGCTCTTTTTATAGCTTTGAGAAAGATACCGTTAGCAGATGTGGTAAGTCTTACTTTTGGAGGACCTATATTTGTTACATTAGGATCGATATTTTTTCTCTCAGAAAAAGTTGGAATTAGAAGATGGTCAGCAGTTTTCATAGGCTTTGTTGGAATGCTTTTAATTATAAAACCAGCTTATGAAGAACTGAATATTTATTATGTTTTTCCAATAATATTTTGCATTTTTTTTGCATGCGTTGCTTTAAGTATAAGAAGTTTATCCACCTCAGAACCTAATTACAGGATTGCTTTATACTTTTCAGTGTTAAGTATGCTGGTTGGTTTGTGCACTTTACCTTTTGGCTGGGTTATGCCCAATAAATTTGAGTTATTTCTATTGATATTTACAGGCATCATTGGATCAGTAGCGAATATTTTGCTTACAATATCTTTAAGAGTTGCTGAAGCTTCTTTAGTCACACCAACAAAATACTTAAATCTTGTATTTGCTATTTTGCTCGGCTATTTCATTTGGAATGAAATTCCAAGAGTTTTAACTTTAATTGGTGCAGGTTTAATTATTACTAGCTCGTTAATAATCTTTATGAGAGAAACAAAACTAAAAAAACAAATTGTAAGTCCAAGATCGTGAAAAAAAAACCAGATTACTGGAATAAAGCCACAAGGTCGTTATCAAAAAAAGATAAGGTGATCAAAAATTTAATTAAGAAGTACAATGACAAATTTTTAACAACGCGTAAAGATATTTTCTTTTCTTTATGTAAAAGTATAATTGGACAACAAATAAGTGTTTCTGCAGCTAATGCAGTGTTTAAAAAATTTAGGATAAAAGTTAGCAAAATTAATCCCGCTAACGTGTCTAAACTATCTTCAGCTCAGATAAGATCCTGTGGTTTAAGTAGGCAAAAGGCAAGAGGCATCAAGGAGCTAGCTTTAAAATTAATTAACAAAGAATTTGATCCAAGTTTAATCAAAAAATTAGATGATGAAGAAGCAATTGAATATTTATCTAGTTTGAGACAGATTGGCAGGTGGAGCGCTGAAATGATTTTATTATTTACATTTAATCGTTCAAATATTTGGCCAATTCAAGATATTGGATTATTAAGAGCCATTTCTAATAATTATAAAAAGAAATATTTTCCACCAAAAAAATTCTTAGACAAGCTTCAAAAAAGATATTCTCCTTATTGCTCGGTGGCTACCTGGTATTTATGGAGGTCAATCGATGATGAGCCAATACAATACTAAATACCCTCAATAGTTTGATGTTGTCTTATTGCGTGATTTTCTAAAATAGAGTGAGCTTTTTGATATTCCTCGGAATTATAAAAATTATTAGCTTCATCAAAAGATGAAAACTCTATAACAACTGTTCTAGGAGAACTTTCACCTTCATTTATTTTTGACTTTCCACCTCTCACAAGGAATTTACCTTTATATTTTTCAACTGCTGCTCTAGCCATAACAGCGTATTCTTTAAGTTTTTTTTCACTACTTATACTTTTATAAACACAAACAACGTATCCTTTCATTTACAACTCCTTCAAAATAATTTAATTTTTTTTATGGCAAAGAAACTAATCATTGACTGGAAAGAGTATAATCAAATTGTTGAAAAGCTTGCAATAAAGATTTACGACAGTGGCTATAAACCCGATCTTCTTATTGGCATTATGCGAGGAGGTGCACCAATAATTGATGTTTTAAGTAGAGTATTTAAATTAAAATGTGCTTATCTTGCCGTTGAATCTTACTCAGGTAAAGACATAGAGGATCAGCAAGGAGAACTCATATTTTCTAGAGAGCTTAGCTCAACTGTTCAAAATATGAGTGGTAACATTCTGTTATGCGATGATTTATCTGATACTGGAGTGACGCTTAATCGAAGTATCGAATGGTTAAAAAATTATAAGTCCTTAAAAGGTAAGATCAAAGACATTAAAACTGCTGTTTTATGGAAAAAAGCTGACTCAACATTTGAGCCGGATTTTTGTGCTCAAAGATTAGATTATAACCCATGGATTGTTCAACCCTTTGAAAAATATGAAGAAATTCGAATAGAAGATCTAAAAAAAATCAAAAAAACTTAAGGGGCCAGCCAAACTAGCCCCTAAAATTTATGCAACTGCAAAACTTACAACACTCAATACTGCTATTAACCAAATAGCAGGAGAGGTAGTATTAAATTTTCCTGTAAAAATTTTGATTAAAGCGTAAGTTATAAATGCTAGAGCAATACCATGACTTATACTATAAGTTAAAGGCATTGTGACCATTGCTACAACTGCAGGGGCAGACTCAGCTATGTCATTCCAGTCTATATCAGTGATATTTCTAACAAATAATACAGCTACATATAACAATGCAGCTCCATCTATTTCTTTAGGTAAACTAGTAGCTAGTGGAGAAAAAAATAGACAAGCTAGAAATAAAACTCCAATTACTAATGAAGTCATGCCAGTTCTTCCACCAGCTTTTACTCCAGCACCTGACTCAACATAGCTTGTAACAGTAGTTGTGCCCATTAGTGCACCTGCGACCGTGCCGACACTATCTGATAACATTGCTTTATTAATATCTTGAACCTTACCATCTTTTCCAACTTTACCAGCAACATTAGCTACTGAAGTCAATGTCCCTGCGGTATCAAAAAAATCAATAAATAATAAAGTAAAAATGACGGTAGACATTCCTGCAGTAAATGCAGCACCTAGATCAAAGTCGAACAAATATGTCATAGGTGGAGGAGTGCTAACTACTCCATTAAATTTTCCTAATCCTGTTATCCATGCAATTATACTGAAAACTAAAATACCAATTATTATATTGCCTCTAATTTTCATTTTTTCCATAACGATCATCGAAACGAAAGCTAAACAACCAAGTATTACAAGTGGATTTTTGATATCTCCCAAGGTAACTAATGTAACCGGATGGTCTCCTACAACTCCCATTATCTCTAAACCAATAATGGCGAGAAAAAAACCTATCCCTGCACCAATTCCTAATTTCAAACTTCTAGGTATTGAATTAATAAGCCAAGCTCTTATTGGTGTTAATGAGATAATTAAAAATAATACTCCTGCAACTAAAACAGCCCCAAGAGCTTGCTGAGGTGTATAACCCATTCCGGCAACTACTCCAAAAGCAACAAATGCGTTTATTCCCATTCCTGGCGCCAATCCTATAGGCCAAGTTTTTCCGTAAAATGCCATAATAAAACAAGCTATTGCTGTAGCAATAATTGTTGCGGTGAAGACAGCCCCAAAGTCAAAAAAACCTTTTTCTGGTCCAGCAAATTCACCAGATAAAATAAATGGGTTTAAAAACATTATATACGCCATCGTTAAAAAAGTTGTAACGCCGGCAATAACCTCAGTTCTAAAATTAGTGTTGTGTTTTTTGTAATTAAAATATTTATCTAACATGATTCCTCCTGATTATTTTAAATACTCTTTTTTACTATAAAAATCTTAAGAAAATGCCTTAAATTTTGAAATTACAACCTATAGTCAATATTTCTGTTTATAAGATTTGAGTGTATTCTACACGGAGTTGAATATGAAAAAAAATACACTCATTTTTTGTTTTTTAGTTTTACTCTCAGCCTGTCAAACGGTCTCTGATAAAATAAACGAAAATATAAATAATGAAGAACAAAATATGAGCAAATATCTCAATAAAACTGAGGAAGATTTAAAAATTGTATTTGGGAAACCTGATGAAATTAGTTTTAAAAAAAATAGTAGCAATAGATTTTATATTTATAAATCTGAAAAGCTTAAAATAAAATGTCAGAGAACTTTTGAAATAAATAAAAACGATAAGATAGTTGGTTTTTCAAGCAAAAACTGTTTTTAATCAGATAGATAATTTACTTGCGGAGTTAACTCCGCAAGTAAGGCCATACTTATCTAATTTCGATAAGTCTTTTTTTCTTATAGTCTGGAACGATTTTTTCACAATTTATTGTCAAAAGACCATCTTTTAGTCTTGCTTCACCGACTTTGACATCATCAGCAATTGAGAATGATCTCGCAAACGATCTTTGTGATATTCCTTTATGAATAAGTTCGTCGCCCTCTTTTTTTTCAGATCTTTTAACATCTTTAGTTTTTATTGTTAAAAGATTGTCTTCATATTCAACTTCAACATCGTCTTTATTAAAGCCAGCAACTGCAATTTCGATTGCATATTTATCATTACCTGCCTTACGTATATTATATGGCGGATAATTATTATGAATTGCCAGACTGCCATTACCTAACATTGACTCGAATTGCTCAAACATATCGTCAAAGCCAATGCTAAAAGGTCTGAGTGAATTAAAGATTGATATTTCCTTACTTGTCATAAATCCTCCTTTGTTAGCAAGGTTAAATGTTGATCCTAAATAGCAACCAACAATCCTTATGTAGGTATTAAATTTAAGTTTTCAAGAGTTATTTAAAAATTTCTGAATTTTTTAAAATGAAACTAAATTCTTCAGCTAATTCTTTAATAGAATTATCACGACCACTCATTCCACCATGGCCTGCAGCTTTAGTTTTACATTTTAATAATTGAAAATTATTATCAGTTTTTTTATCTTGAAGTCTTGCAATATATTTTACTGGCTCTGAATAAAGAACTCTATTGTCAAATAAAGATGTGGTAATTAACATTGAAGGATAGTCCTTTTTCTCAATATTATTGTAAGGAGAATAAGATAAAATATTTTTAAAATCTTTGACATTTTTAATTGGGTTCCCCCATAGCTCCCATTCAGCTGGTGTTAAAGGTAGCTTTTCATTTAACATTGTAGTCATGGTATCGACAAATGGCACTAATAATAATGCGCAAAAAAATAACTCAGGAGACATGTTTAACACTGCTCCGCCAGTTAAACCACCAGCAGAACCGCCGTAAAAACATATACCACCCTTATATGTATATCTTTGTTCAATAAGATGATTTGCACAAGAAACATAATCTTTAAAAGTATTTTTCTTCTTATCTTTTTTTGCTTCCTCGTGCCAAAAATCAGCAACATCACCCCCGCCTCTTACATGTGCAATCGCATAAGTTATTCCTCTGTCTACTAAACAGAAGCGAGAAGGACTAAATGTGACTGGAATACTGTGATTATATGCACCGTAAGCATAAAGTAATAGTTTTGATTTACCATCTTGTCTGGTGTTCTTATGTCTTAATAATGTTATGGGAATCTTTCTTCCATCGTGTGAAGTTGCTTCTATTCTTTCAGTAATATAGTTCTCTGGATTATGTCCAGACGGCACTTCAGTCTCTTTAACTAATTTTTTTTGTTTACTAAGAATATCAAATTCATAAATTCTATTTTGAGTTGACATACTTTCCCAACTCACTCTAATTTTAGAGGTATTAGTATCTTTTTGCATTAACGACGCACTTGGAGAACCAATTTTTTCATTTGAAATAATTATTTCTTCCTCTGAGTCAGTATTTAAATTTCTTACAAATAACTTCGGTACAGCGTTAAATCTTTCTCCCCTTATAATAAAATTATCCAAAAATTCTAAACCACCTATTATGGTAAACTTTTTTGGTTTAATGAAATCGATAATATTTTTTATATCTGTAACTTTACACTTTTGAATTTTATAATCTTTTGCATTTTCATTAGTATGTATATAAAAAAAACCCTTCCATGAATCAATCGAGTATCTAATTTCTTTTTGTCTTTTTTTAAACAATTCTGGTTTGGGTACTTTATCATTAGTTGAAAAAAAATATTCTTCAGTCGTTACGTGATCCGAAGTAGTTATTATAAAAAATTTTTCATCTGAGCTTAGGCCTATACTACATGTAAAAGTTTCATCCTTTTCCTCAAAAATTAAATTATCTTCATGGCTTGGTTGACCAACTATATGTTTAAAAATTTTTCTTGGTCTGTGAAATTTATCAAGCTTTGAATAATAAAAACTTTTACTATCAAGTGACCATGTAATACTACCACTCGTATTTTCTATTTTGTCTTCAAAATTTTTATTTTTATTTAGATCTCTTACATAAATTGTATAATATTCTGAACCTTTTAAATCTAAAGAATAGGCCATTAAATTATCACAATGAGATACTGCTACAGTCCCGACACCAAAATAATCAGATTTATGTCTTGCTTTTTCAATATCTCCATCAAAAAAAACTTCCTCCGATTTTGACTCATCAATAACTTGTCTTATTCTTTTTGCGTAATTTCCTTCCTTTTCAGTTTTTGTCCAATAATAGTATTTTTTGTCTTTAAATTTTAGAGATGTGTCTTCAAGTTTTATTTTTGATTTTATTTCCTTAAATATTTTTTTTTGTAAATCTTTTACATCCTTGAAGTAATTTTCGGTAATTTCGTTATATTTATCAATATAATCTCTTACCTCTGGTAGTAATTTATTTGGATCTTTCAGAACTTCCAAAATATCTTCCTGATCTATCCAGCTATATTCATCACTTAGCTCAATTTCGTGGTATTTTTTTTTACTCTCAACTTTTTTTAATTTTGGTATATTCATATGAGAAATTTATATGAATTTATTTTTATTTGGAATAATCATTTTTGTCATTATTTATTTATTTTTAAATTGGTTTGCAAAAACTAGTTCAAAAAAAATCGCTCAATTTTTAAAAAAATTAGCCGTTATAATTTCAGTATTTTTAGCAGTTATCTTGACTGTAGGAGGGAAATTTATCTTTTCATTACCATTTTTATTGATTCTATTATCTGGTCTTAAAATTAAGGGATTAACTGCATTACAAATGTTTCAGCTTTGGAGATTGATACAATTTTTAAAAAATTCCCAAGCTAATACCTCAGGTTTTGGAAGACAATCACAAGGTTCCTCAAGTCTTACTATTGATGAAGCTTATAAATTACTTGGCCTAAAAAAGGGATGTCAAAAAGATGAGGTAATTAAAGCCGCCGCGGGATTACAGAAAAAAATTCATCCAGATTTAAATAGAGACTTAAAAACTGAGAGATTAAGTCAACTTGTAAACGAGGCTAAAGATAAAATTTTAAAAACAGACTTTTCATAAAATTATAAGTTTAACAATGATGATTTTAATACTTTATCAAATGAAATTTTATCTTTACCAAGAGTATCATGAGTAGTTGACTCTAATGTCTCCCCCTCTGGAACTATAGGAATTATATTTTTTGAGTATCCACTATAGCTGTAAGCTGGAGTGTCCATAAAAATTCCTAAACTTTTAACTCCAAGAGCAGAACTTATATGCATAAAGCTAGTATCATTACCAACATACAGGTCGGCATTTTTAATTATTGGCATGATTTCTTTTATTGATAGATGAACAAGAGAAATACACTTATCTCCTGATACAGAGTTTAAAATTGAATTAACATTAAAACTATCATCTTGACCAGCTGCAATATAAAATTTACATGCATTTTTTTCGGATATCTTTCTTATTAACTTAATGTAACTTTCTTTATGCCATTTTTTCGTTTCTCCTGAAGCAGATACGCCTAAAATAATATGTTTTATATCATTATTCATTTTATAATCAATTTTGACTTTTGAAATTAAATTTTTATTTATAACTAACTTAGATTGTGTAGAAATTTTTCTCTTTAAGACCTTCTCTGTAAAATCTCTTGCGGTTTGAAAAATTATGTCTTTAGACTTAAATATAGGGTATTGATTTATTTCTTCTATTCCAGCTAATTTCATAATGATCTTATATCTTAAAGAACTATTAAATATGTAACACTTATTAAAATTATATTTTTTTATTTTATTGCATAAAGAATGCATACCTTTAATACCATCTTGTTTTTTATCCAAAAATATAATTTCATCAATGTGATTATCATCCTCGAAAAGCTCATCTGCTTTTGAACTTTTTTTTGCCAAAATTGTAACTGGCACTCCATGATATTGAGAGATAGCATGCAAATAAGGAGTAAAAATTATCATATCTCCTATACCAAATCTCTGTTGTACAATTAGAATTTTCATTTTAAATTATATTATATTAAATAATAAATTAGGTAAGATTATGTTGACAAGAGGTGTATACGCTGCAACACTTAGTTTACTAAATAAAGATTTATCGCTAAATGTTGAGGCTACAGTGAGTCATGCAGAAAACTTGATAAAACAAGGTCTTCACGGTGTTTTCTTTTTTGGTTCTACAGGTCAAAGCCAACTGATCTCAAACACGGAAAAAAAAGAGTTAATTTCAAATATTTCTCATAATAAATTTAAAAAGAATTTTTTTCTCGGAACAGGGTGTAATTCTCTCAATGAAACATTAGATTTAATTGGATATGGAAAAAATTATAACTTTGACACTTATTTGATAATGCCTCCTGCATATTACAAAGGTAACAGTGACCAGGGAGTTTATAATTTCTTCTCATTAATAATTGAAAAATATAAAAATATAAAAATAATTCTTTATAATTTTGAAAAACTTAGTGGTTATAAATTCTCTAAAGAAATAGTTTCTAAACTTGTCAAAGACTTTAGAAAAAATATAATTGGGTGTAAAGACTCAACTTATAATCTTTTCAATAACTTGAAAATTAAAAACTTTTTAATGTTTCCAGGTAGTGAAGAAAAATTATTACTCGGTTTAGAAAAAGGGTGTGACGGATGTATTTCTGCAACAACAAATATTACTCATTCTTTAGCTCGAAGAGTTTTCGATGATTATGAAACCAAAAATGCTCAAATTTATAATAAGAAATTAATTGAGGTTAGAAAATCATTTGATAAGTATAATCTTATCTCTGCTATTCATAGCTACTTATCTGATAAAGATAAAAAATATTCATATCTTCTCCCGCCACTTGTAAATTTAAGTAAAAGTGAAAAAAACTCTTTAATCAAAAATCTGGTTAAACTAAAATTTAATCAAGAAAAAAATAGAGCTGCATAATGCAACTAGCAAAATTTTTAAATAAATTGATTAAAAAAGGCGGATTTACACTAATTGACGCTTTTGAAAATGAGCACAAAATTGGACAAAAAGAATTTTCCGAAAAAATTATATTGAAAATTACTGACAAAACACTTCATTACAAATTGCTCATATATCCTGATTTGTATTTTGGAGAGGCCTATACCGACGGAACAATTTATTTTAAACGTGGAAATCTCACCTCATTTTTAAATATTGCTCTTGAAAATATTGGAAGAAGCGAAACTAATAAATTTAGTGAGCTATTGAATAGATTTAGAGGTTCTTTAAGATATCTAACAAATTTTAATTTCATAAAAAAATCTAAAATGAATGTTGCTCATCATTATGATATATCCGACGAGCTATATTTTCTGTTTCTTGATCCTTTGAAGCAATATTCCTGTGCTTATTTCAAAAGCGAGAAGGATACTCTTGAACAGGCCCAGCAAAATAAGATCAATCATTTAATTAAAAAATTAAACATTAAACCAGATCAAAAAGTACTTGATATAGGAAGCGGCTGGGGGACACTGGCTACTGAGATAGCTAGACAAACAAAAAGTAGAGTTAGAGGAATAACACTATCCAAAAACCAATACGATTATAGTACGAAAAGAGTTAAAGATTTAAATTTAAGTAATCAAGTTGATTTTAAACTTTCTGATTATAGAGAATTACAAAATGAAAAATACGACAGAATAGTCTCAGTAGGTATGTTTGAACATGTCGGACGAAAGTTTTATCGAAAGTTTTTTACTCAAGTTCACAGTTTATTGAAGGATAACGGTATAGCATTAATACATACTATCGGCTCAATTAACCCACCAAGAAATCCGCATCCATGGATCACAAAGTATATTTTTCCAGGAGGCTACACACCGAGCTTGAGTGAGGTAGCTGGACCAATCGAAAAATCAGGTTTAATCATCTCAGATTTGGAGGTTCTTAAAATGCATTACGCGCATACGTTGAGACACTGGAAGGAGAGATTTGCAAGAAATAAAGATAAGGTTTTATCGATGTTTGATGAAAAGTTTTACAGAATGTTTGAATTTTATCTAAGTTCATGTGAGGCAGCTTTTAAGTATGGTGATCAAGTAGTTTATCAGTTTCAACTAATAAAAAAATTAAACACAGCCCCTTCTACTAGAGACTATATTTATAATTAAGTTACTGTTATTAATTGAGTCTCTAATGAAAATAAGAAAAAAAAAAAAATTAAAAAAAAGAGGTAAAAAGAAAAGAAAAATTGTCAAAAGATATAAAAAAAGAATTAGCAAAAAAAAGATAAAAAAATACAAATTTACCAAAAAAAAAAGATTTAAAAAAAGAGTAAAAAAAAGAATTAGAATTAATACTAGCAATCGAACGAAGGAAACAATTAGAAAATTAATAAATTTTAGCGACAGATTAAAACCAAATTTTAAAATCAATTTTGATCTAGATAAGATACTTCTAAATTTTTTTCAAAATATATCAAATAAATTAAGTACAGTAAAAAAAATCATAGAAGAAGAAAAAGAAAAAAAAAGAATTAAAAGAATAAAAGAAATTCAAAAAGAAAAAGATGAAACATTAAAACGCTCAAAAATTCTGAAAGAAGCAGAACTTAAAAAGATTCAAGAAAATTTAAAATTCGAAAAAAATTTAGAAAAAGAGAGAAAACAAGAAATTAAAAAATTTATTAGAGAGGAACAAGCTAAATTAAGAAAAGAGCAAGCAGATAAACAAAGAAGATTCTTCGAAAAAATAAAAATAGAAAAAAAGATTGAACAATTTAGAAAGAGAGAGGAAATTGAGATTAAAAATCTTGAAAAGTTTGTACTTGATCAGGAAAGAGAAAATTATAGTGAAGTCGAGGAGAGAATAGAAAAAATAAAATTAAAATATCAAGCTATAAGAGATCAGAAAATTAGAGAAAGAATTGAGCAACTTGGTATCCAAATATCTGATGATGACACAAGAACTGATCTATTGGAAAAAGAGAGACAATTTAATTTAGCCAGAGAAAAAATTGAGTACACTTTAGAAAGTTTTTACAGAAGTATGACTTCCTGTATTTTTCAACTCAATAAGAGATGGTTACCAAAAAAAATGTCTTTGTTAAGGGTAATTGATAGAAGATATGAAACTTCAGAAATATTTATAAAATTAGATGAGGAGACTGACGACAACTGGATCTTATTAGTGTATCTAAAAGACAATAATCCAAATTCAAATATCATCGTAGAAGACAAAACAAATCCTCAAAGAAATTTATCATTTGAATATCACTCGAATGAAATTTTTAAATTTTCAGATAAATTAGTAGACTCACTAACGTCTATGATAGATAGAGAGTTTAAAAAAAAACTTAATTAATTCAGAATATCACTAAGCTTTGAAACTTGTCCTATCTTAAAATTATATATATCATTTTCTGTGAAACCAAACTTGGTAGCATTTTTTTTAAATCTTTTTGGTGGATCCATTATAGGCTCTAGAGACAAAATAACAGTACCCCAATGCATTCCAATCATTTTTTTTGACTTTAAATCCCTCCCAATACTAAGAGCCTCCTCAGGATTAGTGTGATAAATTGATTTATCTTTTACTGGCATTATCGGGAAAAAATTATAAGCGCCAATATTTATAAACGTTAAATCTATTGGCCCATAATCTTTACCTAATTTTTTGTAAATATCTCCAACGCCTGTATCACAAGCAAAAAAAATTTTTTTATCTTTAAATTGTATTAAAAAGCTTCCCCAAAGAGTTTTATTGGTATCAAATAATGTTCTTTTAGACCAATGAACTGCAGGTAATAAGGTAACACTCAATTCTTCATTAATTTTAATTTTTTGATACCAATCAAGTTCATTTACATCTTTGAAGCCACTAAAATATTTTGATAATTTAAGTGGAGTTATTACTTTGCTTTTTTTATAAGGGAAATTTCGAATTGATGATAAGTCTAGATGATCATAATGATTGTGTGTTTGTAAGAATAAATCTATTTTGGGTAAATTTTTTAAACTTATGGCTGGATCTACATATCTTTTTGGTCCAAATATTAATGGACCAGCATTCTTCGAAAAAAAAGGGTCAGTTATTATTGTTGTATTACCTAATCTTATTAAAAAGGTAGCATGACCCAGCCATGTAATACTATCTGTATTTTTATATTTATCAAAATTTTCTAAAACTTTATTTTCTGGGATAACATGATTTGATGGAAAATCTATTTGAATTTTTTTTCTTTCCTCATTAAAAATTTTATATGACCATTTTACATTTGGATCTCTTTTAGGCGAACCTTCAGGATTTCTAAAAGTACCATCTGGCAATATATGATAAGGTTTGTCAGCCATTAAATTATTTGTAAGGCTAATTAATAGCACAATTAAAAGAATTTTTACCATTATTTTTTTTTTTCTTTTAATATATGAAATTTCGTTAAATGGATAAATTTTTTATATATAAGGGGTAAATACATACCCCTTATTATAATAAATTAAATAATTGTCAAATAGACTTAACTTTCACAATTTTTTTTGTTTATACGACTATCAAACTGGTCTAGAGCCTGTTTACTTACAAACCAAACATAACTAGCTTGAAAATTACCCTTGGAGTCCGCTACAGAACATCTTTTGCCAAATTTTATTTTAGCAACGTTGCCACCTGCACAACCTACCAATAAGGAACATATTAGAATAATATTTATCAATTTCATCTTGAGTCAACCTCCTTTAGGAACTTAAAAAGATATATTATCTTTATTTAAATTTATTTAACTGCTTACTTAACTCTACTTTTTGAAGTTAAATTGTCACAAAATTGTTCAAAATATGTAGTATAATAATTTATGACTAAAAATTTTACTTATCAAACCAAGGTGTATTACGAAGATACCGACTCAGGAGGTGTGGTTTATTACGCAAATTACCTAAAGTTTATAGAGAGAGCTAGAACTGAAATGATATATCAACAATTAAAGCTTAAGCATTTTGATTTAAAAAATCAATATAACTTAATTTTCTTAGTAAAAGAGATAAGAGCAAAGTACATTAAATCAGCTAAGTTCGAGGACAATCTTAAGGTTGTGACTAAAATATTAAAAAAAACAGCCGTTAGATTGGTTTTAGACCAGAAAATATTTAACAATAATAAACTATTATTTTCTTCAGAAGTTGAATTGGCAACAGTTAAATCTGACGGATCAATACAAAAAATCCCGAAAAATATTCTAGCTAAAATTTAAGTGATTTTGCCTTACATTCGACATTTTTTTAAATTATTCATTTCTAAGTTGCAAAAAAGACATTACTGCCAAACTGATAATCAATTATACATGTATTATGCGTTTAAATATAAAATCAAAAAAAAATAAGTTTAAAAACAAAAAAAACCAAACTAAGAATATTTCAATTTTTGAATTACAAAATTCTGCAAAATACATGAATTTTAGAGCCAAAATCTGATTGGCGTTAATAATTCACTAGCAATTATTGATTTATTTATTCAAATTGATAAATTGATTTGTGACTATAATCAAAAAAACACTTAAAGTTGCAGTTATAATGGGTTCTCAAAGCGATTATCCGGTAATGAAAGATTGTGAAATTATTCTTAAACAACTTGGTGTGAAACATGATGTTTTAATTGTAAGCGCTCATCGTACTCCTCATAGATTATATCAATTCGCAAAAAATGCCCATAACCATTATTCAGTAATTTGTGCAGGCGCGGGGAGAGCTGCTCACTTAGCTGGTATGTGTGCATCGTTACTAAAAAAAAAATTACCTGTCATTGGTGTACCGATTAAAGATAAGAAAAGCGATGGCATCGCCGCACTTTTTTCAACCAATGAAATGCCAAGTGGGGTTCCCGTTGCAACTACTGCCATAGATGGTGGCACAAATGCCGGGTTAATAGCCGCATCAATAATCGCACTACAAGACAAAAAAGTTGCTATGAGACTGGAAAAATTCAGGTCTAAATTAACTAAATCAGTAAGAAAAAAACCTAAAAAAAGATGAAACTTGGTATATGCGGCTCTGGACAACTTAGTATGGGCCTTTGTTTGGCTGCCAGAGAGCTAAATATCAAAACAGTAATTTTATCCGACGATATAGACGGGCCATCAAAAAATTTATGTGATGAATACATTCATTTTAATAAAAAAGAAAAAAATAAGATTATTGAATTTGCGGAAAAAATTGATGTAGCTACGATGGAATTTGAAAAATTTGATTTTGATACTTTAAAAATCATAGAAAAATACAAAAAAGTGTTCCCTAAACCTGAGATAAATCTTCTTGTGTCATCTAGAAAAAAAGAAAAAGATTTTTTTAAATCTTTGGGGCTGCCGACAACAAATTATATAGAAATAAATAGCATTGAAGAAATAATTAAGAATGATAATTTAATACCTGGATTACTTAAAGGTGACTTTGGGTACGATGGCCTTTCAACCTATGAATTAAATTCTTTAGATGATCTAAAAAAATATAAGATAAAATTTGATAATAATTTTATTTTAGAAAAAAAAGTTGATTTAAAAAAAGAGATTTCAGTTATAGCGACTAGATATTTAGACGGTAAAATTAACATATTTGAACCTTTTGAAAATAAACATAAAGCAAAAATTTTAAGGGAGACAATTGTTCCGGCTGATATATCACAAGATGTATACGAAAAAGCAAAAGACTTTACAAAAAAAATTTTGAATAATCATAGATATATAGGTACAATGGCTGTAGAATTTTTTATAGACAAAGAAGGTCAGCTATTAGTAAACGAAAGCGCCTCACGACCACATAATAGTGGATGGATAACAACTCATGCTTCTAATTCTTCACAGTTTTCACAGCATGTAAGAGCATGTTGTAACCTAGAATTTGTTCCACTAAAAAAAATAAAAAGAGGAAAAATGATAAATATTATTGGAAATGAAATTATTAATTATAGAAAAAAAAATTTTAGCTCTAATGAATTCTTTTTTGACTATAAAAAAAATGAAATACGGCCTGGACGAAAAATGGGCCACATAAATATTATTGAATAGTTATTCTGAACATTTTTCTATCACCATTAAATGCTGTAGCTGCGTGAAGCATAGATCTGTTTGACCAAATAGCAATATCACCTTTTTTCCAACTATAGCTATAAGTAAATTCTTTTTTTATTTGGTGAGAAGAAAGAAAACTTATTAGCCTCTCTTGATTACTATCACAGTTTATAAATTTGATTAAATGCCCTGGTGAGCAATAGATAGACTTTTTCCCGTTTATTGTTTGAACAATTTTGTGAATAGCTTTAATTTCTTTTGTCCCATTAGTTCCATGTTCTTTTTCTCTTTGAACTCGTGTATCAGCAATTTTTCCCTGAGATGAAAATAGACCCTTTAATTTATTAATTTTTTTTTTTAAATCCCCAGGTAAAGCTTGGTATGCTAAAAATTGATTGGAAAATAGAGTATTTCCTATACCCTCACTCGGCACATCAATAGCTTGTAGAAAAGTATAACGTGGAGGATTTTCAAGATATTGAGAGTCAGTATGATAGCCCTCTCCAAAACTTTTCCCGGTGTCACTTTTTTTACGCTCTATTACATAAATATGTTTAAAGTCATTGTGAGGTTTAAGCATTGGATATTTTGCTGGGGATCCAAAATAAGATGAAAAATTCATATATTCTTGGGGTGTTAAAGATTGATCTTTAAAAAAAAGAACACCATAATTATCTAAATTTAATTTTATTTGTTTGATTTTACTTCTATCTAAAATTTTTAAATCTGTTTCCACAAAACAGCCAACATTATTAGTCGTTGGTTTGAAATTAATTTTATTCATAAAATATTTTATTATATAAGAGCTTTATTTGGCAATGGAAATATCAGCTCTTTGTAGTTATTCTTTGGGTTATTTATATTTGAACTAATCTCATAAAAATCAAGATCAGGCGACTTAATTGACTTTAAAACACTCAACGCATCATTTTTTAAATTAAGATAATCGTTTATTTTAGATTTATTTACTATCATCGGCTGACGGTGATGAATCTTTTTGTTTAAATCAGTTGCTTCTCTTGTAATTATACTAAATTGATTTCTTTCGAAGATACCAGCAAAAAACATTACTTCACTTTCATTCTTCATTTTAAAACAATAAGGAATTTTTTTTCCAGATTCATGTTTTAACCACTCAAAAAAATAACTACAAGGAACTAATAATCTATTTTGTGAAATTAGTTTTTTGAAATAAGGTTTATTTAAACTTTCTATCCTGGTGTTATGTAAAGGTCTAAACCCCTCTTTTTCCTTAGCCCATGAAGGAAAGATAGAAAAAAAGGAAGTTTCTAAAGCTCTTCCATTGCTATATTTTTTAATAACCGCAGCTTCTTGGCCAGGACTAATATTGAAATTATCGATTGTTTCAACTTTACCTATAACACTTTTGATTATGTCGGACGTATTTTTAATTATTTGCGATTGTGCAAACCTGCCACACATATATTATTTTACAAATTCTTTAATTCTTTCAATTGTAGATTTTTTTGGTCCATCATATTGAATTGTATAAGAGTTAGATTTTGTTAAAACTTCTATTCCCTTCGTAAAAATGAAAATAAAAAAAACTATAAAGAATAATACAAAAATTTTTGCTGGATTATAATTTCCAGTTTCAAAAACACTTTTTCTCTCTTTCTCGGCTTTATGAAAAAATTTAAATGTAATATAGACTGCTATTATAAGACCTATGTGAGCAAGAACTACACCTGGCCCACCCCCAAATAAAAGTAGTCAAACTAAAAACATATAGACTAAAAACTGTTGACCAAATAAAAGAGAGAACTATTAAAATTTGTAATCGAACAGATTTTGGAAGAGATCTTAAATCATTTTTACTGTCATCGAACATGATGTTAGCACTTTCTACCATCCAGTTTTTAAATTTTTCCATAAACTACCTCAAAACCAACATAAACGTTTTTTTATTTTTTTAAACTTCTTACTAATTCTTTAACTCGTTCCATATGATTATCAAATACTTTTTTGTCCATTTGGGGCAATACTGAGTAAAACCTTATGTATTTTGTCGAAAGCCCACCAAGTTGAAAAACAGTTTTTTTAATTCTTCTATATGGAATATTATCAAAAAAAGAAAAATTCCAGTAGCTTACCATAGGTCCTCCATAGCTAATCGCAATTATTCCCAATTTTCCTTTCATGGCTCCAGGAACTGGATAACCATAATTTTTAAAAAACTTACTCCCAGGCACTAAAGACCTGTAGCTAAAGTACCAGCGCGGGTGCAGGCACCAATCCACGAAATTTTCTGTAATACTAGATAATCTCAAGTTATGACAAGGGCTGATTAAGAACATCACATCACAGTCTTCCAATCTCTTTCTATAATCTAAAACCAGTTGAGGCGGAGGATTAATTTCTTGATTATAAAAAGGCAATTGTTCCTTTTCATCAAAAAGATTTATTAAATCAATTTTGTGACCATCTTTTTTTGCTTCCTCAATAAATGTATCTCTTACAGCGCTGTTAAAAGAAGTTTTAGAATTTGGATGCCCAAAAATAATACAAATTTTTTTCATAAATACTAAAATTTTATTTTTTTAATTAATTTAAGTATATCTTGCACTCTTATAAATTTTACTCCAAATATAAAACCTAATCCTAATCCGTACCAAACAGCCCCAGCCAGGCCATAACCATCAATTGAAATATTAACATCATAATATATTTGTATCTTTCTTACAAAATAATAAAATATTAAAGCACCAATTGAGCCATTAACTATAAAAAAAAATTTTCTACCCATTGAAAAATTATTTATCCTTCCAAAAAAATAGACCAGAACCTCCACCTATTAGAATCGCAGATATAATCCATGCACTTTCATGTTTTGTAAAAATAACCAACACACCAGCTATTACAATTATTATTCCAAGCGTACTATTTCTCATAAATTTTGTTGTAATAAATATTATAATATATTAATATTAATATACCATCCACATGGTGGAAAAGTGGCTCATCTACATGAGTTAAAAGTAGGTTGAATAGAAACAATTGGGGGGTCTATGAATAGACATTCTAAAATGTTAAAAGAATTCAGCCTAAACAAATCACAGGCTGAACTTATTAACAAAATGCAAAAATCCAGAAAAGCAGTTGAGGTTAATGCTAATGGAACGTCCGGCTATAAAATTAAAGCGGGCGTAAATTCTGGAAAAATTTTAAAGCACTTAAAAAAAACACCGGTGAACATTTAACTTTTGTAGGGGCAATAAAAATTTGCCCCTATACAAAAAAATATTATAATCATTTAAATTTTTAAATGGTATATTATAAATTATGGATTCGATAATTTTTTTAGCAATTTCTGCTTTAATAATCTTAAATTTGTTATTAATCTTTATTATTCTCAGAAAAAAAAAAACAGATAGTAATTTAAACAATGAACAAATTTTAAAAGACGAGGTAAACTCACTTAAAAATTCTTTTAGTCAATCGTTTGGAAACATGAGCAAAGAGATTGCAAAAGATATGACTGGCGCTTTAACTAGGGTGGATGAGAAAGTTGGGGTTTTTAACAAACAAGTAAGTGAATTAAATAAAAGCCAAGAAAGTTTTAGTAGAATATTAAGTGGCGTTAAATCTTATGGAACGCTAGCAGAATTTGGATTAGGCGCTCTTCTCAAAGACTTACTACCAGCATCACAATTTATCGCTAATGTAAAAATGAAAGATGATACATCTGAAACAGTTGAATTTGCTATTAAACTTCAAGAAGTTTTGTTACCAATTGACAGCCATTGGCCAGTTGAAAAATATAAGGCGATTGATGATGCCTATAAAATAAATGATAAAGAGGCTCAGGCAGAGGCGAGAAAAGATTTAGCGGCTGCTTTTAGACTAAAAGCTAAATCGGTAAATGCAAAATATATTGCTCCACCAAAAAGTACAGATTTTGCGATTATTTATGTTCCAACAGAAGGATTATTCTCAGAAATTTCAAGTTACAGAGATCCAAAATCAAAAGAATTATTGTTACAAGAATTAAGAACAAAGTATAAAGTTACAGTTTCAGGGCCTAATTCTTTATCAGCATTATTACAGTCTTATCACTTAGGTTTTCAAACTTTAAAGGTACAACAACATGCTACTCAAATTTATAGTGATTTAAGAAATATAAGCTCTAGATTTGAAAAGCATTTTGAAGGAATAAAAGATTTAAGAAAAAAATTGGAACAAGCAATGGCAGCTACTGACGGATTTGGTAGAGACGCCAGATCAATTATGAATACACTAGGAAATATAAAGGATCCTGAGGAAGTGAAAGATAATATTTTAGACAATAAAGAAAAAATCAAAATTTTAAAATAACGATGAAAAAAATAAAGGCACTAAGTTTTTTTACTTTCTGCAATAATATAATTTTTTTTTTCAATCCTACTTTTTCCAACAAAATCTTCTAAGTTAAATTTTTCTATTTTTTTTTTAGTTGACATTTTTAATGTTAGTTATTATATTAATTGAAAGCCGTAGGGAAAGTGTATTTACATATTTGGCTTCCTTGTCTGTAAATTCACTTTCCCTACATAACGTAAACAAAAACTAATTGTTCTGTACAATAGAGGTGTATCTATCGATCAGGACTGTAGAGAAAGGAAGCAAATGACCGATTATACTAAGTATCGGAATGTTTCATTATCACATGAAACTTATCAAAAACTGATAATTCTATCTGAGTCTATTGTGCCAGATGTGAAATTATCTATCAGCAAAACAGTAGAGACAATCACAAAAGAGAAGCTAAGAGATAATCAAAAAGGAGAAGGTAATGAATAATAAAGTTCTAAATTACCTTCGAAATAAATTAAGACACAATAAAAAGTGGCTTAAATCAATGGAGGATTATTTTCTTTATAAATCGATAACTGAAAAAGCGTCTAAAGAGGCTGAAAGAGAGCACTTAATAATAACCTTTATAATTAAGTTCATTAATTTACCTACAAAAATAATGGATCTCATTATAGATTTTGAAGACGCCTATACATACAGGAAAACGTTAAAAGAGACTGAGTGTATAGAAAAAGAAATTGAGAATATAGAGAAAGGCAATCTTAGATTAAATGGCTAACTATGTTTTCTATGATTTTGAGACTAGCTCATCCAATATTTATTGGGGTCAAATAATCCAAATCGGAGCAATTTTAACCAATGATAACCTAGATGAGCTAGATAGGTTCGATGCCAGGTGTAGATTAAACCCTGGCATTATTCCAGAAGCCTCAGCATTAATAGTGAATAAAACTTCACCTGTAATGCTTAAGCAGTCTAATCTTTCACATTACGAAATGGTGAGGCAATTTGTTGAGACTTTAAAAAGATGGGGGAAGGCTACTTATATTGGCTTTAATTCAATAGAATTTGACGAAAATTTTCTCAGATCCACACTTTTCCAAACTTTAGAATATCCTTACATAACAAGCACAAATGGAAGCAACCGTGGCGACGTTCTAGGTTTAGCTAGGGCTGCAAATTTTTATTATCCAGATACTTTAAAAAATCCTATTAATGAAAAAGGAAATGCTGTTTACAAACTTGATCAAATGGCTCCATTAAATGGTATCGAGCATGGGGACGCGCATAATGCAATAGGAGATGTGGTAGCCACCCTAGGTATTGCTAAAATTATAGCTAATAAGGCACCAAATGTTTGGAAAGCTAGTCATTTGACATTAGACAAAAATATAGCTCTTGAAATAATCAAGAATGAAAAATTATTTTGTACTAATGAATATTTTTATGGAAAAAGCAGACCATACGTACAAACGTTTGTGTGTGAACATCCTAAATTTTCATGGCCGCTTTGTTACGATCTAAGACATGATCCTTTGCAGTATTTTGATTTATCCTTCGATGACTTGACGGCGGCAATGAAAAAACAACCTAAATTTATAAGAACTGTAAGGCATAACAAACATCCAATATTAATGAATCCCTCTTATTATGAAAAATTCGACGAATATAAAATGATTGGATTAAAAAAATTAGAGGCAAGGGCCAAACTTGTAAAAGAAAATAAAGAATTTGCTGAAAGAGTATCAACGATTAAAGCAATAGAAGTACAAGAAAAAGATCAATTTAAATCTCAAGAAGATATTTATCCTGAAGAAAGTATTTATGAGAAATTTACTTCAGCAGAAGATAATAACATAATGTCAAAGTTCCATTCTGTCCCTTGGAGTGAAAAACTTTCAATTCTATCAAAATTTAAAGATAAAAGACTTCAGTATTTTGGAAAAAAGCTTTTGTATATAGAAAGGCCTGAAATATTGAGTAAGTCTGACTACGATTTGATTCATAAAGATGTAGCTAAAAAACTTTTGAGTACAAATAACG
This sequence comes from uncultured Pelagibacteraceae bacterium, assembly GCA_902590115.1. Taxonomy (GTDB): domain Bacteria; phylum Pseudomonadota; class Alphaproteobacteria; order Pelagibacterales; family Pelagibacteraceae; genus Pelagilacustribacter. The sequence goes on along the minus strand of CACIVM010000003.1, from coordinate 41,795 downwards.
AAAAATGGAACACAATTCCAAGAACATATTCAGAGATAGACACTTTAAGAGCAAAATATGAGAGAGAAGAACAGCCAGAAAAACTGAAAATATTAGACGATATTAACGCGTACGTTGAAGATTTGGAAAAAGTTTATTCTTCTGCGTAGTTGACTTTGAAATAAAAATACTTATTAAGGATACATGCCAACAAAACCAACAACAGATGAAAATTTTGAGACAGAGGTTTTAAAATCTGAAAAACCAACTGTGGTGGATTTTTGGGCGGAATGGTGCAACCCGTGTAAGCAGATATCTCCTGTGCTTGAGGAAATTTCTGAAGAGCTTAAAAATGATGTTGTCATCGCTAAACATAATATTGATAACGAACCAAATACCCCAGTAAAATACGGTATTAGAGGTATACCCACTATGTTATTATTTAAAAATGGTGAGCTCAAAGCTACAAAAGTTGGTGCTAGTACAAAGTCAAATATAGTTTCTTGGATAAAAGAAAATATTTAATTTTTTTTTAAAAATTCTCCAATTAAGAAAAGAGAGCCGAATACACAAATTATTTTTTTTTCAGATGAAGAAAGCTCTTTTATCGCTTTTATAAAATTGAAAGCAGTTTCACTTCTTATTTTATTTTTTAAGCAAATCTTTTTTAAAGTATTTGGCGAAACGTAATTTTTGTTGTTATTCAATGGCACCGTAATTATTTTTTCGAATACGCCTTTAAATTCTCCCAAAAAATCAGATGGATTTTTATTTATTGTCATTCCACAAATTCCATACTTTGGTAAGTTTATAGTATTCAAATATTTTACAAGATTCTTAGCACTTACTTGAGAGTGACATCCATCAATTAATAATTCTTCGTTTTTAAAAAGTTTATTTTTTATTTTACCTTTGTTAATATATTGCATTCTTCCCGTAAATCTTATTTTTGGTACAGCCTTTTTAATAATTTTATTGTTTATACCTAAGTCCTTAGCTATTTTTATTGATATACATAAATTTTGCCACAATCCCATTGAATGGATATTTTTATTCTTTAAAGGTATAGTTGTATTGATATCTTTATAAAAATAAGTATTTGATCTTTTTATCAATTTCCAATTGTTTGAATATACTTTTTCACTTAAATTTTTTCTTAAAATTTTTTTGATATTTCTTAAATTGGATTTAGTCTGATTGTTAATATATATTTTTGTATAATTGCTTAAATAACCTACCTTTTGTTTTATTATTTCTCTAATATTTTTTTTTTTTACAAAATTTAAATGTTGCTTATTAATATTAACAATCACCTGGCTTTTAGGGAAATCAAATAAATTTGTACTGTCTTTAGCAAATAAAGCACCTGCTTCTACTAAATTGTAATCATTTCCTTTCTCTGCTACGTTTATAATATAAATTAAAGTAAATAACTCAAATATAGTTAAGGGAATTTTTAATTTTTCTATAATACTTATAGTTTTTTTTATTTCTTTATAAGATAAAAAACGATCACCAATCCAAAATCTTTCACGAATATCAATCAGGCTAGGAGATATAAATGCAGATGTTTTTTGCCCGTTTTCTTCAATAATATATTTTAAAGAAGTTAAAACAGAATATTTACCATCTGATCCGACAATATTGATTACATTCTTTAGTTTTTTTTCAGGATTATTTAGTAACTCAAGAACTTTCTTTATTCTTTTTAAACCGAATTTAATTTTTTGTTTAAAAATTTTTTTTTTAGCTAGCTGACTGTAGAGATTTATCGATTGTGACAACATCAGATAACTGATTTTTAGCTTCCATCTCAGCTTTTTTCAACAACACATTTAATAAAGTACTTACTGTCGTGTTTAAATATTTTCTTTCAATAACAAGATCTATTCCTCCGTGTTCTAGAACATACTCTGCTTTTTGAAATTCTTCAGGTAAGGTTTCTCTTACTGTATCTTGTATGACTCTTCTACCACTAAAACCCACTGTCGCGTTTTTTTCGGCGATTAATATATCACCTAGACTAGCCCAGGACGCAGTAACACCTCCAGTAGTTGGGTCAGACATTATAACAATATAAGGTAAATTATTTTTTTTTAATTCATTAACGGCCAAAGTTGTTCTGGTCATTTGCATTAATGCAATAGATGACTCCATCATGCGCTGCCCCCCACTACAACTAAAAAAAACAAAAGGTGTTTTATTTTCAATAGAATGTTGGACACCTGCTATAAAAGCTTCTCCAGATGCAGAACCAAAAGATCCTCCAATAAATCTAAAATCCTGAGCTCCAACCGTAACAGGTATTTTACCAACTCTACCTTTTGCAATTGCAACTGCATCATTCTGATTGGTTAATTTTCTTGCTGCTTTTAGTCTATCTGAGTATTTTTTTTTATCTACAAATTCTAGTGGATCATCGTGTGGCAAAGGTGTTTCAATTAATTCAAACTCACCATTATCGAAAAATAACTCAAATCTCTCGTTACAAGACAGTTTATGATGAGCTCCACATTTAGGGCAACAATTATAATTATCTTTAAGATCCTCTTTGTAAATCAAATTCTTACAACCACATGTTGTCCATAAAGTCTCGTCGTCATTTGAGGACTTTTTCTTGAATAAAGATTTAATCTTCGGTTTTATAAATTTTGTAATCCAGTTCAAATTATTTTCCCTTTTAATTTCTTAACAATACTACTTAACTTTGTGACAGGATTTTGTCTAGCTTTAATTGATTTTGTCAATGTTTTACACAATTGAGACCCTATTACTACCCCATTAGCACCTTTAAACTTATTAATTGACTTATCCGTTATACCGAATCCTATCACAATGTTCTTTTTAGGACATAGCCTTTTTATTCTGTTATAACTATTCATTATTGCTTTTGGCGATATTTTTAATTTTCCCCCTGTTGTTGATAACATGCTTATATAGTAAATCATTTCATGGGAGTCTTTTAAAATTTTCTTTATCCTTTTAACAGATGTAGTCGGTGACAAAAGTTGTACAAAGGTTATACCTTTATTTTTACATTTATAAGAGAAATTTTTATTCTCAGGCCAAGGGAGATCTACCAAAATTAAACCATCAACACCTACTTTTTTGCAAATGTTTAAGAAATTATTTTCTCCAAATTGATAAACCATATTATAATAACCCATTAATATTATTGGCTTTTGTTTTTTACTTTTTTTAAAGTTTTTTACTATTTGAAAAATATCTTTTAATTTAATTCCATTTTTAATTGCCCTATAAGCACTTGTTTGTATTTGATTTCCATCTGCAACAAGAGCATTATGAGGCATACCTAACTCCAGAATATCTGCATAATTAGATATAGATTTAAGTATTTCCAAAGATTTTTTTTTAGAATTATCACCCGCAACTGTATAAGTCAAAAGAGCAGGCCTGTTTTCTTGCTTTACTTTTTTAAAAGCAAGATTAATTAAATTTGGCATATTTTTTTCCTAATCTTTTTTCTAAAATATCTTTATCTTTATGAGCATCTCCACAACTATTAACAATTACTATTGTATCTTTACTAAGTTTACGAGCCTCTTTAATTGCAACAGAAAAAGCATGGCTTGGTTCCAATGATGGTTTTAAATTTTCATATTTAGTGACCAATTTATAAGCCTCTAAAGCATCTTCATCACTAGCAGCTGTATATCTTGCTCGTTTTACATCTTTTAAAAAACAGTGAAGTGGAGAAACACCCGGGTAATCGAGACCTGCTGAAATAGATTCTGTTTCTTCAATTTGTCCATCAGAGTTTTGATTTACATATTGAGCTGCCCCATGAAGAATACCAATTTTTGATCCATAAGTTAGAGGTGCAGCATGTTTTTTGCTTTTAGTTGGACCACCAGCCTCAACACCAATAAACTCAACTTGTTTTCTGTTATAATCCATAAATTCATTCCAAAAACCAAAACTGGATGAGCCACCACCAACACAATTATATAGTTTTATTTTTTTTGGCATTGATCCAAATTCGTCAATGATTTGTGATTTAAGTTCTCTAGAAATTTGACTTGTACTCCATCCACATATTCTGACAAAGATAGAGGGACCTACGGTTGAGCCTACTGCCATGTGTGCATGGTTACAGTTAGCAACCCAATATCTCATACATTCAGAGACCGCATCAACAAGTGTCTGACTTCCTGAATAAACTGGAACAACTTCAGCACCATTTTTTTTTATTGCTTTTACATTAGGTTGTTGTCTTTTGATATCTTTAGCACCCATAAAAATTTTACATTTTAATCCAAATTTTTTTGCTGCCATACTCAACATCTTTCCAGCGTATCCAGCACCTGTGTCACCTATCACAAATTTTTTACCCGATCTTCTTGCTAGTAAGCAATGAACAGTAGCATTATAAATTTTATGTGCTCCACCATTTGCCTCTGAAACTACTTTTGCATAAATTTGTGCTCCTTTTAGATGTTTAGTTAGATTATCTAATTTAATAAAAGGAGTTGGGGCACCGACATAATTTTCGAAGTAATAATCCCTTTCTTTTAAAAAACCCTTGTCGTTTCTTAATTTATGAAAAAGTTTAGTCAGATCATCAATTGGTTTTTTTAAAGTTTCAGGTATAAAATTTCCGCCGAACTTTCCGCCATACATGAAATTTTTATCATGTTGATCTATTAAAGGTATACCTTTTTTAATCTTCATTTTTTTTCACTTTCAAAATAAATTCTTTTATCTTATTAATATCTTTTACTTTATTCGTTTCTAAGGCTCCAGAGACGTCTATAATATCAGCTAAAGAAGAAAATTTACTAATTTTTTCTAATGTTATATTTCCAGCTATCATCTTTTGAGCACTAACCTTTATAGACTTGATCCATTCATAATTCCAGGAATAACTCTTTTCATATCCGGAACTATCCCATAATATTATATCAGAGTTTTTTTCAAAAAGTTTGTATTTAAAAATATCTTCTTTTTTTTTTACTTGAATAGAAGAAATGACTTTGATTTGAAATTTTTTTTTAATTTTAAGCAATTTTTCGTCGTTATAATTCCCGTAAAGCTGGAAATAGTCTAAATTTAGTTTTGCAAATTTTTCTAGATCTTCATCTGATGGATTAACTAACACTCCAACAAATTTGGATTTAATTTTTTTAATTTGTGTCAAAAAATCTGCAGTTTCAAAAGATATATTTCTATGACTCTTCGGAAAATTTAAAATAAATCCACAGTAGTCCGCACCAAATTCTGTACATGCTTTAACTTCATTTGGATTAGATAAGCCGCAAATTTTTAATTTCATTTAGCTTAGATGGTTAAGCAGTTTTGCGAAATTTTTTTTAATCTCACCTTTAGTAACACTTCTGCCGACAACAATTCCAGTAGCTCCTTTTTTAAAAGCTTCCAATGGTGTGACAACTCTTTTTTGGTCGTCAAATTTTTCTTTAATCATTCTTATTCCCGGTGTGATGATTTCCATTTTTTTTGAAATTTTTTTTATAAATTTAATCTCATGAGCCGAACATACAATTCCATCTAATTTTGCTTTTTCTGCAAGTTTTGATTGTTTAATTACTATTTCCTTTATTTTTTTGGAATAACCTATTTGTTTAATAGATTTTTCGTTAAAGCTTGTCAAAACTGTAACTGCTAAAATCTTTAATTTTTTGTTATTTTTTTTTGCAACTTTTTTTATATTTGAAATCATTTCGAGACCACCATTTGCGTGAATTGTGAGATATCTTATATTTTTAAGATCTTTTATTGCATTTAAAGCCGAGACAGCAGTATTAGGAATATCATTTAATTTAAGATCTAAAAAAATTGGCAAGCTTGCCATTTTTGAAATAAAAGATCTTCCATTTTTTGAATAAAAAAATTCTAATCCGAACTTATAGTTTATATCAAATTTACTTGATTTAGTGTGTTTAATTATATTTTTTACTTTTTTTATATTTGTTGTGTCACAGGCTATAAAAATCTTCTTTTTCATAATTTACTATTAATCTTAGATTTTAAGTTTTTTGACATTTTAAAAATTATTTTTTTTTTATTTGGAACATAAATTTTTTGACCAGTTTTAGGGTTGATTGCATTATACTTTTTTTTTGAATTTTTAACAGACCACCTTCCAAATTTTCTAAGTTCAACAGAGTTACCTCTTTCCAATTCTTTAGAAATCTTTGAAAATGTTAAATCTACTAATCTTTTTAATGTATATTGCGGGATATTAGGATACTTTTTTTTTAATTTTTGGATTATTGATAATTTAACCAATTATTTTTTCTTCTTCTTTCCACCACTTAATGCTTTTTCAAATATTGATTTAAGGGTTGCGCCAGCTTTTGCACCTTTACCAAATTTAGCCACGAGACTTTTTTCTTCGTCAATTTGAGCAGCTTTTACACTTAAAACAATTTTTCTTTTCTCAAAATTCAAGTCCAAAATTTTTGCATCTAATGCGTTTCCTTTAGAAAAAACTTCTGGTCTTGCGTCAACAGAGTCTTTTGCAAGCTCAGCTTTTTTAATTGTTGCTATCAATTTTTTATCAGGATCTAACGAGACTTTAACACCATTTGCCATAACAGAGCTAATTCTCGTTGTGATAATGTCTCCAATTTTCTTTTTATTATCCTTAAGCCAATCCATCGGATCTTTTTCTAGAGCTTTAATTGATAGTTTGATTTTTTCATCTTTTACTTCCATCACTTTCACTTGAATATTATCATTTTTTTTGAATCTAGATAGGCCTTGTTCGCTATCCTCATAAGAAACGTCTTTATAATATACCATTCCTGTTAAGCCGTTATCTAAAGTTGCGAATATACCTTTATCAGTAACATTTTTTACTTTTACAGAAATTATAGATCCAACTTGTTTCTTTACATCATTCCAAGGGTTATCCAGGGTTGCCTTATAAGAAAGCGAAATTCTTTTATTCTCTGGCTCAATACTCACTATTTTAACATTTATTTTTTGAGATACGGATAAAATTTTTGAAGGGTTTACATTTTTGCTTTCCCATGAAAGCTCACTATTGTGTATAAGACCTTCAATACCCTCTTCCAATTTTACAAAAGCCCCATAGTCCATGAGCTTTGTGCAAACTCCACTATATAATTCTCCAATTTTATATTTTTTTGAAATATTTTCGTAAGGATCTTCGGTGAGAGCTTTTATAGAAGCTGATATTCTGTTTGTGGCTTTATCTATTTTTGTAATTTTAACTTTTATATTCTGACCTATTGAAATAAGTTCAGAAGGCTTTTTTACCCTTCCATGCGATAAGTCACTAACATGTAATAAAGCATCTAAACCATTAATATCTAAAAAAACTCCCCAGTCAGTCGTGGCTTTTACTTTTGCGTTATCGACTATATCGCCCTCTTTTATATTTTTTAGCATTTCCCTGACTTCAGCATTTTTATCTTTTTCTAATACTGCTCTTCGGCTTGTACAAACGTTTCCTCTGCTTCTATCTATACGTGTCGCAATTACCTTAACCGGGATATTCATTAAGTGGTCAATTTTTTTCAACGGTCGTACATCAATTTGAGATGCTGGCATAAAAGTTGGTAAACCATCTACAGTACATATATATCCACCCTTAATTTTGCCAGTGATATATCCTTCAATTATTTCCTGACTTTCAAAAACTTTTTCCATTTTCTTCCAAGCAACCATCCGTCTGGCTTTTTCCCTTGAAATTACTATTTCACCTTTGTAGCTTTCAACTCTTTCCAAATAAACATCAATTATTGACCCAACTTTTAATTTATCTAGTTCATTATTATTGCTAAATTCTTCAACAGGTATCATTCCCTCCATTTTAGCTTTACAATCAACAACAATAAAATTTTTTGTTATTTCTGTAACAGTAGCTTTGATAATTTCGTTCTCTTTTAATTTTCTGTCTTTGAAGTCTTTTATCAGGAGGGACTCAAACTCTTTATTTGATTTCATTGAAGTAATTTTAATATCAGTATTATCTGCCATAAGACTTCAATTTTTTATTTATTTCTAAACTCATTTTAAATATCATAGATTTAATATTTTTTAACTTTCCGGTGTCCACAATTATCGCATCATTGCTTTTCAGTAAAGGGCTATTCTTCCTTGAAATATCACGTAAATTTCTTACTTTTAGAGATTTCTTAACGTCTTTTAGAGAAATATTTTTATTTCTTTTTTTAAGTTCCTTATATCTTCTTAATGAAGCAGTCCTAAGATCACATCTAAAAAAAAATTTAATATCTGCATTTGGCATAATAACAGACCCTATGTCTCTACCTTCAATACACACTTTTTTATTTTTTTTTGCGAAATTTTTTTGGTAATTTTTTAAAATCTCCCTAATTTTTTTTTGTTTGGCTATAATTGAGGTGTGCTCAGAAATTTCCGCAGTATTTAAATTAAGCTTTGTAATTTTACTATATTTTAGATTTTTAAATTTAAATTTTAAAAAACTAATGGAATTGGAGGGCTTATTTTTAATTAGTAAATAACTCGCATATCTGTAAAGTAAACCGGAGGACAAAAATTTTAGCCCATATTTTTTTGAGATAATTTTTGCCCCGGTCGTTTTTCCACTAGCAGCTGAACCATCTGCTGCCACGAGAAATGTTTCACCTACTTTTAATTTCATAATCGCTTCCTAAATATCTAACCAATTTTAAAAAAGAGGGAAAAGAAGTTCTTACAGTTTCAAAATTTTTTATTTTTGACTTGACACCAGTAATTAAGCTTAAAATTAATGCGCTCATACAAATTCTATGATCTCCCAAAGACGGAACATCAATTACTCTATTAGTTTTTATTTTTTTTTCCCCAAATATAACTAAATCTCCATTTTTATATATCGATCTAATTCCAATTTGTTTAATAATCTTTTGCATTTCTTTAATTCTATCACTTTCTTTATTTTTTAATTCTTCAATTCCTTTAAAAGTTGACTTACCTTTAGTCAAGGCAGCTATTATAAAAAGAATAGGATATTCATCAGTTGAATTGAAATAATATTTAGAACCAGCTTGAATTGGTTTTAGGTTTGAACTTTTTACTATGATGTCGCCAATTTTCTCATTATTGTACATTTTAATTTTTTTAAAGATTATATTTGCTCCAAATTTTTTTAGTAAAAAATAAAAACCAATTCTTGTTGGATTAAGTAAAACATTTTTAATAGTTAATTTAGATTTTTTTTTCAATACTGTAAGTGCTGTAAAAAAGGCAGCAGAGGATGGATCACCAAAAATTTTCATATTGTTTGAGTGTAATGTTTTTTTTCCAAATATTTTGATATTATTGACGTCCTCAGTTGATCTTAACTTTATTGCATTAGAATTTTTTTTTAAAAGAAGCTCAGTATGATTTCTAGTTTTCTTTTTTTCTATAATATTTGTGTTACCAAATGAATTTAAACCAGCAAGTATAACTGCACTTTTGAGCTGAGCAGATTTACCAGCTTTGTAATTTATTCCTATGGGTATGTCTGACGATCTTAGATTAAAGGGTAAAGTTCTTTTGGAGTTTGGATAAAAAGTTGCTCCAAATTCATTCATTAATTTTATTAACGACTCCATATTTCTTTTTTTTAAAGAAGTGTCACCTGATAATTTTATGTCTATATCTGGAGTCGTGCTTAATATTCCAATCAATAATCTTGCAAGAGTACCTGAGTTTCCAAAGTTAAGCTTTGTTCCTTTTTTTGCAAAAAGTGATCCTAATCCCTTGCCATACACATAAAAAATCTTACCTTTTTTCTTGATGGTAACACCCATTTTTTTTAAACATTTTATCGTTGAAAATACGTCCTCAGATTCTAATAAGTTATCTATTTTTGATATGTTTTCACTTATAGAACCTAACAGCAGCGACCTAATAGATAATGATTTATCGCTGTCAACTTTTATAGTTTTTTTAAAATTCTGAATTTTTTTTGAATTTATGATATCAAATTTTTTTAAACGCATTTATTGAGTTACTTATATTGTGGCCCAAAGTATAATTTAATTGCTTTTGAAGATTTCAATATCTCGTTAGGCGTCCCATCTGCAATAATTGATTGTTCACCAAGGACGTACGCTCGATCTACCACGTCGAAAAGATTCTTTACTTGGTGATCAGTAACTAATATTGCACAGCCATAAGATTGAATTTTTAAAATATACTTTTGTATATCTTGTACAACAATTGGATCTAAAGCAGCCATTGGTTCATCAAGCAAAATTACTTTAGGTTTATTTATAAGTATTCTTGCCATCATTAGTCTTCTAACCTCACCACCACTTAAAACTTGACTATGTAAATTTCTTAAATGTTGTAAGTTGAATTCATCTAATAATTTTTCTACTGTAGAGATCTGTTTTTCTTGATCTTTTATCGACAATTGGCAAACCCCAAGTAAGTTATCATAAACTGACATCCCAAATACACTTCGTTGTTGACTTAAATATCCAATTCCACTTTTAGCTCTTTCATGAATCGGCTCATCTTGAATTTCTTTTCCATTCAAAAGAATTTTTCCGTTATCAGTAGAGTGCTCACCAATGATTATGCTATAAAGTGTTGATTTACCAGAACCGTTAGGACCTAATAATCCAACTATTTCACCAGGGAACAATTCTAAGGAAATCTTTTTTAAGATTGGCCTGCCTTCAAAAGACTTATTCACATCTTTTACGCTTAGTATTGGTTTACTTTTTTTAAATTTAATTATCCTAAAACCTTTTCTCATTTTATTTTTGCTTTTACAGTGTTATCGTTAAGCATAGAAAATTTAGCTTTTTTTGTCTCCAAATCAAGTTCAATTCTATCTGACTTAACTTCACCACTATCATTCTCCAGTTTCACATTTCCAAATATTTCTAGGAAACTTTTTTTGTTAAAATAATTTATGTTATCAGCATACAAAAAATTATTATCATATTCAGCTAATATTTCCTCTCTAAACTCCATATCAAAAGTTTTGTTATTATAAGAGCCGTAATTTCCAAATATTTTTAGTGTTGTATTATCTTTAAAGTAGAAAATCGCTGTCATCGATGTCATTTTTACTAATTCGGGAAAATCTGATTTAAACTTTGCAGATTTAGATTTTACTACATATCTATTTCCGTTAAGGTCAACTCCATTGTATTCCACATTTTCAAAAAAATTTAATTCTTCTTTATCAACGACATCCTTAATCCCTTCACCTTGATTATCTTTTTGAATTTCAATACTTTTTTTTGTTAAATTTTTATTAAACTTATCATTATTGTCTTTATAATAAGTATGGAAGATTAGTAAAGAAGCTGTAATAAACAACAATATTTGAATAATTAACTTTCTTCTTTTTTTTAAATTCATTTTATTCCAAATTCTAAAAGCGAGTGAATATGAACAATTCCAGCTAATTTTTTACCCTTGTTTCTTTTTTTTACTACTAATAAACTTGTAATTTTTTTATCATTCATTATCGAAAGAGCTTTGGTAGCTGGTAAATCCTCTTCAATTGTAAGTGGGTTTTTTGTCATTATTTTATTAATTGAGTTTTCCTTTTTATAATGCCTCATGCTACGTCTAGCATCCCCATCAGTAATTATTCCTTGGATAAGATTTTTTTTTAATACAACAACTAATCCTAGTTTTTTACTATTTATTATTTTAATTGCTTCATTCATATTTTTATTTAAATGAATAGTTGGCATTTTTTTTCCAGAAATCATAATATCCTTAACAGCTAAAAGGTTTTTTCCGATATTTCCTCCTGGGTGAAAAACTTTAAAACGATCCTTAGAAAATTTTAGTTTGTGCATCAAAGCTATTGCCAAAGTATCACCAAATAATAAAGTGATAGAGGTTGAGCTTGTTGGCACCATCCTAGTTGGATCTGCTTCCAAAACTGGAGGCAACAAAATCTTAACGTCACTCGCTTTTAATAGAATACTTTCTTTTTTTGATGCAACTCCTATTATCTTTATATTGAATCTGTTAGCGTACTTAAGCATATTTGAAATTTCATAGGTGTTTCCCGAATAAGAAAATACGAGTAAAACATCTCTCTTATCTATTTGACCCAAATCACCGTGATTTGCTTCGCCCGGATTTAAATAAAAAGATGAAATGCCCACTGACGAGAGAGTAGCAGAAACTTTTCTTGCAATTAAACCGCTTTTTCCGATTCCAGCAGCGATGACTTTACCCTTACAATTTGAAATTAAATCTACTGCTTGAACAAAAGATTTATTAAAAACTTTATTAATTTTTTTTAGTTCTTTAATTTGAATTGAGGCAGCTTTTTTTGCAATGCTTATAAAATTATTTCTTTTCATTAATGTTCAAAAATATCAAATTTAAATCCGTTATGATCAAGCTCAATTCTAGTGTCTAAAAATTGTATACAACGATTAAATAAATCCATTCTTTTTTCTCTAATTAGCATTTTTTCTAGCTGAGATTTAATCTTGTGTAAGTAAATGACATCTCCTGCAGCATATTCTAATTGCTTATCTGATAATTCATTTATATCTTTATTCCAATCAGAGCTTCCCTGTCTCTTGTCTAAATTCTTGTTACAAAATTCATAAACTAAATTTTTCAAACCATGCTGGTCTGTATAAGTGCGAACCACTTTTGATGCTATCTTAGTATCAAAAATATTATTCATTTTACACTTAAGAAAATATTCTATCGCACTTTTATCAAATCTTAAGAAGTGACCTATTTTTAATATTTTTGGATTTTCTAATACCGAAACTAAATTAGGAGCACTATATTTACTTCTATCTGGCTGAATAATAAATACATCTTCATTTTCACCGCAAATTTGAATTAAACTTAACTTGTCTCTTCCTGGTATTTTAAGACCAGTGGCTTCCGTATCAATTGCCACACTATTCTTAAAAGATTTTACGATTTCGGATGTAATGTCTCCTTTAATTCTATGAATTTTTACCATATTATCTAAATACCATGAACAATTACCCAATAGCAACAATACTTGGTGGTGGTGGATTTATAGGACGATATCTTGTTCGAAATTTGACGAATAAACAATATAGATGCATCATTCTAACTAGAAACCCGTTTCAAAAAGGGTATTTAAAGACACAAGCTCCTCCAGGCTCTATAGAGTTAATCGATTTTAACTCAAACAATTTTGATAAAATAGAGGAGGCTATCAGTAATTCAGATGTAGTCATTAATTTAATTGGAATATTGTTTGAAAACAGAAAGCAAAAATTTATAAAAATTCATTCAGATATCCCGGATATTATCTCGAGATTATGTGAAAAACATAAAGTAAAAAAATATATTCATGTTTCAGCAATAGGAGCTAACAAAGATTCAAAATCTGCATATCAAAGATCTAAATTTGCTGGAGAAGAAAAATCTCTAATAAACTTTAAAAACACAGTAATAATAAGACCAAGTGTTGTATGCGGACCTGAAGATAATTTTACAAATTTATTTTCAAAATTAAGTTTTTCACCAGTAATTCCAATTGTGGGAATAGATTATAAATTTCAACCAATAATGGTAACGGATGTGGCTGATGCAATTGTTAAAGCTATACAAGCAAAAAAGAACGAAGGAAAAATTTATGAAATAGGTGGTCCTACAGTAATAAGTTTCGGTGATATGGTAAAATCTATAATGAAAACTATAAATAAAAAAAGATTTGTTATAGAGATGCCTATGGCGATAGCGAAAATACAAAGTTCAATTTTAAGCTTGTTACCGATCCCACCAGTTTTAACAAGAGATCAATGTGAAATTTTATCAGAAGCTGATAATGTTGTTTCAAATAAAGAACTTACGATTAGTGATTTAGAGATAAAACCAAAAGACGTCGAACAAGCTATGGAAAAATGGTTGTGGCGTTATCGTGATGGAGGGCAATTCGCAAAAGCAAAATGAAGAGTTTAAGTTTATTTTCAGGATATATTTATTTAACTCTTGCAATCATTACAGGTATTGCCACTAACGGTTTTTTAAAAACTACAGAAAGTTTTACTAAGCTTACGCCTACACTTTTTTGTATTTCAAGTATTGTTGTTTGTATTTTTTGTTTATCTAGAGCAATGACAATAATTCCAGTTGGATTTACTTATGCGACCTACGGAGCATTAACGATAACCGCAGTTACATTATTTGGAATATTTAAATATAATCAAACCCCAAACCTTTATGGAACTGTTGGATTAATCTTAATTGTTTCAGGAGTAATACTTTTAAACCTTTTTGGTGAATTAAAATAAACCCCTGATTTTTAGGATCAGGGGCATTTAATTTCTATATAAACTAATTATTTAAAGATGCTGCGATAGGCTCTTTATTATTTTTGCTAGCTTTTTTTTCAGCAATTTTTTTCTCGAGACTAGCTATCTTTAGTTCAACCTTTGATAGTTTTTTTTGTTTAGTGCTTATTTTATTTTTAAGCTTATCGATTGATTTTAGTATTTTCTTTTTCTTTTTTTCGTTTTTTTTCAATTTTTTTTTCATATTGTTCCTCCAAAAACTTAAAAATCTTAGAACAGTTTTAAAAAGTTTTCAAATGAAATTTAGAAAAACCTTTTAAACTAAAAGTTGAAAAAAAATTTAGAAAATTTTACGGAACTAATAAATTGATAAACCTGTCTGTTTTTTGGATTTCAAGACTGTTTACGTAACCACAATTTTCACCGTCAACCTGAGATAGAACTTTATTGTTAACACCATTTATTTTTAATCTGTCCAGTTCTTTTTTGATCACACTTTTTGCTGGACCTAAGTCACCCTTAGTCAATATTAACCAAACATAGTAAAGCAATTTTATTCTGGTTAGGTCTTTAAATATGTAAGCCACTATCTTGTTTTCAAATATATTTGTATCGTTTGTAATAGAATGGGGACCAGCATAGTATTTTGAATTAGTACATAAAATCCAATCAGCCATTATTTTTTCATTTTCTAACTCAACCTCCATTTTATTATTCTTTAAAAATAAAAAATGCTGAAAACCTTTAAAAGCAAAAATTACTTTTCCGAGATACTTTTTAATATTTGTATTTATGGACTCAACAATTCTAGAGTCAAAACCTACACCAGCCATTAAGAAAAAATACTTATCATTTATTTTTGCTAATGAAATTTTCTTATGATTATCTGATACGAGGACATTGTAAATCTCCTCAGCCTTTTTCTTAATTTGAGTTTCTATTTGCAGAATATTTGCAGTACCTGCAGGTATGTATCCAACTAATTTGTCTTTTAAATTGTCACTTTTAAACATTTCATTGATACCAAAGCAAACACTTCCGTCACCTCCAGCAAATACTAATCGATCAAATTGTTTATTAGACAATTCTTTAAACACTTTTCTCGCATGTTCTTCACTTTGAGTTTTAAAAAGTTCTACAGTGTGATTTTTCTCTAGAAGATAAATGACCTTATTAATTAACTTAAGTTTTCTACCGCCTGCTGCATTGGCGTTGAATATAACTGCAAAATTTAGTTTCTTAATCATTTTTTAACAATTCTGTAACATTTATATGATTCAACTGTTACTAGAGATTCGTTTTATTAAATTTATGGAAACAATTCAAACAAAATCTAAAGGAAAAATTTTAAATTATAAAAGCATTTTTATAAGTGATGTTCATTTAGGACACAGAAAAAGTTCTGCAAATAAGCTACTTGAATTTTATAAGCATTCAAAATCAGAAAATTTATATCTCGTAGGTGACATTATTGATATATGGGCTTTGAAAAATAATTTTTATTGGCCTCAGGAACATAATGACGTTATTCAAAAAACCTTAAGAAAAGCAAGACACGGAACAAAAGTAAAATATATAATTGGTAATCATGATGACGTTTTTAGAAAATTTTTACCACTTCATTTTGGTGGTATCGAAGTTATAAACCGCTGCTTACATGTTTCAAGTGATAATAAAAAATATATAGTAGTACACGGCGATGCATGGGACGGTGTAATGAAATATGCACCTTGGTTATCAAAAGTTGGAGCAGTAGCATACAGCTTTCTGTTAGAATTTAATGTAGTAATAAATTTCATCAGAAGATTATTCAAAAAGCCAAATTGGTCTTTAGCAAAATATCTAAAACATAAAGTTAAAAATGCAGTTAAGTATATTGGTGACTATGAAAAGACCTTAGCAAATTACGCAAAGAAGAAAAAAGCTGATGGTATTATATGTGGTCATATACATCATGCTGCAAACCAAAATCTTGATGGAATAAATTACCTAAACTGTGGCGACTGGGTTGAGGGAGCAACATTTTTAGTTGAGCATTTTGATGGTAGAATGGAAGTTATAGATTGGGACAAAATAAGAGAAGAAGTTGTAAATTACGAACCATATTTAAAAATCGTTAATAAATAATCCATGAGAATATTAATAGTCACAGGAGCTTGCAAAGAACAGGTAATAAATGGTGTAGTGAGAACCCTTGAACAATTAAAAGAAGAATTAAAAAAACTTGGGCATACTGTTAACTTTATAACTCCAGTAAATTTTTTGACTGTTCCGTTACCTAAATATAATGATATTAAAATTGCTTTAAATGTATGGCCTAAAGTTGGAAGAATGATTCAAAAAGAGTTAGAATTTGCTAAAAAAAATAAAGAAAAGTTAGTTATCCATATAGCCACAGAAGATACGCTGGGTTACTTTGCAAGAAGATATTGTTTAAAAAATAATTTAAAATTTACAACCAGTTACCACACGTCTTTCGATAAATATATTAAACTTTACGCACCTTTTATACCTATTAAAATACCTCAAAAATTTCTCAAAAACTTTCACTCAGCCGCTTACAAAACTTTAGTAACTACAAAATCAATGAAAGAGGATTTAAAAAAAATTGGTTTTGATCCAGAAAAACTCACTGTTTGGACACGAGGGGCCAATCATGGAGCATTTAAAAACCCCAGGCGCATTAATTTAGAATATAAAAGACCTATTTGGCTATATGCAGGTAGAGTTTCCATTGAGAAAAATATTAGAGCTTTTCTTAATCTTGATCTAGAAGGAACTAAAATTGTAGTAGGAAAGGGGCCAGATTTAAAAAAATTAAAACAAGAATTTCCTAATGTCATTTTTAAAGGCGAGAAAACAAATGGTGAGTTAGCATCTTACTTTGCATCAGCAGATGTTTTTGTTATGCCGAGCTTAACAGATACTTTTGGTATAGTTATTATTGAAGGTTTACAATGCGGAACACCTGTTGCAGCCTATCCAGTTACAGGTCCAAAAGATATTTTAGAGGGAACGAATGGTGGTGTTTTAAATAAAGATTTAAAAGTAGCCGCTCTAGAAGCTTTAAAATTAAATAGAGACGATTGTAAAGAAATAGCTAAAAAATATACTTGGGAGAACTGTGCTAAAATATTTTTAGCTAACACTGCACCTAATTGACCTCTATATTTTGCATAATTTAAAGTTTAAGTTATAATTTCATATTTATATGAAGCAATTCTTATAAATGTTTTAGGAAAACTTAAACAATGATGACATTATTATTTTTATCGCTAGCTGCAATTATTTCAATCGTTGTTATTCTAGTTTCTGCAAAATTCATCAAGGCCGGATTTGATGCCAGAAGTGAAGTTAGAGATCAAAAACAAACTGAAAATTTATATCAAGAAGTTCAAGATATTACCAACGAAGATATTGAGGACGACCCTCAGAAAGGAGCAATATTAAATCAATTAGATGATTATTTAATAATTTTAGATAAATATAAAAATATAAAGTATTTAAATCCAAGCGCTAAAAATAAATTTGGCAAAGAAAGTCTTGGTAAACATATTGCTACAATATTAAGAGTTCCTGATCTGCTACAAAATATTGATTTAGTTGTAAATAAAAGAAAAACTATTAATATGGATTTAGAGTTGAGTCAGCCTTCCTTTCAATTTTTTAAAGTTTATATCATGATCGGCGAAAGTATTTTTTCTGATGATCCAGATACCATAAATCTTTTTTTAAAAGATTATACTGAAATTGTAAAAGCACAAAAATTCAAATCAGATTTTGTAGCAAATGTTAGTCATGAATTAAAAACTCCATTAGTATCGATCAAAGGGTTTTTAGAAACCATAAATGGGCATGCAAAAAATGATCCTGAAGCTCAAAAAAAGTTTATACCAATAATGTTAGAACAAGCTGACAGAATGGAAAATTTGATAAAAGATTTATTGTCATTAAGCAAAATTGAACTTGAAGAACATATTCAACCACAGGATAAAGTTAATTTAAAAGAAATTTTTAATTCTGTAGAAGATATTCATCAAAATAAATTACTCAACTTTAAATTCACCAATAAGATACAATCTGATTTTTTTGTTAAAGGAAACTTTGAAGCTTTGGTAGATATTTTTTCTAATTTAATAGACAACAGCATTAAGTATTCAGAAAATAAAAAATCTATAGAAATTAAAATTGAAAAAGGTGATGGAAAGTTATTAAATAATTCTTATAAAATTTCTATTTCTGACCAAGGAATTGGAATACCGGCAGAACATATTTCTAGAATAACAGAAAGATTTTATAGAGTTGATGCCAAAAAAAGTAGAGAGGTAGGAGGCACAGGACTTGGCCTTGCGATTTGTCGTCATAGAATCATTCAACATAGAGGAGAATTGGAAATTAAAAGTAAAGTTGGTGAAGGGACACAAATATCAGTACATTTACCAGTTTTTTAGTATTCAATTAAAACGTGTAATTTGGTATAATAATCAAATTATGATCAATAAAATAAAACAATTATTTTTTATATTTTTGATTTTATTATCTTTAAATTCATTTGTAAAAGCTGAACAACAGATTGGAAAAATTTTAAAAAATCAAACTTTAACAGTATTTGATTTAGGATTGTTAAGACTAAAAGATGATCTTAAAGCAGTTGTCCCATTTATAGACATAAGAGAATTTAAATATTTGCCAGCAAATATTTATACTGAGGCTCTTTATTCCTCAACAGCTGACCAAATTTTATTAATTGTATCAGTGCCAATGGAGAGAAATTTAAATAAAAAATCTTACATGGCTGATTCGATCACATGTAGAAAAATATACACGTCTGTTAAGGAAAACTTGTTAAATAGTCAAGGATATTCAAACACAACTTACCGTAGAGCCGCATCATATTTAACTAATATTTTTACACCTCCAAGCAAATGGGCGAGCTGGAGAAATGATGAAAGATTAAGTAAACAGCTCGTGGAGTTCGTAAAGCTAGAAATTACTTTGAAACCTACTAGTAAATATGCAGTGTTAAATAAAGTAAGACCCTTTACTTGCGAAGGTAACCTAGCTTCATCTTATGAGGACGTGAAAATAACAAGAAGATTCAACTAATACGGAATCAACTAAAAAGTTACTTTTTTAACATATCTGTAACAAATTCTTAATACAAACGAGTCCTATCAAGTCTAAAAAATTATCGTTTGTTAATTAATTAATAAATATAACAGAGAGGAAAATATGAAAAAACTAACAATCGCTTTAGCTTCATTATTAACGATGTTAATCGTTACTTCTGCTCAAGCTAGAGATCAAATTAAAATAGTTGGTTCTTCAACAGTATTCCCATATGCAACAATTGTTGCAGAAAGATTTGGTTCATCTGGAAAATTTAAGACTCCAGTAATTGAATCTACAGGAACTGGTGGTGGAGCAAAACTATTCTGCGCAGGAGTCGGTGCAGAACATCCAGATATAACTAATGCTTCTAGAGCTATGAAAGCTAAAGAGTATGCGCTATGTCAAAAAAATGGTGTTAACGAAATTGTGGAGATTACAGTAGGTAACGATGGTATCACTCTTGCATTTTCTAAAGATCAAAAACCAGTAAACTTTACAAAAAAACAATTATGGGCAGCATTAGCAAAAGAAGTTGCTAAAGATGGTAAACTTGTACCAAACCCATATAAAAAGTGGAGCGACATCGATCCTTCATTACCAAATTATGATATCAAAATCATGGTTCCACCAGGAACATCTGGAACTAGGGATGCTTGGAACTCATTAGTAATGAAAAAAGGTATTGATGATGCATCAAAAGCTGCTGGTGCAAAATATAAAGCATTAAGAGAAGACGGTGCTGCAATTGAAGTAGGTGAAAATGACTCACTTATTATTCAAAAATTAGCTGCGGACAAAGAAATGTTTGGTTTCTTTGGGTTCAGTTATTTCTTAGCTGCAAAAGATAAATTGCAAGCTGCAAGTATCGAAGGTGGTCAACCAAGCTTAAGCTCTATTCAAGACTATAGCTACGCTGTTGCTAGACCTTTATTCTTCTACGTTAAAAAGGCTCACGTAGGCGTAATTCCTGGTTTACACGAATTCGTAAAAGAATTCACAGGTAAAAAGTCTATTGGTAAAAAAGGCTACTTAACTGATATCGGTTTAGTTCCATTAGATGGTAAGTTATACAAGACATCTAGAACTAATGCTGTTAAATTAGTAAATATGCCGCCTAAAAAGTAATTTTACTTTTTAAAAAATTAAAAGGGGGTTTCGGCCCCCTTTTTTAACTGGAGCTTGAAAAATGAATTTAGTTCTTATAAGTCTTATTCTACTTTTAGGTTTCTCCAGCTATTATTTTGGTAGAAAAAAAGCAACAATTATTCAATCTTCACAAAGACTAACAGCACTTCCAAAATTTTATGGTTATTATCTTGCGATTTGGTGCGCAGCACCGGCACTTATAATTTTTTCTTTATGGTCAGTGTTTGAACCAACAATAGTAAAAAATTTTATTTTAGCAGATTATTTGGATCAAAATTTAACTAAGAATGAGCTTCAACTTATTTATACAAAAGTAAAGGCTTTAGCATTAGGAACGTATACAGGAGATATTAATAATTTTTTAGATAATTCTGCAGGTAAATACATCCAAATTAAAAATATGGCTAATAACGCTAAGATCGTAATTGTCTTAGCAGCTTTAATTTTATCATTAAGCTATGCTTATCAATCTATTAAAAAGAATAACAGAATGAGGGAACCAGTAGAAATATTTTTAAAATGGGTTTTATTTACAGCTTCTTTGGCAGCAGTTCTTGTAACAATAGGAATTGTATTTTCACTTTTGTTTGAAGCCATAAGATTTTTTCAATCCGTCAGGATATTTGATTTCATTTTTGGAACACATTGGTATCCGGCAAAAACATTTGTGAGAGATGGTCAACCAGATCCTGAATTAATGAAAGATGCATTTGGAGCGGTACCATTATTTGCTGGAACTTTTTTCATTGCATTTATAGCAATGTGTGTAGCAATCCCAGTTGGGTTGTTAAGCGGAATTTATCTCGCAGAGTATGCAACAAGAAAAGTTAGAAAATATGCTAAGCCTATAATTGAAATTTTAGCAGGTATCCCAACCGTAGTATATGGATTTTTTGCTGCCCTCACTGTAGGTCCCTTCGTAAAAGAAATTGGAAATTCTTTAGGATTAGAAGTTTCATCAGAAAGTGCACTTGCAGCAGGAGCTGTTATGGGGGTTATGATAATCCCTTTTATATCAAGTTTAAGCGATGACGTTATATCAGCAGTTCCACAAAATTTAAGGGATGGAAGTTATGCGATGGGTGCTACGAAATCAGAGACTATTAAGAAAGTTATATTTCCTGCAGCATTACCGGGGATAGTCGGATCTATTTTACTTGCTGTTTCCAGAGCAGTCGGTGAGACTATGATCGTAGTGATGGCATCTGGATTAGCTGCAAATTTAACAGCCAACCCTTTAGAGTCCACGTCTACTATTACAGCTCAAATAGTAGTTATACTTATTGGCGACCAACAATTTGGAGATCCAAAAACTCAGGCAGCTTTTGCCTTAGGAATATCTTTATTTGTAGTAACACTTTTTTTAAATGTTATTGCTTTAACAGTTGTGAAAAAATATAGGGAAAAATATGAATGAGGCTAAGAGAAAACTCTTAAATAAACGTTACAGGGCAGAAGCAAATTTTAAATTATTTGGACAAATTGCAATAGGTTTAGCTCTGCTATTTTTAGCTGTTTTTATGTATAAAATTTTTTCAAAAGGTTACACAGCTTTCCAAAAAACATGGATTGTTACGGAAGTTCATTACGATAAAGAATTAATGTTAATTGAGACAGATAATCCGAGCTTAGAAGATTTGGAGAACGCCGATTATTATGACATAGCCTACAAAGCAATGACTCATTTAGATCCCTCTCTTCCTGAGGAAGACGATCGTCAACTTATTCAAATGGTGGCATTTACCTATGAACAAGAAGTTAAAAATCATCTTTTAAAAAATCCAAGTCTTCTAGGAAAAATAGTTCCTATAAGATTAACGGCTTCAGATGATTTAGACCAAGTCCATAAAGGAAATTATCCTCGTGATATTCCAGAGGAAGATAGAAGAGTTAATGATTATCAATTGAAAATATATGACATGTTGAATGAGAGAGGTGATATTTTATCAAAATTCAATTTAAGCTTTTTCACTAATCCAGACTCTAGAGAAGCCGAACTAGCTGGTATAGCAAGTTCGTTTATGGGAACAGTATTTAGTATTTTAGTATGTTTAGCTTTTTCTTTTCCCATTGCAGTTTTAGCAGCAATATATTTAGAGGAATTTGCCCCTAAAAATAAGTTTACTGATTTTATCGAGGTTAATATAAACAACTTAGCTGCTGTACCATCAATAGTTTTTGGTCTTTTAGGTTTAGGGGTTTTATTAGCAGTATTTAATTTGCCAAGATCAACACCTTTAGTTGGAGGAATAACCTTATCCTTAATGACACTTCCCACAATTATTATTGCTGCGCGGGCTTCTTTAAAAGCAGTTCCCCCAAGTATAAGAGAGGCTGCTTTAGCGATGGGAGCAAGTAACATGCAGACAACGATGCATCACACTGTACCTCTTTCAATGCCCGGTACTCTTTCAGGCACTATTATTGGATTGGCACAAGCTCTTGGAGAAACAGCACCGCTTATACTTATAGGTATGGTTGCTTTTGTAAACACTATCCCAGGCACTCCTGTAGACCCAGCTGCAAGTTTGCCCGTTCAAATTTACATTTGGAGTGAATCAGCAGAAAGAGGGTTTGTTGAAAAAGTAAGTGCTTGTATAATGGTTTTACTTGGATTTTTAATATTGATGAATTTAGCGGCTCAGATTATAAGACATAAATTTGAGAGGAAATGGAACTAACATGACAAAGATAAGCGCAAAAAATGTAAATGTTTTTTATGGCTCTAAGCAGGCTTTGTTCGATGTTTCACTAGATATAATGGATAAAGAAGTGACTGCTTTAATCGGTCCATCAGGATGTGGAAAGTCAACTTTTCTAAGATGTTTAAATAGAATGAATGATGTAATAGATATTTGTAAAGTTGAAGGAAGCATTAAAATGGATGAATTGGAACTCAATTCGAGAAAACTGGACGTTGTAAGACTAAGAGAGAATGTAGGTATGGTGTTTCAAAAACCAAATCCATTTCCAAAAACAATTTATGAAAACGTCTCTTATGGACCTACAATTCATGGTATGGCTCAATCTAAAAGTGAATTAGATCAGATTGTTGAGATGAGTTTAAAAAAAGCCGCTCTTTGGGAAGAGGTAAAAGACAGATTAGATGAAATTGGCACTGGTTTATCAGGAGGTCAACAACAAAGATTATGTATAGCTAGGGCTATTTCAGTTAGTCCGGAAGTGATTTTAATGGACGAACCTTGCTCAGCTCTAGATCCTATAGCTACTGCTCAAATTGAAGAATTAATTGATGATTTAAAAAAAGAACACACAATAGTGATAGTTACCCACTCGATGTCTCAAGCAGCAAGGGTATCTCAAAAAACAGGTTTCTTCCACCTCGGAAAACTTATAGAATTTGGCGATACAGAAAAAATATTTAAAAATCCTGACAACCAACAAACTCAGGATTATATTACAGGAAGGTTTGGTTAATGAGTGAAAAACCACATATAGTAAAATCTTACGAAGAACAGCTGCAACTCTTGAAGGATACTATAGTCAAAATGGGAGCAAGTGTTGAAAAACAGCTTGAACAAACAATTCAATCATTAGTAAAAAAAGATACTTCTTTAGCAGACAAGTCTATAAAAGATGATGAAAAAACAGATAAATACGAACTCCATATCGAAGAACAAGTCGTAAATTTAATTGCCTTAAGACAGCCGATGGCGATAGATTTAAGAGAGACAGTTGTTGCTTTAAAAGTTTCATCTGATTTAGAAAGAATAGGCGATCTAGCAAAAAATATTTCTAAAAGAACTCTAAAAGTTGGAACCGATTTACCAAGTGATATTATTAAAAATTTGGAGATAGCCGGTCTTAAAGCGGCCAAGCAAGTAAATTCTGTCCTTAATGCTTATCTACATAGAGCAAAAGATACCGCTGAAAATGTTTGGAATTCAGATGAGGAGATAGACCAATTGACCAATACAAATATGGAGGCCGCTATAAAACATTTAGAAAAAAAGAAAGAGGATATAAATAAAATAACGCAATTACTTTTCATGTTAAAAAATATTGAGAGAATTGGTGATCATGCCACTAATATCGCTGAACAAGTTTACTTTTTAATTACCGGCGACTATCTCGAAGGAGAAAGACCGAAAGGTTAGAATGAAGGCAAATCTATTCATAGTAGAAGATGAAATGCCAATAGTAACTTTATTAAAGTACAATCTAGAAAAAGAAGGACACAAAGTAAATTATGCTTTAAATGGAGAAGATGCCATTCGAAGTATTAAAGATCAAAATCCGGACCTAATATTATTAGATTGGATGCTTCCAGACATTTCAGGAATAGAAGTTTGTAGAAATTTGAAGAGAATTAATTTACTTAAAAATATTCCAATAATTATGCTTACGGCTAAGGGAGAAGAAGAAGATAAATTGAAGGGTTTTAAAACAGGCGCTGATGATTATGTTACAAAACCATTTAGTCAGAAAGAATTAATTGCTAGAGTAAACGCATTATTGAAACGTGCTAAACCAAATGCGGTTGAGGACGTGGTTATTTTTGAAGACTTAAAAGTTGATCGAGCGCAAAAAAGAGTTTTTAGAGGAGAAAAAGAAGTTGAGCTAGGTCCTACGGAGTTTAAGCTTATAGATTTCTTAATTAAAAATCCTAAAAGAGTTTACTCCAGAGAACAACTTTTAAATAATGTTTGGGGTGATAATGTTTATGTGGAGTCCAGAACAATTGATGTCCATATTAGAAGAGTAAGAAAAGCAATAAATATTGACGGAAAAAAAGATTTAATTAGAACCGTAAGGTCTTCAGGATATTCTTTAGATGGTTAAATGTCTTTAGGGCGAATAAAATTTGTAATTTTCCCGCCTAAATCTAAATCTTTCCAAGATTTAAATTTAAACTCAAACTCCGCAACAGCAGCTGTAGAAAATTTATGACACATGTCTTTATAAAAATTTGAATTTTGGTTTAGACAAATTTTGCTACAGAAATCCTTAATTGATGGCATATGGTTGATTAACAGTAAACTTTTATATTTATCATCTACTTTTTTTATTATCTTTAAAATTTCGATTTCTGAAGTATTATACAATTCTTTTAACTTTAAAATTTTTGCTTTTTCTGCTGGCCCATTTAGATAACTAAGTGTTTCCAATGTTCTTTTAGAAGATGAAGTTAAAATTAAATCAAAAAATATTTTATTTTTAACAAATCTTTCACAAATCTTTTTTGAACTTTCAATACCTCTTTTGTTTAAAGGTCTTTCAAAATCTACTAAATCCGGGAAATCCCAACTAGATTTAGCGTGTCTCATAGCATATAATTTAAACATATTTTTTAATTTTATGTCAAAAATAGATTTAACAAAAGCATTGTCTTCAGAGCAGCAGCTAATCAATAGAGAAATTTCTTGGCTACAATTTAATGACCGAGTTTTGGAAGAGTCTAAAAATGTTAAAAACCCTCTTTTTGAGAGAGTTAAATTTTTATCAATTGCTGGAACTAATCTTGACGAATTTTTTATGGTAAGAGTTGCAGGATTATATAATCAAATAAAAGACGATTTTGATCAATTAAGTGCAGATGGTTTAACTTCAGAAGAACAATTATCTAGAGTAGTTTTAAAAACTAAAGATTTATTAATAAAACAAAACGACTCATTTAAACAACTTTTAAATGAACTAAAAAAAGAGAAAATCTATTTAAAAAAAATAAAAGATTTGGATAAAAAATCCATAGATTTTTTAAGAGATTATTTTAATGAAACCGTCTATCCAGTGATTACACCTACAGCGATCGACCCCTCTCATCCCTTTCCCTTTATTGCCAATAAAGGACAAGCAATTTTGATGAAACTAGAAAAAGTAAAAAACAAAAGAAATTTAAATGTGATTATTGTTATACCTAGGGCTCTTCCAAAGTTTATAGATATAGATGGACAATCTGATCAATTCATCACGATAGAAGATTTAATAAGTTACTTTTCTGAAAGTATATTTCCTGAGCACGAACTTGTATCATTTCTTCCTTTTAAAATTATTAGAGATAGCGACATAGAGATAGATGACGAAGCTGAAGATCTTGTAAGGTACTTTGAAAAGGCGATTAAAAAAAGAAGAAGAGGTAGTATCGTTAAATTAGAAATTCTTAAAGGATCAAGCAATAATTTAAAAGATTTTCTCAGTAAAAAATTAGATGTGTCAGACGAACACGTCTATGAAGTAGAGGGAATAGTTGGAATTCAAGATATAGATGAAATCTGTAAGAAAAAATCTCCACACTTAAGATTTAAAAAATTTAACCCAAGACCTGTAGAAAGATTAGAAGAATTTAATCATAAATTTTTTTCAGCAATCAAATCCAAAGATTTTGTTGTTCATCATCCATTTGAAACATTTGATGTTGTTATTCAATTTTTAGAGACTGCAGCTAAGGATGAAAAAGTAATTGCTATTAAACAAACTCTTTATAGAACAACTCCTGACTCTCCGATAGTGAAAGCTTTAATTGCGGCTGCTGAAAATGGAAAAGCAGTTACAGCAGTTGTTGAAATCAAAGCTAGATTTGATGAAGAAAAAAATATTGAATTATCCCGTAAACTAGAAAAAGCAGGTGTTCAGATTGTTTATGGATTTGCAAAATATAAAACGCATGCAAAAGCTAGTTTAGTTTTAAGAAAAGAAAAAGGAAAAACTAAAACCTACGTTCATCTAGGAACAGGAAATTATCATCCTATTAACGCAAAAATCTATACAGATTTATCTCTATTTTCTTCTGATCCACTAATAGCGAAGGATGTTGAAAAATTCTTTACTTTTGTTACTGGTTACGCAAAGCCTAGCAAGCTAAATAAAATTATATTATCTCCAATTAATTCAAGACTATTCCTAGAGAAACAAATAGATAACGAAATTAGCAATTCTTTAAAAGGAAAAGATGCTGAAATATGGGCTAAAATGAATTCATTGGTAGATCCACAAATAATTAAAAAATTTTATGAGGCATCTTGTAAAGGAGTGAAAATAAAATTATCTGTTAGGGGCGTTTGTTGTTTAAGGCCTGGAGTTAAAGGTTTATCTGAAAATATCGAGGTTAAAAGTATTATTGGAAGGTTTTTGGAGCACTCTAGAATATATTGTTTTGCTAATGGTTCTCCTATGCCAAGTAGGCAAAATTTAGTATATATTGGATCAGCTGATTTGATGCCTAGAAATTTAGATAGAAGAGTAGAAATTTTGGTCCCAATAGAAAACAATACTGTTCATGAACAGATTTTAGATCAAATTATGGTTGCTAATTTTCTTGATAACTCTCAAAGCTGGCATTTAGATAGCTTAGGGAATTATCATAAGGGAAAACCACTTTTAATGAAAAAAGCCTTTTCAGCTCATAATTATTTTATGAGTTATCCAAGCTTATCAGGT
Source organism: uncultured Pelagibacteraceae bacterium (assembly GCA_902590115.1). GTDB lineage: Bacteria > Pseudomonadota > Alphaproteobacteria > Pelagibacterales > Pelagibacteraceae > Pelagilacustribacter. Next base: position 13,926 of record CACIVM010000003.1, on the reverse strand, counting down.
CGAGGAAAATCTATAATGAAAATGAAACCTGAAATATTAAGAATTATTAAATGAAATCAGAATTTAAAAATCTTTTTAAAATTCAGTCTAGTAAAAAGTCTAAACAAGCCATAATAGATCTTGGATCAAATTCAGTAAGAATGCTCATATATGACGATTTTAAAATTTCTCCAATTCCAGTATTTAATGAAAAAGCAATCTGCAAACTTGGAAAGAATTTAGATAAATCAAAAAAATTAAACCCAGATGGAATTAAAAGCTCTTTAAAAGTTTTAAATAGATTTAAAGAAATTTTAGATATCTCAGGAGTTCTAGATTTAGAAATTATTGCAACTGCAGCTTTTAGAGAGGCTACTGATGCAAGTGAATTTTTAGAAGAAATTAAAAGAATATTTGATAAAAAGCCACTAGTATTATCTGGTGAGGAAGAAGCAAGAACATCAGCTAATGGTGTAATGGTAGGATTTGATGAAGTAGATGGACTAGTTGCAGATTTAGGAGGTGGAAGTTTAGAACTTGCCAGAGTTTCTAAAAATCAAATTTTTGAAACAACTTCTTTACCTCTTGGAGTATTAAGACTTGAAAATAATCCTATTATAAAAAAGAGAAATTTAGGAAAATATGTTAAAAAACTTTTAAAAGATGAAAAATGGCTTTTTAAAAAGAAATTTAAAAATATTTATTTAGTAGGAGGGACTTGGAGGTCATTATTTAAATATCATCTTTTTAAAGAACAACATCCATTACATATTTTGCATCAATATAAGTTAACTAAAGACTCAGCGGTTAAATACTTAAACAAAATTTCAAAATTTAACAAATCTTCTCTGAAATCAATGGAATATATTACTAAATCTAGAACTCCCTACTTACCTTTTAGTTCCATAATTCTCAACGAAATAATTGAAGCAGCAAGTCCTTCAAAAGTTATTTGTTCGATAAGTGGATTAAGGGAAGGACATATGAATACAATTATAAATCATGGAATGAGTGAGGATGAAATTTTTAAATTAAAAACTGATGGTATATCTTTTAAAAAAGGGGACTATGGAAAAAGTTTTGAGAAATATTTTAATTTTATTTCACCATTATTTGAAGACAATGAATATTTTAATCGAAGATTACTAACCTTAGCTTGTATCCTTAGTAAAATGGATTGGGGTTTGGGCGCTTTTCAAAAAGCAGAGCTAGTTTTTATGGAAGTGTTAAACACTCCACTGCTAAAACTAGAACATAGAGATAGAGTAAAAGTTGCATCAGCAAGCTTTTGGAGACATTGTGGTTTAAAATACAATCCGAATTATCAGTTTCTAAGCATCTTAAATAACAACGAAATTTTATCCTCAAAGCAAGTAGGATCTGCTTTACGGTTAGCTGAGTCACTTACAAGTATGTCTTCTTTGTTATTAGATGAATTTAAAATTTATAAAAGAAATAAGACTATTTTTTTGAAAATACCCAACAATCACAGCGATATAGTCTCAAAACAAGTAACAAAAAGACTTAAAAATCTAGCAAGCGAGATGAATGTCGATTCTAATATTATTTATTCTTAAAAATTAATAAATATTTAACTTAATTTAAATATTTTTTTAGCAATCCTATATTAATGATTGTTTAACAGTCTCCCAACTGTGTTTGTTAATTAATTAGCCCAAGGTATCTTTATTGCCTTGGGCTACCCTCAAACTATAAAATATCTTTTTCTGAGTGATTTATCTTTTGTTAAGAAATAAAATTCTGACGATCTTGTAAGCAATATATCCGCCTAAAACTTCAGCTAAAATGTAACTCGGTGTATTGATAAAGTTTATCCCAGTAAACGTGTCTGTAAAGGTTCTGGCTATAGCAACTGCGGGATTAGCAAAAGAAGTAGAAGACGTAAACCAATATCCAGCCGAAATAAATGCCCCAACAGATGATGCGACTACAATTTTTCCACTTTTAATTGTTCCAAAAATAATAAAAATTAATCCAAAAGTCGCAATTATTTCAGCAGTAAAAATATTTATGCCGGGCCTCATTTTTCTGGAAAGTTCAATTATACTTTGATCAAACATAAAGTTTGCAAGCATTACTCCCAACATACAACCTAAAATCTGTGCTGTATAATAATTTATTAAATCTTTTCTTTTCGTTTTGCCCGCAAAAAACATACATGTTGTAACGACTGGATTGAAATGTGCTCCAGAAACATCCGCAAGACTTGCAATAAGAACAAATAAACCGGCACCTGTTGCCAATGTATTTGCAATTAACATTAAAGCAGTATCATTAGTTAAATTTTCAGCCATAATCCCTGAGCCTACGATGATCATCACTAAGAAAGCACAACCTATAAATTCAGCTAAAAAAATTTTATTACGCATCTTTAATCCAATCTTCTATTTTTTTTTCAATTATGTTGTAAGTGTTAGCAATTATTGAATTTATTTCATCATCGCTTTTAGCTTTTTGAATTTTTACAACGGGATCATCCAAATCCCAGTGGATTATTTTATCTTTTTCAGGCCATACAGGACAAACCTCATTATTTGCATTCGAACAAACTGTAAATACCTGGTAAAATTTTATATCGTTTTTTAAAAAATCATTAAAATTTTTTGAATAATAACCAGATAGATCAAAGTTTCTGTTTTCAAGAAATTTCTTTACATGTTCATTTATTTTTCCAGATGGTTTGCTACCAGCACTAAAAGCTTTAAATTTTTTTTTATATTTATTGTCCATAATTGTTTCTGCAATAATACTTCTTGCTGAGTTTCCAGTACAAACAAAAAGTATATTTTTCATTTAAAAAATACCCTGGCTATAAGAATATTTTATTATTCCAGCAATCATTATAGGTATTTGTAGTGAAAAATTCATTAGCAATGGATTGTCCTTAGTTATCTTACCGACAATTGTCCATCCAATAATTCCTAAACCGTGTGGCACCATACTGTAAGGATAATAATCTAAATAAAAAGTTAATATTCCAAACAATGTTAAAACTGTGCTTATCCACTTCAAATATTTGATTGATATGACCATTTTTTACCTCCTTTCAAGTTTATTATAGAATTGTTAAGATTTTATGAATTAGGCCGAAGATTTAACTTTTTTCTCAATAAATTCTGGTACTTCATCATCCTTATCCAGAACATCCTCTTTTTGACCTTTAGGTTGAAATGCATATAAAACGTGTAATTTGCAATATGGAAAATCTTCTTCTGGTTTTCTACCGCAGAAATAAAAACTTTCTTCATTTGGATGACCTATAGGCCATTTACATGTGTCCTCAGATAACTCTTCTAAAGACTTAGGGTTCTCAGGCTCAAAGTTTTTATCAAGTAATATAGATTGAAATTTTTGTTTTCTTGTAAGTGGTTGTTGAGAAGGTCTTCTTTGAATTTTATTTTGGCCTGAACTAGCTCCTGAAGTATGAGAACTTTTAGAAGGAGCTCTAGCTTCTAAATTTAATCTATGGGCTTTTCCAATTACCGCATTCCTTGTTGTATCCCCTAACATCTCTGCTATTTGACTAGCAGTATGGCCCTTTTTCCAAAGTTCCTTTAATTTTTGTACTTTTTCGTCAGTCCAGCTCATAATTCAACTTATACTATATATAGTAGATTAGTAAAATATAATTACAGTATTTAGTGTTTGTAGGGCTTTTTCAAACATAAAAAGCTTATAGTCTGAGGGTAAGTAGAGTTTTACACAGTTTTTTCATAATTTAAAGTTATAAGACTATTGATGGTTGAAATATCTGGAAAATATAAAATTGGAACAAGAAGATTTGGTTCAGTAAATTGGATAGGTGCTTGGACACTTTATAAAAAAGAAGTTTTGAGGTTTTTAATAGTCTGGGTTCAAACAATTTTTTCCCCACTAATCTCTTCGCTTTTATTTTTATTAGTTTTATCTTTAGCTATTGGATCAGGCAGAGAAGAAGTTTTAGGTGTTTCTTTTATTAATTTTTTAGCTCCCGGCCTGATTGCAATGCAGGTAATTCAACAGGCATTCTCACATTCATCTTCGACTTTCATGATTTCAAAAATTCAGGGAAATATAGTAGATATTTTATATGCACCTCTTTCTCCATCTGAAGTTACAATTTCAATTATTTTGGCGGCGGTTTCTAGAAGTGTATTAATAGCAATCGTTTCAATTATCACATTTTATATACTTGTAGATATAAAAATAATGAGTTATTTATATTTAATTCTTTTTACCTTTTTTAGCTCTTTTATTTTAGGATCAATTGGTATAATTGCAGGTTTGTGGGCTGAAAAATTTGATCACATGGCTACAGTCACCAATTTTGTTATAGTACCTTTATCTTTTTTATCTGGAACTTTTTATTCTATAAATAAATTACCTGAAATTCTTCAAACGATAAGCAAATTAAATCCATTTTTTTATATGATAGATGGTTTTAGATACAGTTTTATTGGGGCCGCGGACGGATCAATTTTTTTTGGAATTATATATTTATCTCTTTTAAGTATTGTATTGTGGTTTGTTAGTTATTTATTGTATAAAAATGGTTATAAAATAAAATCTTAGAATGAGCAAAATACTAAATACTTACAACAGAAAAAAAATTTCCTTTTCAAAAGGCAAGGGTAGCTTTTTAGTTTCTACTAAAGGTGTAAAATATTTAGATTTCGTTCAAGGAATTGCTGTTAACTGTTTAGGTCATGCAAATAAAAATTTAGTTAAGGCGATACAAAAACAATCAAAAAAAGTTTGGCATGTGTCAAATGCTTTTGTTATACCAGAGCAAGAAAAACTTGCTTCAAGATTAACTAAAAAAACTTTTGCAGATTATGTTATATTTCAAAATTCAGGTGCTGAAGCAACTGAGGTCGCAATTAAAATTGCAAGAAGATACTTTTTTAAAAAAGGAAAACCTAATCAAAATAGAATTTTATGTATAAAAAATAGTTTTCATGGAAGAACTTTGGCTACTATATTTGCAAGTAATAGTAAGAAAATGACTGAGGGATTTTTTCCGAAAGTTGATGGATTTGATCACTTTGATTTTGGTAATCACAAAGAATTAGAAAAAAAAATTACTAAAAGAACGGCCGCTGTAATGGTTGAAACAATAATGGGCGAGGGAGGTATTAAAGTGATACCAGATTTTTGTATTAAACACTTAAGAAAGTTGTGTGATAAAAAAAAGATACTTTTAATTTTAGATGAAGTTCAATGTGGAATTGGAAGATCTGGAAAATTCATGGCATTTGAGTACGCAAAAATAAAACCGGATATTGTTCCAATAGCTAAGGGCATCGGCGGAGGATTTCCAATTGGCGCTTGTTTAGTAAATAAAAAAGCTGCCTCTGGGATGTCTCCAGGATCTCATGGCACAACGTTTGGAGGTAATCCTTTAGCAATGAGTGTAGGAAATGCTGTTCTTGATCAAATATTTAAAAAAGGTTTTTTACAAAGTGTCAAGAAGAAAGGAAACTACTTTAAGTCAAAACTAACGGATTTAAAAAAAAATTATCCCAATATTATTTTAGAGGTAAGGGGTATCGGTCTCTTGCTCGGGTTGAAATTAAAAGTAAATCAAATTAAATTTATAAAAAAATTAGAGAATAATAAACTTCTTGTAGTGAAAGCTGGAGAGAACGTTATAAGGATATTGCCTCCATTGAATGTAAAAACAAGTGAGATTAATTTAGCAATAAAAATTTTGACTGAGGTTTGCAAAAGTTACAAATGAAAAATTTTTTAAATATTTCTGAAATTTCTTCTGCAGAATTAAGAATGATTCTTAATGAAGCTAAAGAAAGAAAAAAAAATAGAGAAGGCTTTGGGACAACTGCTATCGATAGCGATAAACCAATGAATGGAAAATCAATGATCTTGATTTTCGAAAAACCATCTACTAGAACAAGAATTTCTTTTGATCTTGCAACTAAACAACTCGGGGGCTCCAATATTATTTTAAATCCGGATGGTATTCATTATGGTAAAGGAGAAGAGACTTTGAAGGATACCGCAAAAGTCTTTTCAGAGTATGCAGATATAATTATGATAAGAACATCCAATCATCAGAACTTAATTGAATTTTCAAAACACTCGTCCATACCTCTTATTAATGGCCTATCTGAAAAAAGTCATCCATGTCAGATTTTATCAGACATTCTTACTTTCGAAGAAATTAAAGGAGATATACAAGGAAAAACTTTAGCCTGGCTAGGTGATGGTAACAATAATATGTCAAATTCATTTATAGAGGCGGCAGCTAAACTCAAATTCAAACTGAAAATCTCTAGTCCAAAAAAATATAGCCCAAATGTAGAGATGATAAAATGGGCAAAAAAAAATAATGCTGATGTAGAAATCATCTCAGATCCTATAGAGGCAGTAAATAATGCTGACTGTGTAATGACTGACAAATGGATTTCGATGAACGATAATGTAAATAAAATAAAAAAAAAGAAAGATCTAAGAAAATATCAAGTAAATAAAAAGGTTATGAACGCTGCTAAAAAAGATGCAATATTCATGCATTGTTTACCAGTTGGTAGAGGAGAAGAGGTTACTGATGATGTAATAGACGGCAATAACTCCGTTGTGTGGCAACAAGCGTTAAATAGAGTTCATATTCAAAAAAGTATTATAATTTGGTGTTTGTCTTAAGGAAGCGTTTTAGGACTTGAGCTTTTTGAGTTCATATACAATATAACGGAGGCTCTATCTTTTTCTTTTCTTAAGCCAGCAAATGCCATTTTTGTTCCCTTAATGTATGCTTGTGGTTTGATTAAATATTGATTCATTTCCTCAAAAGACCAATTTTTTGCATACGCTTTCATAGCTTTTGAATAATTATAATCATCTATAGAACCAGCTTGACGCCCAATAACTCCCCACAAGTTGGGACCTATCATGTTTTTTCCATCAACAGCAATTTGATGACATGCACTGCACTTCTTAAATACCTGCTCGCCATGTGATAAATCTCCCATGGCTAATAATTGTTTTATATCAACTTCTTTAGTTTCAATTGTCTTAACTTTTTTTATATTTGGATCAATAATACCTTCCTCAATACCTTCAACTTTGTATGCAGATTGCTTCGGCTTCTCTACATAAAATATAATGTCGGTAATTTTCCCAATTCCTATGACAATTAGAGCCGTTAAAAGCACAGCTGCTATAATTTTATTTATTTCAAAACTATCCATATATTTGATAAATGATATAGAGATATATCATGAGATTAAATAAAAAACTTTAATTAACTTTAAATTATTTGCGTCTTTGAGACGCATAACTATGAGCAAGATTGTTATCATTATACCCTCTAGGCTATCTGCGAAAAGACTACCAAATAAACCATTAAAACTTATTCAGAACAAGGAGATGATTTTGCATGTATACGAAACTGCAACAAAATCCAATGTTGATAAAGTTTTGGTAGCATCACCCGATGAAGAAATAATTAATTTAATCAAAAGTAACGGTGGGTTAGCTGTTAAAACTAATATTTCACATGAGACAGGCACTGACAGAGTTTATGAGGCTTTCGAGAAAATATTTAAAAAGGAACCCGAGTTTATCATAAATTTACAAGGTGATATGCCTAACATAGATAAAAACTCTATTAATTTTTTAATAAATCATATGAAGAAAAAGATTTGTGATATAGCTACTTTAGCTGGACAAATTAAAGATAAAAATGAGTTCAATGATCCAAATGTTGTTAAAGTATTGACTAAAGATGAATTAAATGTTGATAAATTTTCAGAGGCTTTAGATTTTTTTAGATTAAAATCAGAACACAGTAATAATTTGTACCACCATATTGGTATTTACGCATTTACAAGTCAATCATTAAATAAATTTGTAAATATAAAGAGATCAAAATTGGAGCTAGAAAGGAATCTAGAGCAACTTCGAGCTTTAGAAAATAAAATGAAAATTCATGTTGGATTTTCAAGCAATATTCCTTTAAGTGTTGATACAGAAGAAGATTATTTAAATATAAAAAAATTAATGAACAAATAATGACAAAAAAAGAAAAAATTGCGATACAAGGTGAGTTAGGGGCTTACTCTCATATTGCATCCAATCAACTTTTTGGTAATTCTCCGGTCAAAACATGTTTAACTTTTGAGGAGGCGTTTAAAGTTGCGTTTAACGATGAAAGTTATAAAATTGTAATTCCTATAGAAAATTCATTAGCTGGAAGAGTTGCAGATATTCATTATCTGTTACCGAAATACAAATTACAAATTCATGCTGAGCATTTTCAAAAAGTAGAGCATAATCTTATTTGTAAACATGATACTAACTTATCAGACATAAAGTACGTAAGAAGTCATGCACAAGCTATAGGACAATGTCAAAATATTATTAATAAAAACAAATTTAAGACAATAATTTCAGCTGATACCGCTGGATCTGCAAAAGATCTCTCGTTAAGTAATGACAAGTCAATAGCTGCAATTGCATCAAAATTATCTGCTGAGATATATAATTTAAAAATATTAGAAGAAAATATTGAAGATGAGAAAGGCAATGTAACAAGATTCTTGATAATGGGAAAAAAAGTTCAGCAACCAGATTTTGATCAAAATAAAAAATTCATCACCACTTGTATTTTTCGATTGAAAAGTGAACCAGCTGCCCTTTATAAATGTTTGGGCGGATTTGCAACAAATCAAATTAATATGACAAAATTAGAGAGTTTCTCTGTAAAAAATACTTTTGAACAAACAAATTTCTATTTAGATTTTGAGGGCCATCTTGAGGATAAATTAGTGCAAAATGCAATGGAGGAGTTAAGCTTCCATACTGAGAATTTGAGCATACTTGGAGTTTATGAAGCCTCAAAATTCAGGCAAAATTAGTCCACAAATTTTGATTCTAGTCTTGTAGTAATTAAATTGATGTTGATATACTCATAATGAGGTTGGCATCAGGTGGATGTTTCATTAACCCGGTCAGGTCCGAAAGGAAGCAGCCGTAGTGAAAATTATTCAGGTTGTTGCCTGCCTCTAAAATTTATGCAAAATAAAATCTTAGCTCTAAAATATAGGCCTCAAGAATTTAAAGATTTAATTGGCCAAGAAGTGATAGCCAAGACTATTACAAACGCGATTGAAATTGATAAAACTCCTAATGCTTATTTATTAACCGGCATTAGAGGTGTAGGAAAAACTACCACAGCAAGATTAATTGCAAAAAAATTAAATTGCTTAAAAAACTCAGAAAATAAATCTGATTGTAACTTAAAAAAAAAGTGCTCTAGCTGTGAAGAAATTTCTAACTCAAACAACATTGATGTTTTAGAAATGGATGCAGCATCTAAAACAGGAATAGACGACGTGAGAGAAATAATAGAAAGTGCAAAATACAGCCCTGTAAATTCAAGATATAAAATATTTATAATTGACGAAATTCATATGTTATCCAAGCAAGCATTTAACGGTCTTTTAAAAACTTTAGAAGAACCACCCCCAAGATTGAAATTTATCTTAGCAACGACAGAAGTAAGAAAAATTCCAATAACAATACTTTCTAGATGTCAGCGCTTTGATTTGAAAAGAGTTGACTCAAATTTACTTAAAAGTCATCTAAAAACAATCTTAGAGAGGGAAAAAGGAAAAATTTCAGAAAAAGGTTTAGATTTAATTACAAGAGCTTCTGAGGGTTCAGTAAGAGATGGTATTTCACTTTTAGATCGAGCTTTAATAATTCAATCTGTAAATAACGGCAAAGAAGTCACTGATTTTCAGGTTAGAGAAATGCTTGGTGTAGCTGACAGAAGCAAAATGATGGATTTATTCAAATATGTTATTGAGGGAAATAATAACCAGGCCTTAATATTATTAAAGGAATTTATTAACGAAGGGTTAGATGCAAAAAATTTTCTTAATGACATGTTAGAGATAATTTACTTACTAACTAGAAGTGCAAATCTTGGTCAGATTAAAAATGATAAACTTATTTCAGAAAACGATATTGAATATATAAATAATTTTTCCCGAAATATAAATGTTCAAGATCTTAGTTTATTTTGGCAATTAACATTAAAAACTTTAGATGATTTAAAAATAATAAATAATGACACACTAGCTTTAGAAATGTATATAATTCAACTTACCCACTTACAGAGCATTGAAGAAGACGAAATATCAAGTAAAAAAACTTTAAACGATGGAAGTTTTAAAGAAAATCTTATACAAAAAAATCAAAAACCAAATGAACAGATGCTTGAGAGTAACAAGAACAATAATATTCAGAATCAATTGAAAAATACAGACCAATTAAAAGAAAAATTATTAAATAGCCCTCAAGAGGATTTAACTAAAAACCAACACTTCTTAAAGATCGAAAGTATTAATGATATTATTAAAGTAGCCACTGAAAATAAAGAATATGAACTTAAATATGATTTGGAGAGAAATGTTAAATTAGTAAGTTTTGCAAAAGGAAAAATTAACATTTCTTTTAGTGATAAATTAAACAAAAATTTTATTAAAAGTTTGACAGAAAAACTTAAGCTCTGGACTGGTGAACGTTGGATAATTTCTTTAAGTCAAGAGAGTGGAGCTAAAACTGTCTTTGAAGCTAATAAAGATGCGAAAGAAGCTGAAAAAACCGATTTCCAAAATAGCAAAATTACAAAAGAAATTTTAAAAAACTTTTCTGATGCTGATCTGGAGGAAGTAATAGATGACTAATTTTAGTGAGATGCTTAATAAGGCTAAAGATATGCAAGAAAAAATGAGACAAGTTCAAGAAAATATAAAAAAAATAGAAGTAGAGGGAAAATCGGGTGGTGATTTGGTTACAGTAATTTTAAGTGGCGACTATGAGTTAAAATCAATAATTATTAGCGAAAACGCAAAAAAAGAGGATCAAGCTATAATAAATGATCTTATAATTGCAGCTTATAACAATGCAAAAGAAAATTTAAAAAAAAAATCCGCTGAAGAGCTCTCAAAAGTTACTGGTGGATTAAACTTACCTTTTGATATTAAATTACCATTTTAATGATAAATAAGATACCAGAGTTAGAAGAGCTTATTAAACAATTCTCAAGACTTCCAGGGTTAGGTCCAAAATCAGCTAAAAGAATAATTTTAAAATTAATCAATAAAAAAGAGGAGATGGTCAAACCCTTAGCGAAGTCATTAGTTGAAGTCTATAAAAACGTTATAAGATGTGGAGAATGTGGTAATTTAAAAGTTAATAAAGAAAAATGTGTTTGTCAGAGCGACACAAACTACGATAAGATTTGTGTTGTCGAAAATCTCGCAGATATGTGGGTTATAGAGTCAGCAAATATTTTTAAAGGCCATTTTCATATACTGGGCGGCACATTAAATTCTAATGAAAGGTACGAGAAAAAAAATCTTTTATTAGACTCTCTTATAAGAAGAGTAAAAAAAAATAGTTTAAAAGAGGTTATTATAGCAACTAGTGCTACTATCGAAGGACAAACTACTGCTCACTATATCGAGGATCTTATTAAAAATGGTAAAATTAAAATTACAAAATTGGCTCAAGGTTTGCCTATTGGAGGGGAGATAGAACAATTGGATGATGGAACACTGTTTTCAGCTTTTAAAAATAGAGTTCCAGTTACTAGTGATTAGATTTCATTTTTAGTCTTCTCTCGTGTAAAAGAGGCTCTGTGTAACCAGAAGGCTGGGTTTTGCCCTCTAAAACCAAATCGCAAGCTGTTTTAAAGGCAATTGATTTTGAAAAATCCTCTGACATTTTCTTATATTTTTGATCTTTTTCGTTTTGTTTATCCACAACTTTTGCCATTTTTTTAAAAACTGAAACAACTTGATCCTTTGAACAAACCTTATGATGTAGCCAATTTGCAATATGTTGGGAGGAAATTCTTAGTGTTGCCCTATCCTCCATTAAACCAATATTATTTATATCTAAAACTTTTGAGCAACCGACCCCTTGATCTATCCATCTCACAACATAACCTAGAATACTTTGTGCATTGTTCTCTAACTCTTTATTAATTTCTTCAATTTGCCAGTTAGGTCTGTCAGCAACCGGAATATCAAGTATTTGTTGTAATTTTGCTTCTTTACTATTTTTCAATTCGTTCTGTTTCTTTAAAACATCCACCTCGTGATAATGAGTGGCATGAAGAGTGGCAGCTGTAGGAGACGGGACCCAAGCACAATTAGCTCCAGACATTGGATGACTAATTTTTTGTTCCATCATATCTTTCATTTTATCTGGCATTGCCCACATTCCTTTTCCGATTTGTGCCTTTCCAGAGAAACCACAGTCTAAACCTACCTCAACATTCCAGTTTTCGTAAGCCTTAAGCCAATTAGATTTTTTCATATCCCCCTTAAAAATCATTGGGCCTGCCTCAAAAGATGTATGCATTTCATCACCCGTACGATCTAAAAATCCTGTATTAATAAAAACTATTCTATCTTTTACTTTTCTAATACACTCTTTTAGATTAACGGTTGTTCTTCTCTCCTCGTCCATTATACCAACTTTAATTGTATTTTTTTCTAACTTTAAAACTTTTTCCACGTTTTCAAATATAGAATTAGCGAAATCAACTTCATCAGGACCATGCATTTTTGGCTTAACGATATACATTGATTTTTTTCTTGAGTTCTTTTTAATTTTAAAATCATGCAATGCGCACAATGTTGAGACAAAAGCATCTAAAATTCCCTCAGGTATCTCATCACCATTTTTTAGAATAATCGCCGGGTTGGTCATTAAATGACCAACGTTTCTGTTCAATAGTAAAGCTCTACCATGCAAAAAGATTTTCGAACCATCCGTTTTTTTATATTCCCTATCTGCGTTTAATTTTCTATGAACCAATTTACCATTTTTTTCAAATTTTGCCTCCAAATCTCCCTTCATAAGTCCTAACCAGTTTCTGTAACATTTTACTTTATCATCAGCGTCTACTGCAGCAACAGAGTCTTCGTTGTCAACAATTGTTGATAGAGCCGACTCAATAATAATGTCTGAAATATTTGCTTTATCATTTTTACCAACTAGACTATTTGGATTAATGTTTATATCGATATGAAGATTATTATTTTTAAATAAAATTGAACTAACTTGAACTTCACTACCTGTATACCCAACAAATTGGCTACCATTTTTCAAGAAATATTTTTTTTTGCCTTTTAAAAAAACTATATCCTTTTTCTCAATTTTGAATTCTGTTACATCGAACCAATTTCCATTATCAATAGGGATTGCTTTATTCAAAAAATTGCGGGTAAATTTTATTACTTTACCTGCTCTTGCTTTATCATAGCTTGCGCTTTTATCACCATCCACAACATCAGTTCCATAAACTGCATCATAAAGGCTACCCCAACGGGCATTTGCTGCATTTATAGCATATCTTGCGTTGTCCACTGGCACCACAAGTTGGGGGCCAGGAGTTAGGGCAATTTCGTCATCAACATTTTTCGTATTTATTTTGAAATTTTCTCCAGTTTCAACAATATAGCCAATATCTTTTAAAAATTTTAAATAATTATCATAATTATTTTTTTTGTCTGCATTATCCAAATGCCATCGATCGATCTTATTTTGAATTGATACTCTTGTTTTAAGTAATTCTTTGTTTTTAGGATTTAGATTATGTACAACCTCGCTAAATTCTCGCCAAAAAATATCTTTATCAATTTCCGTGCCAGGTATAACTTCCTGATTAATAAAATTAAATAAAGTATCATCCACTTTAAGCCCAGCAATTGAAGTTTTATTCATACTTTAAGTTACCTTATCTTTATTATTAATGAAATGGACAAATAAGCCTTTAAAATTTGCTTAATTTATTGAATAATTTAAATACTCTTAAAAAGAGAATTATGGTAAAAAAAAAAATATGAAAAATTATTTAGAATTTGAAAAAGAAATTAAAGAACTTGAGCAAAATGTAGATAATCTCAA
>CACIVM010000002.1 GCA_902590115.1 uncultured Pelagibacteraceae bacterium | reverse complement strand
ATATTAATGAATTTGCTTTTTTTTTCTGCATACGCAGACGAAAATTTTATGAATTATTTGAATTCAGCTTTGGATAAAAATCCTAAGCTTAATTCAGAACGTGCAAATTTAAATGCGGTTAAGCAAAATATAAATATTTCAAGGAGTGAATTTTTTCCAAATATTACTCTAGAAGGAACACAAACAAGCACAACTTCAACTAATAGAACTAATACTGATGGTTCTTCATTAACAGATACTAATCTTGATACTGAAAGTAAGTCTATCAGTATAGATCAGAAAATTTTTCAAGGATTGCAAGGTTATAATTCTATGAAAAAATCAAAATTAGAAGTTAAAAAAGCTGAATTTCAATTAAAAAAAACTCAGCAAGAAATAATCTTAAATACCGCTGAAGTATATTTTGATTTAATATTTAACAATAAAAATAAAGAATTTAATAGTTCAAATGTAGATTTGTTTGAGAGACAAGTAGAGACAGATAAAGCAAGGCTTCAGAAAGGAGAAATAACTTTAACTGACCTTGCTCAATCCGAGTCATCTCTGGCAGGAGCTAATGCTAAACTGATAGCTGCAGAAACTCAATTACTTAGTGCAAAAGCAAATTTTGAAAAAATTATACAAATAAAACCTCCAGAAAACTTCGTTTTTAAAAACAATCTTATGATGAAGTTGCCAACTAGTTTAAAAGCTTCTTTAGATTTAGCTGAAAAAAATAACCCAATGTTAATGATATCAAAGTATGATTCTCTGATCGCTGAAAAAAACTTAAACATTGAAAAATCTAAAATTTCACCCTCTGCCTCAATAAATTACACCAAGTCGGAAAATAATCAATTTAGTTCTACAATCGATGATAATGATCAAGAAAAAGTTATGGCAACAATAAAATGGCCGATTATTAAGGGAGGTAAAAATTTCTCATCTATAAAAAAATCAAGATATGAGAAACAAAAAGCTAATCTGTCATTTGAGAATATTAGAAATGAGGTAAAAACTGACGTTATTAAGTCATGGTCAAATTATCAATCAGCAGAAAGCGTTCTCAAAGCCACTCGGTCACAATTAAAAGCCGCTGAAATTGCTAATGAAGGTATAACACTGGAATATGACACTGGAAATACCAGAACCACATTGGAATTAATACAATCTAGAACACTTTTGCTTGACGCTAGAATTGAAAATGCTAGTGCCGAAAGAGATTTTATCATATCTAAATTTAAACTTTTGGAACAAGTGGGATATTTATCAATTAAATCAATCAAATAGAGTTTTTTTTTAATCTTGAAAAAAAGAACAAAATGTGTACATTTATAGTATTGATTCGTAACAAAAAAAGGAAATAAAATGACAAAAAATAATTTAAAAGTGGTTAAATCAGATAATAAAAAAGACCAGGAATTAAAGGAAAAAAACAAGTCCTTAGAAGCAGCTATCAGTCAAATCGATCAAAACTTTGGTAAAGGCTCTGTAATGCGACTTGGACAACAAGAGGCTTTGGATGTAGAGGCTATATCCACGGGTTCACTCAGTCTTGACTTAGCTTTAGGCATAGGAGGATTACCTAAAGGTCGAATAATTGAAATTTACGGTCCAGAGTCCTCTGGAAAGACTACACTTGCTTTGCAAGTAGTAGCGGAGGCACAAAAAGCTGGCGGTATTTGTGCTTTTGTTGATGCCGAGCATGCAATGGATCCAGCTTATGCTAAAAAACTTGGCGTAAAAACTGATGAATTATTAATATCGCAACCAGACACTGGAGAACAGGCTTTGGAAATAACAGATACTCTTATTAAATCTGGCTCAGTTTCTGTTCTAGTTGTTGACTCAGTTGCAGCGCTAACACCAAAAGCAGAATTGGAAGGTGAAATGGGAGATCATCATGTCGGGCTACAGTCTAGATTGATGAGCCAAGCATTGAGAAAAATAACCGGCTCAGTATCGAAATCTAATACAATGGTAATTTTTATTAATCAAATCAGAATGAAAATTGGAGTAATGTTTGGAAACCCAGAGACAACTTCAGGTGGAAATGCCCTTAAATTTTATTCTTCAGTAAGAATGGATATTAGAAGGATTGGCGCGATTAAAGATAAAGATCAAATTATTGGTAACACAACTAGAGTTAAGGTTATCAAAAATAAAGTTGCACCACCATTTAAAGTTGTAGAATTCGATCTGATGTACGGAAAAGGAATTAGTAAAGTAGGTGAATTAATTGATCTAGGAGCTAAAGCCGACATAGTTGAAAAATCAGGAGCATGGTATGCTTATAATGGTGAGAAAATCGGTCAAGGTAAAGAAAATGCGAAAATTTACTTAGAAAAAAACCCTAAGGTTGCAGAAGAAATTGAGAAACTAGTTAGGGAGAAAGCTGGGATGATTGCAAAAGAGATGGAAGGCAATCCTTCACCTAAAGAAAAAATTAGCAAAGAAGATTAATAGCTATCTTTTAACGGGAGAGAAATCTCCCGTTTCTCATGAAATATCGAATATAAGTTGAATCAATCATAAATTGAATCTGTAAATTAATACCAAAATTATCTGTACAAGTAGTATCAAATTGGGTTTAATAAGCTATTAACATAGGAGGGGAAATGAGCACACAACAAGCAAGTAGCTCAAAGAAACTATCAGCTAGTTTGGATACCTCTCATTTAAAAGTAAAATTTCCATTTAAATCAAAATATGGAAATTACATTAATGGTAAATTTGTAGAGCCAAAATCTGGAAAGTATTTTGACAATACGACTCCCATTACAAATGAGGTTATCTGTTCAGTTCCACGTTCAAATGAGAAAGATGTTGAAGCAGCGTTAGATGCTGCTCACGCAGCTTTCGTTGAATGGGGTAAAACTGATATCACAACAAGGTCAAACATCTTGATGAAAATTGCTGACAGAATAGAGCAAAATCTTAACATGTTAGCTGTAGCTGAATGTTTAGATAACGGTAAACCTATCAGAGAATGTATGGCAGCGGACTTACCGCTAGTTATAGATCATTGGAGATACTTTGCCGGAGTAATAAGAGCTGAGGAAGGTTCAGTTGCTGAAATAAGTAACTCCCAATACTCATACAATATACCTGAGCCACTAGGAGTGGTGGGGCAAATAATTCCATGGAATTTTCCATTATTGATGGCTACATGGAAGTTGGCTCCTGCATTAGCAGCTGGAAATTGTGTTGTTTTAAAACCTGCAGAACAAACGCCTGCTTCTATCATGGTTATGATGGAATTAATTGGTGATTTGCTACCGCCAGGAGTGGTCAATTTAGTAAGTGGTTACGGTTTGGAGGCTGGTAAACCTTTAGCATCTTCAAAAAGAATAGCTAAAATGGCTTTCACTGGAGAAACAACTACTGGAAGACTAATCATGCAATATGCAGCACAAAACATTATACCAATCACTCTTGAATTAGGCGGAAAATCTCCAAATATCTTTTTCGAAGATGTTATGTCAAAAGATGACGCTTTCTTAGATAAGTGTGTAGAGGGATTTGTAATGTTTAATCTTAATCAAGGTGAAGTATGTACTTGCCCTAGTAGAGCATTAGTCCAAGAGTCTATTTATGATAAATTCATGGAAAAATGCATTAAGAGAACTAAAGCTGTAGTACAAGATAATCCTTTAAAAATGGAAACTATGATTGGAGCACAAGCCTCTGTAGAGCAAATGGAAAAGATTAAGTCTTACCTCGATCTTGGAAAAAAAGAAGGAGCTAAAGTTCTTACTGGAGGATCTCAGGCAAAATTAAATAGTGGTTTAGAAAAAGGAAATTATATTCAGCCAACTATTTTTGAAGCCAAAAACAATATGAGAATTTCCCAGGAGGAAATTTTTGGTCCAGTAGTTTCTGTAATTAAATTTAAAGACGAAGCAGACGCATTAAAAATTGCTAATGACACTCTTTATGGTTTAGGCGCAGGAGTTTGGACTCGAAATGGGAATATAGCTTATAGAATGGGTAGAGGGATTAAAGCAGGAATAGTTTGGACAAACTGTTATCACGCTTATCCAGCTCACTCTCCATTTGGTGGATATAAACAATCTGGAGTTGGTAGAGAAACCCACAAGATGATGCTTAATCATTATAGACAGAATAAGAACTTACATGTTTCTTACGCTGAGAATAAGTTAGGTTTCTTTTAAACGATAATATATAATGGTCCATGATTCTTAATCATGGGCCGTAATAGCAAAATGAAAGTATCTGCAACACATTCAGCGCTTAAACTCCTATCTACACTTCAAAAAAAGTATGGTGAGAAATTAATGTTTCATCAGTCTGGTGGATGTTGTGACGGTAGCGCTCCAATGTGTTTTAAAGAAGGTGAATTTCCATTAGGTGATAACGATATTAAACTAGGAGAAATTGGCGGTGTCCCATTTTACATGAATGGCGATCAATACGAAAAATGGAAACATACAGATCTTACTATTGATGCCGTGCAAGGAATTGGAGGCATGTTTTCATTGGACAACGGAACAGGTCAAAGATTTCTGACAAAATCAGAAATTTGCTTAGTAGTTGATAACGATAAACAAAAAACTGGCTAATCTCTAATATAGACAACCTTATAAATATCTGTATTTAATTAAGAATGAGTAAAATTTTACTTACAGACGTAAGAAGAAAATTTTTAGAATATTTTGAAGAAAATAAACATAAAGTGGTGGAGTCAAGTAATTTGGTTCCAAATAATGATCCTACGTTAATGTTTACAAACTCAGGAATGGTGCAATTTAAAAATGTATTTACTGGTTTGGAAAAAAGAACATATAAGACAGCAACCTCTTCCCAAAAATGTGTGAGAGCAGGAGGAAAACATAATGATCTAGAAAATGTTGGATACACTCCAAGGCATCATACTTTTTTTGAAATGTTAGGTAACTTTTCATTTGGTGACTACTTTAAAGAACAAGCTATAAAACACGCATGGAATTTACTTACAAAAGATTTTGAAATACCAAAAGAAAAGTTGTCAGTTACTGTTTATCATGAAGATAACGAAGCTTTTAAGTTATGGAAAAAAATAGCTGGATTGAGTGAAAATAAGATTATAAAAATTTCAACATCTGATAACTTTTGGTCTATGGGAGATACAGGACCATGTGGACCATGTTCTGAAATTTTTTATGACCATGGAGAAAAATTAAAAGGTGGACCTCCAGGTAGCGCTAATGAAGATGGAGATAGGTTTATAGAAATTTGGAATTTGGTCTTTATGCAATTCGAGCAAGTTTCTAAAGAAAAAAGAATAGAATTACCAAAACCATCTGTAGATACTGGAATGGGACTGGAGAGAATGACAGCTGTATTACAAGGCACCCACGACAACTACGAAATAGATCATTTTAAAAAAATAATGGCTGCATCTGCTGAAATTACAAAAACATCAATTGATAATAAATCAATTGCTAGTCATAGAGTTATCGCTGATCACTTAAGAGCAAGTAGCTTTTTGATTGCTGAGGGAATTCTACCTTCAAATGAGGGCAGAGGGTATGTCTTAAGAAGAATTATGAGAAGAGGTATGAGACATGCACATTCTTTAGGCAGTAAAGATCCAATTTTTTATAAACTTTTTGATGTTTTATTAAATGAAATGAAGGATAATTACCCTGAATTAGTTAATGGTAAAGCATTGATAACTGAGACTCTAAAGAATGAAGAAGAAAAATTTTCTCATTTATTGGAACGTGGAATGAAAATACTTGATGAAAATTTAAGTAAAGTTCAAAATAAGATTTTGCCGGGCTCAGTAGCATTCAAATTATATGATACTTATGGTTTTCCATTAGATCTTACAGGGGATATTTTAAGGGGCAAAGATATAAAAGTAGATAATCTTGGTTTTGAAAAAGAAATGGAGAAAAGCAAAGCTTTGGCAAGAGCTAATTGGAGGGGATCAGGAGACAAATCCCTTGAAGAAAAATGGTTTAAAATCAGAGAAGAGCTTAAACCCACAGAATTTTTAGGATATGAATTTGATAAAGCTGAGGGAGTAACAATTAAGATTTTTAAAAATGGAAAATTCGTTAGTGAAGCCACAACTGGAGATGAAATTGAAATTATAACAAATCAAACACCGTTCTACGGGGAGTCAGGCGGCCAATTGGGTGATCAAGGATACATTTTTAATTCTAATTGTAAAATAAAAATAAATGATACCCAAAAAAAAATGGGAGATTTGTTTGTTCACTACGGAAAAATAGAAAAAGGATCAATATCTGTTGGACAAAATGTTAATTTAGAAATTGATGCTGTAAAGAGAAATAATTCTAAAGCCAATCATTCAGCAACTCATCTATTACATGAGTCATTACGAAGAACGCTGGGAAAACATGTTACTCAAAAAGGATCATTAGTATCACCAGAGAGATTAAGGTTTGATTTTAGCCATAATAAACCTATTGAAAATGAGGAAATGCTAAGGATAAATAAAGTAGTTAATGAAATTGTGGAGGGATCAACAGATGTTCAGACAAGAATAATGACACCTAAAGAGGCAGTGGGCATGGGCGCCTTAGCATTATTTGGCGAAAAATATGGAGATGAAGTGAGAGTAGTCTTTATGGGAAATGAAAATAATGGGTTTTTTTCAACTGAATTATGTGGCGGAACTCATGTCAAAAATACAAAAGATATAGGCAAATTTAAAATTATCAGTCAATCATCTATTGCTTCAGGAGTTAGAAGAGTTGAAGCTTTAAGAGATAAACAACTTGAGGAGTACGAAAAAGCTCAACAAAAAAATAAATCTTTGAAAGAATCAAATTTAAAAGAGGAAATAAATTTAATTAAAAAAGAATTAGAAAAATTTAAAATGAAACCAGATTATAATGATAGCCTAGAATTAACTGAAAATCTTAAAAACTTGAATAAACAATTAAGTAAAATTAAAATAGAAAGTATTAAAAAAGATAAAAGTAAAAATTTAATAAATGATAAAAAAATTGGAAAAATATGTATTAGGGAACAAGTTTTAAAAGATTTACCGCCTAAAGAGCTTAGAGCTATAATTGACCAGGGAAAAAAAGAAATTAAATCGGGTATAGTTATTGCTGTTTCAATATTTGATAATAAGTTGGCTGTTGCAGTAGGTATTTCAGATGATTTAACATCAAAATATAATGCAGTTGATTTAGTGAAGATCGCTTCACAGGTTTTGGGTGGAAAAGGAGGTGGAGGAAGGAAAGATTTTGCTCAAGCTGGTGGAGTAGATAAAGAAAAAATTGAGAAGGTTTTTACAGAATTATCAAAAAATATTAACTAAGTTTTTTTTTTAAGTTTGAATCTATAACTTCTAAAAATTGATTTGTAGTAAGGTATTTAGTTGACTTATCTATCAAAATTGCTAGATCTTTAGTCATTGATCCTTTTTCGACTGTTTCAATACATACATCTTCGATACTTGTAGAAAATTTTATAAGCTCTTTATTTCCATCAAGTTTACCCCTATGAGCAAGGCCTCTAGACCAAGCAAATATTGATGCTATTGGATTTGTGGAAGTTTCTTTTCCTTGCTGATGCATCCTATAATGTCTTGTAACTGTTCCATGTGCAGCTTCAGACTCAACTGTTTTACCATCTGGAGTCATTAACACACTAGTCATTAAACCTAATGATCCAAAGCCTTGAGCAATTGTATCAGATTGAACATCTCCATCATAATTTTTACACGCCCAAACATAACCGCCGTTCCATTTCATTGCACAAGCTACCATATCGTCAATCAATCTATGCTCGTAAGTGATATTCGCTTTTTTGAATTTTTCCGAAAACTCTTTTTCAAAAATTTCTTGAAATAGATCTTTGAATCTTCCATCGTAAGCTTTTAAAATAGTATTTTTCGTTGATAAGTAAACAGGCCATTTTCTATTAAGACCATAATTCATACAAGCTCTAGCAAAATTTTTTACAGACTCATCTAAGTTATACATTGTCATAGCAATTCCAGAGCCAGGGAAATCAAATACCTTAAATTCTTTTTTATTTTTTTTATCTTTTGAAGTCCATCTAACTTCTAAATCTCCTTCACCAGGTATAAGAAAATCTGTAGCTCTATATTGGTCTCCAAATGCATGCCTCCCAATTACAATAGGCAACGTCCAGCCTGGTACTAACTTTGGCACATTTTTACAAATTATTGGTTCTCTAAAAACTGTTCCTCCCAAAATATTTCTAATAGTGCCGTTAGGAGATCTCCACATATTTTCTAATTTGAACTCTTTTACTCGAGCTTCGTCAGGTGTTATTGTTGCACATTTAACACCAACACCATATTTCTTTATGGCATTTGCAGCATCTATAGTAATTTGGTCTTTAGTTTTATCACGGCTTTCAATACCAAGATCATAATACTTAAGGTCAATCTCAAGATATGGCTTAATTAGCTTGTTTTTAATAAATGACCATATGATTCTTGTCATTTCGTCACCATCAAGCTCAACTATGGGATTTTTTACCTTTATTTTAGTCATAAAAATAAATTGATTATGATGCATTTTTATACATATTAATAAAAAATTATCAAACTTAATAAATATATGATTGACAGCTTATTTCCCAAAATCCACAAAGAAGGATATAAATTTTTGGCTATTTCAATAATAGTGACGTTTTTTATTTGGCTTTTTTTTGGAAACTTAAGCTTAATTTTTATATTAATAACTTTTTGGGTCTATTATTTTTTTCGAGATCCTGAAAGAATTTCAATTTCGGACAACAATTATTTTGTGAGTCCAGCAGATGGAATTGTCTCAATGATAACTGAAATTCAAGGACCAATTGAACTAGGTTTAGAAAATACAAAATATACACGAATAAGTATTTTTATGAATGTTTTTAATTGTCATGTAAATAGATCTCCAGTGGCTGGAACAATTGATGAAATATTTTATAAACCAGGTAAATTTTTAAATGCCTCTTTAGATAAAGCAAGTGAGGAAAATGAACGAAATTATTATAAGATTAATACTACAAACAATGAGGAAATTATTGTAGTTCAAATAGCAGGCTTGATAGCAAGAAGAATTGTTTCAGATGTTAGCAAAAGTCAAAAATTAGCACAAGGCGACAGACTTGGTATAATAAGATTTGGTAGCAGAGTAGATTTATATCTAAAAAATAAAAAAATCTTGGTAAAGCCCGGACAAAATGTGATAGCAGGAGAGAGTCTATTAGCTCAAAATGAATCAGGAAAATAAAAAGTTTAAAATAGTTACATCAAAAAGAACAAGATATATTTTACCAAATGTACTAACTTTAGCAGGAGTTTGTCTTGGAATTAGCTCAATAAAGTTTTCACTGGATTCAAATTTTAAGCTTGCAGTTATATTTATTTTATTAGCTGCAATTTTGGATGCACTAGATGGAAGAATAGCCAGAATGATTAAAGGAACTTCAGACTTTGGAAAGGAGCTTGACTCTTTAACAGATTTTGTAAGTTTTGGTATTGCACCTGCTTTTATAATTTATTTTTGGGAATTAAAAGACTATGGAAAAATAGGTTGGGCAATTACTTTAATATATTCAGTTTGCTGTGTCCTAAGACTAGCAAGATTTAATTTAACAAGAATAGGTGAAAATGATGTATGGAAGCAAAATTATTTTGAGGGGGTGCCATCACCGGTTGGCGCAATACTTGTTTTAACACCATTAATTTTTAGTCTATCAGACTTTAATTTGAATTACTCAATAAATTACCTAACACCTTATCTCATGGTGCTTGTTTCAATTTTATTGATTAGTAAAATTCCGACTTTCTCTTTTAAAAAAATAAAAATTAGGCCCAAGTTGACTATTTTTATTTTATTTGCAATGGGTATTGCTTTAGTTTCTTTAATATTTTTTACTTTTATATCACTATTTATTTTTAGTTTTTTTTATATTCTATCAATTCCTTTTTCATTATACTTTTATTCAAAACAAAAAAAAACATTCAAACAACAAAATGAAGATGATCATGAAGATGTTTTATAATGAAAAAAAACAAAATCTCAAAAAACTGGATTAGAGAACAACATAAAGACATATATGTAAAAAAATCTAGGTCTATAGGTTATAGATCAAGATCAGCATTTAAACTTATTGAATTAAATGATAAATTTCATTTTTTAAAAAAAAAAACATTTATTATTGATTTAGGGTCATCACCAGGTGGATGGTCTCAAGTAGCTAGTGAAATTGCAATTCAAGGGAAGGTTATATCTATTGATAAGAAAGAAATGGACAAAATTGAAAATGTAGATTTTCTTCAAGGAGATTTTTCTGATGAAGTATTTCAAGAAAAGATAAAAGATAAATTCAGCAATAAGGTAGATGTTATTATTTCCGATATGGCTGCAGATACAACAGGCAATAAAAGCTTAGATTGTATAAGGACAAATAGTTTATGCATTGAGGCCATATCATTTTCTAGATCTATATTGGTTGATGACGGGACTTTAGTTTCAAAAATATTTATGGGAGATGAGTTTAATGAGGTAAGGGAGTTAGCAAACAAAATTTTTAAAAAAGTAGGGTTTTACAAACCTAGTTCAAGTAAAGATTTTTCAAAAGAGACTTATATACATTGTAAAGGATTAAAGTCTTTATAATTTCTTAAAATTGTATATAAGTATATATGGGACTCATTAAAGAAGCACTTACGTTCGACGATGTTTTACTTTTACCACGTTATTCTGATATTTTACCTACAAACACTGATATTCAAACAATTTTATCCAAAAATTTAACTCTTAAAGTTCCATTCATGTCTGCTGCAATGGACACTGTGACCGAGTCTAAAATGGCTGCAGCAATAGGTAAGAGTGGAGGAGTAGGAGTTATCCATAGGAACTTAAGTATTAAAAAACAAATACAGGAAATTAAACATGTTAAAAAATTAAATATTAAAGTAGGAGCTGCAGTTGGTACTAACAAAGAAGATTACTTAAGAGCTTCACAACTTGTGGATAGTGGAGTAGATTTAATTGTAGTTGACACTGCTCACGGCCATAGTAGAAAAGTTTTAAATACATTGAGTAAATTAAAAAAAATTTGCAAAAAAATACCAATTTGTATTGGAAATATAGCAACTGGAGAAGCTGCTATAAAATTGTATAACTCAGGAGCAGATATTGTAAAAGTTGGTATAGGACCTGGATCTATTTGTACTACACGAATGATAGCAGGTATAGGTGTACCACAATTAACAGCAATAATGGAAGTAAAAGCTTCATTGAAAAATAAAAATATAAAAATCATTTCTGATGGTGGAATAAAATTTTCAGGAGATTTAGTGAAAGCGATTGCCGCGGGAGCGGACTGTATTATGATGGGCTCAATTTTTGCAGGCACAGATGAAAGTCCAGGAAAAAAATTCAAAATAGGAAAAAAATTTTACAAATATTATAGAGGAATGGGATCAATTGGAGCAATGTCTGCTGGTTCATCTAACAGATATTTTCAGAAAAATTATTCAGATAAGTCAAAATTTATACCTGAAGGAGTAGAAGGAAGAGTTTCTTATAAAGGCAAAATATCTAAAATTATACATCAATTACAAGGAGGACTAAGATCATCAATGGGATATATTGGTGCGAGAAATTTGAGCGAAATTAAAAAACATGCTAAATTTATAAAAATAACTAAGGCTGGATTTTATGAAAGCATGGTTCATAGCGTTGAGCTAAAAGATAAAAACTCTTATTTTAAATTATGAAAATAATATTAAATTTAATAAATATTTTGATAGTTCTTATATTATTTAACACCCCAGTTATAGCGGGTGAAAATTTTTTTTCACAAGGAAAAGCTTTTTATGAAAAAAAAAATCTTAAAAAAGCAAAATTCAAATTTGAGCAAGACATCGTTTTTAATCCTAAAAATGAATTATCTTATCTCTACCTTGCTAAAATTTATAATAAAGAAAAAAATTTTGATAAAGAGGAAATTAACTTAAATACTGTATTACTTTTAGATCCTCAAAATGAGGAAGCAACATACGATCTTATTTCATTAAATATTTTAAAATCTGATTTTTCTAATGCGCAGAAGTATTTAGATAATTTTACAAAAATTTGTAAACGACTTTGCAACAAAAAAACTCTTGCAGAAAATAAATTAAAAGATTCATTAAAAAGATAATGAATTATCAAAATCATCAAATCAGAGAAAAAATTCTTATCGTTGATTACGGATCTCAAGTAACTAAATTAATAGCTAGAAGAGTGAGGGAGCTAGGCGCTTTTTCTGAGATAATAAACCCTTTAAGATTAGAGAGAATTAAAGATATAAAAATTTATAAAGGAATAATCCTGTCAGGAGGACCATCAACTGTAGTTAATAGTCCTCAAAAAAAAATACCAAAAATTTTAATAAACGCAAAAATTCCAATTTTAGGTATTTGTTATGGTTTACAATTATTAGCTATAACTTTTGGTGGAAAAGTAATTACAAAAAAAACTTTAAGAGAGTTTGGTAAAGCTGAAGTAAAAAAAAAAAACAATTCACTATTAACAAGAAATTTTTTTGATGATAATGCTTCATCTGTTTGGATGAGTCATCAAGATGCAGTTTCCCATATACCGCGAAACTTTAATTTAGTTGGCTCCACTAAAAATTCAAAATTTACAATTATAGAAAATAAAAATAAAAAATATTATGGTGTACAATTTCATCCTGAAGTGACACATACAAAAAAAGGCAAAATTTTATTAAAAAATTTCATTTATCTAATTTGTAATTTAAAAAAAAAGTGGCGAATTTCCTCCCAAAAAAATGTTTTAATAAATAAAATTAAAAACATAGTAAAAAATGAAAACAAAGTAATCTGTGCTTTATCTGGAGGGGTGGATAGTAGTGTTACAGCAATACTTGTGCATAAAGCGATTAAGTCAAAATTAAAATGCATCATGGTTGATACCGGCTTAATGAGAAAAAATGAATTTAAAAAATCATTCAGATTGTTTAAAAAAAAATATAAATTAAATGTAAGCATCATAAAAGCTTCATCTTTATTTTTAAAAAAACTAAAAAATGTTCATGATCCGGAGAAAAAAAGAAAAATTATTGGCCAACTATTTATTAAGATTTTTGAGAGTGAGGCTAAGAAAATAAAAAATGTTAAATATTTAGCTCAAGGAACTCTTTACCCAGATATAATCGAGAGTAAATCCGTGACCGGTAGTATAACATCTAAAATAAAATCACATCATAATGTTGGTGGATTACCAAAAAAAATGAATTTAGAACTTATTGAACCATTAAAGGATTTTTTTAAAGACGAAGTACGAAAATTAGGTAAATCATTAGGTGTCTCTGATGAAATTTTGAATAAGCACCCTTTTCCAGGACCAGGTTTAGCAATCAGAATTCCAGGAAAAATTACAAAGGAAAAAATAAAGATAGTTCAAGAGGCCGATGAAATTTTTATTAATAATTTGATAGATAAGAATTATTACAAAAAAATATGGCAAGCCTACGCAGCCTTACTCCCAGTTCGAACCGTTGGTGTAATGGGTGACTCAAGAACTTTTGAATATATTTGTTTATTAAGAGCTGTAATTTCAGATGATGGAATGACAGCGGACTCTTTCTTTTTTCCAAAAAAATTTTTAGATGATATTTCAAATAAAATAGTCAATAATGTAAAAGGTGTAAATAGAGTAGTATATGATATAACAACCAAACCACCAAGCACCATAGAACTTGAATGAACAATATAAAGATTAAAAAATTACAAAATAAAAAAAGTAAATCCAAACTTATTTGCTTAACCGCATACTCAAAAAGTGTAAGTCAAATATTAGATAAATTTTGTGACGTTATTCTAGTTGGTGACTCATTAGCTAATACTCTTTACGGTATGAGAAATACCCATAATATAGATGTTAACACAATGATAAAGCACGGAATTAGCGTTAGGCAAGGTATAAAAAAGTCTTTGCTTGTCATAGATATGCCTAAAGGATCATATAGAACGCTTAGTATCGCAAAAAAAAATGCAAAATTAATTCTAAAAAAAACTAAATGTGATGCGGTTAAAATTGAACATAATAAAAATAATTATAATATAATAAAAGGTTTAGTCTCTTCTAATATCAACGTAATGGGACATATAGGATTTACACCTCAATTTAAAAAAAAATTTAAAGTTGAAGGGAAAACATTAAATCAACAATCTCGTCTAATAAAACAGGCTCAAGATATTGAAAAAGCTGGAGCTTTTTCCATTGTTTTGGAATGCATCGATACATCTTTATCAAATAAGATAACCAAAATATTAAAAATACCCACTATTGGAATAGGCTCTTCAAATAACTGTGATGGTCAAATTTTAGTAACAGATGATTTATTAGGTCTAAGCGGGTTTTACCCCAAATTTGTCAAACGATACGTGAATTTAAATAAAATAATTAAAAAGGCTGTATCTAATTTTAAAAAGGAAGTATTATTAAAAAAGTTCCCTAAAATTAAAAATACATATTAAATATGAGCGAGATTAATGAAAATTCTTTAGAAGGCAGAAACAAATTTCTTGAATATATTAAAAAATATAAAAAATTTATAATTTCTATTTTAATTTTACTTCTTGTCACAATTATAAGTGCAATTATTACAAATAATTTAAGTGTAAAGAAAAATGAAGATATTTCAAAATTATTTAATAAAGCCAATATATTAATAAAACAAGAAAAAAAAAAAGAAGCTCTGAAAATTTATGAAGAAATAGTTTTAAAAAAAAATAAATTTTACTCCCCAATTTCGCTTAATGCTATTATTGAAAATAATTTGATACCAGAAAAATCAATAGATGAAATGTTCGATGAATTAATTACAATTAGAGGTTTAGCTAAAGAAGAAAAAAATTTAATAAGACTTAAAAAAGGAATTTACCTTTCTGGTCAAAACAATGAAAACGAGTTGTTAAATTCTCTAAGCCCATTGATTAACGAAAATTCAATATGGAAAATACTTGCAGCAAAAACTTTGAGAGATTTCTACTTAATCAGAGGTGAAAAGAATAAATCATTACAATATGACAAAATATTAGAGAAAAGTGAATAATGATAAAAATAACTTTGTTGTCAATTTCGATCCTATTTCTATTAAGCTGTTCATTCGATGATAAAACTGGAATTTGGCAAGATAGTAAAAATGATAATAAAATATCGCTTAAGTCAAAAAACTTTAAAAGAGAGAAAGTTTTTAAAGAAAATGAGTTTTTTGAAAAGGAAGTAAAAAATAATCTAGATATAAATATAATTTCAGAAAAAGAAAATTTCATATGGGAGAATGAATATTTCAATTCTCAGAATAATTTTAAAAACTTTAAATTAAAAAAATTTGATAATGAAAGCTTTATAAAAGAAAAGCATAACCTTAAACTAAGCGGTAAATTATTGATAAATAGAAATGTTATAATATCAAATGACGAAAAAGCAAATGTTATTGTTTATTCGATTACCGATAAAAAAATATTAATGAAATATAACTTTTATAAAAAAAAATTTAAAAAATACAAAAAAAAACTTTATTTAGTATTAGACGTAAAAAATAATTCTGTTATAGCAGCAGATAATTTAGGTTATGTTTATAGTTTGAATATAAATACAAAAAAAATAAATTGGGCTAACAATTTCGGGATTCCTTTTAGATCTGAAATAAAGATCATTAAAGATCAAATTTTTTTATCTAACCAAGACAATATTTTGTATTCTATTGATTCTCAAACTGGTAAAAAGAACTGGCAATTACTCACAGAGACAACTAATTTAAATTCAAGTTTTAAAAATAGCATTGTAGCAAATAATAAAAGTTTATTTTATTTAAATTCTAGTGGAAAACTATATTCAATTAATCATCTAAACAAAAAAATAAATTGGATTTCAAGTTTTTCAGAGAGTATGTCTGATAACAAATTTGGATTTTTTGACGGTCAGCCGATTACACTATACAATGAAAAACTAATACTTTCTTCGTTTAATCAAATTCATTTAATTGATTTATTAACCGGTAAAACTATTTGGTCTCGATCAATAAAAAATACCATTAAGCCACTAGTAATAAATGAGCAAATATTCTTAATCACAAAAAATAGATTTTTAGTCTCTTTAAATTTCAATGGAAAAGTTAATTGGTCGAGAAATATAAACCAAATGATAAAAAATGATAATCAAGTAAAAATAAATAATTTAGGGCAAATCAAAAATTTATCTTTTATAAATAGTAATATTCAAACAATTACTTCTAAAGGCTACGTTATCGATTTTAAAATAAAAAATGGCGATATTAAAAATATATATGGGCTTTTAAAAGAAAAAATTTATTACAATCCCATTTATGCTAACTCCAAAATTTATGTTTTAAATAAAGCTGGAAAGCTATTAATTTATCATTAAGAACTTGATTTACTGCTTAACAATGACAGTTGTGTAATTTTTTCTTCTCCAAGACTATCAGTTGGTTTAATTGGATACTCGCCTGTAAAGTAGTGATCGCTAAATTGAGGATAATTATTATTTCTATCACCTTTGTCTAAAGCTTTATACAATCCTTTTAAGCTCAAAAATTTTAAAGACTTACATTTTATAAATTCACTCATTTCTTCCAAATTTTTGTTATTAGCAAGCAATTCGTCTTTTGTGGGCATATCAACACCATAAAAATCTGGAAATAATATTTCTGGACAAGCTATTCTAACATGTACTTCTCTAGCTCCACTTTTGTACAACATTTTAACAATCTTATTACAAGTTGTACCTCTTACTAAAGAGTCATCAATTAGAATAATCGATTTATCCTTTAAGATACTTTTTGTAGCACTTAATTTTAATTTCACACCAAGACTTCTTATGTTTTGAGTTGGTTCTATAAAAGTTCTACCTACATAGTGATTTCTTATGAGTCCCAACTCAAATTTCTTTTTTGACTCTTCTGCAAAACCAATTGCTGCTGGAACACCTGAGTCAGGAACAGGTACTACTATTTCTGCATGAACATTATTAGCCTCAATAGCAAGCTGTTTCCCAAGATTTTTTCTATATTCGTATGCACATTTACCGTCTATAATACTGTCTGGTCTCGCAAAATAAATGTATTCAAAAACACATGGTCTAGCTTTTTTTGCTGGAAAAGGCTTTATACTTTTAAGATCATCATTCTCTACTATAATTATCTCACCATTTTCTACCTCTCTTACAAATTTTGCCCCCACAATGTCCAGAGCGCAAGTCTCAGATGCAAAAATAAATGAATTTTGTAATTTACCAACAACTAAAGGTCTTATTCCGAGAGGATCTCTTACTCCGATCAATTTTTTATTAGTCATCATAACTAATGAATAACCACCTTGTATTTGAAAAAGAGCTTCGATTATTTTGTCAATAATTTTAGATCTCTTGGATTTTGCGATTAACTGGACTATTGTTTCTGTATCGCTCGTTGTACGAAATATAGCACCTTCTTTTACCAATTTTTCCCTTAGCGATATCGCATTTGTTAAATTTCCATTGTGAGCTATACTTAAACCTCCCCCATATAAATCTGCAAAAAAAGGTTGAATATTTCTTAAAGAAGTTTCACCGGTAGTTGAATATCTGTTATGTCCAATTGCAAAATTTCCTGGTAATTTTTTTATAACGTTTATTTTTGTAAAATGATCAGAGACTAAACCCTGTTTTTTTTCAGAATGAAAGTTTTTACCGTCAAATGAAACTATACCGCACCCCTCTTGACCTCTATGTTGTAAAGCATGAAGCCCCAGTGCAACTAATTTTGAAGAGTCAATATGATTTGATATTCCAAATATTCCACATTCCTCTCTTAATTTATCTCTTTTATATTTTTTCAATTATGTCCTTACCTTCTTCTAAGTCTTGGTAGTTAGGAAATTCCTCAATTAAAAGTTCACTTCCGTTTTTTATAATTTCGTAGGTTAAAGCCTCTGATACTCCTATTTTCCAATTATTAAAAGGATAAAACCAATTTATTATTGTAAATATACACACTGAAATTACATATCCTTTAAAAAAACCGAAAAAAAAACCAAACGTCCTATCTATCGATCCAAACCCTGTCCATTTAATCGAAGATTTTGTTGCTCTACCAATTAATATCAAAAAAAATATTGAAGTAATGTATATAGCTATGCCAAGACCCAAGTTATTGATAAAAGGAGAGTCAATAAACTCTGATACCCAGGGTTGTAATTTCGGCGTTATGATAATTGTCATTATCAATGCTACGATCCATTTTAAGAAAGAAATAAAACTTGCGCTAAATCCCTTTATTGAACATTGAATAACACTGTATATTATCAAAATTATGACTATTAAATCGAAAGAATTAAATAGATTTATTATGCTATCAAAAAAATCTTTAATCATGAAGTTTTATTTTCTTCACCAAAAGGCTTTAGCACAACAATTAATTTTGGCAGTAAAGTTAAAACGGATAGCAAAGCCAAGAGCATCGCTAAACCAGTAAAAATACCAAAATAAATTGTTGGTATAAAATTAGATAAGATTAAAATTGAGAAACCAAAGACAATAGTAATAGAAGTATTTAAAATAGCTATACCAACTGTACTATGACATCGATCAATAGTTTTATTATAGTTTTTAATTTTTATAAACTCTTCTTTAAATCTATAAATATAATGAATACTATTATCGACTGCTATTCCAATAGTAATAGCTGCAATTGTAATAGTCATCATATCTAATGGTATCTCCATTAAACCAATTATTCCCAAAATAAAAAAGGCAGCAATAAAATTTGGAATTACCCCAATAAAAGATATCTGGATATTTCTAAATAAAACAAAAAACATTGCAGAAATCCCTAACATTACAACACCTAAAGTTAAAATTTGTGACTTAAATAAACTTTGCAGCAAATTATTGAATAAGATTAATACACCAGTCAATCTGTATTCATCTTGTGTTAGTCCCAAATCATCCCTTAAATCTCTTTTTATTTTTTTTATTAATTCATTCCTCTTTAAGTCTTGTAAAGAGTCTTTAATTCTTAAATTTATTCTCGCTTCATCTTTCTCCACTGATATATATGGAGACACTACTTCTTTCTTAATTTCCTCAGGAATTTTGCTGTATAAGATTGCTATTTCTAAACTCTGTAACTCCTTTTTATTTAAATCCTCGGCAACTCTCAAAATTGAGCCAAATGATAAAACTTTACCTATTTCAGGTTGAGAGTCTAGATAGTCGTGTACTTTTAAAATTCTATCCATTTTATCCCTAGTAAACCAATATTTAGATTTATCCTCTTGGCTCTGTTCTTCCTCTTCCCATTCAGAAAATTCGTCATCATCCTCATTTTGTATTTTTTTTTGTGGAAATTTTAAAATAACATCAAGTGGAGTGGTCCCACCTAAATCATCATCAATTTTTTTCATTCCTCTATAAATTTCTGTCTCTTTATCGAAATAATTAATAAAACTGTTTTCAACTTCTAATTTAGAAATGCCTCTTATACTAGCTAAGAGAACAAAGATGGTTATACCAAAAATTATTACAGTATTATTTTTTGAAAAATTACCCAGTGAATTAGTAATCAGAGATTTTTGATCATCTTTAAAAGAAATATCTTTTTCAGTAGCATAAAGACTTAAAAGAGATGGAATTAAAAAAAAAGTCACTATTAGAGAAACGGACAAACCTAAAGTCATCATCCAACCAAAATCAATAATTGGTTTTATTCCACTAAAAATCAAAGACAAAAAAGCACAAATAGTAGTCAATACAGTATAAAGAATTGGTAAAAACATCTTTTTGCTTGCGTACATGACAGAATCATTCTTCGTAAAATTTGGAAAGTCATTTTTTATTTGTAAAAATCTGACTGTTAAATGGATATTCATTGCCATATTCAAAATTAACATTAGCGCAATAAAATTTGATGATATGACTGTAACCTTCCAACCTAAAAATCCTAATAAGCCCAACATTATAATTACAGAGCATGAGCAACCTAAAAGAGGAAAAATTACCCATTTTATATTTTTAAAAACTAACCATAATGTAATGATTATAAAAATAAAAACTCCCAAACCAAAAACAATAATATCTTTTTTAATAAAAGACATCATGTCATCAGCAATCATGGGTATACCGCCTAAATGAATTTTTGCACTTTCACCATATTTAGTAATTATTTTTCTGATCTCATTTATATTTTGATGATTTCTTTGATTATAAAGATTTTTATATTGTTCGTACTCTTTATTGAATATTTTTAGTTTTTCTTTTTCAAGATTATTTAAGGTATTATTTTTTTGTTGGAGATAATATTTATTCTTGATTTTAATATATTCATTTAATCTTTTATCCTCTTTTAAATAAACTACAATGCCCGAAGTTTTTCCATCCTCACTTACAACATAATTTTTATAAATTGGACTTTCTAAAATTTCTTCAAATCCTCTTTTTTTATCAACCTCTGGATGAGAGAGCGTTTTATAATTTTTTATCCTCTCCATTAAGCTTTCATCTGTGCTTTTGAGAAGAGGTACGTCAATTATAGTAATTACCTTTTCAACCCAAGATAATTGCTCTATTTTTGATTTTAAAAGTTTTAAATTGATTATTGTTTGACTATCTTCAAAACTTGAAACTGGACTATATGTTAGAAATAAAAATTCTTTTGCTCCATATCTTTCATTTACTTCTCTGAGATATTGTAAATCGCTGTCTCCTTCAAGTAAAAGAGCATCAGATGAAGCATCGAGATTAAATTTTTTAGAGTGATATAATGAGAAAACTATTGATATAATTATTAATAATAATGTTATTTTTGGGAAATCAATAACAAATTTTTTGTAAATTTTTTCTAACATACGCTAACTTTATGATATTAAACTATTACTTTGGAAATAAAAATTTATTTTTTTGTCAAATCTTTAAATTTAGTGTACATACCCTCAAACTCTACGTGAATATTTCCAGTGGGGCCGTGTCGCTGCTTACCTATGATTATATCTGCCAATCCAGCAATATCATTCATTTTAGATTGCCACTCAGCGTGCTCTATAGAACCAATTTTAGGTTGTTGTTTTTCCACATAGTATTCCTCTCTATAAACAAATAAAACAACATCCGCATCTTGCTCAATTGATCCTGACTCCCTTAAATCAGATAATTCAGGTATTTTTTTGTCTCTTTGTTCTACTGCTCTGGATAATTGAGATAAAGCTAATACCGGAACACTAAGCTCTTTTGCTAAAGCTTTTAAACCTTGAGTTATTTCAGAAATTTCTTGTACTCTACTTTCATTCTTTTTTGAGTAGGTTCTCATTAACTGTAGATAATCTACTACTATTAACTTTAAGCCAAATAATCTTTTTAACCTTCTGGCTCTGTTGCTTAATGCTGAAATCGTAATTGCTGGAGTCTCATCTATATAAAGCGGTAAATCATTAATATTTCTTGATGCCTCAATATATCTTTCTAATTCTTCTTCCGTAGCCTTACCTCTTCGAATATCGTTTTGTTGTATTCTTGTTTGCTCAGACAATATTCTTGTTGAGAGTTGCTCTGATGACATTTCTAATGAAAAAAAAGCAACAGAACTTTTTTCATTGTTATCCATAATCTTTTTTGATGCGTGATAGGCTATATTTGTCGCTAAAGCAGTTTTACCCATTGAAGGTCTTCCAGCAATTATTACAAGATCAGATTTATGAAGGCCACCTAGTTTTTCATCTAAATCTTTTAGTCCAGTAGGCACACCTACTATCCCTTGATCATTTTTTACAGCTTGAGTTGCCATTTCTATTGTTTGCTCTAAAGCTTGATTGAATTTTATATAGGATTGTGAGAACGAACCTTTCTCAGCTAATTGGTATAAAGATTGCTCAGCTTTTTCTATAATCTTATCAGATGTATTATCAATATTATCTTCCTTAGCCTCAAGCGTTAAATTTTCTGAAATAAGTATTAATTCTCTTTTTACATACATTTCATGAACAATTTTTGCATAATCTACTGCCTGCTTTATAGACGATGAAAATCTTGTGAGTTTGACTAAATAATCTATACCGCCAACCTCCGATAAAGAATCGCTTTTTTCTAAAAAATTCTTTAAAGTGATAGGATTAGCTATCATACCCTTATTATTTAATTCTTCAATTAACTCGTAAATTTTTCTGTGAGCTGGGTCAAAAAAATTATTTGATTTAATTATAGATGAGATCTCATCAATTATATCATTATTGACCAGAACTGATCCAATAACAGATTGTTCCGCTTCTAAATTTGATGGTAATTTTTTTTCAATTGTACTACTTTTCTCAATTTTAATATTTTCCATTAATAAATATTAAAACAATAAATCTAAATTACAAATTTAAAGTTACGCACTATTTTTTCAACCTGTGGAAAATTATTTTGTATCTCTTTTTTTAATAATAATAGTATTTTCAGCTGATACTTCAGGATATAAATTTATTGCTATTTTATACTTGCCAATTTTATTTATTTCTTGTTTTAACTCTATCTGTGATGGTGAAATATCTGAATTTAAATTTTCTTTAAAATAGTTTGAAATTTCTTTTGGTTTTATTGAGGCAAAAAGGTCGCCATTTTCTTTTGACTCTTTTGAAAAATTGAGATTTTTTCCATTAATTTTCTTTGCAATCTCTAAAAATTTTTTCTTAATTTCATTATTCTTTTTAGTAAGCTCTTCTTTCTTTTTATTGACGAAATCAATATTTTCTTTGTTAGCCCTTAGTGCTTTACCAGATTTAATTAAGAAATTTCTACCGTAACCATCTTTTACTTTCACTTGATCACCAATTTTTCCTAATTTTGAAATATTTTCTAATAATATTACTTGCATTTTAAATTAAATTCAAAATTTTTGCTCTTTTGATTTCTCTATTTAACATTTTTTGTTTTGCTTGAGATACTGAAGTTATTCGAGATGAAATTATCTTACTATTTTCTGTTACATATTTTTTTAAAAGTTTTATGTTTTTATAGTCGATAGTAGGCTGGTCTTTACCAGATAGTGGACATTTTTTTCCTAGTCTTGAGTCATTTTTTTGAAATAAGCTCAATTTATTCAAAGGGTTTTGAGTACGTTTAAATTTTTTATTTCCTTTTCTCTTCATTTATTCTTTTTTTTTGAAATACTCATTTTTTAAATCAAGTTTTTTATATTTAATTGTAAGATATTTTAATATTTTATCATCAATATTAATTTTTTTCTTTATTTCATCTAGTGTTTTACCACTTCCTTCGAATTTATAATGAACATAATATCCCTTATTATGATTTTTAAGTTTTCTAGCGAAATTAAGGAGTCCCCATTCTTCAATTTTATGCACTTTACCCTCAGTTGTTTTTATAATTTCTGCATACTTATCTTTCAAACTGTTGATATCTTTTGATGTTAAATCTTGTTTTGCTATAAATGTGTGTTCGTAATAATTCATGCTAAGTTAGTATAAAATGTTTTTTATTAACGATGGTTTATACTATTATAGATAATTTATTTCAATAAGAAAAAGTATTATATTTGTTAAATGAAAGCATTACTTTTCCCAGGTCAAGGATCTCAATCGGTAGGTATGGGTCGTGAGATTTTTGAGAAACATGATTTAGTTAAGAAAATATTTTATGAAGCAGATAAAATATTAGGATTTAAAATTTCTAAAGTAATATTAGAAGGGCCGCCTGAAGAACTTAATAAAACCCAAATTACTCAACCAGCAATATTAATCATTAGCTACTCTATCTTTAAATTAATTGAAAGCCTTGGAAATTTTGATTTAAAAAATTGTAAATTTTTTTGTGGTCATTCATTAGGTGAATATAGTGCATTAGTTTGTTCAAACTCAATAAAGTTTAGTGAAGCACTTTTCTTATTAAATGAAAGGGGAAAAGCTATGCAAGAGGCAGTTAAAATAGGTGAGGGCAAAATGATTGCAGTTCTAGGCTGTGAACTTGCTAGAATTAATAAAATATTAGATGACAATAAAGATTCCAATTTTATTTGTGAAATAGCCAATGACAATTCTACAGGACAAATAATTTTGAGTGGGCTGAAAAAGTCTGTAGAAAAGATCCAAGAAGATTTGAAAAAAGAAAAAATAAAGAATATTGTTTTACCGGTGAGTGCACCATTCCATTGCAGCCTTATGAAACCAGCATCGGAAAAAATGTCGACAAAAATTTCAAGTGTAAACTTTATTAGGCCAAATATAGAAATTATAAGTAATGTGACAGCTTCTGCTGAAAATGAACCTACAAAAATAAAAAGTCTTTTGATAAAACAAATTTATTCTCTAGTAAGATGGAGAGAGTCTATGTTATTTATGGCAAATAATGGAATAAAAGAATTTATTGAAATTGGTCCAGGAAAAGTATTAAGTGGACTTGTAAAACGAACTTTAAAAAATCATACTGTATTAAATATAAATACCAATGAGGATATTGAAAGTATAAATGATAAATTTAAAAAATAAAAAAGTCATTATTACTGGTGCGACTGGAGATATAGGTAAAAGTTTATTGATAAAATTTTTATCCCTTGGTTGTAAAATTGTTGCGACTGGTACTAATGATGATAAGTTGTCAGATCTTAAAAAAATGAGTTCTGATGTAATTGTTAAAAAATTCAATTTGATGGATCATAGCAAAATCAAAAATTTTATTGACGACAGCAATAAAAATCTAGGTGGTATTGATATATTGGTAAATAACGCAGGAACGAATATTGATAAACTCTTATTGAGAATGTCAGAGGAAGATTGGAAAAAAATTATTGATATAAACTTATCTTCAACATTTTTAATGTGTAAATACGTTATTCAAAAAATGTTAAAGCAAAAAAATGGAAAGATAATTAATATTACTTCTATTGTTGGTCACACAGGTAACGTTGGTCAATCAAACTACTCTGCATCTAAAGCAGGCATTGATGGATTTACAAAATCTTTAGCAATAGAATATGCTCGAAAAAATATAAATATAAACTGTGTTGCTCCTGGTTTCATAAAAACTAAAATGACCGATAACATTAACGACGAATTCAAAAGTAAATTAGTCGAAAAGATTCCCTCGGGTAGATTGGGTACAGGAGAGGATGTCGCCAATTCAGTAGTTTTTTTAGCCTCAGATGCTTCTAACTATATTACAGGCCAGACAATACATGTTAATGGCGGTATGTATATGGCTTGACAATTTTTATTAATAATCTAATAAGGAAATACTAAAAATCAAAAAAGGGATTCAAATGTCAAAAGAAATAGGATCAAAGGTAAAAAAAATTGTAGCTGATCATCTTGGTGTTGATTTGGAAAAAGTAACTGACGAAGCTAGTTTTATTGATGATTTAGGCGCAGATAGCTTAGACACAGTTGAGTTAGTGATGGCTTTTGAGGAAGAATTCGGGTCAGAAATTTCTGATAGCGAAGCTGAAAAGATATTGACTGTCGGAGATGCTATTAAATTTATAGAAAACAAATCAAGTCAATAATCAAAGATTGAAAGCCTATGATGCTTGTTCTATCTTCTCCATCAGGTGCAGGAAAAACTACAATTTCAAAAAAGATACAACAAAAACACCCAAATTTTAAAATCTCAGTATCTCATACAACAAGGAAACCAAGACCAAATGAAGTTGATGGGATTGATTATCATTTTATAAATCAAGATAATTTTGAAAGTATGATTGATGATAAAAAATTTTATGAACATGCAAAAATATTTGGTAATTATTATGGAACATCAAAAGCTTCTGTAGATAATATATTAAAGAAGAAATATGACATATTATTTGATATTGATTGGCAAGGTAATAAGCAACTATCCAAGTTTAAAGAACTTAAATTGACTAAAATATTTATATTACCTCCAAACAAAGAAGAGCTTCAAATAAGACTCAAAAGTCGAAATCAGGATAATGAAGAAACAATAAAAAAAAGATTAATTGAATATAATAAAGATATTCTCAAATGGAAAGACTATGATTATGTAATTATAAACGATAATTTAGAAAATTGTGTCAGTCAAATAGAAAAAATAATAATCAATACTAAAGAAAAAGTTAAAATTTAATTTTTTCATAATAAGAAGTAATTTCATAGTATTGATTTTCACTTAAATTTTGTGGTCTTAAATTGATATCGATTTTTAGATCTTTAGCAGCTTTTTCCCAATCCTTAAATATCTTCTGAAAAGTTTTTTTAATTTTTTTTCTTTTTTTTGAAAAAAATTCATGTGTTATTTTCTCAAGATTGTTTAAATTGTCAATTTTAATCTTATTTTCCCAAGGCTCAAATATAATTACCATCGAGTCTACTTTTGGTTTTGGGTAAAAACTATTTTTAGATACTGAAAACCTTTTTTTTACTTTTAGTCTAAATTTTGATATTATACCTAGTCTAGAGTAATTTTTATTACCAAAGTTCGAGATTATTTTTTCTCCCACTTCCTTTTGAAACATGAGAACTAATTTCTTATATTTTGGTAACCAATTTTTAAATTTTATTAATTGAATTAAAATTTGAGAAGAAATATTGTAAGGCAAGTTTCCAAAAATAATCATGTTACCAGAAATAATTTTCTCTAAGTCTAATTTTAAAATATCGTCGTTAATGAATTGTATGTTTTTAATATTTGTCAAATCTAATTTAAGATTTCTTATCAATCTTTTATCTTTTTCAATCAAAATTAATTTATTAAATTTTTTTTCTAAAAAAAATTTAGTTAAATTTCCTGTTCCAGAACCTATTTCTAAAATATTGTCTGAATGCTCGATTTTACCAAGTGAGATAATCTTTCTTAAAATATTTTTATCTATTAAAAAATTTTGACCAAGTGATTTTTTAGGCTTTATATCCATATTTAAAAACAAATTTAATCGTTTTTAATAAACTTTTTGAGTCTGCTAATTTTTTCCCTATAATTTCTTCTCCTGTACCATGATCAGGCGCTACACGTAAAAAGTCTAAACCTAAGGTAATATTTATTGCATCAAATCCGTTCAAAGCTTTAAACGGCGCTAAAACCTGATCATGATACATTCCAACAATTAAATTAAATGATTTAATTTTGTCTTTAAGAAAAATTGTGTCAGCAGGAACAGGACCGTGAACTTTAATCTTTTTTTTATTAAGATATTTAACAGCTGGTAAAATTATTTTATTTTCTTCAGATTTTAATCTAAACTCGTCATTATGCGGGTTAAGCCCAGTAATAGCGATTTTAGGGTTTTTGCCAAAAATTTTTTTATAACTTCTTAATATTATTTGAATTTTCCTAATAATTAAACTTTTATTTATTTTTTTATGTACTATCTTTTGGTTTATATGGTTTGTCAAAGGTACTACTGCAAATTTTTCACTATAAATCATCATAACTGTTTCTTTTTTCTTTCTATCTATTTTTGATAGAAATTCAGTCAACCCAATTCTGTTGTTTTCAAACAAATTTTTTTTATTAAATGGACAAGTAACCAATGAACTAATCTTATATTTTTCAATAATTTTCAAAGCTTCATTTAAACATTTTATAACATATTTTTTAACCTCCTTTTTTTTTATCTTAAAAGGTTTATTAAATTTTAATTCAACGTCAAGAATATTTAAAAAACCTTTGTTGTCAAAATGATTTAAAGTCTTTATCTTTTTTAAAGGTATTTTCAATTTTAGGTAATCTAATTGAGATTTAATCAAATTGAAATTACCTATTACAAAAACTTTTTTTCTTTCAGTGAAATTTAATTTTTTCCAACATTTAGCAATTATTTCAGCATTGATACTTCTTGGCTCACCTGCAACTATAGGAAATATTTTCTTCATTTAAATTCGATTAAAGTAGAATTTTTTAAATCGCTAAAGTGGGAGTTTGAGAATAATTGTAGTTTCTCGTTTTTTTTTTTAGAAATAATATTATTTTTAATCTTTTCAATACTCAATTGAGTTTTTTCATTATTCTTTAAATTTTCCATAGTAAAATTAATTTCATTTTCAATTTCTATTGGGTTTAAAGTTAATTGGTTTTTATAAATTTGAAATATCAAAGAATTCCACATTAGATCTATTTCAGCAGACTCAATAAATTTATTATAATCGATTTGATAATTTTTCATAATTTCTTTTATATCACTTTGTCTTATTTGTAAATTTTTTGCAATATTTTCTAAATATCTTTGAAGATCTTTCTTATTGTAAGTTTCTATTTTTTTCTTATTTATTTCAATTTTTTTTATTGCTCTTGTAATCAAATTTTGCATTGATAAATTTTTTATATTATCTACATTATCCTGATTTAATTTTTGACCTCTTAAAAAAATTTGGGTTTTAACCTCATTTTCAAGATCATAATTTGTAACTATTTGATTATCAATCTTTACAATTATTTTAAGAAAATTTTCTTTGGCTATTAAAGCGCTTGTCATAAGAATCATAATAAAGTTAATTAATATAATTATATTTTTTCTTAAAATACTCATTTAATTTATTCCAGGACTTTTTAAATCTGAGAAAGGTATCAATGAAATTTTAAATATAAGAGAATCGGTTGGTTCTAAGTCGCTATCATTATAAAACTCACGTCTGTATACTAAACCGGCTTTGAGACAGTCATTTATATAATCATAACTTAAACTATAAAACTCTGAAGAGCTCGTCTCTAAATTTCTTTTTGATGAAAATATCATTTCATTATTATTATTAAATTTAAGTTTTATATTTGATTTCACGTAATTGTTGTTTCCAATATGATTTCTCTCCTCTAAATAATCTAAATTAAAGTCTGCAATGCCATATTCTAAATTTACACCTATTTCATTATAATTAAATTCACTATAGTTTTGATCTATAGCAAATTCATAGTTAATTTTAAAATTATCTTTAATCATAAAAGAGGACTCACCAACTACATCTGAAAATCTTTGATCTAAAGAGGATCTTGCGGGTTTAGATGGGTCTTCACTTTCATTAATTACCTGACCTAGTGAAATCTTAAATTTATCTTTAGCATCTTTTATATTTTCATTAAATTTTTTAAAGCTGTAATCAAATCCAATAGAGATATTAGTTCCACTTTCTATTTCTTCAAATTCGTTCAACTTTTTTAAATTATATAAATTTGAATATCTTAATCTACCGTCGTCTATTTCTCTCATTTTATGTGGCGAATATTTGAAAAGTATTTTTGGTGTTAAATATTGAGAGTTTTTTGACTTATCATTAATCTTAAAAAAATTCATTTTCGCAAAATATCCGAAAGCAGAAGACAATTCAGATGTGGCGTCCTCTTTAAAATTCTCTACATTATTAGTTTTGTAATTTATATTTTTAAAACTTGCTAAAAATTTACTGTCTAAACCTATCTCGTTTTCTAATCTTTTAGACTGCCAATTTAAATCGTTTA
The DNA here is from genome assembly GCA_902590115.1 of uncultured Pelagibacteraceae bacterium. Classification (GTDB taxonomy): domain Bacteria; phylum Pseudomonadota; class Alphaproteobacteria; order Pelagibacterales; family Pelagibacteraceae; genus Pelagilacustribacter. The sequence continues at coordinate 74,773 of CACIVM010000002.1, read as the reverse complement.
CTAATAAGTTTGATTGTTTATTAACTTCATAGTTTCTTATTCTTAAGTTAGAGGAAAAATCGAGTAAGCCGTATTTCTCTGCTACCTCTAAATTTTTATCAAACGTTACATATGGTAACAAATATTCAAATTTCTTGTTATTTTTTAAAGATTGATTTTCAAAAGCCGACATATTAAATCCCACAAAAGTATTTTTATTACTAAAATCGAATTTTACAGAATTTTCTAAAATATTATCATCTTTATTTACAAGAGGAGTATCAACACCAAAAGCTTTTATGAAACTATCACTGTTTGTTTGTTGAACATTAACTTCAAGTTTGCTCTTAATATCATCAGTACTAATTAATTCTTTTGATAATTTAGAAAATAAATATTTTTTCGAACCTGCGAGCTTTTTATTACTTTTATTTTTATAGCCTTCTGAAAAACCAAAATATAATCTAAGATCTGAGTTTTTAAAGTTATGTCTATACTCAGAATTTAATAATGGATTTTCGTTAGCATAAAATCTTGGTGTAAAAGTAAAATCCTTATTATTACCCAAATTAAAATAATATGGAATATTAATCCCAAAACCTAAATTAGAATTATCATAACCAGAAGGGATAAGGAAACCGCTCCTTCTGTCAACTGTTGGATCAGGATGCGATAATCTTGGAAAATAAAATATTGGGAAGTCATAAATTTTTACTACAGCATTATCATAATAAATAGTTTTTTTTGCAGCGCTATGTTCAATCTTTTTTGCTTGTATGCTCCATGGTGGACATTTATCCTCACCTCTATTTTTACAATAAGTAAAATTACCCTTATCATAAAAACTTCTATTAGAATCTATAATTGCGGTATTGGCAAATAGTCTAGGTTCATTTTTGGGATCTATCTTAAAGTCGTCTTGATTTAAAAATACCTTGATATCAGAACCAGCTAATTTCTTTTTTTTTTCATCAATATATAATTCTGTAAGTGAATATCTGTTGCCTCTATTATCATTTATTTCAATTTTACCTTTGGAAAAGAAAAGATTTTTATCTTTTTGGTAGTTGAACATATTTACCGAAATTTCATTATTTTCATTATCAATTATTTTTGCTGGAGAGTCAGAAAAAATCTTTTTATTCAAATCATCAAAAGTAATATTTGATCCTAAAACCTTAAATCCCTCAGAAGTCGAAATCTTTGTTTTTCCAGGGGAATAAACTAGTTTATCTTTTTTTTTGTATGAAATTTTTTCGGATTGCAAGTAATTTTTTTTTGTATCTTCAACTTTGACGTCTCCACTAAAAATTATTACTTTATTTTTTTCATCAAGATTAATTTCCTGTGCATCAATTTTCAATTCTTCGCTTAGAACATTTGAGCAAAAACCAAAAATGAAAAAGAAAAAAAGAGTGTATAATTTATTTTTCATTAACTTGAATAATTCCTATTGAACAAAATAAGCTAATTGAAATAACAGGTATCCACACTGCTAAAACTTGCGATATTCTGTTTGTTTTTCCTAGAGCAATCGATAAGTCTTTAAAATAAAAAATTACTATACAGGTAATTATTGCAATTATTATATAGTAGAGATTTTGAGATCTATTTAAAGAGCCTATGGTAAAAATTGATGATAAGATTATCATCAAGGCTAAAAATACAGGTAATGAAAAAAATACATTTAGTTTCTCATCTAAAGATTCTTTTTTATAACCTTGATTTATAAGTGTATCATATTCTGTTAATATACTTATAAAAGACACAGTATCTAAGTTTTTATATAAAGATAAAATTTTTTCAGCATCAAAATTAGACTCTATCAAGAAATCTACCAATGTTTTTTTCTTGTAATCTTCAGATTTTCTAAAAATTACCGCTTTTTTAAAAACCCACTCTTTTGTACTTATATCAACTGATTTGCTCTCTATTCGCTCCAGAATATTACCATTATTATCAATGTTATAAACATTTACGTTTACTAAAATATTCTCATCGAGTTTTTCTGCTTCAATAATCCTTGAATTGAACCCAATTGTTTCTTTAATCCATACCCCATTCTTATTAATAGTTACTAAGTGATCTATATCTCGAGAATATTTAGCCTTAGTATATTCATATTGTTTAACCATTAAGGATGTAATCGGATTAATTAGAATTAATACTAGCACACCAAACACAAACATAGTAATAGTTAAAATACTTATAATTTTAAGATTTGAAAAACCAAACACTTTTAAAGATAAAAGATCTTTATTTGATTTGATGCTAACAAAGTACCACATAGAAGACAAAAAAACCACAAAAGGAAGTAGTTCAAGAATTAAGTTTGGTATTGATAAAAAAGTTAGACTGATCGGTAATAATAAACTTACATTTAAAAATTTAAAAAATTCAATTTCATCAAAGATAGACAACAGGATTGTCAAGCAAACAAAGACTAAGAGAAAATTTAAAAATATTTTAAAATATTCTTTAATAATATAATTATAAAATATTTTGTTCATTTAATTCCTGAGATTCAAAAATTTATATTTAAGCAATAAGTATAGAAAAGGCGCAAATATTATTGGAATTAAAGAATAAACTATAAAATTAATATTAGACAACCCCGAAAACCTTACTAATATCTCTGCAGCAACCAAAATTAAAAAAGCTATTAAAAAAATTAAATTATTTTTAAGAAAACTACCACTAATATTTTTTTTTCTTGCTGAGAGCAAAAAACATGCAACTAAGCAAACAGAGGGAATATATAATGGTAAAACCAATCTTCTTGCTAATGTCTCTGTTACATTTTCTTTTGTATTATCGGCAAAAGAACAAGTTTGCGATATGAGATTAGTATTTCTAAATATACAACTAAGTAAACTTAAAGTTGATGTTTCTTGAAGCTTAGGAGCTGTAATTATTCTTGGAGTTAAATTCTCAATATTTAATTCAGTCTTTGAGAAATAAAGACTCTCAACTTGACCTTCTTCATTAATAGTTTGTATAACACCTTGGTTTAAATAAATCTTTTTATTTTTAATAAAACCTCTCTTAGCTATAATTATTGTATCGTTACTTTCATCGGATTTGCCAGATAAATTTTTAAAATTATTAGCTTTGTCTCTTATAAAAACATTTTCTAAAATATCTTTATCTTTTTTTTCTATATAAAATGTCATTTTTTTGAAACTATCCGTAAAGTCATTTATTTTGATGATTGATGCTAAAGAGTCAAAATTAGATGTTCTAATTAAGTCTCTAGATTTATATAGAGTAGATGGTGTTATAAAAATTGAAAATATAAGTTGTAATAACAATATTCCAAAAGATATATACAAAAAAAGATTAAGTATTTTAAATTTTTCTAATCCACTACTCCATAAAACTAATAACTCTCGCTGTCTATCAAATCTTATAATAGATACAACAAGCGCAATTAAAAAAGATATGGGTATGAATTTGGTAAAAATATTAGTTATGTTTAGAAGCGAATAGAATAAATAAGTTTTTAACGAATGGCCATCATTAACTATCAAATCTAAAAAATTAACAGCTCTAACCGTCCAAGCTACAGCTGATAAAGCAAAAAGTATTATTAGGAAGTTTTTAAGAATTTCAGCAGTAAAATATTTGTAAATTTTATTTTTAATCATAGAAAATTGATATATAATTAAATCAACTATAACAAAAATTCAATTATTGGTTTAATTATTATTAATTTTCCATTGAAATCTAATAAATTTGGACTTATATAATTCAATTTTATTTAACCTTATTAAGATTATGTCTATAAAAATTAACTATTTAAACAAAACAGGAAGTTTATCGTCTTCGAACCTTGTTTTGTTTGCTAATGAAAAATTTAATATTTCTAGCGTCAAAGAAAATCTTTCCGATACAGAGTATTCATATATCAACGATTTATTAAAGACAAGTGATTTAAAGAAAAATTTATTTGTTTTTGAAGTGAGTTCAAAAAAAAAAATTATATTAATTTCAATAAAAAGTAATTTAAAAACTTCAGACGTAGAAAATTTAGGAGCTGAATTTTATGGACGTATTAATCATGGAAAAAATAGTGATTATTTTATCATTTCAGAAAGCATTTCTAGTAAGCAAAACAATTTTCTTGGTCACTTTCTTCACGGTCTTAAATTAAAATCTTATGAATTTAAAAAATACAAAACAAAAAAAGATACAAGACTTATTTCAATTAATGTAATAGGAAATAAAAATAAACCATCAAGTCAAACTCAATTAAAATTTAAAGCTATTGAGGAGGGAACTTTTTATGCTAGAGATCTGGTTTCAGAGCCAGGTAATATTTTACATCCAGATGAATATGCAAGAAGAATAGGTTCATTAAGAAAAGATGGATTAAAAGTAAATATATATGACGAAAAAAAATTAAAAAAAATGGGTATGAACGCTTTGCTAGGAGTAGGGCAAGGAAGTATTAGGGGATCTTATCTTGTGACTATGGAATGGAATGGTGCAAAAAATAATTCTAAACCTCTTGCTTTTGTAGGGAAGGGTGTTTGCTTCGATACAGGAGGCTATTCCTTGAAGCCAGCAAAATTTATGGAGGATATGACTTATGATATGGCAGGATCAGCGGCAGTGGTAGGTCTTATGAAAAATTTAGCATTAAGAAAAGCAAAAATAAATGCTGTGGGTGTAGTCGGATTAGTAGAAAATATGGTTAGCGGTAACGCCCAAAGGCCAGGTGATATTGTTAAATCTTACAGTGGTAAAACTATTGAAATATTGAATACAGATGCAGAGGGAAGATTAGTTTTAGCCGATGCTCTTACGTTTACTGAAGAAAAGTTTAAACCAAAGTTTATAATTGATTTAGCAACTTTAACGGGGGCAATTATAGTATGTTTAGGCTCAGAGTATGCTGGACTATTTTCAAATGATGATAATTTATCTAAAAAAATTTTTGATGCAGGTGAAAAAGTTGAGGAAAAAGTGTGGAGAATGCCACTGCACAAAAATTATGATAAATTAATGAATTCAAAAAATGCTGATGTACAAAATATAAATTATGTTGGTGGTGCTGGATCTACTACAGCTGCTCAATTTTTACAAAGATTTATTATAAAAAATACACCGTGGGCTCACCTTGATATTGCAGGTATGGCTTTTTCAAAATACGGTGGTGCTCTTAATTCAAGTGGAGCAACTGGGTTTGGTGTGAGATTGTTAAACCAACTTGTTGAAGAAAATTATGAGTAACACTGAGAGGACACTTTCAATAATAAAACCTGACGCAGTAGAAAGAAATTTATTTGAAAAAATAACTGATATATTAAAAAAAAATAATTTAAAAATTGAAAAGAATAAAAAACTCCAAATCTCAAAAGAGGAAGCAGCTGAGTTTTATAAAGAGCATCAATCTAAACCCTTTTACGAGAAGTTATGCAACTATCTTTCTTCAGGTCCAATAATAGTCATGGAATTATCAGGTGAAAATGCGATATCTAGATACAGGGAAATCATGGGTGCTACAGACCCAAAAAAAGCAGGTAATAATACAATAAGAAATTTGTATGGTGTATCAATAGATAAAAACTCTGTACATGGTTCAGATTCATCATCAAGCGCCGAAAGAGAACTAAATTTTTTTTTTAAAAATTAACTTTTTAAAATATCAATAATTGCCTCAGAGTAAATCTTGTGTTCTAATTTTTGGGTCTTATTTTTCAAACTTTTTTCATTTTCTTTCTTTTCCAAGAAAAAATATTTTCTTTTAATTATTTTGCCACAATCAAGTTTTTCATTTACATAATGAACAGTACATCCTGTCTTTTTTTCTTTATTTTTAAGAACTTTTTGGTAAGTCTTAAGACCTTTAAACTTTGGTAGTAAAGATGGATGAATATTAATTATTGAATTTGGGAATGATTTTACAAAATTTTTGGACAAAATTTTCATGTATCCAGCTAAACAAATTAGATGAATTTTTCTTCTTCTTATTTCATTAATAATTTTCATTTCACCACATAAAGATTTTGAGTCAAAAATAAAAAAAGGAATTAAATTTTTTTTTGCAATAGCCAAACCTTTTGCTTTTTGATTATTGGAAACTATTATTTTCACTTGAGCAGGAAAATTATATATTCTTGATCTGTCTATTATCGCTTTTAAGTTAGAACCATTTCCAGAAATAAATATACAAAGATTTTTTTTTACCATCTTAACGTATTTTTTAATCTAAATTTTTTTGATCCTTTTTTTATTTCTCCAATAACGTATGGGGAGTATTCTTTACTAAAATATTTATCAATTTTTCTTAAATTTTTATTTTTTACTATTATACAAAAACCAATTCCACAATTAAAAGTTTTCAACATTTCATCATCTGATATATTATTTTTTTTTAACCACTTGAAAATTTTTGGAATTTTAATTTTAGATAAATCAATATCTACAAAAAATTTATTAGGAACCGATCTTACTAAGTTTTCAATTAATCCACCTCCAGTTATATGTGCACATGCACTTATCAAATTTTTTTGGTGCGCACTTAATATCTCTTTTACGTAAATTTTAGTCGGTCTTATAAGATTTTGCATAATAGTTTTATTAATTTTTTTCTTTTTTAAAATTTTTCTTATAAGCGAGTAACCATTTGAATGTGGACCAGACGAGGGTATTGCAAGTATTTTATCTCCACTATTTACATTTTGTTTACCCAATAATTTTTTTTTTGAAACTATACCGACTGTAAATCCCGCAAGGTCAAATTTATCATTATCATAAACACCAGGCATTTCTGCAGTTTCACCTCCGATCAATTCACAACCAGCTTCATTGCATCCTTCAATTATTCCTTTTAAAATTTTTTTAATTTTATTAAGTCTAAGTTTACCGACTGCAATATAGTCTAAGAAGAACAATGGTTTTGCACCTTGAACGATAAGATCGTTTACACACATAGCAACCAGATCAATACCGATTTTATCTAATTTTTTAAATTTGTTAGATAGAACAATTTTTGTTCCGACACCATCAGTGGATGATACTAGCACAGGGTCTTTAATTTTTAATTTACTTATATCAAAGCAAGATCCAAAAGAACCTATGTTGGATGAATGAAATTTATCCTTCCTTTTTTTTTCTTTATTCTTTGATATTTTGGCAATATATTTTACAAATTTATTTGCAAGATCAATATTAACGCCACTTTTTTTATAGTTATTTTCTATTTTTTCCATTATTAAAAATGATATTTAATATATTATGAAAATTCTTATATTTTTTATCACTATTTTAGTATTTTTAGCAAAAAGTGAAAATACTTTTTCTGAAAGTGGCATATTTACTGTTAATAATATTGTTATAGAAAAGGACAAATTTAATACAAAACAAGAGTTGTTAAATCTCGCTATTAAAAAAGCTTTTAAGGATCTTTCTAAAAGAATTTTATTGAAAAAAGATATTAAGAAGGTTCAAAATACAAATCTAAAAGATATCCAAAGTTTGATTTCTCATTTTCAGGTTAATTTAGAACTTAGCGATCAACCAAATTATTCATCAGTAAATATTTATTTCGATCGGGATAAAATTCATAATTTTCTTTATAAGTCAAACATACAATATAGCGATTTAGAAAATGAGGAAATTCTCATTTTTCCTATTATAATTGAAAACGCAAAAATTTATCTTTTTGAGGAAAATTACCTATATCAAAACTGGAATGACAATAAGGAAAAAAAAGAGGAGTTAGTTGAATTTATTTTACCCGTAGAAAATATAGAAATTATACAAAAAATATTAAGCAAAAGGGAGGAGATACAAAATATAGAGGTAAACGAATTGATAGCTGACTACGAGATTAAGAACAAAGTATTCTTAATTGCAGAAATGTTTCCAGACAAATCCAAATTATTTTTAAAGTTATTTATGGACGACAAAAAACTTGTGAAAAACTTAGAAGTATTCAAAGATGAAAAAACCAATTTTTATAAAAAGATAATTACGTTTGCTAAAAACGAAATTCAAGAGATTTACAAATCTCAAAATATGATTGATTTAGCCGCCCCTTCATTTTTAAACATCAAATTAAAAATATCTAAAAAAAATGACTTATTTGTTCTGAATAAATTTTTAAAAAAAATAGAAATTATTGATGGATTTAATATTCAAAAACTTTCAAATGAAAGTGCGAATGTAAGAATAAAATATTTTGGCAAAGTAGATAAGGTGTTTAAAAAACTTTCTTTAGAGGGAATGAAAATTAAGAATATCAACAATGAGTGGGTAATTAATATTATATAAATGCATCAACAACTAATTTTTAAATTTCCGTTTAAAACTACCTATGATGAAAAAGACTTTTTTGTATCCTCAAATAATTTTGAAGTTTACAAATTAATCGAAAGCTGGCCTAATTGGCCAAACAAGTCTATTAATATTTTTGGTCCCAAAGGCTCCGGAAAAACCCATTTAATAAAAATATTAAAAAAAAGAATTAAAATTATAGATTACTCAATGAAAAAAATAGAAAACTTAGACTCATCAAAAATAGATAATTCAGAATGTGTGGTAATTGATAATTTCAATGAGCAAATTAATGAAAAAAAATTATACTCTTTTTTGAATCATATAAATCAATTAGACAAATTTTTAATACTATCTTCCCGAGTACCATTAAAACAAAAAAAAATAAAATTGGTAGATTTACAATCAAGAATAAATAGTTTTCTGAATGTTGGAATTGATTTACCCACAGATGATCTATTAAGAGTAATTATAGTAAAATATTTTTCTGATAAACAAATTAAAATTGATTTAAAAATTTTAGAATACATGATAAAAAATGTTGAACGTTCTTATGAGCATGTATTTGAAATTTTAAAAAAAATTGACGAACATTCTTTATCTTTAGGACATTCAATAACTATTAAAATGGTAAAAAAATTTTTAAAAAATGAATAAATATAGAAGTCACAACTGTTCTGAGCTTAATATTAAAAATGTCAATAAAACTGTTTTACTATCAGGCTGGGTTCATAGAAAAAGAGATCACGGGAATTTACTTTTTGTTGATTTAAGGGATCACTTTGGAATTACTCAATGTGTCATCGAGAATAAAAATAAATTTTTTAACTTGCTTGAAAAAATAAGACCAGAGTCAGTAATATCAGTTGAGGGTCTTGTTGTAAAAAGACAAAAAGGAACTGAGAATCAAGATATAAGCACTGGAGAAGTAGAGGTTTCTATAAAATCAATAAATGTTTTGTCTGAGGCAAAAGATTTGCCTATGCCAGTTTTTGGAGAACAGGATTACCCTGAAGATATTAGATTAAAGTATAGATTTATTGACCTTAGAAGAAATGAAATGCATACAAATATTATTTTAAGATCAAAGGTAATCTCCTTTTTAAGAAATAGAATGATTGAACAAAATTTTTTAGAATTTCAAACACCCATATTAACAGCATCAAGCCCAGAAGGCGCAAGAGATTTTTTAGTTCCTAGTAGAACTCATCCTGGAAAATTTTATGCTTTACCACAAGCACCTCAACAATTTAAACAAATGATTATGATTTCCGGATTTGATAAATATTTTCAAATAGCTCCTTGTTTTAGGGATGAAGATGGTAGAGCTGATAGAAGTCCAGGAGAACATTATCAACTGGATCTTGAAATGTCTTTTGTAGAGCAGCAAGACATTTTTAATGAGATGGAACCAATATTTTTCGACCTTTTTAAAAAGTTTGGAAAGAATAAAAATATTAACAACGTACCATTCCCAAAAATAAGTTATCAAGAATCTATGGACAGATTTGGCACAGACAAACCAGATTTGAGAAACCCTTTAGAAATAAAAGATGTCACTGAAATCATTAGTTCAGAAAATGTAAAATTTGAAATCTTTAAAAATTTAATAAAAAAAGGATCTATTGTAAAAGCTATAACTGCAACATCAACCAATACGAAACCTAGAAATTTTTTTGACAACCTAAACAATTGGGCTCAAGATGAGGGTGCAAAAGGTCTTGCATACCTATCATTTGAAAATAAATCTGATAAATTAATTGGAAAAGGGCCAATAGCTAAATTTTTTAATGAAGAAGCAATTAAAAACATAACTAATCTTTGTAAGGCTACCGAAAAAGACTCAATTTTTTTTGTATGTGATTTAAAAGACCAAGCTTATAAATTTTCAGGTATAGTAAGACAAAAAATAGCAAAAGAATTAAACTTAATTAACGAGAATGAATTTAAATTTTGTTGGGTTGTTGATTTTCCAATGTTTCACTTAGACGAACAGTCTGGTAAATTAGATTTTAGTCACAACCCATTCTCAATGCCTCAGACAAGTTTCGAAAATTTTTCAAAAACAGACCCTCTAAAAATCAAGGCATTTCAATATGATTTAGTTTGCAATGGATATGAGTTATCTTCTGGAGCAATTAGAAATCACTTACCGGAGTATATGTTCAAAGTTTTTGAAAAAGTTGGTTATTCAAAAAAAGATGTCGAACAAAAATTCAGCGGGATGATAAAAGCACTGTCATTTGGCGCACCTCCTCACGGCGGTATGGCCCCGGGAATAGATAGAATTGTTATGTTATTAGCTGGTAAAGAAAATATAAGAGAGGTGACGTTATTTCCTTTAAATCAAAACGGTCAAGACCTTTTAATGGGAGCTCCTTCTGCAGTTAGCGACAATCAAATTAAGGAGCTAAGTATTAAATTAAACTTAAAAAAATAACTAATTTTTAGACTTTAAATTAATTCTGATATCTGAAAGATCAACTAGTTTCTCCTCATAGTTACTTCTTACAAATCCTTTAGAAGTTATATTTTTAACAATCTTCAAAAACTTATCATCTTCTGTATTCGCAATTTCTTCATTGGAACTTTTTATAGATGGTGTATGAGCAAGTTCCTCTTTACCTAAGTAAGAAATAGCTAGCTCTCTAAAAACATAATCTAGTATAGATGTAGCACTTAAAATTCTATCATTTCCATCAACCTTACCTGAAGGTTCAAACTTTGTATCAATAAATGCATCTACATATTCATCTAAAGGAACTCCGTATTGCAGACCTAAAGATATTGCTATCGCAAAATTATTCATTAGTGCTTTAACTAATTCACCTTCTTTATTAGTATCTATAAAAATTTCTCCAATTCGACCATCGTCATACTCTCCGGTATGAAGGTATATTTTATGTTCACCTATCGAGGCTTTTTGAATATATCCTTTTCGTCTATCTGGCATTTTAGATCTATTACCAATTTGACTTTTAAAATTTTGAATAAAATCAGTTTTTGTGTTCACAACACTAACTTCGGGTTTAAGCTTACCACTTTTTTTAGGGCTATATGATTTGTCATTCTGATTTTTTTCGACAAACGTTGCTTTTTTATTTTCGCCAATTTTTCTTGTTTTTCTATTATTTAGTTTAACTTCAATAACCTCAACGTTTCCATCGTTTCTGTTATCTATGTTTGAAAGCTCATTCTCATTGAGTTCATCGAGTTTATGAACGGTCTTGAAAGTACAAGTATAATATGTTTCAACAATATATTTTTTCATTATATTTAAAGGAATCTTAATATATGATATATACCTTTTCGTGAATGTGTCTATAACTAATAATGCAATTTTTAATTGTGTGGAATAAATGATAAAACAAATTTTTACCTGGTGGAATAAACAAACTTTTGGAACATTGCTGAAAACTATTTTTTTTGGAAAGTATGTTGGAAAAGATATATTCGGTAACAAATACTATACAAATAAATCTGATCAAAGATGGGTAATCTATTCAAAAGAAATAGATGCCTCTAAAATACCAAATAATTGGTTTTTATGGATGCACCACACTGTGAATGATCATCCAGAAAATGACTTAAATGAAAAAAAATATGATTGGCAAAAAGATCATCAAGAAAACCTTACCGGGACAAAGAAGGCATATACACCTCTTGATATAAAAAGAAAAAATAAATTCAAAAAATATGAGACTTGGAAAAAATAGAATTTTTGTATTAATTACGTTTTATTTTTTATTTAGTTCAAATATTTATTCAGAGGAGAAAATATTATCATCGCCTTTGATTAACCTTGAAAATCTTGAACCAACTTTTGAAAATATTGAAAATCAAACAAACGAAGATGGCCAAGATATTATTTTTAAAAATAAAGCGACACAAAAATTTGATGAAAAGTTCAAATTTGTAGAAATTATAGGTTTAGATAAAATAACAGCAAAAACTCAAAAAATTAAAATAAAGGTTGGGGAAAAAAAAAATTTTGGACCACTAGAAGTCAAGGTTCTAAAATGTGGAAAAACTAAATCGCTCAATCTAAAAAGCGACACTGCTTATTTGCAGGTTATAGATCAATCTGAAAAAACTAACGAAAAAGTTTTTATTTTTAATGGCTGGGCATTTTCAAATCCTTCGTCGAACGACTTATTTGAGCATCCGGTTTATGATTTGTGGTTATCTAAATGTTTAAAAACTTAATAAAATTTCTCTTTTTCTAACCAATTAGTATCAAAAGTAGAATCAATAAACTTTTTATGATTTAAGATTTTTTTATGTAAATCGATAGTTGTCGTAATGCCTTCTACAACAAACTCATCTAATGAGCGAAGAGTTCTTTGAATAGCTTCAGTTCGATTTCTGCCTTTACAAATTACTTTAGCAATCAAGCTGTCATAAAAAGGTGTTATTTTGCAACCCTGGAAAATTGAGCCATCAACTCTTGTTCTAAACCCCGAAGGTTGGTGACAAACACTTATTGTTCCAGGACTAGGTTGAAAGTTTAAAGCTGGATTTTCAGCATTTATTCTACATTCGATCGAATGTCCCCTCGGATTAATGTCTGATTGTTTTAAAGCAGTGTCTCCAGAAAAAGCGATCCATAATTGCTCTTTAACTATATCGATTCCAGTCTGAACTTCTGTTACTGGGTGTTCAACTTGCACCCTTGTATTCATCTCAAGAAAAAAAAATTCTCCATTTTCATAAATGAATTCAACAGTTCCAGCACCCTCATAACCTATTTGTTCAACCATTTTTACAGTTTTTTCCAGAAGCTTTTCTCTTTGACTAATGCTTAAAACTGGACTGGGTGTTTCTTCTATAAGTTTTTGATGTCTCCTTTGAACAGAGCAATCTCTTTCACCAAGATGCACAGTTCTATTTTTTCCTGACATTACTTGAACTTCAATATGCCTAGGATTTTTAAAATACTTTTCTATATATAGTTCATCGTTACCAAAATATTTTTTTGCCTCAGTTTTAGCCAAAGAAAAAAGATTCTCTAAAAACTTCTCTTCCTCTACAATCTTCATTCCTTTACCACCACCACCACCTGCAGCTTTGATTAAAACTGGGTAACCTATCTCTTTACAAATAGTCTTAGCTTCTGAAATTGTTTTTACACCACCCTCTGAGCCTTTTATCACTGGTAAACCATATTTTTTTGCAATTTTTTTTGCCTCAATTTTATCTCCCATTTTTTCAATAATTTTCGAATTTGGGCCAATGAATTTAATTCCATGTTTAGTAACTACATCTGCAAACTTTGCATTTTCTGATAAAAAACCGTATCCAGGATGAATAGCCTCTGCACCAGTTAGGTCAACCGCTGACATTAAAGATGAAATATTTAAGTAACTATTTTGAGGTTGATGAGATCCAATACAGACGCTTTCGTCAGCAAGTCTGACATGCATTGACTCAGAGTCTACATCTGAGTGCACAGCTACAGTTCCAATTCCCCACTCTTTGCAAGCTCTTATTACTCTAACAGCTATTTCCCCCCTATTAGCTATAAGCACTTTTTTAAACATTACTATTTTAAGATAACTAAAGTTTGACCAAATTCTACTGGCTGACCATCATTCACTAAAATTTTTTCTACCACTCCATCGCTAGTAGATGGAATATGGTTCATAGTTTTCATTGCCTCAACAATCATAATAGTTTGACCCTTTTTAATTTTATTTCCTACCTCAACAAATTTTTTAGCTCCAGGTTCAGGGGCTAAATATGCTGTGCCTATAATTGGAGATTTAATTCTAACACCATCACCTCCTTGGTCTGCTAATACTGATTTAGTAGGTGAAATAACCGAACTTGTTTTACCTTGATCAGTTGAAAGTTTTGTTGATTTGGAAACCTTTATGCTCTTATCTCCATCTTTATATTCTAACTCTGTGAGATTGAATTCTTTTAAATAATCAACAAGTTCTTTAATTAATTTTTTTTCTATTTTCATAGCTTATTTTATCAAATCCATTATCGCTTCGATAGACATTAAATAACCCTTTGTTCCAAAACCACAAATAATACCATTAGAAACCTGACTTATCATAGATTTATGTCTAAAATCTTCTCTATTGTATATATTTGTAATATGCAATTCAATTATTGGTATTTTAAGAAGTTTTAAAGCGTCGTGTATAGCTACAGATGTATGAGTGTAGCCTCCAGCATTAATTATTAAGCCATTCATTTTTTGTCTTGATTCTTGTATCTTTGTAACAATTTCTCCTTCTATATTTGATTGAAAAAAAGAAAGCTGAATGTTGTTTTTTGAAGCTAGTTTATCACAGGCTATCTCTACGTCCTTTAAAGTTTCAGTGCCATATTTTTCCTTCTCTCTTTCACCTAGTAAATTTAAATTTGGACCATTAATTATTATTATATTGTGTTTCATGAATCTGATATAAGATAATTAAATATCTTAATTATGGCAAAAATACAATTAAATGGTAAGAAAATAACCTTAGAAAACAAAACATCAGTCTTAAATTTACTGGTTAAATATAAAATAGATTATTTGAAAGTGGCTATAGAATTAAATGGAAAGATTTTACCAAAAATGAAATTTAAAAAAAGATTACTTAAAAATAAAGATAAATTAGAAGTTGTACAATTTATTGGGGGAGGATAGATGAAAAAAGATTTTTTTAAAGTTGCTAATATAAAAATCAATTCTCGATTAATTGTAGGAACTGGCAAATATAAAAACCTAAGAGAAACTGCTGAAGCAATTAAAGCTTCAGGCGCAGACATGGTTACCGTAGCTGTGAGGCGTGTAAATATACAGGACAAAAAAAAACCTCTCCTGATGGACTTTGTAAGTCCGAAAAAATATAAATATCTTCCAAATACCGCTGGATGTTATAATTCTAATGAGGCATTAAGAACTTTGAGGCTTGCCAGAGAAATAGGAGGATGGAAATTAGTGAAGCTTGAAGTGCTTGGTGATAGAAAAACATTATATCCTAATATGATAGAAACCATAAAATCTACAAAAATTTTGGTTAGAGAAGGTTTTAAAGTTATGGTTTATTGCACTGATGATCCTATTCAAGCAAAGATACTTGAAGACAATGGTGCCTCAGCAATAATGCCTCTGGCATCTCCTATTGGTTCAGGTTTAGGTATTCAAAATAAATTAAATATTTCTATGATTATAAAAAATACCAAACTACCTGTCATTGTTGATGCAGGAATAGGTACAGCCTCAGATGCTACTATTGCTATGGAGATGGGTTGTGATGGAGTTTTAATTAATAGCGCTATAGCACAATCTAAAAAACCTATACTAATGGCAGAGTCTTTTAAAAATGCCGTTATCTCAGGAAGACAATCTTTTCTTGCAGTAAGAATGAAAAAAAGCATTATTGGTAACCCAAGCTCATCCTTTAAAAATTTAATTTAACTTGCTTTTTTTTTTCTTACCCAAAGAGTTCTCGGTTTATCTATTTTAGATCCTTTTTTTAATTTCTTTTTTTTATTTTTGTCATCTGATTTCTCAATTTTTTTGATTAGTCCTTTTTTATCTTTTTTAGTTATTTCTGCATCAATATTACCAATTAAGTTCAAAACCTTTTTGTTTTTGCTTAATAATTCAATTTTATAATCAGGAATCAGATATTCCGACATACCTATAATTTCTATTTTGCATCCATACTTTTTTGTAAAATATTTTATTTCTTTATCTAATTTATTTTCAATAAAACTTTTTACTCTCTCAGGCAAATACCCTTTTACTATTTTTACTTTATCAGTAAAAGAAAGCATCTCCATTTTTTTTGTCATTTTAAGGGAAAAAGATTCTATTGATAGATTTGTTTCCCATTTAATGGAACTTTCACGAAGCCTTTGTCTTGTCATTTCTAGTAAACCAAAATTACTTATTCTACCAACTTGTATTCTCGCTCTATCTCTTCTAATACTTTCTCTTAATTTTTTTTCAACTGATCTTTTATTATAAAAGTTAATCATATCAATAAAATCAATTACTATTAGTCCTGACAAATCTCTTAATTTTATTTGTCTTGCAATTTCCTCGGCTGCTTCTAAATTAGTATTGAGTGCAGTTTTTTCGATGTTAATTTGCTTTGTAGATTGACCAGAGTTAATATCTATTGCAACCAATGCCTCTGTTTGATTAATGACTAAATAAGCCCCAGATTTTAGTTTAACAATAGGTTCAAAAATTTTATTTAATTCCTTCTCTATACCTGTTTCATGGAAAAGAGGAATTTTTCCTCTATATTTCTTTATATATTTAACATTTTTTGGCATAAGTTCTTTCATGAACTTCTTGGCTTTCTGATAACCCTCATTTCCATCTACATGGATGTTAGTAGTCTCATTGTCATAAATGTCCCTTAGAGCTCTTTTTATTATGTCACCTTCCTCATAAACTAAAGATGGTGCATCAGAGTTAACCGCTCTTTCTCTTATTTCCTCCCAAGTATTTAAAGTATTTTGAAAATCTTTTTCTATTTCATTTTTAGTTTTATTTGCTCCAGCAGTTCTTACTATGACACCCATATTACTAGGAATATCAATTTCGTTTAAAATTTTTCTAATTTTTTGTCTGTCAGATGAATTAAATATTTTCCTTGAAATACCCCCTCCCTTTGGAGTATTTGGCATTAAAACCATATATTTACCAGCCAAAGAAATAAAAGTTGTAATAGCAGCACCTTTTTGACCACGTTCTTCTTTTAAAACTTGAATTAAAATTATTTGACCAGGTTTTATCACCTCTTGAATTTTATATCTTTTTAGCCCGTATGAATTTCTTAACTTTTCTCTTAAGGTAGAAGTTTGCTCATTTTTTTCTTTGTCTGAACTTATATTTTTATTTTCCTGATCTTGATTAACACTCTCTTTTTGACTATTTTCTGAAGAAATTGAACTTTCATCTTCATTGCTTTTTTTTAAATCTTCTCTTATTTTTGTTTCTGCATTTTTAATCGCCTCTTTATCTTCAGTAGGAATTTGGTAATAATCGGACTGAATATCATTAAATGCTAAAAAACCGTGTTTAACCCTGCCAAAATTTACAAAAGCAGCTTGCAATGATGGCTCAACCCTACTTACTACACCTAAGTAGATATTATTTTTAAAATTTAGCTTATTTTTATTTTCGTATTCATATTCTTCGATTGAAGTATTTGATTTGAGAACAATACGAGTTTCACTTGGATGCGATGCATCAATATATAAATTTTTTTGCATGTAATTTGAATTCCTTTTAAAATGTTAATTGAATTTTGTGATTTATTCATAATATCAAATTATACTTAAATTTTATTAAAATGCATCAATTATCATGATAAATATATGCCTTAAGATAGCCAATTTTGAAGATTATTTTTTTTAAATGAACAAATATTTTAATTTTTCAATAAAGATATTACTTAGTTTTTTAATTATATTTAGCTTTATTATTTTCTCTGCTCTGTGGTATTTTTCCTCAGGTTTACCCGATTATAAAAAACTTTCAAATTACGAACCACCTATATCAAGTAGGGTATATTCTAATGATGGAAGCTTGATGGCAGAATATGCAATTGAAAAAAGACTATTTATACCCTATGAGGAAATACCTGAGAGAGTTATTAACTCATTTTTGTCTGCAGAAGATAAAAATTTCTTTAGTCATCCAGGTGTAGATGCCAAAGGAGTATTAAGGGCGTTTATAAATAATATAAATAATATATTACAAGATAGGCGTTTAGAGGGCGCTTCGACAATTACTCAACAAGTAGCTAAAAATTTTCTTTTAACTAATGAGGTTTCATTAAAAAGAAAAATTAAAGAGGCAATTTTAGCTTTCCGAATAGAAAGAGCTTATTCAAAACAGAGAATCTTAGAACTTTACTTAAATCAGATTTATCTTGGTGAGGGCACTTATGGTGTTGCAGCAGCAAGTTTGGAGTATTTTGATAAGTCTGTAAAAGATTTAAATTACATGGAGTCAGCAATGTTGGCTGCATTACCAAAAGCTCCAAGTAGATATAATCCTTTTAGATATCCTGAACAAGCTAAGTTTAGGCGGAACTTAGTGCTTAAAAACCTAAAACAAAATGATTTTATATCTAAGGAAGAACTAAAAGATTTTATTGCAAAACCTATTAAATTAAAAAAAAGAAAAATTAAAATATTTAATGAGGCTAATTCTTTCTCAGAAGAGGTAAGAAGAGAAATTAAAGATACTTATGGTTTTAAAAAACTTTATGAGGACGGTCTCTATATAAAAACTCCACTAGATATAAATTATCAAATTAACGCATTAAATTCTCTTCGCTCTGGAATAGAAGCTTATGATAAAAGAAAAGGCTGGAGGGGACCCATAACTAATAAATTCTCATCAACAAATTGGGAAAATGAAGTAAGTAGCATTAGACTGGATCCAACATTAGAATGGAAAATAGCTGAAGTTAAAAAAGTAAATGAAGAGAATATTGAAATTTTAACAATAGGAAAACAGAAAGGTATTATTGTAAAAAAAGATTTAAAATGGGCTATTAAGGATAAAAATATAAATGAAATTTTTTCCTCAGGAGATTTTATATACATAAAAAAAATAAATGGAAGATGGAGCTTAAAGCAATATCCTGAGGTAAATGGAGGTATAGTAGCAATTAACCCTTACTCTGGCGAAGTCAAAGCTCTCGTTGGAGGTTTTAGTTTTAAGACAAGTGAGTTTAATAGAGTCACACAGGCTAAAAGACAACCAGGATCAGCGTTTAAACCTTTTGTTTACGCTGTAGCTCTTGAAAACGGTTATGCGCCTAATTCGATAATTTTGGACGCTCCTTATATTTCAGAACAAGGGCCAGGCCTTAAAAATTGGAAACCTGAAAATTATGGAAAAAAATTTTACGGACCTTCCACTCTTAGAAAAGGAGTTGAGCATTCAAGAAATTTAATGACAGTTAGAGTAGCAGAGAGTTTAGGTCTTCAGAATGTTTTAAAATTATCTGATAAACTCGGAATCTATGAGGATATTCCTGAACTTTTATCAGTTTCACTCGGCTCGGCTGAAACAACTCTAATAAATATTACAAGTGGGTATGCTTCTTTTGTTAATGGTGGAAAAATAATTAAACCAGTTCTAATAAATAAAATTCAAGATAGGAGAGGTAATACAATTTTCACGTCAAAAATAGGTAAGTGTGAGGGCTGTAAGATTATTTCTAATGATAAAAAGCTCCCACGAGTTAAATTTGATGGAGAAAAAATATTTTCTGAAGAGACGGCATATCAAATGACATCAATTTTAGAAGGTGTGATTGATAGAGGCACTGGAAAAAAATTAAGAGACCTTAAAGTACCTCTAGCTGGAAAAACAGGAACGACAAATAATAATTTTGATGCTTGGTTTATAGGTTATAGCTCAGACTTGGTTGTAGGAGTGTATATTGGTTATGACAATCCTAAAACTTTAGGTAAATACGAAACAGGATCAAAAGTAGCTCTTCCAATATTTAAAAGTTTTATTAGAAACTCGCTATACAAAGAGGATTTTAAAGAGTTTAATATTCCAAAAAATATCTATTTCTCACCAATAGACTACAATACGGGTAAAAAAGGTGATTTAAATAATCGAAAAAACATAATAGAGGCATTTAAGTTTAAAGATATAAACAGCAGAGAAAATAAAAAATTAAAATTTAATACCTATTATGATAAAAACGATAAGTTCAGAAAATTATATTAAAAATGAGCAATTTTGAGAAGAAAGATATTGAGTGCCAAAAGACCCTTGAAAATATTAGGGGGTATCTTTGATAAAAACGAGATACAGAAAAAAATCAACTCACTGGCAAAAGTTGTTCAAGAAGATTCTTTTTGGAAAGATAACATAAAAGCAAAAAAGATAATAAAAGAAAAAAAATACTTCGAAGAAATTTATAATTCTTTTATAAATTCGAAAAATGAAATATATAATTTAAAAGATCTGCATAATTTAGGTTTAAAGGAAAAAGATGCAGAAGTCGTAAATGATTGTGAAGAAAAAATTAATCAAATATATTTTAATCTTAAAAAAACTGAAATTAGATGCTTCTTATCAGGTGAGAACGACAGTCTTGATATATACTTAGAAATACACGCAGGTGCTGGTGGAACTGAGAGTCAGGATTGGGCTGAAATGCTGAGACGCATGTATCTAAAATGGTTTGATAAAAAAAAATTTTCTTATGAGATAATTAGTGAACATAAAGGTGAAGAGGCTGGTATAAAATCCTCAACTTTAAAAATCACTGGAAATTATCTCTATGGTATGATGAAAAGTGAATCTGGTGTTCACAGACTGGTTAGAATTTCACCTTTTGACAGTGGTGCAAGAAGACATACAAGTTTTGCAAGTGTTTGGGTGTATCCAGCAATAGAAGATGACATTGAAATAAATATTGATGATAAAGATTTAAGAATTGATACCTATAGATCTAGTGGTGCTGGTGGACAACATGTAAATACCACTGACAGCGCTGTAAGAATTACTCACTTGCCGACCAAAATTGTTGTTCAATGTCAAAATGAAAGATCTCAGCATAAAAATAAAGAAACTTGTTACAGAATGTTAAAGGCAAGACTGTATGAGTATCAAATTCAAAAAAAAGAAGCAGAGTCTCAGAAAGAAGTTAAATCTAAAACTGACATAGGCTGGGGCCATCAAATAAGGTCTTATGTTCTTCAGCCATATCAACTTGTTAAAGATTTAAGAAATAAAATTGAAAATACAAATCCTGACTCTGTTTTAAATGGCAATATTGATGAATTTATAGAAGGTGGGATAATAAGCAGATAGATGAAAAAAATTTCTATTTATTTTTTATTACTTTTCCTTGGCTTATTTACAATAATAACGATTATACTTTCCACAAAAGGCATTGAAACAAAAAGATTTAATAAACTAATCTCACAAAAAATTGTTGAAACTAATAGCAACATCGATTTAAATTTTAATAAAATACTTATAAAACTCGATATTAAGAACTTAAGTATTTTTGTTTCAACAGATAAACCTTTGATTTTTATAAATAAAATTCAATTTCCAGTAAAAGAAATTAGAGCTTATGTGGAGGTTAAATCAATTATAAAAAATAATTTAACTATTAAAAATGTCTATATTGATATGGACTATTTGTCATACAAAAAATTAAAGAAGCTTATTGTAAATACGAAACCCTCAAATTTTAAAAGTTTAATTTTGAATAATGTTCAAAATGGGGAAATAAAAGCTAGGCTCGATATAAATTTTGATGAATTCTTTAAAGTTAAAGATTATCAAGTTGACGGACATGTTAAAAATTTAATTACAAAAATAACTAAAGAAATAAAATTAGAAAATACAGATTTTATATTTTCATTAAATAAAAATAAAGGTTTATTTGAGTCAATCAATGGAAAAATAAATGATATAACTTTTTCGCAAAGTAAAATAAATTTTGAGATTGATAAAAATATTTTTTTAAGCGCAAGTATTAAAAATACTTTAAATCTTGATGAAAAAAATTCAAGAAAATATGCTCTTATAATACCATCTTTTATCTTGTCAAATAAATTTAATCTAAATGGAAATTTGACAAACGAACTAACATTAACTTTAGATAAAACGTTTAAAATTATCGACTATAATTTAAAAATCAATGGTTTAATAAAAGATAGTTTTATAGATTTAAGTAAGCCAATTCAAAATTCCATATTAGATAAAAATATAAAAAAAATTTTTTTTAACAAAACAAATATTAATTTTTCCCAATCAAACCAGGGAAGTAAAGTTCTTAATCTTAATGGAAAATATAAAATTAATAACGATTTTTTAGAATTCAAGGTAAGTAACCAAATTAGTAAGAAAAAAAATAATATTAATTTAGATGTTATTATAGACGAGGGTGTAAATATTCCTGTTATTAATTATAATAAAAATCCTAGCAAAATTGGTAACTTAAAAATTCAATTTGAAATATTTAAAAAATATTTTTTTTTCAAAAACATTGATTATAAAGAGGGAGCAAATAAAATAAACGTAAGAAATTTAAAATTAAGCAAAAAAAAATTAGTCTCAATAGACGAACTAAGTGTATATACATTAAATGGGGAAAAAGTTAATAATGACTTCAAATTATCGCTTAAAAATAATTTAATTATAAAAGGAAAAAATTATGACTCAAAAAATCTAAATAGAATTTTTAATAATTCAAATAATAATACGTTGTTTAGTAATACTAATGCAGAGGTTAAAATTTCTTTCGATAAAATTACAACAAAACTCTCAAAACAACTTGAAAATTTTAATTTAATAGGAAAAATTCAGAGAGGAAAATTTGTCAAAATAAATGCCAAGGGTGATTTTAATAACAAGGAACATATTGATATTTCTTTAAAGAAAGATTCTAAAAGCGAAAAAAAATACCTAGAAATTTACTCTGACATTCCAGAAGTATTGTTGGCAGATTATGATTTTTTTCAAGGTTTATCTGGAGGTAAATTACTTTTTTCTTCAATCTTTGAAAAGGATTTATCAAGTTCTAAGTTAATAATTGAAGATTTTAAAGTTATTAATGCTCCTGGGTTTATAAGATTATTATCAATAGCAGATTATGGCGGAATGGTCGATTTATTGTCTGGAAAAGGATTATCCTTTGATAAACTAGAACTTAATTTTTCTAAAGACAATCAGGGTTTAAAGTTAAATGAGCTATTTGCAGTTGGTTCAAGTGTATCTATTTTAATGGAAGGCTACGTTGAATCCAAAAGTGGACTTATTAGTCTGAGGGGCACTATGATACCTGCTAAAAATTTAAACAAATTTTTATCTAAGATCCCAGTTGTCGGTAAAATTATTATACCAAAGGAAATAGGTGAAGGATTGTTTGGTGTAAGTTTTAAAATTAAAGGTTTACCTAAACAAACTAAAACATCTGTAAATCCTTTGAAAACTTTGACACCAAGATTTATAACAAAAGCACTAGAAAAATCTAAATCTAAAGCTCAATAAATTTTACTATGAAATGTTTTTTTTTACCAAAAGATATTTTAATATAATCATTATCTACAAAAAGTGATAAATCGACTAAAGATTTTTCGTCACTAATTAATTGCTCATTTATTTTAATTCCGTTATTTTTGATAGCTCTTCTAGCCTCACTTTTTGAACTCATTATGTTAGTTTTATTTAATAGCTCTAAAATATTGATCCCTTTTTCAATCTCCTTTCTGTCAATTTTAATTTCTGGTAAATTTTTACCTACTCCTTTGAATAAAAAAGTATCAGATGCAGTTTTCTCAGAGTCCTTGGCAGCTTTGCTTCCATGTAATATTTTTGTTGCTTCATTAGCTAAAATTAGTTTTAAATTATTAATATTTTTTTCTTTATTAACTATTTCATCAATCTCCCTTAAATTAATTTGGGTGAAAAATTTCATAAAATTTACCACATCTTTATCCTCTGTATTCCTCCAAAACTGCCAATAATCGTAAGGTGAAAATTTATTCTTATTTAACCATACTGCACCTTTTTCTGTTTTACCCATTTTAGCACCAGAGGAAAGAGTTATTAGTGGCGTAGTTAATCCAAAAACATTTTTTTTAGAAACTCTTCTGATTAAATCTACTCCATTTAAAATGTTTCCCCATTGGTCAGATCCACCTATTTGTAAATGGCAGGATTTTTTATCATTAAGTTTTAAAAAATCGTAAGCTTGGAGTATCATATAATTAAACTCCATATAGCTTAGTGATTGCTCGCGTTCTAATCTTAATTTGACGCTATCAAATGCTAACATTTTATTTATTGTAAAATGTCTACCGATATCTCTTAAAAAATCTAGATACTTTAAATTATTTAACCAGTTGTAGTTATCTACAAAAATTGGTTTTGTTTTTTTATCCCTAAAATCTAAAAGCTTTTCAAAATTTTTTTTTATTCCAACAATATTTTTTTTAATTTCTTTTTTACTTAAAATTTTTCTAGTGCTATCTTTTCCAGAAGGGTCTCCGATCATTGTAGTTCCACCCCCTAGCAAGATTATTGGTTTATGACCATATTTTTGGAGGAGTTTTAATACCATTATTTGCAATAAGCTGCCTACATGCAAACTATCTGCTGTGCAATCAAATCCAATATATGCGTTTATCTGCTGATTGTTCGACAGTTTTTCAAGAGCATTTAAATCGTTACACTGATTTAAGTATCCTCTCTTATTAAATTCTTCTATAAAACCAGGTTTCATAATTGATGTATTTTCTTACTATTATACAAAAATTGTTATAAATAAATACAATTATGAGTGAAGTATTCACATCTTTAGGACTAATGACAGGTACATCAGCAGATGGTCTCGATATATCACTTATTAAATCTGATGGAGAGAGTTTTTTTCAAGAAATAAAAGATGAATATTTTGATTATAGTAATAATATAAGTGAGAGATATATTGATTTACGTGAAAAGGTTTTAGTAAAAAAAGATATAAGCAAATTTAAAAATGAGATTGACGATCTAGAAAGGGACATTACAATTTTTCACGCAGAATGTATTAAAAAATTTAATATACAAGATAAAAAAAAATTTGATCTTATAGGTTTTCACGGTCAAACAATATATCATAATGCTAAAGAAAAAATTTCACTACAACTTGGAAATGGCAATCTTCTATCACAGCTTTTAAAATCAACTGTTATAAATGATTTTAGAAGTGAAGATTTATTAGCTAATGGTCAAGGTGCACCATTAACTCCAATTTTTCATGAATTATTAGTTAAAAAATTTAATTTATTAGGATCAACGGTAATTTTAAATATAGGAGGGATTGCAAATATAACTCTTGTAGATGAAAAAAATAAAAGTTTACATAGCTCTGATATTGGTCCAGGGAATTGTTTAATTGATAAATGGATTAAAAAAAAGACAAATTTTAAATATGATGAAAACGGAAATATAGCGTATCAAGGACAAATTAATAAAATCATATATGAACAAGCAATCGAGCAGTGGCACTATAAACTCTTTGAAAATATAGATAAAAATTTATCTTTTGATATAAACGACTTTGATTTTTCTTTTATTAGAGGTTTGTCGTTAGAAGACGGGGCTGCAACATTGACAGAATATACCGCTGAGATAATTTCAAAATATTTAAATTCAAAAACTTTTAATAATATTATTATTTGTGGCGGGGGTAGAAAAAATAATTTTTTACTCGAAAGAATAAGAAAAAAGATTAGTAAAAAGATAGTTTTAATGGATACTATGGGTATAAATGGAGATTTTATAGAATCTAAAGCTTTCGCTTATATAGCTATTAGAAGTTTGAAAAAATTGCCAATTTCCTTTCCGAATACCACTGGCTGCTTAAAACCTACTTCAGGGGGTTCAATACATAAAATTAAATAAGCGCAGTTTTTTGTTCAACATATTTTTTTATAGTTTCTTCTAATTCTTGCTCTTTGTCCTTAAAAAAATGATTAGAATTTTTTACTTTTGAAAATATTACCTCAACTCCTTTTTGATTTTTGATTCTATTATCAAGTTCCGATATACTTTGAGCTGACACCAGTTCATCGTTATCACTATAAACCACTTGTCCTGAGGTTGGACAAGGTGCAAGAAAAGAAAAGTCATAAACATTTGGTTGTGGTGAAACTGCGATAAAGTTGTTTACTTCTGGTCTACGCATGATTAGCTGCATACATATCAGCGCGCCAAAAGAAAATCCAGAGACCCAACACTGACTATAATCTAGGTTCTCCCTTTCAATCCAATCCAATGCAGCTGCTGCATCTGATAGCTCTCCTTGCCCATTATCAAAAATACCATCGCTTTTTCCAACTCCTCTAAAATTAAATTTGATCACTGAAAAACCACTTTCTAAAAAAAGGTTATACATCAATTGAACTACACGATTTTTCATAGTACCACCGTACTGCGGATGAGGATGTAAAATTATTGCTACCGGTGATCCAAATTTGGGTTGCTTGTAGTATTTTGCTTCCAATCTTCCAGCAGGCCCAGGTATAAAAATTTCTCTACTTTTAGGTTTCATAAATAATAATGATTATTATTTTCAAAAAAAAAATTGATTTATACCATGTTTTTATGCGTCAATTATTTTTTTTTAAATCTCAGCAATTTACTAGGAATTGACGAATTAATGTTATATTACAGCGTTTATTATGAGATTAACTACAAAAGGACGTTATGCAGTTATGGCCATGGCTGATATTGCTAAATATGGTGATAAAAAACCCATCAGCTTGACTGAAATTGCTTTACGACAAAATATTTCATTATCTTATTTAGAGCAACTTTTTGTAATGCTTAAAAATAATCAACTAGTAAAAAGTTCAAGAGGCGTCAACGGGGGATATGTTTTAAACAAACCAGCCTCACAAATAAAACTTTCAAATATTTTTGTAGCTGTTAATGAAGAGATTAAAACATTGAATTGTAAAAAAGACTCAAAGAGGGGCTGTAACAATAAGTTATCAAAATGTATCACTCACAATCTGTGGGATCAATTAGACTTACATATAAACAACTTTTTTGAAAAGATAAAGTTAGAGGATCTTGTAAATAAGAATTTATGACTATGAAGCCAAAAGAGATAGATAAACTAAAAGATTATAAATACGGTTTTACAACTGATATTGAAAATATTAAGTCTCCAAAAGGCTTAAATGAAGAAACTATAAGATATATATCCAAAATTAAAAACGAGCCTAATTGGATGTTAAATTGGAGACTAAAAGCCTTTAATCGTCTTAAAAGTTTAAAAGAACCAAATTGGCAAAAACCAAAATATCCTAAAATTAATTATCAAGAATTATATTATTATTCTGCGCCAAAGTCATTTAAAGATAAACCGAAATCAATTGATGATGTCGATCCAAAATTAATAGAGACTTATAAAAAGTTAGGTATTCCTTTAGAAGAACAAAAAAGATTGTCTGGAGTAGCAGTCGACGCAGTATTTGACTCAGTTTCTGTCGCTACCACATTTAAAGGTGAATTAGAAAAACTTGGAATAGTTTTTTGTTCAATTTCAGAAGCAATACAAAAACACCCCGAGTTAGTAAAAAAATATTTGGGAACCGTAATACCAATAACTGATCATTACTTTGCAACTCTTAATTCTGCAGTCTTTACTGACGGTTCTTTTGTATATATACCGCCTAATGTTAAATGTCCGATGGAGCTCTCAACTTATTTTAGGATTAATGCTTCAGATACTGGACAATTTGAAAGAACATTAATAATTGCCGACAAAGGTAGCTATGTAAGTTACCTTGAAGGATGCACTGCCCCCATGAGAGACGAAAATCAGTTGCATGCTGCAAACGTAGAATTAATTGCACTAGATGACGCAGAGATAAAATATTCTACTGTACAAAACTGGTATCCCGGTGATGAAAAAGGAGTTGGAGGGATCTATAACTTTGTTACGAAAAGAGGAGCATGTCGTGGAAAAAATTCAAAAATTTCTTGGACACAGGTCGAAACCGGCTCTGCAATTACGTGGAAATATCCTAGCTGTATATTACAAGGTGATAATTCAGTTGGAGAATTTTACTCAATAGCTATTACTAATAATCATCAAAAAGCTGACACAGGTACTAAAATGATACATTTAGGGAAAAACACTAAAAGTAAAATTATTTCAAAGGGAATTTCCGCAGGAAAAGCAGATAATACTTACAGAGGACTTGTTGATATTAGTAAACGAGCCAAAAATTCTAGAAATTATACGCAATGTGACTCTCTTTTAATGGGAAATAAATGTGGAGCGCACACAATTCCATATATAAAAAATAAAAACTCTTCATCAACAATCGAGCATGAGGCAACCACTTCGAAAATTAATGAAGAACAATTATACTATTGTAACCAAAGAGGAATGGATCAAGAAGAAGCAGTGAGTTTAATTGTAAATGGTTTTTGTAAAGAAGTCCTTCAACAATTACCAATGGAGTTCGCAGTTGAAGCACAAAAATTGGTTTCTATAAGTCTAGAAGGGAGTGTTGGTTAATGCTTAAACTAAAGGAACTTAAAGCATCGATAGGAGAAAAATCTATAATAAAGGGTTTGAATTTAGAGATTAATCCTGGCGAAGTGCACGCAATTATGGGACCAAACGGATCAGGTAAAAGCACATTAGCAAACGTATTATCTGGTAAAGATGGCTATACAGTTAGCGGTAGTTTAAAGTTTGAGGACGAGAACTTACAAGAAATTTCTATTGAGGAAAGAGCTAGAAAGGGTATTTTTCTAGCTTTTCAATATCCACTAGAAATACCTGGTGTGAACACAAGTAATTTTTTAAAAACATCACTTAATTCAATTAGAAAAGCTAACGGAAAAAAGGAATTAGACACAATTAGTTTAATTAAACTTATTAAGGAAAAAGCATCTGAGCTAAATATTGATGAGAAGTTTTTGTCAAGACAACTAAATGTGGGCTTTTCCGGAGGTGAAAAAAAGAAAAATGAAATTTTACAGATGAAATTATTGGAGCCAAAACTATCAATACTTGATGAAACAGATTCTGGTTTAGACATTGATGCCCTTAGAATAGTTGCAGATGGAGTAAACTCTTTTAAAAATAAAAACAACTCTTTTTTAATAATAACTCACTACCAGAGACTGCTTGATTATATCAAGCCTGACTTTATACATGTATTATCAGATGGCAAAATAGTCAAAACAGGTTGTTCAGACCTTGCTAAAGAGCTAGAAAAAACAGGATATAAAAATTTCAATTAAAATGAAAATAAATACATCAAAAATAAATCTGAATAAAGTAAAACGTTTTTATAATTCATTTTTAGAAAATGGTTTACCAAATAGAAAAAAAGAGGACTGGAAATTTACTGATCTTGAAAAAATCCTTAATTCAAATTTTGATGAATTAGAACCTTTAAGAGAAAAAGAAAATTATAAAATGGAAGCATTTTTAAAATTTGATCATTATTATTTAATTTCAATAAATGGAGAGTTAGTAAACTATAATCTTAAATTAAGCGATGGATCCCAAGACAAAAAAAGTACCAATTTAACAAAAATTTCAAGTCTTAATGATCACCCTATTTATTCTAAAATTTTAAAATCAGATGATAAAAAAGTTTCCAGTGATAATATAAATATAGATGAAATGCTATCAATGAACTTAGCTTTCACCGATAGAGGTTATAGTTTTCAAATATTTAAAGATCTTGATAAACCATTAGTAATTTACAATTTTTTTGATGAAAAACTAGAAAATAAATTAATCAGTAACTCAAATTTAATTAGTATTTCAAATAGTAAAGTTAAGATTATCGAGTTAAATATTGATAAATCCAAATCTAATTATTTTAAGAATACTTTCCAAAAATTTCAAATCAACGAGAGTGAAGTTGATTATTATTTTGTTAATTATAATAAATCTAATGGATTTAATTATACTAAAAATATAATTGAAATTAATGATTCAAAATCAAAATTTGGTTCAAAATTAAAATATTTCATATTTGGTTCTGGCTCTAAGTTTAGAAAAGATGATTATGAAATTTTCTTAGATGGAGAAAATTCGTTTGCTAAAATTAATTCTGCAGCTATTTTGAAAAAAAGTCAGCATCATGAGATAAAAACAAAAATGTCTCATAGCGAACCAAATTGCGAAAGCTACCAAAAAATAAAAAATATATTACTTAACGATAGCAAGGGTATTTTTCAAGGGAAAGTTTTAGTATCTGATCGTGCTCAAAAAACTAATGCTTACCAACTTAGTAAAGGATTAATTTTAGACGATGAGTCAGAATTTAGCACAAAACCTGAATTAGAAATTTATGCTGATGATGTTAAGTGTTCTCATGGTTCAACATCAGGCAATATTGATAAGGATGCAGTGTTTTATCTCATGACTAGAGGTTTATCTAAAAAAGAGGCAACAAAATTTATTATTAAAGGCTTTTTAAACGATGTGGTTTCAGAAATTGCAGATCATCAAGTCAGAGAACTTATTGAAAACCATTTAGAGGAAAATATTAAAAATGAAAATTAATGATATTAAAAAAGAGTTTCCAATTTTTAAAAAAAAGATAAATGGTAAACCTCTAATTTATCTTGACAGCGCAAATTCTTCACAAAAGCCATCAACTGTCATTAATAGAATGTCTTACTTTTATGAAAATGAATTCTCCAATGTTGGAAGGAGTGTTCATACATTGGCTGTCAAAGCTACCAACAAATTTGAGGAAACACGAGATCTTACCCAAAAATTTATTAATGCTAAACATAGAGAAGAAATAGTCTTTACTAAGGGAGCAACAGAGGCAATAAACTTAGTAGCAAACTCTTTTGGTGAAAAATTTTTAAACAAAGATGATGAAATAATTCTTACAGAGCTAGAGCACCATTCAAACTATGTGCCTTGGCACTACTTAAGAAAAAGAAAAGGAGTAAGGATAAGATTTGCAGAATTAAACGATAGATTAGAAATAGTGCCTGACTCTATTAGCAAATTAATAAATGATAAAACCAAGATTATTGCTTTGACACATTTATCAAACGTAACGGGTGGTATTACACCTATAAAAAAAATAATTGATATAGCCAAAACAAAAAAAATACCCGTACTAATAGATGGTACTCAAGGTGCTCCACATCTAAAACTTGATATGCAAGAATTAGAATGTGATTTCTATGCAATATCTTGCCATAAACTTTATGGACCAAATGGTCTTGGTATTTTATACGGTAAAAAGGATTGGCTTGATCAATTTCCTCCGTATCAGGGCGGTGGAGGTATGATAGACGAAGTTAAAAAAGATAATATAACTTTTGCCCAATCTCCTACAAAATTTGAAGCTGGAACAATGCAAACTGCAGAAGTGGTTGCTTTTAGCGAGTCAATAAAATTAATCAATAAGATTGGTTTAAAAAAAATTTCAGATCACGAGAGTAAAATTTTAGAATATGCAATAACAAAGCTACAAAAAGATAATTCAATAAAAATTATTGGTTCCCCAAAGGATAAAGCTTCAGTAATTTCTTTCACTTTAAAGGATATTCACCCCCATGATATTGCAACAATATTAGACGATGATGGAGTAGCTATAAGAGCCGGGCACCACTGCTGTCAGATTTTACACGACAAAATTGGAGTTGCTGCAACTGCTAGGGCCTCTATTGGAATTTACAATGATAAAGAAGATATAGATGTTTTAATTGAGTCAATAAATAAATGTAAGAAGGTATTCGAATAAGATATGGATTTAAAAGAATTATATAAAGAAATAATTTTAGATCATGGTAAGAACCCCAGAAATTTTGGTAAATGTAAAAACTTTAATATTGATGCATCAGGTCATAATCCTTTATGTGGAGACAAAGTTCATATTTACGGAAAAGAAAATAACGAAAAAAAAATGTTAGATGTAAGTTTTGAAGGCGAGGGATGTGCTATTTCAATGGCTTCTGCATCTATTTTAACTGACATTATTAAAGGAAAAGAACATAATGTTATAACTAGAATAATTGATGATTTTTTGAAAATGGTTAAATACAAAGACAAGATGACTATAAATAGCTTGAGCGAAGATCAAATTACAACTTTGATGTCTTTGTCTGGTGTCCAAGAATTTCCAATGAGAGTAAAATGTGCTACAATGGCATGGCACACTTTACAATTGGCGATAAATAAAAAAAGATGAATTTAAAAGATAAAATAATTGCAGAAATTAAAAAAGTATTTGATCCAGAGATACCAGTAAATATTTTTGATCTTGGTTTAATTTACGATATACAAATAAATGATAGCAAAAATATCAAAATAGAAATGACATTAACAAGTCCAAATTGTCCAGTTGCAGACTCACTTCCTAAAATGGTGAAAGAAAATATTGAAAAGCTAGAAGAAATAAATTCTGTTGAAATTAAACTAGTTTGGAGTCCTCCTTGGACTAAAGAGATGATGTCTGAAGCAGCTAAATTGGAGTTAAATCTATGACAAAGCAAATTTTAAAATTAAGCAATAATGCAGCTTTACGAATTAAAGAAATATTGTCTAAAGCCGAAAAATCCGCGATTGGCGTAAGAGTGGGAGTGAGATCAGGTGGATGTGCTGGAATGAGTTATGTTATGGAGTATGCAAATGATATCAAGCCAAACGAAGAAGTTATTGAGGACCGAGGTGTAAAAGTATTAATTGACCCTAAGGCAATAATATATTTGTTGGGAACAGAGATGGACTTTAAAAAAGACAAATTTTCTTCTCAATTTATATTTAAAAATCCTAATGAAACTGAACGTTGTGGATGTGGAGAGTCCTTTAAAGTTTAGCAACTATAGTACATTTCAAATTCCATAGGATGAGGCGTGTGCTCAAATTTATAAATTTCCTGGAATTTTAAATCTATATAAGCGTCAATTTGATCATCTGTAAAAACACCACCTTGTGTTAAAAATTTTCTATCTTTATCAAGATTTTCCATGGCCTCTCTTAGTGATCCGCAAACGGTTGGAATCTTTTTAACTTCGCTCTCTGATAAAGTATACAAATCTTTATCAAGTGATTTACCTGGATCAATCTTGTTTTTAATGCCATCAATTCCTGCCATTAACATTGAAGCAAAAGTTAAATAAGGGTTACCTGCTGCATCGGGAAATCTTACCTCGCACCTTGCTGCTTTTTTGCTTAACGTAATTGGAATTCTACATGATGCGGATCTGTTTCTAGCAGAGTAAGCTAGAAGAACTGGAGCTTCAAATCCAGGTATCAATCTTTTGTAACTGTTAGTTGTTGCATTTGAAAAAGCATTAATTGCTCTAGCATGCTTTAATATTCCACCGATATAATAAAGGGCTTCTTGAGATAAACCCGCGTATTTATTTCCCATAAATAATGGAGTGTTACCCTTCCAAATAGATTGATGACAGTGCATCCCTGATCCGTTATCCCCTTTAACAGGTTTAGGCATAAAAGTAGCTGTTTTACCAAATGAATTTGTTACCATTAAAACTGCATATTTATAAAGTTGAATATTGTCAGCCTGGTTTGTTAAAGTTCCAAAATACATACCGAGTTCGTGTTGACTCGGCGCGACTTCATGATGATGTTTCTCAACTTTTACACCCATATCTTTTAATGCTTTGAGGTATTCACCACGCATATCTTGCGCGCTATCAACTGGAGGTACTGGAAAATATCCTCCTTTAACTCCTGGCCGGTGGCCTAAATTTCCATTTTCATATTTTTTTCCTGTGTTATAAGGACCTTCAGAACTATCTATAGAAAAACTTGTCTCATTCATATCATTTTTAAATCTAACATCATCAAATACAAAGAATTCTGGTTCTGGCCCAAAGTAAGCCTTATCTCCAATACCAGATTTCTTTAAATAATCTTCAGCTTTTTTTGCAGTGCCTCTGGGATCCCTTTCATATGGATCCTTTTTCACAGCATCTAAGATATCACAAAATATATTTAATGTAGGGTGCGAATTAAATGGATCAACAATTGGTCTTGATAGATCTGGTTTGAGTATCATGTCTGACTCATTAATAGCCTTCCACCCTGCAATAGATGATCCATCAAAAAAAACTCCCTCGTCTAACATTTCTTCGTCGACTACGGTAGCATCCATAGTTAAATGTTGTAATTTGCCTCTAGGATCTGTGAATCTTAAATCCACAAACTCTATTTCTTTATC
Source organism: uncultured Pelagibacteraceae bacterium (assembly GCA_902590115.1). GTDB lineage: Bacteria > Pseudomonadota > Alphaproteobacteria > Pelagibacterales > Pelagibacteraceae > Pelagilacustribacter. The sequence goes on along the minus strand of CACIVM010000002.1, from coordinate 40,813 downwards.
TTTCATTAGTTTTTTAATATCTTTTGAACTCATCTATATCCTTTCACAATCTGATTAGGTTAATTAAACATAGCAGATAATTAGTACGCAAGACTATAATTTATGATAATAACAGCTATGCAATTTTTACATCAATACAATCTAGGCTTGAAATGAGAGAAGCAAAAACAGTAGATGTATTGTTACTTTTATTTTTGGGTTTAATTTGGGGTTCCTCTTTTTTTAACATAAAGATTGCGTCTTACAGTTACGAGCCTTTTACTCTTGCATTTGTAAGGGTTTTTTTTGCTTGCTGTCTTTTAATATTTTTGTGCTTTTATAAAAAAATAAAAATCGAAGCTTTCTCGAAAAATTGGAAACCTTACGCAGTTATAGGAATTTGCAATATTACAGTTCCTTTTGTATTAATTGCCATTGGAACTTCAAAAATTAACAGTTATTTAGCGGCAATTTTAATGAGCACTACTCCAATCAGTGGATCAATTTTAGCACATTTTTTTACTAAAAATGAAAAAATAAAGTTTTTAAAGTCCATAGGAATTATTATGGGTTTTTGTGGAGTAATTTTTTTATTCATGGATAAAATCATAATAAACGAGAATAATTATTATTTTGCTTTAATAACTATTTTAGGCTCTACTTTCTACAGTATTGGAGGTATTTTAACTCTTAAAGTTAAACATAAAGGAAATGTTAATGTAACCACATCCACTACTATTTGGTCATTAATTTTTCTCTTACCCTTGTCCGTTCTTTTTGAACAACCCTGGAGCTCTTCACCAACTCTTGAATCAACTTTATCTTTACTTTACTTAGGTGTTGTAGCTACTGGTTTAGCTTGGTTAATTAGATTTAGAATTCTAGCTGTTAATGGGTTGGTTTTTCAAACACAAGTAGCTTATTTAATACCAATATTTGGAGTTTTTTTTGGCTATTTTATTATGGATGAAATTATAACTTGGAGAGTCATTATTTCTTTGATTATAATTATTTTTGGTATTTATTTAGTAAAAAAAAATAATAAAGGAGAGGTTTAATGCAGACAGAGTCACCGGAAACAAGTCTTCTGTCAATAATTGCTCTGATTAGTTTTTTTATCTTTTTGATAATACAAAAATTTTCAGACAAAATCTTAGACGGAGTACTTCTTGATGATGATTTTAATAAACCACAAGCTTTTCACAGCCAACTGATATCAAGAAGTGGTGGGTTAGCTTCAATAATTTCATTTACATTTTTTATGTTTCTATACAACATCATGTTTTCAAAGTTTCATTTGGATTATTTATTGTTAGGAATAAGTTTATTTTTTATAGGTTTTATTGATGATCTTAAAGTAAATATTTCAGCTAAAATGAGACTATCTCTAATGATAATTTTTTTGACAATTTTTATTTTTTCTTTTTCTATTAAAATATTTGATGTAGATCTTAGGTTTTTAGAAAACTGGTTTGAAAATAATTTATTTTCAACAATTTTTATATTATTGTGTTTTCTATTTATTATAAATGGATCAAACCTAATTGATGGATTTAACGGATTATTAGCTTTACATTTAATTATTGTAAATTCTATTCTTTTTTATCTTAACATGATCAATGGAAATAACGATTTATCAATTTTAATTGTTTCTCAAGTAATTATTCTACTTATTTTTTTAGTTTTTAACTTTCCTAATGCAAAGATTTTTTTTGGTGACAGTGGATCTTACTTATTTGGATCATTTACAGCACTGAACACTATAAAAACTAACAATGTAAACCCAGAAATATCCTCTTTCTTTTTTTGTATATTATTATTTTATTTATTTTTCGAAGTATTTTTTTCTTTTTTTAGAAAATTGTACCAAAATAAATCACCGTTAAAGCCTGACAGATTTCATCTTCACATGTTAATATTTAATTTTCTAAGCAAAAAGCTAGATAGTAAAAAGGGAAATTATATTAATTCTATTATAATCAATTTCAGTTTTATTCTTTTAATAACACCTGGATTTTTATTCAAAAAAAATGGATCATTTTGTAAGTATTGGTTTTTTTCATTACTAATTATATATTTATTTATTTATTTGAGACTTTATAGTTTAACAAAAAAAAAATTTGATATATAAATCATCAAAATATTAATGTGGGCAAGTGGCGGAATTGGTATACGCGCTAGTCTTAGGAACTAGTGCCGCAAGGCTTAAGAGTTCGAGTCTCTTCTTGCCCACCAAAAATTATGAAAATAGAAATACAATCAAAAAAAGGGTTAAGAACTACACTATCAATTTTTGTAGACAAAAAATCTATTAAAAAAAAATTAGAGGAAAGACTTATTGAGCTTCAATCGCAGGTTCAACTTAAGGGTTTTAGACCAGGTAAAGTTCCTGCTGCAGTTATAAAAAATCAATTTGGTAAAGCTGTTTATGGAGAAGTTATTGATAAGTTATTAAAAGAAACTTCATCAAAAGCATTGGAGGAAAAAAAAATTAAGGCAGCTGGTCAACCAAAAATTGATTTAAAAACTTTCGGTGAGGGCAAAGACTTAAATTACGAATTACAAGTTGATTGCTTCCCAGAAATTAAATTGTCTCCATTAGATAAATTTCAAATAAAAGATTATAAAATTTCAATAGATAAAAAATTCATTGAAGAAAAGATAAAAGAAATGGCAAATAGTCATAAAACGTATATAGAAAAAAAACCAAATGAAAAATCGGAAACAGGAGATCAAATTACTTTTGATTACTCAGGGACAATAGATGGAAAAAAATTTGAAGGTAGTGAAGGTAAGAATATTAAAATAGAGTTAGGTAAAAATCTTTTTTTAGAAAATTTTGACAAGCAAATGGAAGGTTTAAAGATAAATGAAAACAAATCTGTTGAAGTTTTATTACCTTCTAATCATCCTAAAAAAGAATTAGCTAACAAAAAAACTAAATTTGACTGCAAAGTTACCTCAATTAAAAAAGGTATATCTAGTAAAATTGACGATGAATTTGCAAAACAAATGGGTACTAAAGATTTAGGTGAACTTAAAAATATGATTGAAAAACAAATGTCTAATCAATATTCCCAAGCACTAAGTTCAATTTCTAAAAAAGAAATTTTTGATCAATTAGAAAAAAACCATAATATCAGCTTGCCTGACAATTTAGTAGAAAATGAGATAAACTTGATTACCAAAAATTTAAAAAAAGATGAAATTTTAAAACACCGTTCAAAAAACGAGAAATTAGCAAAATCTAGAGTCAAATTAGGACTAATCTTAAATGAGTTTGGTGAAAAAAATAATTTAAAAGTAAAAGATGAGGAAATTAAAAGTGAAATTCAAAAACAAGTTAAGGGTATGCCTGGTCAAGAAAAGCTTATTTTTGAGTATTATCAAAAAAATCCTTTGGCAACACAAAACTTACGTGGATCTTTATATGAGGAAAAAGTTATAAATTTTATTAAAAGCAAGTGTAAATTAAATACTAAAAATATTTCAATGAAAGAAGCAGATAAAATTTTAGCAGACTTTAATAAACCCAATGATATTCCAAAACAAAATAAAACAAAAAAAACCAACAAAGATAAAGCTAAATAAGAAAAAATTAGCAAAAACTAATCAATAGTTGTATAAAAACTCATTATGAGTCGTAATTTTGAAGATTATATGAGCAATTTAATTCCTATGGTAGTAGAGCAAACCGGTAAAGGAGAAAGAGCATATGATATATATTCCAGACTTTTAAAGGAAAGAATTGTATTTTTGGTAGGACCAGTTAATGATACAGTTGCTTCATTAGTTACTGCTCAACTTCTATTTTTAGAATCTGAAAATCCAAATAAAGAAATCAATTTTTATATCAATAGTCCAGGAGGCTTAGTAACTGCTGGTTTAGGAATTTATGATACAATGCAATATATTAATTCACCTGTATCAACACTCTGCATAGGACAAGCATCATCAATGGGATCTTTTTTATTAGCTGCAGGCGAAAAGGGAAAAAGATACTCTTTACCAAATTCTAGAATAATGGTTCATCAACCCTCGGCTGGTTTTCAAGGACAAGCCACAGATATTCAAATTCATGCAAAAGAGATCCAATCTTTAAAAACTAGATTAAATACAATATATTCAAAACACACTGGCAAATCTGTAGATGAAATATCTAAAGCTCTAGAAAGGGATAATTTTATGACCCCAGATGATGCTAAAAAATTTGGTTTGATTGACTCTGTTGTGGAAAAAAGAAAATAAAGCACAATATGTTGATTACGTTACAACTTCAGCTTGATCTAGTCTAATCATACATTTATATTTAAGAAAAGTTGATTCGTTATGTCTGAAAAAAATAAAAATATACTATACTGTTCTTTTTGCGGAAAAAGCCAGCACGAAGTTAGAAAATTAATTGCTGGACCAACTGTATTCATTTGCGACGAGTGCGTTGAACTTTGCATGGATATTATTAAAGAGGAGAGCAAAAGTTCAATTGTTAAAAATCAAGACGGAGTTCCAACGCCTAAAGAGATTTGCAACATACTAGATGATTATGTTATTGGGCAAAATTTTGCAAAAGAGGTGCTCTCAGTTGCGGTACACAATCATTACAAAAGACTTAATCATGAGACAAAAAATAATAAAGATGTTGAGCTATCTAAATCAAATATATTATTAGTTGGACCAACAGGATGTGGTAAGACCTTATTAGCTCAAACTTTAGCAAGAATTTTAGATGTACCTTTTACTATGGCTGACGCAACAACCTTAACAGAAGCTGGTTATGTGGGTGAGGATGTAGAAAATATTATTTTAAAATTATTACAAGCAGCAGACTATAATGTTGAAAAAGCCCAAAGAGGAATAGTTTATATTGATGAGGTAGATAAAATTAGTAGGAAATCTGAGAATCCATCAATAACAAGAGATGTGTCAGGCGAAGGAGTTCAGCAAGCGCTTTTAAAAATTATGGAGGGCACAATAGCCAGTGTTCCACCTCAAGGTGGTAGAAAACATCCGCAACAAGAATTCTTACAAGTAGACACTACAAATATTTTATTCATATGCGGAGGAGCCTTTGCGGGTCTTGAAAAAATTATTGAAATGAGAGGTAGAGGAACATCCATAGGATTTAATGCTAAAGTAAAAGCGACCAAAGACACTCCATTGTCAGAAATAATGAAATCTCTTGAACCAGAAGATTTAATTAAGTATGGTTTAATACCTGAGTTCATCGGTAGGATGCCAATAATTGCAACTCTTAACGATTTAGACGAAAAGTCTTTGATTAAAATTTTAAAGGAACCCAAAAACTCTTTAATTAAACAATATAAAAGATTATTTGAATTTGAAAATGTAGAGCTAGATTTTAAAGATGACGGTATTCAAGAAATTGCAAAAAAAGCAATTAATAAAAAAACTGGTGCAAGAGGTTTAAGATCAATAATAGAAAATATTCTACTAAAAACCATGTTCGATCTTCCCGATATGCAGGATGTGATTAAGGTTACTGTAGATAAAAGTGCAGTAAAAGGTGAAAAAGAACCTATTGTCACATATGGAAAAAAACAATCAACATCAGTAGCTTAAAATTAAAATTGCTTCTTGAAATTAACAATCAAATTAACATATAACAATATTATATGAGCGATAAAGTAAAACCATTACTTCCCTTAAGAGACATAGTGATTTTTCCGACTATGGTTGTACCGCTATTTGTGGGTAGAGATAAGTCTATCAAAGCTCTTCAAGAAGCAATGAAAGAGGACAAATCTATTGTATTAGTTGCTCAAAAAAATTCAGAAATTGATGAACCAGTTGATACAGATTTATACAGCTACGGTTGCGTAAGTAAAATATTACAATTATTAAAATTACCTGATGGTACAGTCAAAGTATTAGTAGAAGGAGAGTCAAAAGTAAAAATAGTCAAAATTGAAAAAAGTGAAAAAGAGTATTTGGTCTGTGAGTTTGAAAAAATAAACGAGGAAGCTAAAACAAAAGATTTAGATAATTATGCAATAAGCATAGTTAAAAAATTTGAGAAATTATCAATTCTGACCAAAAAAGAGATTCCAGACTTTTTAAGCAATATAAAAGGCATTAAAGATGCTAGCCAAATCGCAAATAATATTAGCGCAAACTTAAATATACCACTTTTTGAAAAACAAAAATTACTTGAAACAACTGATTTAAGAAAAAAATTAGAAAAAATTTTTGAAATTATAGATAAGGAAACAAGTCTAGTATCTGTTGAAAAAAAGATAAGAGGAAGAGTAAAAAACCAGATGGAAAAAACTCAACGAGAGTATTACCTCAACGAGCAGCTTAAGGCTATTCAAAAGGAACTAGGAGAAATCGATGAAGGCAAAGATGAGGTAACAAATTTATCTAAAGCAATTAAAGAAGCTAAAATGCCTAAAACTGCTCAAGAAAAGTGTTATTCAGAATTAAAAAAATTAAAGTCTATGAGTCCGATGTCAGCTGAAGCAACAGTTGTAAGAAATTATTTAGACTGGATGACTGATTTACCGTGGGCGACAAAAAGCAAAATTAATTCTGATTTGAAAACTGCAGAAAAAGTTCTTGATGAAGATCATTTTGGATTAGAAAAAGTTAAAGAGAGAATAATAGAATTTTTGGCTGTTCAGAAAAGAACTAATAAATTAAAAGGACCTATATTATGTTTAGTAGGCCCACCAGGAGTTGGAAAAACGTCTTTAGGAAAATCTATTGCAAGAGCAACTAATAGAAAATTTATAAGAATATCTTTAGGAGGGATTAGAGATGAAGCTGAAATAAGAGGTCATAGAAGAACTTACATTGGCTCTTTACCTGGAAAAATTATACAAATGATGAAAAAAGCGGGTACCAAAAATCCATTATTTTTATTGGATGAAATTGACAAAGTAGGAAATGATTATAGAGGAGACCCATCTTCTGCTCTATTAGAGGCACTAGATCCAGAACAAAATAATGAGTTTAACGATCATTATTTAGAAGTCGACTTTGATTTATCGGATGTGATGTTTGTTACAACTGCGAATACATTAAATATTTTGCCTCCTTTATTAGATAGAATGGAGGTTATTAGAATTTCTGGTTATACAGAAGATGAGAAAGTTAATATTTCAAAAAAATATTTGTTACCAAAACAAATTAAAAATAATGGTTTAAAAAAAGATGAGTGGAGTATCAATGATAAAGAAATAAGATCAATTATTAGAAACTATACAAGAGAGTCAGGGGTAAGAAACTTAGAGAGAGAACTTTCCAAAATTGCGAGAAAAATTGTGAGAAAATTAGATTCAAAAAATTCTGTAAGCAACCCTATTTCAAAAAATGATTTACAAGATTATTTAGGTGTTCCTAAGTTTAATTATGGAGAAGCAGAAAATAAAGATAGAGTTGGTGTCGTTACCGGCTTGGCTTGGACTGAGGTTGGTGGTGAAATTTTAAAAATCGAGTCAGTAATAATGCCAGGAAAAGGTAAGATGCAAATAACGGGTAAATTAGGTGAAGTAATGCAAGAGTCAGTTAAAGCAGCTAAATCCTATATCAGATCAAAAAGTTTAGATTTTGGTATCACCCCTCCAATTTTTGAAAAAAAGGATTTTCATATTCATGTTCCCGAAGGAGCAACACCAAAGGACGGTCCTTCAGCTGGCGTTGCAATGATAACATCAATCGTATCAGCAATTACTGAAATACCCGTCAATAAGAATGTCGCTATGACAGGAGAAATTACTTTGAGAGGAGTGGTGCTGCCGATAGGTGGCTTGAAAGAGAAACTTTTAGCGGCTCACAGAGCGGGCATAAAAAAAGTGTTGATACCCGGTGAAAATAAAAAAGATTTAAAAGATGTGCCTGAAATAATTAAAAAAAGTATTGAGATTATTACAGTAGATAATGTTGAGGAAGTATTAAAAATAGCTTTAACAAAAAAGCTCAAAAAAATTAATAATTGGGTTGAGGTTGATACAATTTCTCAGAGCAAAAAAACAAAACAAGAAATATCAAGCAGACACTAATATTTAAAAATCAAACCATTCCGTTAATTTTTCCTTATTTTTTCTTAGATATTCAGGCAGGTCGCTTAAATTAGCTCTTTCGAGTTTAACCGAAGGTTTCCACTTGGACGAGGACTTATCAACTTCATGATCATAGTAAATTTTTTTATCTTTAATTATATTTCTCAATTCTTCTTCAGTAATTCCACTATGTTCATATTCAAGATGATGAAGAAAATTTGAGAGTTTATAGTGGATTTCTTTAGGAGATTTAATATTTGTAAAATGCCAACCACCGTTATCAATAAAATTTACATTTATATATTTTTTTTTGGAAAAAAAAGTATCAAGACGCCAAAATGGGTAATATTTAAACTTTATATTTCTTAACCATTGAGGACTAATTAAATCTTTTTTCTTACATGCCCGAGTACCCACCCAAACTTTATTTTTAAATTCTAAATTAAATTTATAATAATACATTTTTTGATTAAAAAAATTTAATTTTTTAATTTCTTTTAAACTTTCTAAATTGGGTAATTCATCAACATCGCTTATAAAAATTAAATCATTATCCATACAATCTGAAATTCCTTTAGCAAGCATGTTTCTCTGAAAGTTTTCCCTTTTAAGTGCGTTAATTAAAATTTTCGAATTTTTTTCATGATAACTATCATTTCTACTTATTTCGGATAAGTTATTTGGTTGTTTATCAACCACAATATACTCTATCTTATCTTTAAATTTTTTATAATTATCTATGTTAAATTTAAGATTTCTTTTTTCGCCTTTGTGGGTGTATAAAGACTCAGCTACAACAAATTTTTTTATGTATTTATTGAGTATATTTAGCCTTATATCTAATAATAATTCCTCGTCAAAAAACATGAAACAATCGTAAAAATTCATATGGTAATGAGATATTATAAATTTTATATTATGTAAATTAACTTTATGAAAAAAAAAATTATTATTACTGGCGGATTAGGCTATATTGGAACTGAACTTTGTAGATTATATTCGGGAGAGTCTTGGAATAGTGAGATTTTGGTATTAGATAATAAATTTTATTCAGAGAGAGTCAAACAGTTAAATAAATGGAATATTAAATTTATCCAGTGTGATATATTAGATAAAGATTTTATTAAAAAGATAATCAGCGACGCGCATATAATCCATCACTTAGCAGGAATTACTAATGTTGCTTATGTGAAAAAAGAGTCAAACTTAGAAAGAGATGCTCTTATAAAATCTACTGCTATTCAAGGGACTCAAAATATTTTGGACTCTATGAGTGATAAAGCAAAAATTATTTTTCCATCTACTCATGTAATTTTTGAGGGTTTGAAAAGTACAAAATTAAATATTACTGAAAATGAACAACCAAGTACTTTTCTAGCTTATTCTAGTAGTAAAGTTAATAATGAACAACAAATTATAAAATCCGGTAAAAACTATATTATATTAAGACTAGGTTCGGTATATGGTTTTTCAGGCGACGCTACAAGAATAAATATAATGCCGAATCTTTTTTCAAAAATCGCGTCTCAAAATGGGACTATTAAATTATTTTCTGGAGGAAAACAGCTCAAAAGTTTAAGCCCTTTAATAGATGTGGCTAGATGCTTTAAATTTATGGAAGAAAAAAATATAAAAAAAGAAATTTTTAATGTTACTAAAGAAACAGTAACAGTAAAACAAGTAGCAGAAATTTGTAAAAATTATAACAATAATCTTAAAATTGAAACCACTACAGATGAAGTGCCGAATCTCGGATATACTTTGTCTAATAAAAAACTATTAAAAACAGGTTTTTCTTTTTTATATAATTTAAATCAGTCTATTGCTGAAATGATAGAGATGTGGATGATCAAAGAAAAAAATTTTGAGCGCTTAGAATACATAACCAAAGGTGAAAAAGAGTTTATTGATTTGAGAGGCAAAATAAGCAATCACGAACTAACAGAGCCAATAAATTTAATTGGTCTTATTAGCTCTAAAAAGGGAAGTGTTAGAGCTAATCATTATCATCCAGTACAAGAGCAAAAATGCTTGTTAACTAAAGGACAGTTCATAAGTGTTTATCAAGATTTATTAAACCAGGGCTCTATTAAAACAACTCATTTAGTTAACGAGGGAGATTTGATTGTCACTAAACCTAATGTAGCTCACGCAATGATATTTACAAAAGATTCAGTTTTTTTAAATTTAGTGAGGGGGGAAAGAGAGCACAAAAATTACGGAATAACTCACACAATAAAGTCTGAGTTAGTTGATAATAATGAAAAGCAGACTCTTTTGGAAATTTATAAATTTGATTGTAGATCTTGTGGTAATAAGTCTTTGAAAAGATTTATTTCTTTAGGTTATCAACCCCTAGCAAATAATTTGAAAAATAATAAAAATGATAAAGTAAAATTTTATCCGCTTGAGGTCAATTTTTGTGAAAACTGTTTTAACTGTCAACTATCTGTCTCGATCGACTCAAAAGAAATGTTTTCAAATTATCTTTATACTTCTTCAACTTCTAAAGTTTTCAGACGTCATTTTGAGGAAGCCGCAAAGAACTACGTAAAAGAGTTTAAATTAAAAAAAAAGTCATTCATCATCGATGTAGGTAGTAATGACGGTGTTGCTTTAAAACCTTTTAAAGACATGGGATTTAAAAAAATATTAGGAATAGAACCAGCGAAAAATCTTGCAAAACTGGCGAACAACAAAGGTATAAAAACGAAAAATATGTTTTTGACTTTAAAAAATTTAAAAAAGATTAAAGGAAATGCAGATCTTATATTGGCCTCAAATGTATTTGCTCACTCAGATAATTTAAAAGAGATGGCACAATGCATGTGTAAACTTCTAAAAAAAAATAGTGTAATTGTTATTGAATTTCAATACATCATAAATACTTTAAAAGATATGACTTTTGACAATATCTATCATGAGCATTATAATTATTGGTCTTTGACCTCATTTTTAAATTTCATCAAAAATTTTAAATTAAAAATTTACAAAGTTAAGAAAATAGATACACACGGAGGCTCATTAAGAGTTTATTTATCAAACAATATCAAGATTAAAGAAGATAAGAGTGTAAAAAAAATTTTAAAGGAAGAGGAAAGATTTGGTATAAAAAAATTTAGTACTTACGAAAATTTTGGAAAAAAAATTACAAAACTTAAAAAAAATTTTTTAAAAAATATTCAAAATTTAAAAAAGAATAATAAGGAAAAAAAAATAATCGGTTATGGCGCTCCTGCAAAAGCTACAACAGCTTTAAATTTTTATGGAATAAAAAATGAAATTGATTTCATAATTGAAGATAACCCAATGAAGCATAATAAATTTATTCCTGGAGTTGATATTCAAATAAAAAGTAAAAATAAAATAAAAAATGACGATAATATTTTGATTGTTTTAGCATGGAACTTCTTTGAAGATATCAAAAAAAATAATAGTGAGTTATCAAAAAAAATAATAAATATTAAATCGCTGGAAAATTAACTAATAATAATTAAAAAAATCTTTTATAATAATTGATAAATTATTAATTGTTTCATAAAAATAATTTATATAGTTTTCTAAATATGGAAAATTAAAAATTAAAATTTCTTTTGTTAAGTTTAAAATACCCAGAAATGTAGTGAAAAATATTAATATTAAAAGCAAAATCCCATAAAAGCCGAAGCCCAATGACTTACTTTTAATCTTTTCTTGTTTGATTTGTTTATTATTTTTTAAAGGTTCTTTGATGTAAATACCATATTTTTTATTTAAATATTCTTGAGAAAACGTAGAAATATCGTTTTTTTTATTTTTTCTTTTCTTTTGTTTATTTGTAGTAATTTTCTTTTTTATTTGGCGATTTTTTTCTTTCTCTGCTTTTTTTTGAACAGGCTGAGTTCTTGAAACCACCTTTTTTGGACGAGCGATTGATTGTGTTTTTTCCACATCTCCCACAGGGAATTGTTTCCATTTTAATCCACAAAAACCACACTGAACCATTCTTCCAGCTGCAGGTATGGAATTATCTGGAAGCGTAAATTTCTTTTCACCACAGTTACAAGTTATAATCATAGATTTACAATAATACTGCTATTTATATAAATTACACTAGAAATTAAATACTTTTTTACTTTATAAAGTTTTTATTGTATATCTCGATTTTATTTAATTGGGGCGGTTAGCTCAGTTGGTAGAGCATCTCGTTTACACCGAGAGGGTCATAGGTTCGAGTCCTTTACCGCCCACCATTGAATTGGGGGTGTAGCTCAGTTTGGTTAGAGCGCCTGCCTGTCACGCAGGAGGCCGCGGGTTCGAGTCCCGTCACTCCCGCCAGCAGTTGATAACTATTGTCATGTAGTTTAAAAACCACTCTATATAAGAAAAAATCTGCTACCATCTTGTACTGTACAGTTTCGTGTAAAATGTTATAAACAAATACGATTAATATAAGAGTCCTCAAGCTAAATGTATTGAGGTAGGTATTGATTAAACATGATTTATAACTTTTTAACAGACTATTTCTCAATAATAATATTCTTATTTATAGCCTTATTTATAAGTGTAGGTTTCATTTTAGCTAACTATATTGCTTCACCAAGCAACCCTGATGCAGAAAAGCTCTCTGCATATGAATGTGGTTTTGAAGCTTTTGGTGACTCTAGAATGGAGTTTGATGTTAGATTTTATCTCGTGGCAATATTATTTATAATTTTTGATTTAGAAATTGCCTATTTGTTTCCTTGGGCTATTTCTTTAGGAAAAATTGGCTTGATGGGCTTTTGGTCGATGATGATTTTTTTGGGAATTTTGACGATAGGTTTTATTTATGAGTGGAAAAAAGGCGCACTAGAATGGGAATAACAATTTATGATTTCATTTGAAGAAAAAGAAAAACAAATACCAAAAGAATTTAAAAGTATAGCTAAAGAGTTTGCTGAAAAAGGTTTTATAACAACTACAACTGACAACTTGATAAATTGGGCAAGAACTGGTTCATTACATTGGATGACATTTGGATTAGCATGTTGTGCTGTTGAAATGATGCAAACATCAATGCCAAGATATGATTTAGAGAGATTTGGTGCTGCACCTCGTGCGTCTCCAAGACAATCAGATGTAATGATTGTTGCTGGCACTTTAACAAATAAAATGGCTCCAGCTTTAAGAAAAGTTTACGATCAAATGCCTGAGCCAAGGTATGTAATTTCAATGGGAAGCTGCGCTAATGGAGGCGGTTACTATCACTATTCATATTCAGTAGTAAGAGGCTGTGATAGAGTTGTTCCAGTTGACATCTACGTTCCAGGTTGTCCGCCATCAGCAGAGGCTCTTCTTTATGGAGTTTTGCAATTACAAAAAAAAATACGAAGAGAAGGTAACATTCAAAGATAAAATGAATATAAACAATTTAGAAAAAGTTATAAACAGTGAGTTAGCTAGTAAAATAACAAAATCAGATATTTTAAATAACGAATTATTGATAGAAACAAATGTTGAGGACTTAATATCTGTAATTCAATTTTTGAAATCTAGCGATAAATGTAAATTTAGACAATTAATAGATATAGCTGGTGTTGATTATTTAGGAGAGGAAAAAAGATTTCAAATAATTTATCTTTTACTCTCTCATGAAAAAAATCTTAGAGTAAAAGTTCTTATAAAAGTTTCAACTGATGAAAAAGTATCTTCATTAGTAAAAATATTTCCCTCAGCTAATTGGATGGAAAGAGAAGTATTTGATATGTACGGGATTAAATTTGTAAACCATCCGGACTTAAGAAGAATTCTTACAGATTACAATTTTAAAGGATACCCCTTAAGAAAAGATTTTCCTCTTACAGGTTTTAATGAAGTCAGATATAGCGAGAAAGAAAAGAAAATAGTATACGAGCCTGTAAAGTTGGAACAAAATTATAGAGACTTAGACTTTAAGAGCCCTTGGGAAGGAACAAAATATGTCAAGAACCTTAACAAAGAAATAAAAAAAAATGACTAAAAAAATTAAAAAATTAAATCTTAATTTTGGACCTCAGCATCCAGCTGCCCATGGTGTATTACGATTAATACTTCAATTAGACGGAGAAGTAGTTGAAAAAGCAGACCCACACATTGGACTATTGCACAGAGGAACAGAAAAATTGATTGAAAATAAAACATATACGCAGGCTCTACCATATTTTGACAGACTTGATTACGTTGCACCAATGAATCAGGAACATGCTTTTGCCCTAGCTACAGAAAAGCTTTTAAAAATTGAGGTACCGATAAGAGCCAAGTTTATAAGAGTTATTTTTTGTGAAATTGGAAGAATTTTAAGTCACATACTTAATATTACAACTCAAGCTCTAGATGTTGGTGCGCTTACTCCCTCTTTATGGGGATTTGAGGAAAGAGAGACTTTGATGACTTTTTATGAGAGAGCCTCAGGTTCAAGACTACATGCAAATTTTTTTAGAACTGGAGGTGTGCATCAAGATATTCCTACTAAATTGATCGCGGATATATCGAAATTTTGTCAAAACTTTCCAAAAATTATAAACGATTTAGAAGACCTTCTCACTGAAAACAGGATTTTTAAGCAAAGAAACGTAGATATTGGAACTGTTACTAAACAAGAAGCTTTAGATCATAGTTTTTCCGGTGTTATGTTAAGAGGTTCAGGGGTTTCTTGGGATCTAAGAAAATCTCAACCCTACGAGTGCTACACTGATCTAGACTTTAAAGTCCCGATAGGAAAAAACGGAGATTGCTATGATCGATATCTTTGTAGAGTTGAAGAAATGAGAGAGAGCGTAAAAATAATAAATCAATGTATTGAAAAATTACCCAAAGGACCAATAAAAACTGTTGATGGAAAAATTTCACCTCCAAAAAGAGATGATTTAAAACAATCAATGGAGGCTTTAATTCATCATTTTAAATTATTCACCGAGGGCTATAGAGTTCCAGCAGGAAGTGTTTACTCTGCCGTTGAGGCACCTAAAGGCGAGTTTGGAGTTTATTTAATTTCAGATGGAACTAATAAGCCTTACAGGTGTAAAATAAGAGCTCCTGGTTTTTCACATCTACAAGCTATGGATTACTTAATAAAAGGTCATATGCTGGCAGATGTTCCGGCTGTTTTAGGCTCTTTGGATATCGTATTTGGGGAGGTTGATAGATGAGTATTAAAAAAATTCATACTGATCAACCAAAAGAATTTTGTTTTAATGATGAAAACAAGATTTTAGCTAAAGAAATTTTAAAAAAATATCCAAAAGAAAATAAAAAAAGTGCTGTAATGCCCTATCTATATTTAGCACAAAAACAAAACGATAACTGGATACCGTTAGCAGCAATGAAATATATAGCTAAAGAATTGTCTATGCCTTATATAAGAGTTTATGAGGTTGCAACATTTTATTCTATGTATAATTTGGCTCCAGTGGGGAAGTATTTTGTTCAAGTTTGTACAACAAGCCCTTGCATGTTACGTGGTGCTAATCAAATAGTAGATTCTTGTAAAAAAAAAATATCTGAATTAGAAAACGAAATCAGTAAAAACGGAAATTGTTCTTGGGTAGAGGTAGAGTGTTTAGGGGCATGTGTTAATGCCCCCATGATGCAAATCAATAGTGATTATTATGAAGATCTCAATTCTGAAAGTGCAAATAAAATTATTGACTCTTTACTACAGGATAAGCCCCTTAAGCCAGGATCTTATCGAGGTAGACTAAACTCATCACCAGAAAACAATAAAACTATTTACAGTGGGAAAAATGATTAAAGAAGAGAATAAAATTTTTAAAAATTTATATAACAATCTCGGTTGGGAACTAAAGGACTCAATTAAAAGAGGAGATTGGAAAGATACTAAAAAAATTATTTCTAAGGGTAGAGATTGGATAATAAATGAAATTAAGATATCTGAATTAAGAGGAAGAGGAGGCGCAGGTTTTTCGACAGGATTGAAATGGTCTTTTGCACCAAAAAAAACTTATGACAGACCACATTATTTGGTAATTAATGCCGATGAGTCGGAACCAGGAACCTGTAAAGATAGAGATATTTTAAGATTTGAACCTCAAAAATTAATTGAAGGGTGTTTAATAGCTGGATATGCAGTTAATGCCAATAAGTGTTATATTTATATTCGGGGAGAGTATTATAAAGAGGGACAGCGATTACAATCAGCAATTGACCAAGCTTATGAGAGAAATTTAATTGGTAAAAATGCTGCGGGTTCTGGTTGGGATTTCGATATTTTCATTCATTATGGAGCCGGAGCATACATTTGCGGTGAAGAGACTGCTTTACTCGAGAGTATAGAGGGAAACAAAGGTCAACCTAGACTTAAACCACCTTTTCCTGCCTTAGTCGGGTTATATGGATGTCCTACAATCGTAAACAATGTTGAAACTGTTGCAGTAGTTCCAACTATTTTAAGGAGAGGCGGAAAGTGGTTTTCATCAATTGGAAAACCAAAAAATACTGGCACAAAAATATTTTGTATCTCTGGAAACGTAAATTCTCCTTGTAATGTTGAGGAGGAGATGGGAATTCCTTTGAAAACACTCATTGAGGAATATGCCGGGGGTGTTATTGGTGGTTGGGAAAACCTACAAGCAGTTATACCTGGCGGTTCATCTATGCCATTATTACCAAAAAAAATCTGCGATACCATTACAATGGACTTTGATAGTTTAATTAAAAATAAAAGCGGTCTTGGAACAGCAGGGATAATAGTAATCAATAAAGATCAAGATATAATTAAATGTATGGCTAGAATAGCTAGATTTTACAAACATGAAAGTTGTGGACAATGCACTCCTTGTAGAGAGGGTTCTGGATGGATGTGGAGAATTTTAAATAGAGCTGAGAAAGGTGATGCAACACGAAGTGATATTAATTTACTTGCTGATGTAACGAAACAAATTGAAGGACACACAATTTGTGCATTTGGAGAAGGATCAGCATGGCCTGTACAAGGACTTCTCAGACATTTTAGAAAAGAAATTGACAAAAGATGTAGTGATGACCCGTTGATTAAAAAGAAAAGCTCAAATCCATATTTAGTCGATCAACACTTATTAGAGAAATGATATGCCAAAGATAATTATAAACGGTAAAGAAATAAATTTTGATAGGGGAATGACTGTTCTGCAAGCCTGTGAAATTGCAGGAGTAGAAATACCTAGGTTTTGTTATCACGAGAAACTTTCAATAGCTGGGAACTGTAGAATGTGTTTAGTAGAAATGGAAAAATCGGCGAAACCCATAGCGTCTTGTGCAATGCCCGCAACCGAAGGAATGATTATAAAAACAAACACAGATTTAGTTGATAAGGCCAGAAAAGGCGTAATGGAATTTTTATTGGCCAATCACCCTTTGGATTGCCCGGTTTGTGACCAGGGTGGAGAGTGTGATTTACAAGATCAATCATTATATTATGGAGTTGATAAATCTAGATTTTCAGAAAATAAGAGAATGGTCAAAGATAAGTATATGGGCCCACTCATTAAAACTCAAATGACTAGATGCATACATTGTACTCGCTGTGTAAGATTTGCTACCGAAATCGCAGGAGTGCCTGAAATTGGTGCTATAGGTAGAGGCGAGAACATGGAAATCACGACTTATTTAGAAAAGTCACTTAAATCCGAGTTGTCTGCAAATGTTATAGATCTTTGTCCTGTTGGAGCACTTACATCTAAACCATACGCTTTTGAGGCTAGACCGTGGGAATTAAAAAAAACAGAGACCATAGATGTAATGGACGCTGTTGGATCTAACATAAGAGTAGATACTTATGGTTGGGAAGTAAAAAGAGTTCTTCCGAGGATAAATGAAGACATAAATGAGGAGTGGATATCTGATAAAACCCGTTATGCATGTGATGGTCTTCTAAAACAAAGAATTGATGTACCTTATATTAAAAAAGATAATAAATTTGTTAAATCGAATTGGGATGAAGCAATTGAATTAATTAAGATCAAATTGTTGAATTTTAAGCCCGAAGAAATTGCAGGTCACGTGGGTGATATGTGCAGCTTAGAAACCATATTTGCATTTCAAAATTTATTTCAAAAACTCAAGAGCAGCAATTTAGAAATAAGAGAGAATAACTTTTACTTAAACGATGAAAATAAAATGAATTATATTTTTAATTCTTCAATAAGCGGTATTGAAGACTCAGATTTAATCCTTTTAATCGGCTGCGACCCAAGATATGAGGCAACTATGATTAATGCTAGATTAAGAAAAGCATTCACTAAAAATAAGACTAAGATTTATTCAATTGGAGATCCAGGTGATTTAACTTATCAATATGAATTTTTAGGTGAGTCAGTTTCACTTATAAATGACTTTGTTAATAATAAAACTAAATTCAATGAAATATTTAATAAATCAAAAAAACCAATGATTATAATTGGGGAGTCCGCTTTAGAATTAAAGTCTGGTGGATTTATTTTTGAAGAATTAAAAGATTATCTTTTTGAAAAAAATTTTATAAGAGAGGATTGGAATGCTTTAAATATTTTAACAAAAAATGCCTCAACAATTAATGGAATTGAATTAGGGATAGCAAAAAACGATAATTTTTTTTCTAATTTAGAAAATAATAAGTTTAAATTAATCTACTTGTTGGGCTCTGATAACATTAAAATTAAAAAAAAAAATGAGTTTATTATTTATCAAGGGAGTCATGGAGATAGAGGCGCAGAAGTAGCTGATATAATTTTGCCGAGTCCCACTTACACTGAACAGTCGGGTTTATTTATTAATGTTGAAGGGCGTGTTCAAGAATGCAGGAAAGCATCCTATCCTCCAGGAGATGCGCTAGAAGATTGGAAAATATTCAATCTAATAAACAAATCATTATTTGCAGAAAAACTTTTTCAAAATTTTGATAATTTGAGAAAATCTTCACTAAGTAAAATTAAAAACTTTTCTGAGTTAGATACTTTACCAAATGTTAATCCTCTCAAGAATAAAAAGATTAATAAAAAAATATTTGAAGAAAATATTTTAATTAAAAAAATAGATTATTATTTTTCGAATGCTATAGCAAGATCATCTAAAACTATGAGTGATTGCAGACAAGCAAAGGAAACATTGCTTAAAAATGGAGCTAGCTTATAATATGGAATATTTAAACCTTTTGTTCAATGAAGTTTACAAAATATTTTTTTTAATAATACCTGTATTAGTATCTGTTGCGATAATTGTTTGGTTTGATAGAAGAGTATGGGGTTTAGTCCAAAAAAGAAGAGGTCCTAACGTTGTTGGTCCATTTGGATTATTTCAATCCCTTGCTGATGCACTAAAATATATTTTTAAAGAAATTATAATTCCTTCAAGTGCTAATAAGATAATATTCATTTTGGCGCCTATAATTACAATGACATTAGCTTTGGTCGCGTGGGCAGTTATTCCTTTGAGTGAAACCTTAGTATTAGCCGATATTAATGTTGGTGTATTGTATTTGTTTGCTATCTCATCACTTGGTGTCTATGGAATCATAATGGGTGGATGGGCTTCAAACTCAAAATATCCCTTTTTAGGAGCTATTAGATCTGCGGCTCAGATGGTTTCTTACGAAGTTTCAATAGGTATTATAATTATAAATGTTTTACTTTGTGTAGGATCATTAAATTTAACAGAAATAGTTTTAGCTCAAAAGGAGATATGGTTCGTAATTCCTTTATTCCCTATGTTTGTGATCTTTTTTATTTCTTCATTAGCAGAAACTAATAGACCTCCATTTGATTTACCAGAGGCAGAGGCAGAATTAGTTGCAGGTTATCAAACCGAATATTCAGGAATGATGTATGCAATGTTTTGGCTTGGAGAGTATGCAAATATATTATTAATGTGCGCAATGGGTACTATACTTTTTCTTGGAGGTTGGCTGCCAGCTGTAGATTTTTTTCCCTTTAATTTAATACCATCTCCAATCTGGATGGTGTTAAAAATATTATTTTTGTTTTTCCTTTTTGCAATTATAAAAGCTATTGTTCCGAGATATAGATATGATCAATTAATGCGATTGGGTTGGAAAATATTTCTTCCATTTTCATTAATTTATGTAGTTTTGACTGCATCCTTTTTAGTTTATTTCGACTTATTACCGGAGAAAGATTTTTAATGAATTTTAATAGATTTATAAAAACAATTTTTTTAGTAGAATTTATTCAAGCTATGTTTAAGGCTTTAAGAGAAATTTTTAGGAAGAAAAAAACTATCAATTATCCCTTCGAAAAAGGACCAATAAGTCCAAGATTTAGAGGTGAACATGCGTTGAGAAGATATCCGAACGGTGAAGAAAGATGCATAGCGTGCAAGCTTTGTGAAGCTGTTTGCCCTGCCCAAGCAATAACAATAGAGTCATCTGAACGAGAAGATGGTAGTAGAAAAACAACAAGATACGACATTGATATGCTAAAATGTATCTATTGTGGACTATGTCAGGAGTCTTGCCCAGTGGATGCTATTGTTCAAGGTCCGAATTTCGAGTTTGCCACTGAAACAAGAGAAGAATTATATTATAATAAAGAAAAATTACTTGATAACGGTGACAGGTGGGAGAATGTATTGTCAAAGAATATCAAATTAGACAAAATTTACAGATAAATGCTTGCACATACTTTCTTTTTTTACTTCTTTTCTGGCATAGCAATATTCTCTGCACTAATGGTGATAACTTCTAGAAATACTGTAAACTCTGTTTTTTTTTTAATACTGGATTTTATTTCTGTTGGTTGTTTATTTATTATGGTAGGTGCTGAGTTTTTGGGTATGATTTTATTAATAGTTTATGTCGGCGCAGTCGCAGTTTTATTTTTGTTTGTAGTTATGATGTTAAATGTTGCTCAGCAAAAACAGTCTTGGTTTATTGGAAAAAAATCTACTCATATCCCTTCGGGCTTAATAGTTGCTATAATAATTTTTATGGAACTATTAGTCGTGATCGGTGGCTGGAAATATAAGGATAATGTTTCTAACAGCTCAAGTTTAGTAATAGATAAAGATATTTCAAATACTCATGCAATAGGAAGCGTCATGTATACAGATTATATTTTATATTTTCAATTATCTGGAATAATACTTCTTTTATCAATGATAGGCGCTATTATTTTAACATATAGAAGACGAGAAAACGTTAAAACTCAAAGTTATTTTAAGCAAATTTCTAGAGAAAAAGCTAGTTCTATCGAATTAAAAGAAGTTGACTTTAATAAGGGAGTAAAAATCGATGATTGAAATTGGACTTGGTCATTACTTAACATTAGGTGCAATAATATTTTTCTTAGGTGTCATTGGAATTTTTTTGAACAGAAAAAATGTGATAGTTATATTAATGTCGGTAGAACTTATTTTATTAGCAGTTAATATAAATTTAATATCTTTTTCAATATTTACAGGTGATATTTTAGGTCAAATTTTTACCATGCTTATTTTGACCGTTGCTGCTGCAGAAGCAGCCATAGGTTTGGCAATAATTGTAATTTTCTACAGAAATAAAGGATCAATTAGAGTTGAGGATATTCACGAAATGAGGGGATAAATGGAATATTTAATTGTTTTTCTTCCGCTAATTGGATCTTTAATTTGTTATCTTGGTAAAGATTTAGGAAATTTATTTTCAGAGATATCCTCATCTCTTTTAATTGTTGTTTCAGCTGTTCTCTCGATAATAATTTTTTACAACGGGTTTGTTCATAACATATATGGAAATTATCAGATTTTAAATTGGATAAATTCTGGAGAATTAAACGTAAATTGGTCGATCAATATTGACCCTTTAAGCTCAGTTATGATTGTCGTTGTAACTTTAATATCTGCACTCGTGCATATTTACTCTATAGGATATATGAGTCATGACCCACATAAACCTAGGTTTATGTCCTATCTATCACTTTTTACTTTTTCTATGCTTTGTTTAGTAGTTTCTGACAATTTTTTACAATTATTTTTTGGCTGGGAAGGTGTGGGTTTGTGCTCTTATTTACTAATTGGTTTTTGGTACAAAAAAAATTCAGCAAATAATGCAGCAATTAAAGCATTTATTGTTAATAGAGTAGGAGACTTTGGATTAGCTATTGGTATTTTTCTGATTTTTTTTCAATTTGGGACATTAAATTTTTCAGAGCTTTTCAATTTAGTTGAATTAAATTCTGATAAAAACATCAAATTTATATTTGCAGATTTTAATCTTATAACTACAATCTGTGTTTTTTTATTCATTGGGGCAATGGGAAAATCTGCACAATTTATTTTACATACTTGGTTACCAGACGCTATGGAAGGTCCAACACCGGTATCGGCTTTAATTCATGCAGCGACTATGGTAACAGCAGGTGTTTTTTTAGTCGTTAAATGTTCACCACTATTTGAATATTCTCAATTTGCATTAAATCTAGTTGCTATAGTAGGAATGATAACTGCTTTATTTGCCGCCTCAGTTGCTTTAGTTCAAAATGATATAAAAAAAATAATCGCTTATTCTACTTGTAGTCAATTAGGTTACATGTTTTTTGCTGCTGGAATTGGAGCATATCACGTTGCTATGTTTCACCTTTTTACACATGCTTTTTTTAAAGCTCTTTTATTCCTGGGAGCTGGCTCAGTAATTCACGTTTTTAGAGATGAACAAGATATTGGGAACATGGGCGGTGTTTGGAAAAAAATCCCATTTACAATGACTTTGATGTTAATAGGAACTCTCGCTTTAACAGGTTTCCCTTTTTTATCTGGGTTTTACTCAAAAGATGCAATAATAGAGTTCGCGTATTTAAAAAATTCAAATATTGGTACTTATGTTGTAGTAGTCGGTATTTTTACAGCATTTTTAACCTCTTTATATTCATGGCGACTATTTATAAGAACTTTTTTTGGAGAGTATAATAATAAAAAAATATCTTTAAAAGAGTTACATGAGTCCCCACCTGTGATGACGATTCCATTAATCATATTAGCATTAGGTTCTATCTTTTCTGGTTTTTTATTTAAAGATATCTTTATTGGACAATCTAATTTGGAATTTTGGAACGACTCAATATTTTTTTTAAACGATTTTAAAAACACCAAAATTTCTACTTGGTTTCTTCTTTTAACTCCCTCTATTGTATTAATATCGATCCCAATAGCTTATTTTATTTATTTAAAAGATAAAAGTATATTAGATGGTATAAAAAAAACAAATTTACCTTTGTATAAATTCCTTCTTAATAAATGGTATATCGATGAATTTTATGAGATCACTTTGGTTAGACCAATAAAAAAATTAGGATTAACTTTTTGGAAAAAGGGTGATGAGAACACTATTGATCGATTTGGACCTGACGGGGTTTCAAAACTTATTAAATTTATTTCAAATAAAGCGTCTCAATTTCAAACAGGGTACATTTACGACTATGCCTTTGTTATGTTAATCGGTTTATCAGCTTTAATAACTTTCTTAATTTTAAAATAATGGATTTTCCTATATTATCTACAATTATTTTTCTGCCACTTGTTGGGGCTTTTTTTATACTATTATCAAAGTCAAAAGATAATAAAAGTGCAAAATATATTTCTGTATTTACCACATTAATTAATTTAATTTTATCTTTATTCTTATGGTATTCTTTTGATAATCAAATTGTAGAATTTCAATTTGTTGAGGAAAAAGTTTGGATTGAAAATTTTTTTAAGTACAAGCTTGGAATTGATGGTATATCCGTACTTTTTATAGTCTTAACCTCATTTATAACTCAAATATGTGTTATTTCTTGCATCAATAGCATTAAGTTAAGAATTAAAGAATTTTTGATCGCATTACTTGTTTTGGAAACATTTATGCTAGGAGTATTTTGTTCTCTAGATTTATTACTTTTTTATTTATTTTTTGAAGCAGGACTTATACCAATGTTCTTAATTATTGGTGTTTGGGGTGGAGCTAGAAGAGTTTACTCGGCTTTTAAATTTTTCTTATACACTCTATTAGGTTCAGTTTTGATGTTAGTAGCTATAATAACAATTTTTTGGCTTACTGGTTCAACAGATGTTACTGAAATTTATCAAATTAAAATTCCAGAGCAATACCAAACTATTCTATGGTTAGCTTTCTTTAGTTCTTTTGCGGTAAAACTACCTATGTGGCCTGTTCATACATGGTTGCCAGATGCCCACGTTGAAGCACCAACCGCAGGTTCTGTTATTTTAGCAGCAATTTTGCTTAAGATGGCAGGATATGGTTTTCTAAGATTTTCTATAGGAATGTTTCCATTAGCTTCTGAATTTTTTGTTCCTTTGGTTTATGTGTTAAGTTTAATTGCAATAATTTACACATCACTCATAGCTTTAATGCAGGATGATATGAAAAAGTTGATAGCATATTCTTCTGTGGGACATATGGGATTTGTTACTCTTGGAGTTTTTACTTTTACCACTCAGGGTATTGAAGGCGGAATATATCAAATGATTAGCCACGGGTTAATTTCTGCTGCTCTATTTTTATGTGTTGGAGTACTTTATGATAGAATGAATAGCAGGATGATTAATGATTATGGCGGCGTAGTAAGTATTTTACCAAAATTTTCTTTATTATTTATTATATTTGTTTTAGGAGGATTAGGTTTACCAGGAACAAGCGGATTCATTGGGGAATTTTTAGTATTGTTGGGGGCATTCAAAAAAAACTTTTTGGTAGCGGTGATCGCTAGCATCGGGGTAGTTTTAGCTGCTGCCTACATGCTCTGGTTAGCTAAAAAAGTTATATTTGGAGAAGTTAAAAATGACAAAGTCAAAATCTTGAAAGACGTTAATTATTCAGAGGGATTTGTTTTATCAATTTTAGTCATTTTGACATTATTTTTTGGTTTTTATCCTGAACCAATCTTCAATACGATTAGTCCCTCAGTAAATAATTTAATCGATGTGTATCAATTTGAGATAAATTCAAAAATATCTAATATTAATTAAATGCAAAATATAAATTTAATATTCACAGAGTTATATTTATTTTCAGGAATATGTATTTTATTAATGCTTGGAGTCTATGTAAAAAATAGTTTTAACAAAATCTATAACTTAAGTATATTATTATTAATCGGAATTATATTTGTAATTTATAAAAATGGATTAGAAAAAAGTGGAATATTTTTAGATAGTTTCATTTCAGACCCACTATCAAACTTTGTGAAAATATTAATAGCAGTATCATCAATAATAATATTATTTACATCAAAGCAATTTATTTTAGATAATAAAATTTCAAAATTTGAATACCCAATAATTATTCTTTTAGCTATTCTAGGAATGTTTTTCACGATTAGCTCTAATGATATAATATTATTTTATTTAGGTTTAGAATTACAATCTCTATCGCTGTATGTTTTGGCTTCAATAGATAGAGACAACTTAAAATCATCTGAGTCCGGAATTAAATATTTTGTTCTAAGTGCATTATCGTCAGGACTTTTATTATATGGTTGCTCTCTATTATATGGTTTCACTGGATCAACAAACTTTGAGCTTATTAAAAATGAATTAACAGTTGAAAATATTGGTGCTATCTTCGCAATGGTTTTTATTTTAGTTGGTTTATCTTTCAAAGTATCAGCCGTACCATTTCATATGTGGACACCAGATGTTTATGAGGGATCTCCAACCTCTATTACAAATTTTTTTGCTGTTGTACCCAAAGTAGTAGGTTTGGCAGTGATAATCAGATTTATGGATGTTCCTTTTGAAAATATCTTATCTGATTGGCAAACAATAATAATATTTATCTCTGTTGCCTCGATGATACTTGGAGCAGTTGCAGCAATAAGACAAACTAATATCAAAAGGCTAATGGCATATAGTTCCATTGGCCACATAGGTTATATCTTAGCTGGTGTAGCCACTGGAACAACTTACGGATATTCTAGCTCTCTATTGTACATGACTATTTACGTAATTATGAATATAGGAGCATTTTCATGTATTTACTTAATGAGGAAAGACGGCGTATACACTGAAAAAATTTCCGACCTTTCAGGCCTTTCAAAAAAAAGACCACTATTAGCTGTCTCATTTTTAATAATATTTTTCTCACTAGCAGGAATACCGCCACTTGGCGGATTTTTTGCAAAATTTTACGTATTTTTGTCTGTGGTTGAAAGCAAAATGTATATACTTGCAATTGTTGGTCTAATGACAACTGTAATATCTGCTTTTTATTATCTCAAGGTAGTAAAAATAATTTATTTTGACGAAGCCAAGACTACATTTGATGAACTTAAAAATTTTCCTACAAATAGTACGATTTTTATCAGCTGCTTAATTCTTATCTCATTTTTCTTATATCCATCAGTACTAAACAATGTGATATTTAATTTATTAGGTTAATGAAATTTAAAAAAATTCAATTAAAAAAAACTCATAGCACTAACGATTTTGCAATTAAAAATATTAAAAACAACAATATTGAACCAACAGTAATATCTTCTCACACTCAATTTAAGGGCAGAGGCCAATATGGTAAATTGTGGATATCATTAAAAGGTAATTTATTTATGTCGATTTATTTTAGAGTAAAAAAAAATTTACCTTTAAAAAAAACAACAAAAATAAATTGCTTAATTGTAAGAAAAGCAATAAATAAGATTATTAAAAAAAAAATATTGATAAAACCACCTAATGATTTGTTAATTGATAAGAAAAAAATTTGCGGTATACTTCAAGAAACACTCATTCATAACAATAATAAATATTTAATAGTTGGCATTGGAGTCAATATTGTAAAAAATCCTTTTATAAGAAACTATTTAACTGGAAATTTAAAAGAGTATACTCAGAAGAAAGCAATAAAACTAAGATTATATAATTTGATAATAAAAGGTTTTGAAAAAAAATATTGATATGTATTTAATAGGTGATATAGGCAATACAGAAATTAAGATATGTTTAGTTAATAACCGATTTAATATACTTAAAAGATATCATTTTGGTACAGATGAAATTAAAAGTAAAAATCTTAATAAGCTTTTTAATAGAAATTTGAATGTTGATTATGCTTTATTTAGCTCGGTTGTCCCAAAAGTTTACTCAAAATTTATAAAATTTTTCAGAAAAAAAGGTGTTTCATGTAATGAAATAAAAAAGATAGATCTCAAAAAAATGATAAAGTTGAAAGTAGATAAAAATCAAGTAGGATCAGATAGAGTTGCAAATGCTATAAGTGCAATCGACAACAAAAATAATTTCATTATAATTGATTTTGGAACTGCAACTACTTTTGATGTTATTACAAAAAATATTTATCATGGTGGTATTATTGCACCTGGAGTAAATTTATCTTTAAATACATTAATTTCGAAAGCATCTTTGATTCCTAAAATTAACTTAAAAAAAGTAAAGAAAGTAATAGGCAAAAATACGAAATCTGCTGTAAGGTCAGGTTTTTTTTGGGGATATAATGGTTTAATTGAGAACATAATTAAATTAATTTCAAAAGAAACTAAAAAAAACTTTAAAATTATATTTACAGGTGGTCTTTCTCATCTTTTCAAAAATTTAAAAAGTGTAAAAGATTGCACTATTGATAAAGATTTAACTATAAATGGACTAATTCGAGTGATTAAAAAAAAAGATGAAAAATAAGTTATTATTTTGTCCGTTAGGTGGATCAGGAGAGATTGGAATGAATATGAATCTCTATGCTTACGGTCCAGAAGATAACCTAAAATGGATAATAGTTGATATGGGCGTCACATTTGCAGATGACTCAGTCCCTGGAGTAGACTTAATTTTCCCTGACCCTGGATTTATAGTTGATAAAAAGAAAGATTTGCTAGGAATAGTTTTAACTCACGCACATGAAGATCATATTGGCTCTTTAGTTCATATTTGGCCAGAATTAAAATGTAAAATTTACGCTACGCCTTTCACCTCAGTTTTAATAAAAGAAAAATTTAAAGAAACAAAAATTGATATAAGCAAATACTTAAATATAGTTGAATTAAATAGTAAAATTAATTTGGGTCCTTTTGAGATAGACTTTATAAATTTAACCCATTCGATTTTAGAACCTAATGGACTTAGTATTACAATACCTGAAGGTATAATTCTTCATACCGGGGACTGGAAAATTGATCCAAATCCGTTGATTGGACCTAAGATTGATCAGAAAAAATTATTAGAAATTGGAAATAAAGGGGTCAAAGTAATGATTTGTGATTCCACAAATGTTTTTAGCCCTGGTCGTGCTGGATCAGAGTCTGATGTAAGAGAAAATTTACTTAGAATTATTGAAAATCAGAAGAAAAGAGTTTTAGTTACATCATTTGCTTCAAATGTAGCTAGAATGGAAACTATTTTTTATTGTGCAAAAAAAACGAAAAGAGAAATATCACTAGTTGGTCGATCAATGAACAGAATTTATAAAGCTGCAAAGCAATGTGGGTATTTTCAAAGCCTACAAGATCCAGTCGATCCTAGAGAGGCTAAGAATTTACCCCGAGAAAAAGTTTTATTTCTTTGCACTGGTAGTCAAGGAGAGCCAATGGGTGCGTTAAATCGAATAGTAAATGAGACTCATCCTGATGTTTTTTTAGATGAGGGTGATCAAGTAATTTTTTCTTCTAAGATGATACCTGGTAATGAAAAAAAACTATATTTTCTTCAAAACCTATTAGTAAAAAAAAATATAGAGTTAATTACCGAAGAAAACTCTTTTGTGCATGTTTCAGGACATCCTAACAGAGATGATTTAAAAGATATGTACAACTGGGTCAAACCTAAAAGTATAATTCCTGTTCATGGTGAACACAGACACATTAAAGAACACATCAAATTTGCAAAAGAAATGAAAATTCCTTTTGCCCTTAAAATTGAGAATGGGGACATAATTGACTTAATGTCAGGCTCAAAGCCAGAGATCATTGATAAAGCCCCATCTGGGAAAATATACCTAGATGGAAAAATTGCAGTCAACATGGACTCACAATCTATTAAAGAAAGAAAAAACCTGTCTCTTAATGGTTATTTAGAAATTACTTTGATAGTCGGAAATTCAGGAAAAATAAAAAAACCTATAATTTCATTTAAAGGAATTCCAGAAAAAGAAATAGAAGAGTCCTTTATTTTTGAGATGGAAGATCAAATTCATAATACTTGCAGAACATTTTCAATAAATAATAAAAAACAAGAAAAAAATCTTATAGAAACATTAAAACAAGATTGTAGAAAATTGATTAAAGAAAAAACTGGAAAAAAACCTTTTACGAACATAAATATAGCGAGAATTTAATGGATTTAACCGGATCTATTGTTGTTTATATAATTATATGGTGGGTAATCTTTTTTGCTGTTTTACCAATAGGAATAAAAAGTAACGAGGAACCTTTTACAGATAGAATTGAAGGTTCGGACCCCGGAGCACCAAAAAATCCGAATATCGCAAAGAAATTTTTATACACAACTGTAATAACTACTCTTATTTTTTCTATGATATATTATATGGTTAGTGAGGATTACTTAAATTTAAGAGAGCTTTTGAAATAATGTACATAACAAAATTATTCATACCAATTACAAAAGATTTTCCTAGTGAAGCAAAAATTAAATCTCATCAACTAATGCTGAGAACTGGGATGATAAAACAATCCTCTGCAGGAATCTATTCATGGCTACCTTTGGGTTTTAAAGTGATGAAAAAAATCGAGCAGATTGTTAGAGAAGAACAAGATAATATTGGTGCGCAAGAAATGTTAATGCCAACCATACAGTCAGCTGATATTTGGAAAGAAAGCGGAAGGTATAATGATTATGGTGAAGAAATGTTAAGAATTAAAGATAGACAAGGTAGGGAGATGTTATATGGACCAACCAACGAAGAGTTGATTACAGAAATTTTTAGAACAAGCATCAAATCATACAAATTATTACCTCAATTACTTTATCATATTCAATGGAAATTTAGAGATGAAGTTAGACCAAGATTCGGTGTAATGAGATGTAGAGAATTTTATATGAAAGACGCTTATTCTTTTGATGTCGATGAGTCATCAGCAAGAAATTCATATAATAAAATGTTTTATTCTTACTTAAAAACATTTGAACGAATGGATTTAGAGGCTATACCTATGCCTGCAGATACAGGTCCTATTGGTGGTGATTTATCGCATGAATTTATAATTATTGCAGATACTGGAGAAAGTAAAATTTATACTGATAAAAATATATTAAATATTAAACTTAAAGATTATACTTTTTCCCCCGAGTCTTTAATTAAAATGAGAGAAAGTTTTTCATCGATATATGCAGCTACAGACGAAAAATTCAATAACGAAGATTTTCAACTTAAAGTAAAAAAAGAAAATCAAATGATAACAAAAGGCATTGAAGTGGGACATATCTTTTATTTTGGCGATAAATACTCGAAACCTCTTAATGGTCTAATTGACTCAAAAGATGGAAAAAAAGTAGCTGTTAAAATGGGGTCTTATGGAATTGGTGTGTCAAGATTGGTCGGTGCTATTATAGAAGCTAAATTTAAAAATAATATTATGAAATGGCCTAAGTCCGTATCTCCTTTTGATGTTGTTATAATACCTAGCATTACCAAAAATAATAAAGAAAACCTAGAAAAAGCCGAGAAAATTTACAATTTCTTAAAAAAACAAAATGTTGACGTATTGTTAGATGATTCTGATGAAAATATGTCAAATAAATTTAAAAAACATGATTTTATTGGTATCCCGTTTCAAATCATTTTGGGTTCAAAAACCCAAGGGGAAAATTTAGAATTTAAAGAGATAAATTCTAATAGTGAACTTTTAACAATTGATGCTATTAAATCAAAAATAAAAGAATAATTTGTTTAATTCAGCCGAAAGATTAATTTCATATAGAAATTTGAAACCAAAAAAAAAGGATGGTTTTCTAAGACTCATATCTTTATTTTCTTTTTTAGGAATAGCTTTAGGAGTGGCCATATTAATTATTGTAATGTCTGTAATGAATGGTTTTAGAACTGAACTCACCAATAAAATTCTTGGTTTAAATGCTCATATTACAATAGACTCAAATGGTAATAAGATTAGTAAAGAATTAAAAAAAGAAATAACTGAAAAATTTCCTAATAATAAATATTACCGTTCCTATCAAGGTGAGGGAATAATTTTGACAAATAACAATGCTAAAGGAGTAATTGTTAAAGGAGTTGAAAAATCAAATCTTTTAGATTTGTTTTCTAAAGAAAAAATAATAGAAGGTAGTTTGGACAATTTTGATGAAGGCGATGTAATAGTTGGAGGTGAACTAGCCTTCAATCTTAACTTAAAAGTAAATGACAAAATTAATATCATGTCTTCATCCTTTATGGATACACCATTAGGCGGACTACCAAAAAAAGAAAATTATACCATCGCAGCAATATTCAATAGTGGATTTTATGAATTTGATCAAAATTTGATATATTTAAATCTTAAAGACTCCCTCTCACTATACGAAAAAACAGAAAAAGATGTGAACTTAGAAATTTATATGTCTAATCCAATTCAGGCAAATTCACTCAAAGATAAACTTCAAACTATTAATTCCTCTTATTTTGTCTACTCTTGGTCAGATGTAAATAAATCCTTTTTTAGTGCTCTAAAAGTTGAGAGAAACGTTATGTTTATAATTCTTATATTAATAATCATAGTCGCTGCATTCAATATAATTTCTGGATTAACCATATTAATTAAAAATAAAACTAAAGAGATAGCTATTTTAAAAACTTTAGGCTTTAGCAATTTATCAATAAAAAAAACTTTTTTTTTGACAGGATTTATTATTGGTTTTATAGCCACCGTAATAGGTATAATTCTGGGCTTAATTTTTTCAATTTATATTGAAAATATAAGAGTTGTATTGTCTGCACTTTTTAACTTAAATATATTTCCGCCAGATGTTTATTTTTTAGATGAGATGCCAAGTGAGATAAATTTTTTATCAATTTTAGTTATATTCACTTGTTCAATTATTATTACATCTATTGCATCCTATTTTCCGGCATCAGCAATTTCTAAAATGGATATGATAAGAGCACTTAAATATGAGTAAAAAAATTATAGAAATAAAAAATGTTTATAAAAAATTTATTCATCAAAATAATTCAATTGAAGTTTTTAAAAATTTAAGTTTTTCACTTAAGAGAGGTGAACTTGTAGCATTAACGGGTCCATCTGGCTCAGGAAAATCAACACTACTTCATATGTTGGCTTTACTTGAGAGACCATCAAAAGGAAATATCTTTTTTTTTGGCAAAGACTCAGAAAAGTTAAAAGAGAATGAAAAAGATAATTTAAGAAGAAGTAGTATATCAATAATATTTCAGGATAATAATTTATTAAATGATTTTAATGTATTGGAAAATGTTTTAATGCCAATGGTAATTAAAAATGGGAATTTAAAAGAGTCAAAATCTAAGGCTTATCAAATATTAAAAGAACTTAAAATAAAAGATAGATCAAATCATTATCCCAATCAACTATCTGGTGGAGAACAACAAAGAGTTGCAATAGCTAGAAGTCTTATTACCGAAAGTGATCTTATTCTTGCTGATGAACCAACTGGAAATTTAGACTATAAAACATCTGTCGAAATATTTTCATTATTTACTAAATTTAAAAAATTAAATAAAGCTATCATCTTTGCAACTCATAATAGAGACTTGGCAAAAAAATCAGATTATATTTTGAGAATATCTCAAGGTAATATAAAAAGGTATAATGGATGATAAAAAGTATGAATTTAATCACTTTAAAGTTCACACTCAATACTCCATCTGCGAGGGCGCGGTAAGGATAGATGAATTAGCAGACCACTGTAAATCTTTAAAAATTAAATCAGTCGGAATTTGTGATAGCTTAAATTTATGTGGTGCCTTAGAATTTTCTGAGAAAATAAGCAAACAAGGAACTCAACCTATTATTGGAACTAATGTAAATTTATTATTTAAAGATACAATTTCAAAAATACCATTATTTGCTAAAACAGAAAGAGGCTATAAAAATCTCGTAAAAATCTCATCTATCAGTTACTTGCACAACGAAAATTCCTCTGAGCCTTTTTGTAAAATAGAAGATTTAGTAAAGCACAAAGATGATATAATTGTTTTATCCGGCAATATTAATGACTTGATTGGTCAGTTGTTTAAAAAAAATCAACTTGCAAATTTAAATGATTTATTAGAAATTTTATCAAAAAATTTTGCGGATAATTTTTATATTGAGATACAACGCCAAAATAATTTTAGAGAGAAAGAATTTGAAAATTATTTATGCAATATCTCTGCGCAATTAAATCTACCTTTAATCGCTTCTCAAGAAGTTTTTTATTTGAGACAAGATATGGCAGAAGCTCAAGATGCATTACTTTGTATTAAGAATAAGGTTTTTATTGAAGATAAAAATAGGCTAAGATTAAGCGATCAACACTATTTAAGAAGTTCGGATGAACTTAAAATAATTTATAAAGATCTACCCGAAGCTTTGCAAAATAATTATAATTTTCCTTTTAGATTTAGTTTTAAGCCAAAAAAAAATGAACCAAAACTCCCCACGCTAAAAAATCAAAAAAATATTTCAGCAAAAGATGAATTATTTTCTCAGGCAAAAATTGGGCTAGAAAAAAGATTAGATAATTTTATATATAAAAAAAATACTAAAATTGATAAAAAAAAAATATCAGATAAATATTTTGATAGGCTAAAACATGAAATTGAAATAATTAATTCAATGAATTATTCTAGTTATTTTTTAATTGTATCAGATTATATCAAGTGGGCTAAAAAAAACTCAATTCCAGTTGGGCCGGGTAGAGGGTCTGGAGCTGGCTCATTAGTGGCATATTCTTTAGATATAACTGATTTGGATCCTATTGAATTTGATCTGATTTTTGAGAGATTTCTAAATCCAGATAGAATTTCAATGCCAGACTTTGATATTGATTTTTGCGAGGAGAAAAGAGATCAGGTTTTCGAATATCTTAAATCAAAATATCAGGATGGTGTTGCGCATATTATCACCTTTGGAAAATTTAAAGCAAGAATGGCTTTGAGAGATGTTGGTCGTGTTTTAGGACTCAGCTATGGTCATGTAGATAGAATATGTAAAATGATACCGTTTGATCCATCAAGACCCTTAACCTTACAAGAGTCAATTAATAGGGAACCAAGATTTAAAGAAGAAATAAAATTAAATAAAAGGGTAGAAAAATTAATTCAGCTTTCACTTAAGATTGAAGGTTTAAATCGAAACATGGCTACGCACGCCGCTGGAGTTGTTATTGCCGGAGAACAATTATCAGAGCAGATTCCTTTATATATTGATAAAAATTCAAATTTATCTTTGCCTTCGACACAGTTTGATATGTATTCATCAGAGAATGCTGGACTTGTAAAATTTGACTTACTTGGACTTAAAACGTTGTCAATAATTGATAAGACTATCAAATTACTTTCAGAAAAAAAAATTTATACCGATATTTCCAAAATCGAACTGAACGATCCAAAGGTTTTTGAACTTTTATCGTCTGGTGAAACTACAGGCTTATTTCAATTAGAGAGCACTGGGATGAGAGAGTCGATAAAACAAATGAAACCAAACAAATTTGATGATATAATTGCATTAGTTGCATTATACCGCCCAGGACCGATGAGCAACATTCCAATTTATAATGATTGTAAAAATGGATTAAAAAAACCTGATTATATACATCCCTTGCTTGAAAAAATTTTAAAACCTACTTATGGAATAATAATTTATCAGGAACAAGTAATGCAAATTGCTCAAGTGTTAGCAGGATTTTCAGCTGGTGAGGCAGATATTCTTCGTAGAGCAATGGGTAAAAAAAAAAGAGCTGAATTAGAAAAGCAACGAGAAAGATTTATAACTGGATCGGTAAAAAATGGAATTAAAAAAGAGTTAGCTGATTATATTTTTAAAAAAATTGAACCTTTTGCAGAATATGGCTTTAATAAAAGTCACGCTGCTGCTTATGCTATGATAGCCTATCAAACAGCATTTTTAAAAACTTATCACAAAGAGGAATTTATTGCTGCAACAATGTCAACAGAACTTACGAACACAAGTAAGTTAAGAGAGTTCGTTGAAGAGCTTAAAAGATTAAAAGTTACAGTTATTAGACCCAGCATTAATCGATGTCACGCAGAATTCAAGGCCGAAAAAAATAAGATATTTTATGGTTTAGGAGCTATAAAAAATGTTGGTTTTTTAGCCATCTCAAATGTTATCAAAGAAAGAGAAAAAAAAGGTAAATTTAAATCCTTAAGCGATTTCATCAAACGTGTTGATCCAAAAGATATCAATAAACTACAGTTAGAAGGATTAATCAAATCCGGCACATTTGATGAGTTTGATACAAATAGAAAAAAACTTTTTGAATTGGTTCCAGACATGATCTTAATGATTAAAAAAAATTATGAGGATAAAATTAACAGACAGTCCAACTTGTTTGATATCAATGAAAATGAAAATCATTATAGTTTTTTGAATAAAAATTCAAACGAGTGGAGTAGAAAAGAATATTTATTAGAAGAGTTTAAGTCCTTAGGTTTCTATATTTCCGACCATCCATTAAATGATTATAACTCAATATTCTCAAAACTTAAAATTATTCCCTATAGTACATTTCTCAAAAATGACTCAAGAGAAGGCTTAGTAGCAGGGACAATAATGTCTATCCAAGAAAAAAAAAGTGCAAAAGGCACACCTTTCGCCATTGCTAAATTTAGCGATAACATTGGAGAATTTGAACTTTTTATATTTTCAGAAAATTTGATTAAGAATAGGGATAAGCTCAAAGAGTCAGAATCTTTCATTTTAACATTACAAAAAGATATTATTAAAGGAGATACAAACCAAAATCGAATTAATGTTAAAAAAATTTTATCATTAAATGAAATGGTTAACAAAACCTATGATAATGTGTCGATTGAATTAAATAAAGATTTTGATATTTTGGAATTAAAAGAAAGTCTGAAATTAGGCGGAAAAACAAAAATTCGTTTGATAGTTCCGGAAAACAATAAAAAAATTGTTTTTAAACTAGAGGAATTAAGAAAATTTGATTTAAATATTTTTAATGATCTAAAAAACAAGAAATACGTTAAAAAAATTACTTTTTAGAGACTTGATTTATTACTAATTTAAATATATCAATCGTTTAATTTCGCACACAGTTTTGGGGTAGTACCCTCCGGTCCAAGTTGGAATGACTGTGGTGGATTAACCGGAAAATATGAACGTACCAGAAGTAAACATTAAACAACTATTAGAGGCAGGTGTTCACCTTGGCCACAAAACATTGAGATGGAATCCAAAAATGAAAAAATTTATTTTTGGGGAAAAAAATTCAATTCACATTATTGATCTCACTCAAACAGTAAACTTTATCAAATCAGCTTTAAGCGAAGTTCACAAGTGTATTGCTAGCGGGGGTAAAGTTTTAATTGTTTCAACAAAAAAACAAGCATCAGAGCAAGTTAGTAGTTTAGCAAAAGATACAGGACAATTTTATGTAAATTTTAGATGGCTTGGTGGAATGTTGACTAATTGGAATACTATACAAAATTCAATTAAAAGAATGAAAAACTTAGACGAAAGATTATCAAAAGAGAATACTGGCTTCACAAAAAAGGAAATTTTAAAATTTGGCAAAGAAAGAGATAAATTACAAAGATCTTTAGGAGGTATCGCTGAAATGAAAAAAATTCCTAATTTAATTTTTATAATAGATACAAATATTGAATCTTTAGCAGTAAATGAAGCAAAAAAACTTGGTATACCCATAATCGCAATACTAGATACAAATTCTGATCCCACAGGTATTGATTTTCCAATACCTGGAAATGACGATGCTAGGCGATCCATTAACTTATATTGCGAATTAATTAAGGAAACTATTAAAGATGCAGAAAAATATATTGAGATTAAACCTGAAAAAAAAGAAGTTAAAGATAAAAAAATAGATAAAGATAAAAAGAAAAAATAATCTTTTTGATTCAAATAATGTCTAATAAAAACATTTTAGAAAATATAAAAAAGCTGAGAGAAATAACCGGCGTGGGTTTTAAGGACTGCAAAAATGCGTTAGAGGAAAGTTCCGGCGATATTGAAAAATCTGTTGAATTTTTAAGAAAAAAAGGGATAGCAAAAGCAACAAAAAAAATGAGCAGAACAGCTTCCGAGGGTTTGGTGCTAGTTAGAGAATCTTCCAGTGCCTTAACTCTTATAGAAATTAATAGTGAGACAGATTTTGTAGCCAAGAATAAAAATTTTATAGATTTTTGTAAAGAATTGTCAGAAATTAATCTTAAAGTTAATGGCGATTTAAACAAATTAAAAAAAACACAAATGAAAAATAATATTGATGTGGATAATAATCTCATAAGTTTAATTTCAAAAATAGGTGAAAAAATTACTATAAGAAGGTCTTATTTTTTTAACAAAAATAAAGGAAAAGTATTTTTTTATGTTCATTCTGCTCTTGATGATGGAATCGGAAAAATAATTGCAGCTATTCAATTAAATCAAGCAGAAAATAGTGAAGAAGAAAATATTGGAAAAAAAATAGCGATGCATGTAGCTGCCTCTAGTCCAATTGCAATCACCAAAGAAGATATTAAACAAGATGTTATTAATAAGGAATTAGATATTATCAAAGCAGAACTAGTAAACTCTGGAAAAAATAAAGAAATAATTGATAAAATTTCGCAAGGGAAAATTAATAAATTTATTTCAGAAAATACTTTGATGGATCAATTATGGATCATGGATCCTGACAAAAAAGTAAAAGAAGTTTTAAAATCGATTAATAATAACTTAAAAGTGGTTGATTTTATTAGATTCAAAGTTGGTGAGGGTATATAATTTAATGAGCTCTGAATTTAAAGAACAAATTTTTTCATTAAAAATGGAAAAAACTATTTCATCATTTAAAAAAGAGATCTCAACAATAAGAACTGGAAGAGCTAATTCTAATATGCTTGATACAATAAAAGTAGATGTTTATGGTCAACAAATGCCTATTAATCAATTAGCTACTGTAAGTGTTCCAGAGGCTAGACTTATTTCTATACAAGTTTGGGATAAATCAAATGTAAATTTAGTTGATACCTCAATTCAAAAGTCTGATCTTGGAGTAAACCCACAAATTGATGGCCAAATAATCAGAATAAGAATACCTGATTTGACTGAAGAAAGAAGAAAAGAGTTAATTAAAATTTTAAATGGTTTAGCAGAAAAGAATAAAGTAAGTATAAGAAATATTAGAAGAGAAGCAAACGAACTATTAAAAAAAAATTTAAAAGAAAAAAAAATTTCAGAAGATATGAGTAAATTATCTGAAAAAAACATACAAAAGCTTACAGATGACAATGTCTTAATTATAGATAAAATTTCAAAAGAAAAAGAAAAAGAAATACTTCAAATATGAACAAGCTTAACCACATTGCCTTTATTATGGATGGTAATGGAAGGTGGGGAAAATCAAAGGGTAAAGGAAGAAATTTTGGTCATATAAATGGGGTTAAGACAGTAAAAAAAATAGTTAAATTTTCAATTAAAAATAAGATTCCAATTTTAAGTTTTTTTGTTTTTTCAACAGAAAATTGGAAAAGACCGAAAAGTGAAATAAAGTTTTTATTTAGCTTAATAAATTCATACTTTAATAAGGAAATTAAATCTGTAATCAGAAATAAGATAAAGATCAACATAATTGGTAATTTAAAAAAATTACCAAGAGATTTAGTAAAAACTCTAAATAAAGTGGGAATTATTACAAAAAATAATAATAATATCATAATTAATTTAGCAATAAACTATGGATCTAAAGATGAAATTAAGAATGCAATCAGTAAGATGTTGTCAAAGAAACAAAAATTAACAGAAAAAAATATAGAAAAAAATTTATATACAAAAGATCTACCTATGCCGGACATACTTGTAAGGACAGGTGGTAAAAATAGATTAAGTAATTTTATGCTTTGGCAACTAGCTTATGCGGAAATTTATTTTATAAAAAAATTATGGCCAGATTTTAATGAAGTAGATTTAAAAAAAATCATTAAAAACTTTAAAAATACAAAAAGAAACTTTGGTAAAATATGAAATTTAGTTTAGAATTTAAAAAAAGAGCTTTTACATCAATTTTTTTATTATTATTACTTTTTTTGGCATACCAATTTAACTTTATTTTAATTTTTTTATTAATAATTACCTTAAATTATGCAATAATAGAATTTACTCTTTTAATTAAAAAAATCTTTTTTTACAGAAAGATTATTCAATTCTTTTTAAACATTA
Organism: uncultured Pelagibacteraceae bacterium; assembly: GCA_902590115.1. GTDB lineage: Bacteria > Pseudomonadota > Alphaproteobacteria > Pelagibacterales > Pelagibacteraceae > Pelagilacustribacter. The sequence goes on along the minus strand of CACIVM010000002.1, from coordinate 1,509 downwards.
TTTTTACGGTTTATATTTTCGTTTTAGGAACATTATTTGTAATTCTAACAACAAATATTTTTTCTAAACTTGTTCTTTTTTATATTATCTTAATTTCAATATTTTCCGATATAGGTGGTTATATATTTGGAAAATTATTTAAAGGACCTAAGTTAACTAAAATTAGTCCAAATAAAACTATATTTGGAAGTTTAGGTTCGTTTATTTTACCTTTATTATTATTCTATTTATTTGTTAAAGATAGTTTTATTTTTAATGATACATTAAATAATTTAATGATAATTTTTATTGTTTCTTTTGTTACTCAGATAGGAGATATATTTTTCTCTTATTTAAAAAGAAAATCTAAAACTAAAGATACTGGAAAAATATTACCAGGTCACGGTGGTATACTAGATCGTATAGATGGTATAATACTTGGTATACCTTCGGGAATAATATTTATTATTATAATTAGCCAATGAAAAAAATTGCCATACTAGGTTCTACAGGGTCAATTGGATTAACAACACTTAAGATAATTAACCTTAAAAAAAAACAATTCAAAATTGAACTCTTAGCAGCTAGTACTAACTCGATAGAAATAAGTAAACAAATTCATAAATATAAACCTAAATATTACATTATTAGTGACGAAAAAACTTATTTAAAAATAAAAAAAAAATTTAAAAATCATAAAACAATTATACAAAATAATTATGAAAATATATCAATTAAGAAAAAATATTTAGATATTACTATCATTGCGATACCTGGATTAGTTAGTCTTAGTCCAACATTAAAATTCATTAAAAAAACAAAAAGAATATTGTTAGCAAATAAAGAGTCAATAATTTGTGCTTGGAAATTGATAAAAAAAGAAGCCGGTAAATTTAAAACTTCAATCATCCCTATAGACTCAGAACATTTTTCTATTATGAAACTAATTGAAAATGAGAAAATTGAAAATATAAAAAAAATTTATATTACAGCTTCAGGGGGGCCTTTTTTAAATTGGAAACCAAACCAAATTAAAAATGCAAAACTATCAGAGGCAATCAAACATCCAAAATGGAATATGGGTAAAAAAATTTCTGTAGACTCTGCAACAATGATGAATAAAGTATTTGAATATTGTGAAGCAAGACACTTGTTTTCTTTATCTCCGAAAAAGTTAAGAATAATCATTCACCCGCAGTCGTTAGCCCACGCTATTGTGGAGTTTAATAATGGTATTACAAAAATACTTTACCATGAGCCAAATATGATTATTCCTATTTCGAATGCAATATTCGAGTCAGATAATCAAATAGTAAAATTTATAGATATCGTGAAAAATCCTATTCAAGATAGCAAAATTGAATTTTTTAAAATTGATAAAAAAAAATTTCCTGTCATTAAATTAATTGAAATTTTAGATAAGTATCCTTCAGCAGCTATTATTGTTAATGGTGCTAATGAAATATTTGTTGATCAATTCCTTAAAAAAAATATTAAATTTATTGATATTATTGAGGGTATATTCAAAAT
>CACIVM010000001.1 GCA_902590115.1 uncultured Pelagibacteraceae bacterium | reverse complement strand
TGGTGGGTGGCATTTTAGCTTTCTTAAAAAGCCGAAAGAGATATCTAAAAAAATTAAATCTTTTGCTCATCAAGAATTTAACTCGGAAGAATTTACTAGCATTTCAAATATTCAGAATAAAATATTAAACATGTCTGATATATTTGGGAGAAACTATTCATATCAAAAAGTTGCTTTAGATAATTCTTTTCCAAGATATATTTTAGAAAATAAGGAAAAATATAGTGAGTGGATATTGTAAATGTGCGCCCGGAAGGAGTCGAACCCTCAACCTTCTGATCCGAAGTCAGACGCTCTATCCAGTTGAGCTACAAGCGCATAAATTAATTTTAATGTAAATGGAAAATAATACAATCAAATTTATTGCTAAAAAAGAGTATGTTGATAAAAGACTTGATATTGCATTAAAATTTGAACTCAAAAATTTTACAAGGTCTAGTATTAAAAAATTTATTGAACAAAAAAAAGTAAAATTAAATAACAAAATTATTACATCTCCCTCAAAAAAAATTAAGTATAAAGATATAATTGAAATAAACTTAATAATAAAAAATATTTCTAATTTAGAAGGAGAAAATATTAATTTAAATCTAATTTATGAAGATAGCGATTTGCTGATAATAAACAAGCCTCCTGGAATGGTAGTACATCCTGGAGCAGGCAATAAATCTAAAACACTGGTAAACGCATTAATATATAAATATAAAAAAAAACTTTCAAATATTGGGGGTCTTGATAGACCTGGCATTGTTCATAGGATAGATAAAGATACCAGCGGGTTGTTACTAGTAGCAAAAAATAATTATTCTCACGCTAAATTAAGCGAACAATTTAGTCAACACTCAATTAAAAGAAAATATGTGGCTTTGATTTGGGGTGTGTTGCGACCTTTAGATGGCAAAATTGAAACTTTGATAACAAGGGATCCTAGAAATAGACAGCTAATGACAGCAAGCGAAAATAAGGGAAAGAAAGCTGTTACATTTTATAAAACAAAAAAAGTTTTTTATTCAAAAAATCTCCCTAAAGTCAGTTTAATTGAATTTAAATTAGAGACCGGAAGAACTCACCAAATAAGAGTCCATATGAAATATAAGGGTACATCAATTCTAGGTGAAAAAAAATATCATAACAAGAAAATGAAATTTAAAAATATAGATCAAGATTTACAAATTATACTCAAAAAACTAAAAGGCCAGATGCTTCATGCTAAAACTATTGGTTTTCATCACCCTAGAAAAAATGAAAATCTTGAATTTAAATCAGAGTTGCCGAGCAAATTTACAAATTTGTTGAATTTACTTGATAAACTGAGTGATTGAAAATATCTAAGATCGTATATAAATAATAGTCATGACTAATAAAAGCGAAATGTCAAACTTACCAGTTCCATCAAGTGGCGGTTTATCAATTTATTTATCTCAAATAAAAAAATTCCCGATGCTTGACGCTGAAGAGGAATACATGTTAGCCAAAAATTGGCGAGAACATGGAAACCTTAAATCTGCGCATAAGTTAGTTACTAGTCACTTGAGATTGGTAGCAAAAATTGCAATGGGCTATCGTGGTTATGGATTGCCGGTAAATGAGCTTATATCAGAGGGGAATATAGGGTTGATGCAAGCAGTAAAAAAATTTGATCCTGATAAAGGTTTTCGCCTTGCAACCTATGCGATGTGGTGGATTAAAGCCGCCATTCAAGAATACGTTTTAAGGTCTTGGAGTCTAGTTAAAATGGGAACAACAACAGCTCAAAAAAAACTTTTTTTTAATCTAAAAAAAATAAAAAAACAAATAGCACCTAATCAAGAAGGAGATTTAAAAGATAGTCAAGTAAAAGAGATTTCGAAAAGACTAGATGTTGACTCCGAGGAGGTGATCAATATGAATCGGAGAATGATGGGGCAAGAAAAATCTCTTAATGATCCAATTAAAAAAGGAGAAAACGACGAGTGGCAAGATTGGTTGGTTGACGAGAAATTAGATCAAGAATTGATTATTTCACAACGACAGGAATATGATGATAAAAAAGAGTTACTTTACCAAGCTATAAAAATATTAAATGATAGAGAAAGAGAAATTTTGCATGCAAGACGACTTTCTGAGAGTCCAAAAACATTAGATGACCTAAGTAAAAAATATAAAATTAGTAGAGAAAGAATTAGACAGATTGAGACAAAGGCATTTGAGAAATTACAAAAGGCAATGCTAAATGCTGCCAACTCAAAAAATTTACTTCCAGCTAATTAAAAGGATTTTCAATTAAAATTGTATCTTCTCTTTCTGGGCTTGTAGAAATGCTTGAGACTTTTGCCTGAATAAAATTTTCAAGTTCTTTTATATAAATTTTAGCATTTTCCGGTAATTTATCAAATTTTTTAATACCACGAGTTGAAGATTTCCAACCTTTAAAAATTTTGTAAATAGGTTTAACATTTAGTTGATCGTCAACAGCCGCAGGTAAGTAGTCAATTTTATTTCCATTAATTGTATATGCAATACACATTTTAATCTCTTCTAGTTTATCTAAAACATCAAGCTTAGTTAAAGCTATACCGTTAATTCCAGATATTTTTATAGTTTGTCTCACTAGTACTGCATCAAACCATCCGCACCTTCTTTTCCTACTAGTAACAGTCCCAAATTCTTTTCCTCTAGATCCTAATATTTCTCCAATTTCATCTTTTAATTCTGTTGGAAAAGGTCCTTCTCCTACCCGAGTTGTATAAGCTTTTGTAATGCCTAAAACATAATTGATAGTGTCAGGACCACAGCCAGAGCCAGTGGCTGCAGAGGAGGCTACTGTATTTGATGATGTTACGAATGGATAAGTTCCGTGATCAACATCAAGTAAAATACCTTGAGCACCCTCAAATAAAATTTTTTTATTTTTTGACTTAAATTCATTTATTTTTTTCCAAACCGGCTGAGAGAACTTTAATATTTTAGGAGCTATTTTAAACAAATCTTTTTTTAGTTTATCTTTTTTGAAAATTTTTTTTCCTAAACCTTTTCTGATTGCATTATGATGTGTCAAAACAGTTTCTAATCTGTGATCGAGATTTTTTTCTGACATTAAATCCATAACTCTAATAGATCTTCTCCCTATTTTATCCTCATAGGCTGGGCCAATCCCTCTCCTTGTAGTTCCAATTTTTGCTTTTCCTGCGGCATCCTCCCTAATTTCATCCATCTCTTTATGGAATGGAAGAATTAAGTTTGCAGACTCCGAAATTATTAAATTTTTTTCATCTACTTTGATACCTTTCAATCTAATTTCATCTATTTCATCAAGCAATGCCCAAGGATCAATTACTACTCCGTTTCCGATGACGGAAATTTTATCTTTTCTCACAATTCCTGATGGTAAAAGTCTAAGTTTATAGGTGGTGCCATCAATTACCAATGTATGTCCTGCGTTATGACCACCTTGAAAACGAACAACAATATCTGCTTGGCTTGAAAGCCAATCTACTATTTTACCTTTTCCCTCGTCTCCCCACTGCGATCCTACAACTACTACATTTTTCATTTTCTAAACTTTATAATTTTAATTGAACTCAAGTGATTAATAGGTCCGTTTCCTTTTCCATATTTTGGATTTGTTTTTATTGATTGATTAACATATTTAATACCTAGCTCACAGGATTTATTTAATGTTTTTCCACATCCGTAAAAAGTTGCTATTGCAGTCGATAATGTACAACCTGTTCCATGAGTATTTTTAGTTTTAATTTTTTTATTTACAAATTTTTTGTATCCATTTTTGCTGTATAATATGTCATAAATTCTTTCTGTATTACTATGACCGCCTTTTATCAAAACATTTTTAACTCCACCCTTAATTAATATTTCTCCAGCTTTGGTCATATCTTTAGTATTTTTTATTTTTATTTTTGTTAAAACTTCTGTCTCAGGAATATTTGGAGTAATCAAGGTAACATTTTTCATCAGTTTATCTTTTATAAAATTTATTGCTTTTTTATCAATAAGTTTAAAACCTCCTTTTGCAACCATTACAGGATCTAAAATAATTTTTTTTATTTTAAGTTTTTTTAATGATTTAAAAATTGAAATCGCAACTTGTTTTGAGTAAATCATTCCGATTTTCACTACGTCAGGTTTAATGTCTTTACAAGTATAGATAATTTGTTTTTCGACCTCTTTTGAATTAATTGGAAAAACTGATTTTACACCTGTCGTATTTTGTGCTGTTATAGATGTAATAGCTGTCATTGCGTATCCCCCTAAAGCTGTTGCAGTTTTTATATCTGCTTGAACTCCAGCGCCTCCAGAAGAGTCTGAACCGGCAATAATTAAAATTTTACATTTAGGTTTCAATTAAACTATTGATCTCTTAATTTTTTTAATACAATTTAGCATTAATCTTTTATCATAAGACTCGGCCATTATCCTAATCTTAGGCTCTGTACCAGATTTTCGAACTAAAATTCTTCCATTTTGGCTCATCATATTATTTGCCTTTTTCAAAGCTAACTTACAATTAAGTTTATCAATGATATTCTTATTCTTGACTGTAATGTTTATTAAAACTTGAGGCACAGGTTTAAATACATTTAATAATTCACTAGCCTTTTTTCCTTTTCGTAATGAAAACAATACTTCTAGTGCAACCAATAAACCATCTCCTGTTGTAGCAAACTTTCCTAAAATTATATGTCCCGACTGTTCTCCTCCAAGATTGAAATTTTTTTTTCTCATTTTTTCTTTAACATATCTATCACCAACTTTTGATCTAAAAAATTTTATCTTATTTATTTTTAAATATTTTTCTAATCCGAAATTAGACATTTGTGTTCCAATTACTCCACCCCTTAAAATTCCTTTAGACTTCCACCTTTTAGCTAACATTGCAATAATTTGGTCTCCATCAATAATTTTCCCTTTTTCATCACACATAATTACTCTATCTGCGTCACCATCAAATGAGATGCCTATATTGGCGTTGAATTTTTTAACAGCAGATTGTATTTTTGAGGGATAAGTTGAACCACATTTTTCATTAATATTTAATCCATTTGGTTTTATACCAATTGATATTACTTTTGCACCAAGACTATTAAGAAGTTTTGGGGCTGCTTTATAACATGCCCCATTGGCACAATCTAAAACTATTTTTGTTCCTTTTAAGTTAAAATTCTTAGGGAAATTACTTTTTAAAATTTGAATATATTTGTCATTTCCATTCTCTAACCTTTTTACTCTTCCCAAAAGTTTTGGATTTGTTAATTGTTTAGTATGTTTAGCATCAATCAACTTTTCAATCCTTTTTTCAATCTTATTTGATAGCTTCATTCCATCTGGGCCAAATAATTTTAAACCATTATCACAATAGGGATTATGAGAAGCAGTAATCATTATACCCATGTTAGCTTTCATAGATTTCGTGAGCATCGCTAGACCATTTGTAGGTAACGGGCCTAAAGTGAAAACATGCATACCCCCAGAAACTAGACCTGAAACTAATGCTGGTTCCAAAGTGTAACCAGATAGCCTCGTATCTTTTGCTATTATAGCAATTTGTTTATTTTTTTTTTGATTTTTAAAGTATGTTCCCGATGCGAGACCAAACTTAAAAAATTTTTCACCTGTTATATTCCCAGTATTAACGGTGCCCCTTATGCCATCTGTTCCAAAATATTTATTTTTCATTTTTATCTAGAATTTTTTTAAAAACTACAATCCCCTGTTTTATTTCCTTAACATCATGCACTCTAAATATTTGAACTCCTTGAGTAAGCAAATATAACACGGAGGCCATAGTGCCTCCAAAACGTTCCTTACTATCATATTTTTTAACCACTTGTCCGATAAATCTTTTTTTAGAAGTACCGATTAAAATAGGATATCCAAGAGTATGAAACAAAGAAATTTTCGAAATTAAAGTCAAATTATGTTTCAGTTTTTTACCAAACCCAATACCTGGATCTAAAATAATTTTTTTATTTTTAAATTTTTTAATTTTATCCTCAAAAAAATCATAAATATCTAATAAAACATTTATATATTTTGGATTTTTTTGCATAGTGTTTGGTGTTCCTTGCATATGATGAATTACATTTGATTTATTCAATTTTAAAACCGTACCTAGCGCATTTTTATCATAACTAAATCCCGATACATCATTAATTATATCAACTTTATATTTTGATGACTTTTTCATTATTTCTGTTTTTCTTGTATCTATAGAAAGTAAAGTATTTTTATTTTTCTTCTTAAATTTTTTTATTATACTTTTTATTCTTTTCCACTCTAACTCATTACTAATGGTTTTAGAGCCAGGTCTAGATGACTCTCCGCCTACATCAATAATGTTAGCTCCCCCAGCAATCATATCTTTTATATGTATATTTGCTTTTTTAGTGGTATTAAATTTACCTCCATCAGAAAAACTGTCTGGTGTTAAATTTAAAATCCCCATAATGCTAGGTTTCAAAAAATTTATTTTACTTAAGAAATTTTTTCTCTTTGAAGTGATAACTTTTAAATCTGAGATAATTTTTAACCTTTGATCTTTTTTTAATTTTTTTATATCTTGAATTTTTATAATTTTTGAATTTATTTTTTTATTTTTTCGTGTAATTAATTCAACTTTATCAAACGATATATCTGTATTTCCACATAATGGTAAAGAGCTTCCCTTTTTAATCAGGTGTTTTGATAGGGTTCCGTAGTAAAAATTACACGCGCGAGTGTAATATTTTTTCATTAAGTTTAGATAGCTGGTTTTGGCTTTAAACCAATTGAGTCTAGTGCTGAAGTTTCTTTACCGTCATCCTTATCTTCATCCTCTTTAAATGATCTCGTTGGCTTTATATTTTTTAATATTAGATCCCTAATTTCATCTCCGGATAAAGTCTCGTAAATTAACAGTGCTTTAGCTATTTTATGTAAATCATCAATTTTTTCGGTCAACACTTTTCTCGCTCTTTCATAGCCTTTGTCGACAATTTTTTTGACTTCGGCATCTACTTTTTTTGCTGTTTCCTCCGACATATTTTGTTGCTTTGTCACTGATCTTCCTAAAAAGACTTCTTCTTCGTTTTCTCCATACGCAATAGTTCCTAGCTCTTGGCTCATACCATACTTAGTAACCATATTCTTTGCCATCTTAGTAACCATATCGATATCTGATGATGCACCTGAAGTAACCTTATCATGACCAAATATAATTTCTTCTGCAATTCTTCCGCCCATCGCAACAGCTATATCCGCATGCATTTTTTCTCTACTAACTGAAAGCTGGTCTCTTTCAGGTAATCTCATAACCATACCTAGCGCTCTTCCTCTTGGAATTATCGTCGCTTTATGAATTGGATCAGATGCTTTCTCGTTTAAAGCAACTATCGCGTGACCACCTTCATGATATGCCGTAAGCTTTTTCTCATCTTCAGACATAACCATTGATCTTCTCTCAGCGCCCATCATTACTTTATCTTTAGCTTCTTCAATGTCTGACATCGTAACAACCCTTTTGTTTTTTCTTGCGGCAAGTAAAGCAGACTCATTAATTAAGTTCGCTAAATCTGCTCCTGAGAAACCTGGTGTTCCTCTCGCAATGGTTCTAAGTTTTACATCTGGTCCAGTATTGATTTTTTTAACGTGAACTTTTAAAATTGCCTCTCTTCCAATTATATCTGGATTTCCTACTACAACTTGTCTATCAAACCTTCCTGGTCTTAATAATGCTGGATCTAAAACATCAGGTCTATTAGTTGCTGCAATAAGAATTATACCTTCATTAGTGTCAAATCCGTCCATTTCAACTAACAGCTGGTTTAAAGTTTGTTCTCTCTCGTCATTACCGCCACCTAGTCCAGCGCCTCTACTTCTTCCTACAGCATCTATCTCGTCAATAAAAATTATGCATGGGGAATGTTTTTTTCCTTGTTCAAACATGTCCCTAACTCTTGATGCTCCAACTCCAACAAACATTTCAACGAAATCAGAACCAGAAATTGAAAAAAATGGGACGTTTGCTTCACCGGCGATAGCTTTAGCTAATAGAGTTTTACCTGTACCTGGAGGGCCAATTAATAATGCGCCTTTAGGTATCTTTCCACCTAACCTACTAAATTTTTTTGGATCTTTCAAAAATTCAACAATTTCTTCAACCTCTTCTTTTGCTTCTTCAACACCAGCAACATCATTAAATGTGACTTTTCCTTGAGCCTCTGTCAAAAGTTTTGCTTTTGATCGACCAAAGCCCATAGCGCCTCCCTTGCCGCCTTGCATTTGTCTCATAAAAAAAATCCAAACACCAATTAACAAAAGCATTGGAAACCAAGATAATAAAATTCCTAATAGAGACGGCATTTTGTCCTCTAGTGGCGAAGCAACAATACTTACACCTTTATCTGAAAGTCTCTCGACTAAATTAGGATAATTTGGTGAGTAGGTTTTAAATTTTTCACCGTTTGATAATATTCCTGAAATATTACTTCCTTGAATTTCTACTTCCACAACCCGTCCAGAGTCAACTTCATCTAAAAATTTGGAGAATGCCATTTCATTGCTTCCAGATTTGATTTTTTCTGGGTCTTGGAACATATTGAACAATCCTACTGAAAGAAGGACGATTAATGCCCACATTATTAGATTTTTAAAATTCATAATTATTAAATAGTCATTATTTTAATATACTCAATAGATAATATTAAATTAATTATTAGTAAATATGGCAAAATGGAGCATTTTTTATAAAAAAATCAGTTTTTGGGCTCTTTTTCAATTATTAAAGAAGTTCCAGAATTTTTAATTAAACAACCAGCTAAAGTGAGTTTTTTTACACCCTCTTTAACCATCTTTTCAACTACGAAATTAAGTTTTTTACCTCTAGGTGGGTAATACAACCCGGAGACTTTTTTAAATATCAACCCTAAAATTTTTACTTTTATTTCATCACTTTCTTTTTTAAATTGATTGAGTTTTATCAAGTGAATTTTATTTCTTTTAACAACATTTTTTTTATAAGCATTATCTAGATAAATATTAATTGTATCTCGTGATAAACTCAAATTTTTTATAGAATTAAGAATTTGATCATTCGATATACCATTAGCGTTCATTTTTTTAGTTAAAATTCTCATATTAGTCCTTAAATATTTTTTATTATTATTTGATGGATCTTGAATGTATTTCTTGAAAATATTTTTTGATATTTTAATTAAGTCATCCTTTTTACAATCTAATAAGGGTCGAAATAAATATAAATTTTTGTCTAATTTTACACTTTGACTCATTGATGAAAGTCCTTGAACCCCGCTACCTCTAGATAATCTAATTAAAAATGTTTCAATTTGATCCTCTCTATGATGAGCTGTTATTATTAGTCTTATTTTCTTTTTGAGGCAAAAGCTTTTTAAAAGATTATAGCGAATTTTTCTTGCATTAGCTTGTATATTTTTGGTTATTTTTTTTTTATTATTTAGTATGTGTAAATTTAATTTGTAATTATTAAGAAGTTTTTTTAAAGTTTTCGCTTCATTTGCTGATTGTTTTCTAATATTATGATTAACAGTAGCAAAAAAAAATTTTTTTTTAAATTCTCTAGAGTATTCTTTTGCTAACGCAGTTAATGCTAGACTATCTGGACCGCCTGAAACTGCTATTAGAAATTTCTGGGCTTTTATATCTTTTATGTGCGTTTTAAAATGGGAATAAACTTTTGAAAAATATTTATCTTCTTGATAGCTTGAACTATTAGTTAGCACACTTGAATTTTTTTTGCTCATATAGAGCTTTTTGTAACACAGCTTTGTTTGCTTTTGGATATTGTTTTTTTATACCTTTTATCATTGTGCATCCTTGATCCTTTTCACCAAGTTGAACCATCGTTATTCCAAGTTTTAACAAATTTTCTGGGGCTTTTTGACTTTTGGGATAATTCTGATAGCCATCAAGATATGCCGTTGCTGCATCAGAATATAGTTGTCTTATTCTAAACGTTTCTCCGTACCAATATTGAGCGTTTCCTGCTAAATCATGATCTTTATTTTTATCTATAAACTCTTTGAGTGCAAATTCAGCTGTTTCGTAATCACCTATTTTCATAAAGCTTACTGCAAACTCATATTGTTCTTTAGCAGGCTTTGATGGTAATAAACTTTCTTGTTTATCAGGTTTGGATGTTACAACTGATGCTGCAGATTCTACTGAGTTTATGTTTTGTTGTTTCGGTAAATTAGACATATTATATCCTGGATTTGAACCAAAGTCTTGTGGTTTGCTAGTTCCAGGTAATTGAGCACTTTTAGAAATTTGTTTATTAGACGAATTTAAATTACCAGTCTCTAAATCAGAAAATCTTAGTTGATTATCAGACTGAATTTTTGTCACTCGTTTTGAAAGTTTATCAATTCTAAAGTTTATTTCCTCAAACTTATTGGTCAACTCTCTAAACTGATCTTCAATCTCATTTAGTTTTAAAAGATGCTTAGTTAAAACATCTTCATTTAAATTATTAGAGGAAAAATTTTTATTAATTGAAGATGAAGTCTCAGAATATACTGCCTTTTCAAGGGTTTTAATATCTTTTGAAATAATTTGAATTTGATCAATTACTGCGTTTAATCTCTCATCCGCCTTAACAATATTTATACAATTAAAGGCTGCGATTATGAAAAAAAATATTATATGAATTTTTTTCTGCATCTTGTATATAACGAATAATTGGACATAATGGCAAAAAAAAGACCCTCTGTTGATCTAACATAGGGTCTTTTTTTTAATATATTCTTAAATTAGTTTACTTTTACAGTTACAGATCTTCTATTCTGTGACCAAGCCAGTGGTGTGGAAGCCGTATTGACCGGTCTTTCTTTACCGTAACTAATTACTGATATTCTTTTTCCAGAAATACCATAAGTCATTAAATAATCTCTTGCTGCATTAGCTCTTCTCTCACCAAGCGCCAAGTTATATTCTCTAGTACCACGTTCATCAGCGTGCCCTTCTATCGTAATGTTAAGATTTTTATTTTTTCTTAGAAAGGTAGCTTGTTTTCTTAATGTCTCCCTTGCTGCAGTTGTTAAAGAAGATTTATTAGTAGCGAAGAAAACTCTATCAGGAACACCTTTTGCAAGATATTCGACTGTTTCAGTTCCGGTATACACATCACCAGACGTTTGATCGCCTTTTTTTGCAGTCGAGCAAGCGCTTAATGCGAAGACTGCAAATATAATCAAAAGTAAATTTTTTAAACTTGTGTTAAATTTCATAGTTTCCCCTAAGTTGATGCCTCAATATTTCAAATATTATAAGAATATTCAAGCACTAAATGTATTGAAATTACCTTACTTTGAGAGTAATGAAGACCAAGATGGGTCTGAAGCATCAGTTTCAGTGCTAATTTTTCTCTCATTATATCCTGTTATATCTATAGACCATAATTTTGCGGAAAATCCCTCACCTTTAGGTCCAGATTTTGTTTCCCTATAAAAAACAAGCACTCTTCCATTGGGTGACCATGAAGGTGCCTCTTGGTAAAAATTCTCGGTCAGTAATCTCTCTCCTGATCCATCAGATCTCATTACTCCAATATAAAATCTACCTTTTCTAACTTTAGTAAAAGCTATTAAATCGCCACGCGGTGACCAAACTGGTGTACCGTAAATTCCGTCTCCAAATGTAATTCTTTTAACATTAGAGCCATCACTTTTCATAACGTAAATTTGTTGTAATCCACTTCTATCTGAATTAAAACAAATATAGTTTCCATCCGGCGAGTATGATGGAGATGTATCTATAGAAGAATGTTCCGTAATTCGTTCTACAACTCTTGTATCAAGATCCATCGTATAAATGTCTGAATTTCCATCTTTAGCAAAACTCATAATTATTTTCTTTCCATCAGGTGAAAACCTTGGTGCGAATGTCATTCCTGGAAAGTTTCCTACGACTTCTTGGGTGCCTGTTTCAATATCTAATAAGTAGACCCTTGGTAAATTTCTAAAATAAGATAAATATGTAACTAGTTGATTTGATGGATTAAATCTAGGAGTTAAAACTAACTCATTACCTAATGTTAAATATTTTGTGTTAGCACCATCTTGATCCATGATCGCTAACTTTTTGACTCTTTGATTTTTTGGACCACTTTCTGCAACATAGATTACTCTAGTATCGAAGTATCCATCTTCACCTGTTAATCTTTCATATATTTTATCTGAAATAATATGTGCAACTCGTCTCCAATTTGTCGGCGTTGTTGTAAAAGCTAAAGCAAGCATTTCTTTTGAGGCTGTTAAATCCCATAGTCTAAATTCCACTTTTAGTTTACCGTCACTAATAATAATTTTACCTGTTACTAACGCTTGAGCTTTTATTAATCTCCAGTCTTCAAATCTAGGCTTTAGATGAGCAATATCTGGTTTCTGAACAAAAGCATCTTTCTTTAAAGGATTGAATAGACCAGTTGATTTGAAATTTTTTTCAATTATTTTTGATATATCTCCTCCAAGATCTTTTACTTTCAATCCATCAATTAGCTCTGATTTTATATCTACATGTAAAGGTGAAATTGCAATTGGCAACGGATCTAGATTACCTCTTGTAATATCAACCTCTATAAGAGCATTTAATTTACTAAAGCTTAAAAAAAAGATTATCAAAATTATAATTTTTTTCATTTAATTAACCTTTTAGCATTTCTGTTGGATCAAAATTTAATTGAATATTCCTCCAATTTTCGTAACCAGTTGGAGGAACTTTTAACGGTTGACATAATCTGACAGCTCTCAATGCGCTTTCTGCAAGAATTTTATAAAATTTTTGTCCTGGCCTATTCATTCGTTCATGATCTAAAATTTCTGACCTTTTGATAGTTCCGTCTTTTTTAAGCTCAAGTTTAATTCTAACTAATAGATTATCGTCATACGGTAGACCTAAAGGAACACTCCAACAACCAAATATTTGAGCTCTTAAAGCATCCTCCTCAGATAAAGATAAACCTGTGGCAAAAGAGTTTTTTACTTTGCTTTGAGTCAATTTTTTTGAGTTTCTCTCATTGACAAATTGTTCTTCCTTTGCTTTATCAATTAACGCTGCTATTTCATTAGTATCGATTATTTCTTTTTTTTCAAATTCTGATGATTGTCTTATCTGAGGTTTAATTTCTTCAGGATTTTGCTTTTTTTTAACAATCTTTTTAATTTCATCTTCTTTATTTGGTAAAGGTATTCTGTCAGGTTTCTCTTTAGCTTTTGCCGCGGGCGGCGCCTGTTCTGACACTACTCTTTTTTCCTCTTTTTTGACTTCTTCAATAATTTTTCTCGCTTTTGGGGCATACGGAATATTGGTTACATCTGAAATTTGTATTAATTCAACAGAAACAATAGGTGGTAAATCAATAGGTTGTCTTGTCATAAAAGGTAAGGATAAAATAGTTAAAGAAATTATAATTAAGTGAAAAAAAATTGAGTAGATTAAACTTCTTGTCATAAATCATTTAATTTTTGTATGGTTCTGAAATCAGCGCCACCTTGGAAAAACCAGCTCCTGACAAGGTCCCCATAACTTCCAAGACTCTGCCATAATTTATTGTTTTGTCTCCCCTGACATATATTCTTGTATCTGTTCTATTTTTTGAAATAGCCAGAAGCTTAGGAACAACTTTTTGAAAAGTAACCTTATGCTCTTGAATAAATATTTCTCCTTTTGAGTTTATAGAAATTGTTAACGGTTCTTGATCATCAGGAAGTGAATCTGCCGCGGACTCGGGTAGATCTACTTGTACCCCGACTGTGAGTAAAGGAGCTGTAACCATAAATATAATTAACAACACTAACATTACGTCTACAAAAGGAGTTACATTTATTTCACTCATTGGATCATTTTTTGAGCGATTTAGATTAAAAGCCATTTGATTAAATTATTGAAATAAATCTTTTACAAAAATTGTCTATTCTTGAAATGTAACGTTTGGAGTCACTATTAAACTTATTGTATGCGATTACTGCTGGTATAGCGGCTAAAAGACCAAGTGCAGTTGCAAATAATGCTTCGGCAATACCAGGAGCAACTATTGCAAGACTTGTATTTCTTGAAATGGCTATTGATTGAAATGAATTCATAATTCCCCATACAGTGCCAAATAATCCTATGAAAGGAGCTGTTGAACCAACTGTAGCTAAAAAGGTAAAATTTTTTTCAATCTTTTTGATTTGCTTGTCGGTTGAAATTTCTAAAACCCTCTCAACGCGTGCTAGTTGAACTGATGAAGATTTAGATTTTGTTTTTATTAATTCGTTCATAGCATCTCTAAATATCAATATAATTGGATCTATTGACTTAGATGGTAATGTGTTATTAAAACTTTCAGCTGATTTTGCTTTCCAAAATTTATTTTCAAAATCCTCTGCAGATTTGTTAATCTTTTTAAAAAGTTTGTATTTATCAAAAATAAGAGCCCAAGACCAAATCGAGCTAATAATTAAAATAATTATGACAGATTTAACGACAAAATCAGCTCTGAGAAATAATTTCCATAAAGAGAAGTCTGTGTTTCCACCTAGTCCAACAGCTTGGGATACGATATCTGTTTCCATTCATACTCTTTACTTTTAGATTGTGTCATGAATTTGGCGTATCAAAATCCCGAAAAATTTAGTTATTTGATTGATCGTTTGGCGATCTATTTTCGCTAAAATATCTCGCAATTAATATAGCATCTGACTTATTTACATCTTTTTTTTTTGAAAGTTCCTTTGATAAATGAGGGTACATTTCTATTGCTTTAGTCCTGCTTGCATCTTTGGATGAGTTGATAAGCTCAAAGTATCTTTTCCATTTGGACGGTCTAATAAAATGTATTGGTAACTCTAAAGTTGCACATATTCCTTTAATTGCCCCAAAAGTTTGGCCAAAATTAAACATGCTGGTAACACCTTGACCGGGCATAGCATTAACTTGCTCCACTACAACAACAATTTCATCATAATCTTTAGTATTTTCTTTTATCAAACTAGCTAATAGTGCACTATTAACTTGTCTTTTATTTTTTTTACCCTCCGACATTACTGGCATATCTATAATTTTCATTACTCTTTTGCCCTCTAAAATTGCTAAAGCGCCGCTGATACCTGGATCGATTCCGATAATTATCATAATTTATTCTATGTCTAGCTTACAATTTGTAAAAATTTTTTGAACATCCTCAATTTCATCTAATGTATCCAAAATATCAATTATTTTACTCTCTTGTTCAATTTTTAATGAAATAATATTTCTTGGAATCCATTCGATGCCAGAGCTTATTATATTATCAACTTTTCTTTCTATGAGATTTTTAACTTTATAAAAGTCTTCTTTTTTTGTGATTATTTGATTGTGATTTTTTAGATTTTTACAGTCTAAAGCCCCTGCATTAATTGCAATTTCAATTATTTCTTCCTCTGGTAATTTTTTTTCTATTACAATTACTCCACAATTAGTAAACAAATGAGAAGTTGATCCATTTTCACCTAATCTACCACCATTTTTATTTAATACAGTCCTAATAGACGAAGCAGATCTATTTTTATTATCTGTTAGAGTTTCAATTATAAGTGCAACATTAAATGGTCCATATCCCTCATATCTTAGATTTTGAAAATTGCTATTAATTGAAATTTCCGATTTGTCTATAGCTCTCTCAATGTTATCTTTAGGCATATTTGAATGTTTAGCGTTTTGTATAGCTGATCTAAGTCGGGGATTTGTTTCTGGATCTTTTGATCCCAGTTTTGCAGCTACCGTGATTTCTCTTGAAAGCTTTGAGAAAAGATTTGCTCGCTGTTTATCTTGACGACCTTTTTTGTGTTTAATTCCTGCCCAATGAGAGTGTCCTGCCATAATTATCAAATCCTATTTTCTAAATGACTTCCTATCACGATTGGTTTTAAACTAGTCGCCAATCCTGTTTTTTCATTAGCCGTGACCATTAATCCTGATAAAGTTCCCTTGCCAACTGCGGGAAAGTGTTTTTTTGTATCTTGATGTTTTAAAAATTTTTTTATGGAATTTTCTTTATTCATCCCTATAACAGAGTCATAATCACCGCACATACCGATATCTGTTTGATAAGCAGTTCCGCCTTTTAAAATCATATGATCTGAAGTGGGAATATGAGTATGCGTTCCTACAACCATTGTAGCTTTACCATCAAATAAAAAACCAATTGCTTTTTTTTCACTAGTTATCTCACCATGCATATCTACAATTATAAAGTCTGCATCTATTTTTAATTTTATTTTTTTTATTATATTGTTTGCTTCCTCAAAAACGTTCTCACATTTTTTCATAAAAATGTTTCCCATCAAATTAACGACTGCTACTTTTTTATTATTTCTTGAATTAAATATTCCAAAACCATTCCCAGGTGATCCTTTGATTAAATTTTCTGGTCTCAATAACCTATTTTCCCTTTTTATAAAATCTAAAGTTTCTTGTTCATCCCAGACATGATTACCAGTTGTTACAACATCAGCGCCTGCATCTATTAAATCTTTAAATATTTTTTTTGTTATACCTGCACCGGAGTCTGCGGAATTTTCTCCATTGATAATTACAAAATCTATCTTATTGCTTTCAATTAATTTAGGAAGTTTATCCATAATAATTTTTCTTCCTGATGGTCCCATTACATCTCCTAATATCAGAATATTCATTTTTTTAACCCCTTTTCGCTTAATACGTAGTCAAGCTTTGCATCAAAATTTTTAATTGGAATTTTATTATATTTTTGAAATGAAAAAGCAATACCAACTGTGACAAATTTTTTTTTTTTATTCATACAAATATATTTATCATAATAACCCTTTCCGTAACCCAGCCTGTAATTATTATTGTCAAAAGCTAATAGTGGGACAAGAATAATGTCTGGCAAATAGCACTTATTATTAACTAGGGCAGGCTCTAGTACACCAAATTTATTTATAACCAAAGGTTGATTACGTTTCCACAAACTAAACTTCATGACTTTTCCAATTAAAACAGGCAACAATATCATGCTTTCAATATTTTTAATTTTTTCTAAAATCTTTAGAACATTAACTTCATAATTTATTGGATGATACAAAGCTATCTTTAATTTTTTTTTTTTCCCTTTTTTTATTAGTTTTAATAAAGGGTTAAAAAAAGTGGACTCTATTTCAAAGTATTTTCTCTTTCTGATATTGTAAAATTTTTTTCTAAGAAAAGATTTAGAGTGCATTTACTGAATTTTACTAATAGATCCAGTATTCTCAATTATTTTTTCTAAAGACTTAGCCGTTCTATCCAGCATTCCCTCATAAAGTTCATTATTTTCTTGGATTGCTTTCTTGAAGTTATCAATATCTAAATTTAGGTTCTTTATCTCATTATCTTTACTATCTTTATATTTAATTGCTAAATTTTTCATTTCATTGAATCTCGAAGAAAGTTTATCTAATTTATCTTTTTGACTAAGTATTTTTTCTCTTAACTCAAAGTGTTCATCTATCAGCTGGATTGTTGTAATTAATAAAAGTTTATTCTCACCAATATTTCCTAACCTGGATTGGAGTTCATCATATTTGTTATTTAAAAATTTAGCCAGTTTTTTCAGAGAGTCTTCCTGACCGTCATCACACGATAGAATATAATCTTTACCGTTAAATTTAATATTTACATTTGCCATTTTTCAATTTCTTCTACTAAATTTTCAGTTTCTTGGCTTAGTTCATCTATTTCCTTACTGAGATTTTCCTCATTTTCTAATTTTTCATTAATATCTTTTTGAAGAGCAGAGAGCTTTTCTCTTAAATATTTGTGCTCTCTTTGCAATTCGTAATTTTTTTTCTCAATTTCTTTCTTTTCTAAAAATAATTGATCTCTTTCCTCAGAAATTTTATCTGTGTCAAATTTAGACTGTGAATAACTTGATGTTACAGAAGCTAATTTATTTATTAGCAAATTTAGATTTTTTTCTTTTTTTTGAATGTTGTTCATTTTATTTTTATATCATATTATTGATATAATAACTTTAAGTCTATATACCTTATACAAGTGAAGATAAAACTTAACGACTTATCCAATGCAATCAGATTTTTAGCAGCTGATGCTGTACAAAATGCTAATTCTGGTCATCCAGGAATGCCGATGGGCATGGCAGACATTGCAACTGTTTTATTTAAATACCACCTGAGGTTTAACCCAAAAAATCCTGAGTGGATAAATAGAGATAGATTCATTTTGTCTGCAGGTCATGGTTCAATGTTACTTTACTCTTTGCTTTACCTTACTGGTTATGAAAGTATTAAAATTGAGGATATAAAAAACTTCAGACAACTTAACTCTATTTGTGCTGGGCATCCAGAATATAAAATTAATTCCGGAATAGAAACCACAACCGGTCCTCTTGGACAAGGATTGGGAAATTCTATTGGTATTGCAATCGGTGAAGAAATTTATAGAAAAAAATTCGGAACAAAAATTATAAATCATAAGACTTACGTTTTTGCTAGCGACGGTGACTTGATGGAAGGTTTAAGTCACGAGGCTATGAGTTTAGCGGGTCATTTAAAATTAAAAAATTTAGTTGTTTTTTTTGACAATAATAAAATATCTATAGACGGGTCTACATCACTAAGTGTCTCTGATAATTATAAAAAAAGATTCGAGTCTTATGGTTGGTCTTTTCAAGAAATAAATGGCCATAATGAAAAGCAAATAAACGCTGCAATAAAAAAAGCAATAAAATCAAGTAAACCCTCTTTAATATCTTGTAAAACTAAAATTGGTTTAGGATCGCCCAATAAAGTTGGTAAATCATCCTCACATGGAGCTCCTTTAGGTGAAGATGAAATTAAGTTGATGAGACAAAAGTTGAATTGGAGGTATGATCCGTTTCATATACCAGATGAAATTTTGAAAGCGTGGAGAGAAATTGGGAGACAGGGAGAAAAATTGGAGCAAGACTGGCTAAAAGCGTTAAATAATTCTAGTCAAAAAACAAAAGAAAATTTTAATAAAATTAATAATAAAGTTTATAAAAACGAAATAAGAGACTTTGTCTTAAAAGAAAAACAAAAATATCACGGGGAGAAACCTTCTCTTGCGACAAGACAATGTTCTATGAAAGTAATAGAAGGTTTAAATAATATCCTGCCAAATTTAATAGGAGGTTCAGCAGATTTAAGTGGGTCAAATAATACAAAAACAAAAAATTCAATTGTAATAAACGCTAAAAATTTTTCAGGGAATTATATTCATTACGGTGTTAGAGAGCACGCAATGGCTGCGGTTATGAATGGTCTAGCTTTGTATCATAATCTAATACCCTTTGGAGGCACATTTTTAATTTTTTCGGATTATTGTAAGCCTTCAATTAGACTCTCTGCTTTGATGGGATTAAAAGTGATTTATATTTTTTCTCACGATTCTATTGGTTTAGGCGAAGACGGGCCAACTCATCAACCTATAGAACAATTGACAGGTCTTAGAGCTATTCCGAACTTAAATGTTTTTAGACCAGCAGACATATGTGAAACGATAGAATGTTGGGAAGCAGCTTTAAATTATGACGGTCCAAGCGCTATAGTTTTGTCGAGACAAAAACTTCCTTACAATAATATGAGAATAACTACGGACAATAGGTGTATGATGGGTGCATATGAGGTTAAAATTACATCTCATGATAGCAAAGTTACAATTGCTGCCTCAGGATCTGAAGTGGGGCTAGCTTTAGAAACACAAAAATTGTTAAAAGAAAACAATATAGAGTCCAAAGTAGTATCTATGCCCTGTCAAGAATTATTTGATGAACAATCGGAGGATTATAAAAACAAAATTTTTGAAAAAGAGTCGTTTATTATTACCTTAGAAGCTGGAAGCATTATAAGTTGGAAAAAGTACGTCAAAGGAAACGGTATAACTATTGGGATTGATGATTTTGGTAAAAGCGCACCATATAAAGAACTTTTCGAAAATTTTGATTTGACTAGTAACAAATTAGTAACTCTTATTCAAAGTGCTTTAAGAAAATAATAAAATTTCATGTCTAAAATAAATTATTATTCTTCAAAAGATAATTTAGATAAAAAGGTTATAATATTAAGGTTAGATCTGAATGTGCCAATAATAAATGATACAATTCAAGATAGTACACGAATAGATCTGACTATTCCATTTCTAAAGAAATTATCGAAATTAAATAAAAAAATTATCATAATTTCGCATCTTGGTAGGCCAGAAAAAAATAATAAAAAGAAATTTTCACTATTGCCTGTTTTTAATTATATAAAAAAAATATTTAAGGACAAAATTTCATTTTACGATGGCAATATCGATAATAATTTAACTAAAAAAATAGATAATCTTAAATATGGCGATCTACTTTTGCTAGAAAATATAAGATTTTTTGAAGGCGAAGAGCAAAATGATTTAAATTTTGCAAAAAAATTATCGAGTTTAGGTGAAGTGTATATAAACGATGCTTTCTCATGCTCTCATAGAAAGCAAGCATCTGTTCATGGAATTGCTACGTTCATGATTAATCGTTACGCCGGACCACTTTTTAAGAGTGAAGTTGAAGCCATTGACTCTGTATTAAAAAATAAAAAAAAACCGGTTACATGCATAATTGGAGGCTCAAAAGTCTCGACCAAGATAGAAGTGATCTCTAATTTAATAAAGAATGTTGAGAATATAATTTTGGTCGGTGCTATGGCAAATAATTTTCATTATCGTACTGGAAGAAAAGTTGGTAAATCTATGTTAGAAAAAAACGCTGGTGAGACTGTTGGTAAAATATTAAGAATGTTCAAAGACAATAGCTGCAAATTATACCTTCCTGAAGACTGTTCCGTAGCTAAAAGTAAAGAAGGCACAAAAATAGATAAAGATTTTTCTAGCATCGAAGATGACGACATAATTTTGGATATAGGGCCAAAAACTATTATAGGAATAAAAAAAATTATAGATAATTCTAATACAGTTCTATGGAATGGACCCGCTGGATATTTTGAAAATAATGAATTTGCAAAAGGTACATATGAAATAGCAGAAAAAATTTCTGAAAACTCTAGAGGCAAATCGTTAATATCAGTTTTAGGTGGTGGAGATACGGTTAGTGCAATTAATGGAATTAATAAAAATTTGTTATTTTCTCACTTATCAACAGCAGGCGGGGCTTTTTTAGACTATCTAAAAGGAAAAGACTTGCCTGGGGTAAGTGTTTTAAAATATTAGTAGAATTATGAACTTAAACGATATAGCAAAAAAAATTTGTGAAAAAGGAAAAGGTATTTTAGCTGCTGACGAAAGTACCGGTACGATGAATAAAAGATTAAAAAGTGTCAACATAGAAAGTAATGAAAAAAATCGATTAAATTTTAGAGAAACTTTATTTTCCTCTAATGCAATGAAAGATTATATTGGAGGAGTAATACTTTTTGATGAAACTATTCGACAAGTTTCAAGCACTGGAAAAAAAATACCAGATTTGATTACAAGTAATAACTCTATTCCTGGAATTAAAGTTGATACTGGTGCAAAACCTCTTGCTGGGTCCAATTTAGAGACGGTTACTGAGGGTTTAGATGGTTTGCGTGATCGACTAAAAGAGTACAATGCACTTGGCGCAAAATTTACAAAGTGGAGAGCTGTTATTAAAATAAGTGAAAAATTTCCGACTAAACAGGCTGTAAAATCAAATGCTCATGCCTTAGCTAGATATGCAGCTTTAGTCCAAGAAAGTAATATGGTTCCAATAATTGAGCCTGAAGTTTTGATGGATGGCGAACATGATATTGATAGATGCTATGAAGTAACATCTGATGTCTTAAATGAGTGTTACAATGAATTAAGAATCCATAAAATTGATTTGACGGGTACGATTTTAAAACCAAATATGATTTTACCAGGTGCAAATTGTAAAAACAAAAGTTCTACAGAAGAAATTGCTACAAAAACTTTAGACTGTTTAAAGAAAAATGTTCCAGATGAAGTTCCAGGTATAGCTTTTTTGTCAGGCGGGCAAACAGAAATGGAGGCTAGCAAAAATTTAAATGCAATTAATAAAATTAATGATACTAATTTTTTAATGACTTTTTCATATGGTAGAGCCTTACAACAAAGCGCCTTAAAAAAATTTTCTTTTGATATGAACAACAGAAATGATATCCAAAAGGTTTTTAATCATAGAGCAAAAATGAACAGTTTATCCTCTAAAGGACAATGGACAGAAGTTTTAGACAAGGAAGTCGCATAAAACGTTTGAATAGGTTTATATATTTAATCTCACCAAATAAATTTTATAATGGATTTTATAAGGATTTAGAAAGTGTGCTTAAAACTCAAAAAGTTCATTTTTTTCAATTAAGAATGAAAAATCATAGCAAAGATAAATTAATAATCTTATCTAAAAAAGTAAAAAAAATAACAAATAAGTATAAAGTAAAATTTATAATTAACGATGACATTGATCTCGCAATTAAATGTAAATCAGATGGATGTCATTTAGGTCAAAAAGACGGATCAATTATACAAGCCCGTAATAAACTTAGAAAAAAAATACTTGGCATTACGTGTCATGGCTCTAAAAAATTTTTATTAGATGGTGAGAAAAATAAAGCAGATTATTTAGCTATTGGGTCTTTTTATAAATCAAAATTAAAACCATTTGCATTGAAAGCTAATATTGAAATATTAAGATGGGCAAAAAAAAATACAAAAGCTAG
The DNA here is from genome assembly GCA_902590115.1 of uncultured Pelagibacteraceae bacterium. GTDB lineage: Bacteria > Pseudomonadota > Alphaproteobacteria > Pelagibacterales > Pelagibacteraceae > Pelagilacustribacter. Next base: position 136,794 of record CACIVM010000001.1, on the reverse strand, counting down.
CTTAGTTGCAATAGGAGGTATCAATCCAAAAAATTATAAAAAATTATTAATTGCAGGCGCGAATTATATTGCAATATCAAGTTATATTTGGAATAACCCCAAATTAAAACCTTATCAAAGTATAAAGCTTTTTTAGTATGAAAATAAATGCAATAGAAATAAAGCCAGGTATGATAATTGAGCATAAAGGTGACTATTGGAATGTATTGAAAACTCAACATGTTAAGCCTGGGAAAGGAGGTGCTTTTAATCAGGTAGAATTAAAAAGTGTTATTAAAGGAACGAAATTAAATGAGAGGTTTAGATCAAATGAGACTATAGAAAAAGCTGAATTGGATGAAAAAAAATTTAATTATTTATATAGTGATGATGAAAAATGTTTTTTTATGAACAACAAAGATTTTGAACAAATTTCCTTATCAAAAAAGGTAACTGGCGAAAAATATAAATTGCTAAGTGAAAACCTTGAAGTTGGAATAAAATTTCTAAATGAGGAACCTATTATGATTGAGTTACCAATAAATATTGAGTGTAAAATTATCTCTACAGAAGGATCTATAAAAGGACAAACTGCGGCTTCATCATATAAGCCAGCAGTATTAGACAATGGTATTAATATAAACGTTCCTCCATTTATTGAAAATAATGATAAAATAATTTTAGACACAAGAACTTTAGAATATGTCAGAAAGGTAAAATAATTTGAGACTCAACTCTCCATCGATAAATATAATGTATAAAGCTTGCTTGAAAGCATCAAAATTATTAATAAGAGATTTTGGTGAAATTGAAAAACTACAAGTTTCATCAAAAGGACCTGGAGATTTTGTGTCATCAGCAGATAAAAGAACTGAGAAAATATTAATAGAAGAAATACTAAAAGCTAATTCTAATTATGGGATAGTGAGTGAGGAGTCAGGTGAGATTAATAAAAATAATAAAGATGAAAGATGGATAATTGATCCTATAGATGGAACTATGAATTTTATTAACGGTATACCACAGTTTGCTATTTCTATTGCCTACGAAAAAAATCAAGAGATTATAAGCTCAATTATTTTTGACCCAATTAAGAATGAAATGTTTATGGCTGAGAAAGGTAACGGCGCTTATTTGAATAATTCTAGAATAAGAGTATCCAAAAAAAAAAATGTTCAAGACTGTTTAGTTGTAACTGGAGGACCAAAGAGCGCTAGCAAATTAAAAGAAATTATATTTACCGAGTATATAAACGTTTCAAAAAAAATTAACTCACCAGTAAGGAAATTTGGTAGTGCGGCTCTAGATTTAGCTAACGTAGGTTGTGGTAGATTTGATGGATTCTGGCAATGGGAACTTAATTACTGGGATATTGCAGCTGGTATATTGATTGTAAAAGAGTCTGGTGGATTTGTTGAAATATTAAATAATGCAAAAAAACCTTTCAGATGTAATATTTTAGCAACAAATTATCATATTCATAATGATCTAAGGGATTTAATATTTAAAAAAAATATTGAGTAAATTTAATTATTCATATAAAACTCGCTTCATGAAAAAAAAATTACATCCTGATTATCATAAAATTAAAGTTGTCATGACAGACGGTACTGAATTTGAGACAAGGTCAACTTGGGGTAAAGAAAATGACGTGATGAAATTAGATATTGATCCAAAGTCTCATTATGCATGGACCGGTGGAGCACAAAAAGTTTTAGATAAAGGTAGAGTAAGTAAATATAACAAAAAATTTAGTAACCTTAGAAAAGTAAAATAAAATATGCCAGAAGTTCCATTTATGCCGAAAGCAACAGCTGTTTGGCTTGTAGAAAATACAACACTTACTTTTAAACAAATTGCAAATTTTTGTAATCTTCACGAACTAGAAGTTAAGGGTATAGCAGATGGAGATGTTGCTAAAGGAATTAAAGCTTATAATCCTATTCTCGCAGGGCAATTAACTCGAGATGAAATTGATGCTTGCTCTAAAAATCCCGAAAGAAATTTAAATTTAATTAAAAAAGATAGTGAAATAAAAATAATTAAAGAAAGAAAAAAACCAAAGTATACGCCTCTGTCTAAAAGACAAGACAGACCTGATGCTATCTTGTGGCTTTGTAAAAATTCTTCACAGCTTACAGATGGTCAAATTTCTAAGTTAGTTGGAAGCACTAAGGGTACAGTTTCCTTAATAAGAAATAAAAGTTATTGGAATATGTCAAATTTAAAACCTAGAGATCCAGTGATACTATCGCTTTGCACACAAGACAACTTTCAAAAAGCATTAGAAAAAGCTGATAGACGTGTAGAAAGGGAAAGAAAAGCAAAAATTAGGGAAGAAAAAAAAATTGCTAAAGAAAAAGAAAGAGAAAATATAAACGAATAACAAAATTTAAGCTTATTAAATCAAAATTATCTAAACTAGACATTAATTAACTTAAATGATAACAACAGGAAAAATAACAGGAGGTAATTATTAAGATAGATGTAAAAGATAATAACGTGGAGCAAGCTATAAGAGTTTTAAAAAGAAAGCTTCAAAGGGAAGGATTTTTCAAAATAATTAAAATGAAAAGTAATTATGAAAAGCCTTCCGAAAAAAAAAAGAGACTTAGAACAGAAAACATTAAAAGACTCAAAAAACTTCAAAAGTTAAAAAACAGAATTTAAATATTACATAATTAGGAGTTAATATGCCGTTAGGTAAAGTAAAATGGTTTAATGCGAAAAAAGGTTACGGTTTCATCACAGAAGACAAAACAGAAAAGGACATTTTTCTTCATGTTACTTCCTTGGAAAAATCAAAATTAAGGGTATTAAAAGAAAATCAAAAAATTAAATTTGATATAAGGGAAGAAAAAGATAAACTTCAAGCAATTAACCTTAAAAAGGTTTAATTATATCGCGGGGTGGAGCAGTCTGGTAGCTCGTCAGGCTCATAACCTGAAGGTCGAAGGTTCAAATCCTTCCCCCGCAACCAAAATTATAAATGAATTTTAAACTTTGATTTCTTACTATCGCTTAAAAAACCTTTGACAGTTTTTAAAGTGAGAGATTTTGAAGACGAGCCAAAATTATAAATTTTCTCAATTATTTTTGGAGGCATAGTAATAATATCACAATTAATTTGTTTTGCTTGAACATAATTGTAAGCTTCTCTTGTACTTGCCCATAAAATTTTAATATTTTTATAATTTTTCGTTAAATAAATGCTTTTTTTAAAAATTGGTAAAGGATCAATTCCTTTGTCAGACATACGCCCAGCAAAAATTGAAATGATTGACTTTGAGTTTTTATTTAAGCAATTAAAAATATTTTTAACTTGATTAAAAGAATATACTGCAGTTATGTTTAATTTAATTTTTTTGTTACTAAGTTTTTTGATGATTTTTCCAGTAAAAATACCACGTGAAGTAGTCACAGGTATTTTGACATAAACGTTTTTACCCCAAGAATTTATTTGTAAAGCTTGTTTTTCCATATCTTTTGAATTGTCTGCAAATACTTCAAAAGAAATAGGTTTTTTGTCACAAATTTGTAAAATTTTTAATGAGTAATTTTTGTAGTCTTTTGCTCCTGCAAGTCTCATCAAACTTGGATTGGTAGTGAAACCTTGTACAATTTTTTTTTTATTGAATTTTTTGATGGTCTTAAAATCCGCAATATCACAAAATATTTTAGTTTTCATTCTAAGTTTTTGACAATATCTTCTGTCATTTTTTTTGCATCAGCAAATAACATTAAAGTATTTTCTCTGTAAAATAATTCATTATCAACTCCAGCATAACCCGGTGACAAACTTCTTTTAACAAATAATACCGATTTACATTTTTCAACATCTAAAACTGGCATCCCAAAAATAGGGCTTTTAGGGTCAGATTTCGCTACTGGATTAGTTACATCATTTGCACCTATTACAAAAGCGACATCAGTGTTTGCAAAATCATTATTTATGTCCTCTAATTCAAATACTTCATCGTAAGGAACATTTGCTTCTGCCAAAAGTACATTCATATGCCCGGGCATTCTTCCAGCAACTGGATGAATTGCGTAAGTTACTTTAATGTCATTTTTTTTTAATTTATCTACCATTTCTCTAAGAGCATGTTGTGCTTGTGCCACTGCCATCCCATATCCTGGAACTATTATTACTGAGGAAGCATTCTTCATAAGAAAAGCTGCATCTTCAGCGTTTCCACTTTTTACAGGTTTTTGTTCTTTATTTTTTTCTTTTGAGTCTTGCGCACTTTCACCTCCAAATCCACCAAGAATAACATTCAAAAAAGATCTATTCATACCTTTGCACATTATATAAGATAGAATTGCTCCTGATGAACCCACTAAAGCACCGGTAATAATTAAAGCTGTATTTTCTAATGTAAAACCTATCCCTGCGGCAGCCCAACCTGAATAAGAATTGAGCATTGAAATTACTACGGGCATATCTGCGCCGCCAATTGGTATAATTAAAAGTACTCCAACAATAAAAGAGATTAGTATTATTATCCAAAAATAATAGCTTAATTGAGTTTTACAAAGAAAAAAAACTAAAACAAAAATCGAAATACCAATTAATAAATTTAAGTAGTGTTGGCCTTTAAAAACTACAGGAGAACCAGACATTATTCCTCTGAGTTTTAAAAATGCAATTATAGAACCTGAAAAAGTAATTGCCCCTACTGATGCTCCAATAGACATCTCAATAAGACTTGCTAATTTAATTTGACCAGGTGTGCCTAAACCAAAAACACTGGGACTTTGGAAAGCTGAAATAGCTACAAAAACTGCCGCTAAACCAACTAAACTGTGAAACCCAGCAACCAATTCTGGCATAGCAGTCATTGGAATTTTAAAAGCTATGTATGACCCAACTGCTCCTCCAAGAATTAAAAAGGCTAATACATAGATAACTGCTTCAGAAAAGTTTCCCACAGACAGGAATGTAACTAAAATAGCTATAACCATCCCCATAATACCAAACAAGTTACCCTGCCTTGAGGACTCAGGTGAAGAAAGCCCCCTTAGAGCAAGAATAAAAAGAATACCTGATATTAGATAAAATATTGCTGATATGTTTGCTGAGATCATTTCTTCTTATCTTTTTTCTTTTTATACATTTGAAGCATACGTTGAGTTACTAAAAATCCTCCAAAAATATTTATAGCTGCTAGAACAATTGCCAAAAATCCAAAAATATTAGACATTTCAAAAATTTTACCAGGGGAACCTGCTAATGCTGCGATAATAGCTCCAACAATAATTACTGAGGAAATTGCATTAGTTACTGACATAAGAGGTGTATGTAAAGAGGGAGTGACACTCCATACAACATAATAGCCCACAAAAATTGAGAGAATAAATATGCTAAATCTAAAAATAAAAGGATCTATTTCCATATTCTTTATTTGTTTTTAATTAAGGTATTCTTAATTATCTCATCTTCTAGGTTAACTGAAAACTCTTTTTTTTCTCTACTATAAAGATTTCTTACGAAACTAAATATGTTTTTAGCGAATAAATTTGAAGCTGTGAGAGGCAATTTGTTCATAATATTATCTACTCCAATTATTTTTACACCATCCTTTTCTATTGTTTTATCTACTTCTGAATAGGCTGCATTTCCTCCATGTGATGCAGCCAAATCAAAAAGAATTGATCCAGGTTTCATTTTTGCAATCATATTCTCATTAATTATTCTTGGAGCCGGTTTTCCTGGAATTAGAGCTGTACATATGATTATATCATTTTTCTCAACTGCGGCTTCCATCATCTTAGCTTGTTTTTTTTTATATTCTTCTGTTACCTCTTTTGCATAACCTGTTTTTGTTTCAAGATTTTCAGAACCCTCAACAGATAAAAACTTGCCGCCTAAGCTTTCGACTTGCTCTTTAGCGGCAGATCTTACATCAGTTGCTGAAACTATTGCACCTAGTCTTTTTGCAGTTGCTATTGCTTGAAGTCCTGCAACACCTGCTCCAATTATCAAAACTTTCGCTGCTGGTACAGTACCAGCAGCTGTCATCATCATTGGTACAGCTTTTTGATATTCATAAATTGAGTCTATCACCGCTCTGTAACCTGCTAGATTAGCTTGAGAGGAAAGAATATCCATCGACTGTGCTCTTGTAATTCTAGGGAGTAAGTTAAGAGAGAATATATTATAATTTTTGTTTGATAGGTTAGCGGTCTCTTTTTTGATATTACCAACTATTAAGTTTGATTTTTCTTTAAAAGCCTCAAGCTCCTCCTTGACCGGTAAATTAACTTTACAAATTAAATTAGACTTTTGAACAACATCAATATTATTATTTACAAACTCAGCACCATTGCTCTCATATTCAGATGATTTAAAACCTAGTTCTTCACCATAACCTTTTTGTAATAATACTCTCAATCCTAAATCTTTAAAACTTTTTGTTGTATCAGGAGTTATTGAGACTCTTTTTTCTGGTGCTATCTCTTTTGTTGAGCCAACTATCATAATTAAATTTATTTAGAGCAAAGTTAAAGCAAGTATTGCTAAAATAGCAACTACAGCGGTCGTTCCCCAGATAACGAGTTTAGTGAAACCTTTATAAGTATCTTTATAGTCGTTTTCATTTTCTTTCATACTAACCTTGTCTAGCTTTAAATCTTGGGTTTTTTTTATTAATAACATATACCTTACCTCGTCTCTTAACAATTTTAGAGTTAAGATCTCTTTTTTTTAACGACTTTAAAGAACTTGCAATTTTCATAAATTAAAAGCCTGGCAACGTCCTACTCTCCCGTGTCTTAAGACAGAGTACCATCGGCGCTGAAGGACTTGACTTCCGAGTTCGGAATGGGATCGGGTATAACCCCTTCGCTAAAATTACCAGGCAAAGCTTTATAGTCTTTTTCTATTACTAAGTAAATAGTTTTATAAGATACAAAATATCATGGTGGGCGTGATAAGAATTGAACTTATGACCTCTACGATGTCAACGTAGCGTTCTACCACTGAACTACACGCCCCTTTAAATTCTAGTTATATTTGAAATTTATGTATTATCAATATATTAAAATAACAAAATTTAAATGAGCACAAAAATTCAAAATACCTCTCTTAGTATTATTTTTGCTTTTCTACCGCTATCAATGATATTGGGATCACTAATTATAAATTTAAATATTTTAATATTCATAATACTTGGTGCTTTTTTAATTTTTAAAGAAAAACTTAAGATCAATTTCTCCATTAGTAATAAAAGTTTAATAATCTTTTTTGTATTAATGTTCTTTTCGACTTTTATTAATCAAGATTTTAAATTTAATGAATATACAGCAAAGTCAATTTTCTTATTTCGATTTTTAATTTTATACATTTTTTTTGAAACACTTTACAAATATGATAAAATTGAAATAAAGCTATTTTACTGGTCAAGTTTAATATTTGCATTAATTATTTCAATTGATATTCTTTTATATCTCTACTTTGATTTAAATATTTTTAATATCAAATCAGACCCATTTTTTGGATTTAATAGTTTTTTTAAAGAGGAAAAGGTTGCAGGTGGTTATATATTGTTTGCTTTACCGTTAACTATCTTGCTATTTAATGATTTTTTTAAAAGATCGGGAAAAAATAAAATCATTGAATGTATGATAATTTTTTTGATGGTTTCAGCTATTTTTGTTTCAAGTAACAAGATGTCATTCGTTATGACAATATTTTTTTTAATTCTAGTAATTATATTCGTAAACAGATTTAGGTTTCAAATTATAGCAGCGCTATTATTTTTTTTATTGTCAACCTCCTTAATTTTTGAAAAAGATAAAACAATTTATGATAGATATGAAAGTTTTTTTATTCATATATACTCAGTCACTGATGACTCAAAGGAAAGTGTTATTAAAAGTGAATTTTTTACTAAGAAATATTCAAGTAGCCATGGTTTAATTTTCATGGACTCTTATGAAGTCTTTTTAGAAAAGAAATTTATCGGTGGAGGTTTAAAATCTTTTAGACAGAATTGTCCAAAATTACAAAAGATTAATAAAAATTGCTCTACTCATCCTCATAATTTTGTTTTAGAAATTTTAAATGATACAGGTCTTTTTGGTTTTATTTTCTCTATTATTTTCTCTTTATTACTTTTAAGAGATTGTATTTATAAAGTTATAAGCAATAGAGACTCGGTTGATAGAAAAAATTTTTATTTAATTTTACTTTGTTTTTTATTCTTAATATTCTGGCCGATAAAGTCTACAGGAAGTATATTTTCAACATTCTCTGGAAGTTTTTTATGGATAAGTATTTGTATTTTGAGCCTAAGTACTTTTAAAAAAATTAAAAATTAATTAATCTTTTTAAAATAGTATTAGGTAAAATTAGGTAAAAAATTAATTTTATTTTTAAGAAGTTATCTTGTAATGCATTTATATCTTTATAAGCTTCTTTAATGTTTTTCTTAATTATTAAGTTTAAAATTTTTCTTAAATTAATTGTATTTTGAAATGTCTTTAATTCTTCTGAATTAAATAAATCATTACTTTTAAAATCACTCATCATATCATCTAGTTCTTCAATTTCCTCATCTCTGTTGAATTTAGAATAATTGTTTTGATGAAGTCTATAAGTAACCAATGTTTCATTAAGATATTTAAATTTACAATTTTTTGATAATCTGAACAAGAGATCAAGATCACCAATAATATTATAATTTTCATTGAAATATTTTTTAAGTTTAAATAGCTCACTTTTTTTAATCAAAGAATTTAGAATAGTGGCACTTTGTCTTTTAAGAATTTTAAGGCTTTCATCAATCTTATCATTTTTTTTGATGAAAATAGATTTTCTTTTTGTTATTTGATTAAGTATTTCCTGGTTGCAGTACACTACTCCTAGGTCGTTATTTTCTAAAAAAAATTTTATCTGTTTCTCTAATCTGTCAATTTTCATCATATCGTCAGCATCTAAAAAACATAAAAAATCACCATTGATTTTTTTAAGAGCTAAGTTTCTTGCTTTATACAGTGAAGTATGACTCTCACTTAAAAAATAAAAAAATCTCTCATCAGCAATTTTTTTAAAAATTTTTGAGCTGCTATCTATCGATTTATTATCCCAAAATATAACTTCAAAATTTTTATAGGTTTGATTTTTTATGCTTTCTAAACAATCAATTAAATATTTTTCTCCGTTATAACAATTAATGATGATTGATATTAGAGGATTATAATTTTTCATTTTTGTAATAGTTTATTGTCTTTGAAATTCCAGATAGAAATTTAATTTTTGGCTTCCATTGTAGGTTGAGACTTGCTTTTTTAATATCAGGAAATAGCTTTTTAATTTCATCTTTTCTCATTTTGATTTTTCCATACAAAGGTTTACCTTTGCCGATATATTTATTTATAATTTTTGTAATTTCTTTGATCTTAAAAGGTTTGCCGCTACCTATATTAAAATCATCTCCATAAATATTACTATTATCTAAAGATTTTATAATAGCTTCAACAACGTCTTCAATGTAGATAAAATCTCTTAGTTGACTCCCCTCTGTGCATGGAAATTTTTTATTTTTTAAGCAAGATGAAATCACAATTGGAAGAAATCTATTTAAATCTTGTTTAGGACCGTATACCTGATAAAGCCTTAATATAACAACTGGAAATTTGTAAAGCCTGTACATTTTTTTCAAATGTATCGAAGCTAGCAGTTTTGACTGTCCATAATTAGATTTTAATTTTTTTAACTTGATAGTTTTTTTTTCAATCTGGGGTGACTTTAGATTTCCATACTCCATGCAACTACTAATTTGAACAAAAGTATCTATATTTTTTTTGATGAAAATATTTGCTAAATTTTTACAGCCAATATAATGACTTTGATAAACTGCAGTTTTATTAGAGTGATCAACGTGACCACCAAGATTAATCACATAATTAAAATGCTCTTTTAGTTTTTTTTTAAGTCTTTTATGCTTTGATATATCACAAATTATGTATTTAACTTTTTTTAACTTTCTTATCTGCTTTGGCTTTTTTGAGGAAATACTTGTGCATTTCCAGCCTAACTTTAAGCACTTTTTCAATAGGTGGTAACCGATAAATCCAGATCCACCTACAACTAAAATTTTTTTTTTTTCTTTCAAAGTTTTATTTTTTTTTCTTTCAATAATTTATCTATTCTGTCTCTATCCCGCTTTGTATCTACACACTGCCAAAAACCTTCATGCTTAAAAGCACATAAATTATTAGATTTTGATGTTTTTTCTAGAGGCTCTCTTTCAAAAAAAGTTTTATCATTTTTTATAAAATCAAATATTTTTGGTTCTAAAACAAAAAACCCTCCATTTATCCATCCTTCATCAACTTTCGATTTTTCTTTGAAGTAATTGACAAAATTACCTCTTATTTTAATCGCTCCAAATCTAGCTGGAGGTCTAACCGCTGTTAATGTTGCAATTTTTTTATTTTTTTTATGAAACGCTACAAGTTTTTTAATATTAACATTAGATAAACCATCTCCGTAAGTGGCTAAGAAAGTTTCCTTTCCAATGTATTTTTTAAGCCTTTTAATTCTTCCTCCGGTCATAGTATTCTGACCGGTGTAAATGAGATTTATTTTCCAATTTTTATAACCTTTTTTAAAATAATCTTTTATTACTTTAGATTTGTAACCTAGCGCGATATAAAATTCCGTAAATCCATATTTTGAATAATGTTTCATAATATGAAATATCATTGGTTTTCCGTTAATCGGCACCATCGGTTTAGGAATGGTTGATGTATACTCTGCAAGTCTTGTTCCTAAACCTCCAGCTAAAATTAAAACTTTCATGAATATTTATTTTCCATAAATAGGGCTGCTAGGCAATGTAATAAACTCTTTCTCAATTTTTTTTGCGTTAGATAAGTTTGATTTAGGGCACTTTCTGAACATTGGTAAATTATGTATCAAATTCCAAACAGGACGGCAATTCATACTGTCTTTGTAATTCAAAATATTAAGCAACTTATTTCTTTTACTAATATTTAAGTTTTTAATTCTGATTGTATTTAACCAAAAATTACTTTTACAATTCTTGGGTTGATCAATAAATTGAATTTCATGATTGTTTTTAAAAAAGGTTTTATATTTTTTAGTAATTTTATATTTTAAATTTATAATTTTTTTTATTTTTTCCATTTGAGCTAAACCAATAGCCGCATTAATATTTGGCATTCTGTAGTTCCACGCTACTCTATCGTGAAAAAAAGACCATTTATGGGATTTTTTAGCGGTAGACACTAAATGTCTAATTTTCTTTGCCAAATTATTATTGTTGCAAAGAATAGCACCCCCTCCTCCAGTTGTTATAATTTTATTTCCATTAAAACTAATTATCCCTAAATCTCCAAAAGTGCCGGCGTGTTTATTTTTATAAAAACTTCCCAAAGCCTCAGCTCCATCTTCAACCATCTTAAGATTGTATTTTTTTGATATTTTAACCAGATCATCAATTTTTGAAATATGTCCAAAAACATGCACTGGAATAATAGCAAATATTCTTCTTTTGGTTTTTTTATTAAATAAAAATTTGTTTTTTTTTATTGCTATCTTTTTTAAATAATTATCTAAGGCTTCCACTGATATACCGAGTGAATTCAAAGAAGTATCTATGAAATGAGGTATCGCATCACAATGCTTTATCGCATTTGCAGTTCCGACGAATGTCACCGTGGGTATTAAAACCTCATCATTTTTTTTAATGCCTAAACTTTTTAATGCAACTTGTAATGCTATAGTGCCATTTAATACTGCAATAACGTTTTTAGACTTTGTAAATTTTGATAATTTTTTTTCAAACATAGATATATATTTTCCAGCAGATGAAACAAAAGTTGTGTCTATACACTTTTGAAGGTATTTTTTTTCTTTACCAAAAAAAATTGGTTCATGAAGATTAGCTTTATTTCTACCGGTGGAATATTTAATTGATTTCTTGATTATATTATAAATATTATTTTTCATTTTTTATATTTATATTTATTTTATATTTTTTAGTTTTATCAATCAAAATAGAGGCCATTATAAGTTTTTTATGTTTTGTTATAGTATTATAATTAGGTTTATTATAGTAACCATAAATAAATATTGCGTACTTAGCATTAGTAATTTCAACAAGTTTTTTTAGAAAAGTATCTAAATTTAAAACATTATACAAAATTTTATTATTTTTCATGAAGTTTTTAGAAAACTTAATAATTTGATAACTGGTTTCAAAGTTTTTAGTTTTAGAGAATCTTAAATCAAATAAAATGTATTTTTTCGATTTTTTAACCATTTGCTCTATTATCTTTAAATAATTTTTTGTGTGATGTAGAGTTCCAAATGAAAAAGTTAAGTCAAAATTATTTAAATTTTTAGGAAATTTTTTTCCGTCATACTTTATAAATTTTTTTTTTCCATATGTATATTTTGCACTATTAATAAGGTTTGTTGAAACATCAAGACCTTTATATAATATTTTATTTTTAAATTTTTTAATTATTTTATAAAATCCACCACTAGCACAACCAACATCAAGAAAAGAATTAGATTTTTTTATCAGCTTTACAAAAAAATATTTTTCTGATTTATAGAGATCTTTAATTTTATTTCTATTGTTTCTCCAATATATAACAGAGTTTTTATCTTTACCGTAAGGAGTATTATCTGATTTTTTTTTCATTCAATTTTTTAAGTAAAATGTTCCATCTTTTTAAATTATTGTCTAGATAAAGAAGGTTTCTAGAGTTTTTGTTTTTTAAAAATTTTAATTTTTTAAAATTTACGATTGAATTTTTATCAATATACTGAACTGTATTTGTTCCGAACATTGGCGAAGTATTCAAAAATTCACTCTCTAAGAAAACTAATACTTTTTTATCATTCATATAACATTCGAGTGATGCAGCAGTTGATCGAGATACTATGAAAGTTTCAAAAAGGTTCATAATTTCATCAAGAGGTTTAGCAATAATCTTAAAACCCTTTTGCTTTATATAACCAAGTTCAAAATGTTTGGCGGGATAAGGTTTGAAATACAAATTAGATGAGTTTTTTTTAAATACCTTTATTAACCTACTAGTTGTTATATCTTCATAGTCTCCGAGAATAATTACTTTATTTTTATTTTTTGACTTTTTTATTTTAAAAAACTTATTTTGAAACGAATATCTTAAGTTCTCAACAGGAATAATTTTGTTTTTATTTAAATTGAACTGAAGCAAATTATTGGCGGCTAAGTCTCCTGAAATCAGAAAATATTCTGGAAAAGATTTGGATTTTTTTATTGAGCTAAAGTTTTCAAAATAATTTAAATGCCAAAAATTTACACTAGTATGAGGATATCCAAAAGATTTACCTCCTTGATGAATTTTCCAATTTTGTAATAAGGCCTGTTCCCAAGGTTGTCCCTCCATTAAATACATTAATGAATTTTCTTTTGAGATTTTAGTTAAAATTTCATTGAATACCTCTATATAAATTATATTTTGTAATAGTAAACTGCCACATAAAGATGTTGTTATATCATCTTGCTGTAATTTAATAATTATTTTTTCAATTGGATTCTTAAATTTTAAATTATTAATTTTGCTCAAAATGAAATATGATTTAAAATAAAAAATTAAATAATTTTTTAAAGATTTAAATATTATTTTAAAATCTACAAATTCAGATATTAAAAAATGTTGCTCGAATTTACTTTTACTATTAATTTTATTTAAGCTATCAGATCCATTTTTTGAACTTAAGAAATCTGGGCTTTTTATAAAATGATGGAACCAGATAGATGTAATCTTTTTTTTCGCTAATAATTTATTTAAATTTCCCCACTGATACGAGAAAAAATTTCCAGCCCTGATATTATTCATATTTAAATGTACAAAGTTTGAAAATATGAAAAAGCTATTATTAAAGTTTTTAATATTGCTTACATTTTTTTTTTTTAATCTGATATTTTTTATTAAAAAATTTACAATCCATACTAAGCTTTGTAATATATTTGGAAGGCACGAATAAAGATTATTTAAACTTATCTTGAAATTAAATTTTTGATCCAATAATTTGTATGATAGTTTAATTTTTTCATTCTCACAATAAATCGATAAGGCGTTAAGTGTTTTTTTATTAGAACCATAATATACGATCGTGTTGACTGATCTTTTTTTTAAAATTTCATGTAGGCTAATCATTTTTAATGAATTAATTATTTGTTTTGATTTATAATCACTTTTCTCAGAAAATTGAGTCATAGGCCAAAGATTGTAATTTTTTTTATAAGTTAGTGATTGAAAAAGCGTTTTTTTATTTAATTTATATTTACAAAAATTATTGATAAAACTTACGTACTTTTTTTTTATGTTAATTGAATTATTTTCGATATAATTAATTAAAGATAAAGTTTTATCGTCATTACCAAAGGGCCTATTCCAATTTATATTATCTTTAGTTAAACTTATTTTATTACCAAGCAATTCTGGATCGCTTAAGTCATATATTATCATAAATTATCTTTTTAGCTTTAATTGGAACCAATGAGAAAGAGAGTGATTTATTATTAACTGAGAGTCCTCAACAGGACCAAATTCATCTTTTTCAGTTTTAATAATTATACATGGATTACAAATCTTTCTCAATTTTCCTCCCTTTCCTCCTAATACAGCTATACATGTTCCTTTATTTTTTTTAACCCACTTGGCGGCGTTGATTAAATTTTTGGAATTTCCGGTACCAGAAAGTAATAACAAAATATCACCTTTCTTATAATGAATTTTAAGCTGATTTAAAAAAACTTGGTCAAAAGAAATATCGTTTGAAATAGAGGTTAAAATTATAGGATTAGAGACAAGAGGCATTACTCTAAAAGTTTTTTTGGTTTTTGCTCTTTTTAGTACGTCAAAACCTAAGTCATTTTCTGTTGTTAAAGCGTTTGCAGCACTACCTCCGTTACCCGCTACAAATATAGTTCTATTTTTTTTTCTAGCTTTATCAATTACATCAAAAAAATTATTAAGATCATCTCTATTTATTTTTTCCGTTATTTGCCTTAAATAATTTATATACTTATTAAAAAATTCGCTAAAAGATTTACTACGATTAACCAGTTTTTTTATTTTATTCATTTAACTCAGCTATTTTTATCAGCATGATAAATTTTTTCAACTAACCTCATAGATAAAATAGCATCTTTAATATTTCCTGTTTTAACACTTAAATTATTAATAATTACATTGGAAAATTCCTCAATTTCATCTCTCCAAGAAAAATCATTTTTAAAATAGTAATTTTTGTGATTTGACGACCCTCTACTTGAGGTATTTTCTCTCTTAATAATTTTCAAGCTTTCCTTTCCATAGCTTTTAGTGCTAGATAGAATTCCCTGTAATTCTAATAAGGCATCTTTTAAACAAATTTCTATTCTAAATTTATGTTGCCATTGGGTTGCGGTTGAGTGAATTGATGCAATAACACCTTTGTTATCTTTTAATAGAGCAAAAGCATTGTCTTCAACATCATAATTCCAAAATTTATTAGAAATAAAACTTTTTACTTTTTCAAATTTACCATTTAGAAATAATAATATATCAAGCAAATGAATACCTTGATCAATTAAAATTCCACCTCCTGCAAATTTTTTTTTAGCTCTCCATTCAGAAGCACCGTATGTTACAATTTTACTTTTCCCGTATAGACATCTAAAATTTAGTATTTTTCCGTAAGTTTTATTTTGAATAATTTTTTTTGCCATTTTGATTGATGAGTGATATCTGTGATTAAAACCATATTTTAGTTTAATAGATGAATTTTTTTTTAAAACCTTTTGAACTGCTAATATTTCCTTAACATTTTTTGCAGGGGGCTTTTCACAAAAAACATGTAATTTTTTTTTAATACTTTCAATAGTGACTTTTGATGCTAAGTAATTTGGAAGCGTAACAAAAACAGCGTCTATTTTTTCCTTTTTGAGTAAATCTTTATAGTGTTTATAAAAAATTATATTTTTACTCTTAAATTCTTTTTTTTTAAATTGTATATCGCTTACGGCTACAAGCTTATATTTTTTATTTTTTTCAATATATTTTTTTCTCCTTTTTCCAACAACACCGAAACCAATAATAGCAACTTTAATTTTTTTTTTCATTTATTAAATCTTATATTTTTTCCAGAGATGTGTTTTTATGATCTCTTTTCTCACTTTTAATAAATCTTTTGGGCTATCTACTGAGTAGTAATTAGTGTATTTGACTGGCGATACAAACATTCCTCCCCCGTTATCACATAGCCTATTAGTATCACAAGACTCTGTTATCTCTAGTGGAGAAGGATTAAGAAAACTATATTTTTTTAGAAAATGATATCTGAATGCAAAAATTCCACCAATTCTCTTTGGAGAACTTTTTTTATTAAATTTTTTATAAAATGGAATTGGGGACCTAGATGTGTATAAAACTTGGCCATTGAGATCATTTACTACTTTTACAGTGTCAGGGTTTTTAAACTCTTTCTCTGAAATAATATTTATTGCAAGTAAAGACGCGCCTGCTTTTTTATTTTTTTTTAGTGTATTAACAACTGACTTTATCATTTCAGGTCTTAACATAGGCTCGTCACCTTGAACACACACTATTATATCTCCAGATTTTATTTTTTTATGATGCTTATTAACAGCCTCAAAGACTCTATCAAGGCACCTTTCATGTTTCTTGGAAGTTAAAACTGAGTGATATTTTTTTTTATTACAAAAATTTATAATTTCTTTATCACAAGTAGTAACAGATAGTGAATTCCATTTTTTATATAATTTGGCTCTTTCGTAAACATGTTCGAGCATTGTAATGTGTTTTATCTTTTTTAAAGGTTTGCCTGGAAATCGACTAGCGGCTAACCTTGCTGGTATATATCCGAAAATTCTCATTTGCTCCTATATAGTTTTGATATTTTTTCATTAGATCTACCAAGCCTTTTTGACTCTTGTGCAGAAAATACGTTTATGAACTTCTTTATTTCATCAGACTTATATAATGAATTTAATAATTTTGTACTATTATAAACTTCTTTTTCACTTATAGGAAATTTTATCAAATTTTTACTTTCAAGAGTGTTTTTAATATCCTTATAAAATTTTATATGACCATAACCATATCCATTTTTAAATTTTTCTGAAAATCTTTTACAAATTTTTTGATTAGGGGAAAATATCTGTAATTCGTTCACTGCTTTGCCTCCTATTTGAGCTAATCCTTTCGACCCTACAATACTTAATGAAGCTTCAAAATCGTCTGGCCTTGCAGCAGTTGTAACCTCAATAGTTCCAACTCCTCCCTTAGCAAATTCAAAAGTTCCAACAGCTGTATCTTCTACTTCTATATTTGCACCTAAAGTTTTCATTAAAGAGAAAACTTTTGTAACTTCTCCACAAAGAAATCTTAGTAGGTCAATATGATGGATACCTTGATTACTTAATGCTCCTCCATCATGTGAAAAAGTACCTCTCCATTTAGCTAACTTATAATATCTATCAGGCCGGCACCACCTCACCCTAATATTAGCTATTCTAACTTTGCCAATTTCATCTTTCTGAATAGCTTTTTTTAATCTTAATATAGATTTATTATATCTGTGCTGAAAAACCGGAAAAATTTTACATTTATACTTTTTAGCGAGTTTATAAATATTTGTGACATGAGAGGCTTTCAAAAAAGTTGGTTTCTCTACAATTAAATTTTTTTTATATTTTACTATTATATCCTTAGCATTCTCATAATGCATACCTGAAGGAGTCATTATAGATACAAGATTTATTTTATTTTCTTTAATTAACATTTGATCATAGTTCTCAAAGTACTTTAAATTGTATTTTTTTCCGTATTGTTTCGATTTTTCAAAATTTAAATCACATACAGCTGTTGGCTCTATACCACTAACTTTTTTTAAGCATTTGATATGGTGATCAGTTATTTTGCCACAACCTATAAAACCAACTTTAATCATTTGTTTATCGTTTTTCTTATTTGTTTTATAATTTTAGAAAAATTTTTCTTAGAAGTTAGTGAAAATCTACTATAACCACTTATACTCGGATGGTTTTCATTGTGTCTGAAGTAAACTATTTTATTTAATTTTTTAATAATTTTTTTCTTATCATTTAAGAAATCAACATGTAAAAAATTTCCGTGTTCTGATTTGAATACTTTAAATCCAATTTTTTTTAATTCGCTCCTAAAATATTTTTTTCCATTTATCAATCTTTTAACTGACTGATTGATATATTTTTGTTTTGATAAAATTCGACTTAATATTTGAGCACCAATATTATTAATTTCATACATCGGTCTTATTTTATGTATTTCATTAATGTTTTTATGAGAAGATAGAACAAATCCTACCCTAAGACCAGCAAGCCCCCAGGCTTTAGCGGTTGTTCTAGTTATAAGTAAATTTTCATATTTACTTAAAAATCTCTTACTTGTTTGACCATAAAAAGGATAATACGCTTCATCAATTAAAACTAAAGACTTAGATGTTTTTGCGACTGATAGTATATCTTTTATTTCACTATTTTTAAAAGCATGGCCTGTGGGGCTGTCTGAATTTGGTAAACAGATTAATCTTGGTTTTTTCTTTTTAATTAGTCTTAAAAATTTTTTTATATCTATTTTTGGCCCATCTTTAGTTCTTTTATAATTAACCACTATTTCTCTAGTATCATAAATTTTAGTATAAACGCCATACATGGCAAAAGTAGGATTAGTTCTTATCACTATGTCTTTTGGACTTACAAAAGCTTCAAAAATCATTTTTATTCCAGCATCAGATCCAGAGGTTAATATAATTTTTTTTGGATTAATTTTTAGATAATTGCCAAGTTTTTTATAAATTGGACCCAAATTTGGATAGCTAAAAACACTTGAAGTGTCCAATTTTGAAAGCATTTTTTTTGTTTGTTTCGCTAGGATTTCATCTGTGTTTTCATTTTTATCAAGCCATAATTTTCTAGTATCTCTATAATTATTTAAAATCCAATTTGGCCTTGAAACTTTTTTTAATGTTTTTTTAAAGATCATAATTAATCCAAATTAGAAAAGTTCTCTAAAAGAACTAAACCACTTATTCCACTCTTTTCAGGGTGAAATTGACAAGCTATTATATTGTCTTTTATGCATACTGCATTAATATTACAAGAGCCATAAGGGGATTTTGCAAAAATTAAATTATTATCATTAGGAACGAAGTTGTAAGAGTGAATAAAATACATCATACAGTTGTGTTCTAAATTATTAAATATATCGTGCTCTTTAAAATCTATTTTAGACCAACCTATATGTGGCACTACTAGATTTTCATTATTACTTATATTTTTTAAATGTTTATTAAAACCTTTAATTAGATTAAGACCTTTAGTTTCTGTAATTTCAAAGCTATTGGAAAAAAAAGCTTGAGCACCCAAACATATCCCTAGAATAGGATTGCCTTTCTTAACAAAATTTTCAACAAATTTTTTCTTCTCTCCTTTTAATTCACTCATAATTTCTGGAAATGAACCAACACCTGGTAAAATTACCTTATCATAATTATTCTTAGAAACGTCATCAATTATCTCCACCTCACAAATCTTTCTTAGAGAATTGTAAAGACTTCTAAAATTACAGATTTTTGTCTTAAGAATTGATACTTTTTGTTTATTTTTTTTTATATTAAAGATTGGGATATTTCTTTTTTCCAAATTACAATTTTTTTTGATTTTATCAAAATTAGTACTATCGTTATGAACAATTGAAGCTATAGCCACTCCTGTTACAATTTCATTATCAAAACATTTTTTAATATCATCATATTTGCCGATTCCACCGCTGACAATTAATGGTATCTTAATACTTTTTTGAATTGCCTCTAGCAAATTATAGTCAAAACCTTTTTTAGTTCCCTCCATATCTACTGATGTTATTATTAATTCCCCAACTCCTTCGTTTTGTAAATTAATTATCCAATCTTTAACTTTTTTATTAGTCAAATTTCTGCCGTTATCAGTAAAACAATACCAGTCATTATTTAAAAATTTTGCCTCTATGGAGCCTACTATAGCTTGGGATCCAAATTTTTTTGTAAATTTTGAAACTGATTTCACGTCTTCAATAAACTTTGTGTTAATTGATACTTTATCAGCTCCAGAGATTAAAATTTTCTCAATATCTTCGACCTTTTTAATGCCTCCACCCACAGTTAAAGGAATATTAATATTTGCTGAAACTTCTTCTATTATGTTAGTTAAATTATTTCTTTCGTAAAGTGAGGCTACGCTGTCATGAAAATAGATTTCATCTATATCTTGCTTTGCATATTTAAAACTTAGATTTTTAGCTGTATCTATTATTTTTAATCCTTCTAGATGAACTCCTTTAATTACATTTTCACCTTTTACATCAAGTCTTGCGATTACTCTTTTCATTATAATATTAGCTTACTTGATTTTTTAAAGACCACGAGTTTCCGTCTCTTTTCCAAATATGATCTCTCCTGAATCTATCAACCACTTCCCAAAATTCATTTTCTTCTAAGTCAAGATATTCTAAAAAAATTCTCATACTTTTTCTTGGTAACTCTCCGTCAAATCTTCTCACCAATCTAACGGCTTCTTCTCTGGTAATATGCCCATCTCTTACTTCATGTGAAGCATCCGAGGTAGCTCTTCCAATTCCATATTTTATAAACATCATGTAGTATAGGAATGAGTCAGTAGCGTCATCGAGTTGAGCATACTTAGAGTAAGTTCCTTCCATTCTCCCTTCTGGGTTAGCCTCAAAACCTAAATGTTTTGCAGAATAATAATAATTATCCTGTGGTATCCACTTGTTATAATAACCCCACCAATGAAACTCTATGCCTTTTTTAATTAAATCTTTTTTGTTTGGTAAATCATAGATGTTTAAATTTCCTTTTGAAAAAGGAATATCATAGTATTTAAAGTAACCATCATCTTTAGCAATTTTTACGATGTTATCAATTGGTGTGCTAAAATAAATTTTCTCATACCAATCCCATGGCATACCCTTGAAATTGATTGTACTTATATCTCCACCATACTCTAGCTCACCATTTTCACCGTACATTATCAATTTGATATCATTGTTGTAAGCCTCTTGAATTGGGGTTTGAAGTTGCCCCCTATCAAAAATTTCCTCATGATCTCCGAGATAAATAAAACAAAGCTTTGAAAGTAATTTGTGCAGCTTAGGGTTTGGAGTTATAAGCTTGTGATCAAATCCAGCATCAATCATACTTTTTAAATTTTTTCTACCAATCTCAGTATACAAAGGTGGGGAAAATGTTACGCAAAGCGGTGTCATGCCGTAATCAACTTTTAATCGATGAGCTATCATCCCCGAATCTTTTCCACCACTACATGGTACAATAACATCATGTTCACCATTTTTACTCCTATGTTTATCTAAAAGTTTTTCTAATTCAATTTTTCTTTCTTTATAATTAATAATATTTTTTTTCTTCATTTCCGTATATTGACAAGGAGAACAAATGCCATCCTTAAATGAAATTCTTGGTCTTTGGTTAGACATTACACATTTTTTACAAAATTCAATTTTTTTTGGCTGACCAATAAATTGAGTTTCTAAGTGTTTTTTTAAAGGTTTAATAATCATATTTTTTTAGTTTTTTAGATATAATATTCGCATGGTGCTCATTTAAACCTTTAAACTTAATATATCTTTTAACAAAGTTTGCATAAGCTTTTTGATTTACTTTTGTAATTAATTTTAATTTTTTAATATCAAAATTGTCAATGTTATAACATTTTTTTTTTAACCTTCTAGATAAAAATTCAAAAGACTCTTTAAAAGCGTATGGTTGTTTACATAGTTCATTATTGGTAATAAATAGAATTTTTTTCTTAAATAAAATAGCAAAATTGATAGCATTAGACTCGTGTGTCAAAACTAAATCAGAATTATAAATTTGATTAATTGTTTGGTATTTTTTAATAGTAAAATTTTTAAAGTATTTTTTAATAAGATTAATGTTTATTCTAGGATGACAAGAAATTTCAATTTTGTATCCATTTAGGTCTCTTAGTTTTGTTAAAAAATTTTTGATTGAATTATAATATCTTTTTTCGTCAATATTTATAATACCTATTTCTTTCTGATCAGGGTGAAATGGTACTCCTTGGTCTATAAATATTGCTTTTTTTATATTGCTTTTAATTTTTTTTTTTTTAAAAAATAAAAACTTATCATAGTCTCTGTGATGAGCATTTATAATTTTTGTCTTGCTGCCGTAAAGTCTATGTTTTTTTATTTTTTCACCATATTCACCTTTTAGAAGAATATATTCTGCATTTTTTATACCAAAACATTTCTTATTTATTAAAAGGAATAACTTATTAATTATACTATTAAAAATATTAAAAATTTTTCCTTTTAATAATTGCTTTAATTTAATTATCAGGATTCTTTTTAGTGGCAAATTTAAATAACCGAAACTATCATGTCTTAATACTCCTTGAGAGTAAATATATTTTGCGGAATTTTTTGAAAGTAAATTGAAAATTTTTCTATTGTTAAAATTATATGTATATCTAAGAAAAAAAACAGCGTCTTTATTACTTTTTATGTATTCATCAAACTCTTTGATTGTCTCCAAGTAAATAACTTTAATTTTTTTACTGAAATTTTTTGATGGTACCTTGTAATTTCTTGAAAAAACTTTATTTAAATAACAAATCTCAATTTTAATATTATTTTTATGATAATATTCAAAACCATATTTGAAATGATCACCCTCAATAAAAGGTATTGATGATAAAAAAATTAATTTCATTTAATTTAAAACTTTTGATAGTCCTGATTGAACATGGTTCAAATCCTGTTCACCATCGCCTTTCGTGGTGAAAAAATCTAGATTTTGCAATTTATTATTTTTTTTTAAATTATTATTAAAAAAAAGATTATAGCTTTTACTTATAGAGATGTCAGGTGGCTGAAGACGATAAGGGATATCCATAAATTTATGTTTTTTAAAACTTATAAAAGGATGCAAACAAATCTTGTCTGCGTTTTTGCTGGAACAAAAAAAGTCAGACATGATACAACTTGTGTCTTTAGCAAAATTTAACACTGCCTGATTTAGATCTTTTTCAAAGTTTTTTTTAGGCAATAGTTCCAAAATTCTTAAAACTGAGATATCTTTAATATGTTTATTTAAATAATCAACTTTTTCAATTCTAACAACTGCAATCCCTTTTTTAAAAAATTTATCTGTACCGATGATAAAATATTTTAAATATGGATGGGAAAGATATCTCCAAGTTATAAACTTTTTTCTTTTATCACATGTATTTGGAAATCGTTCTAAGTGGTCTTTCCAATAATCGTCGTTGAAGTATTTTTTATTTCTCGTAACATAATATTCTTTTTTATTAATGCTAATCTCATTTGAGTAAATAAATTTTTTAATTTTTTGTTTTTTATTTATATTTAGGTACTTGTTACATTTAATTTTATTAATGATTGCAATTTTTCTAGGTACCTCTTCAATAATTTTAGAAACATTATAAAACCTTGACAAACTTTTTTTATACTTTTGATTTAGTCCATTAATTAATACAGTGTGGTAAAATTTATTTACTTTTTGAAAGCACCTGATACCTAAACCGGGAATATTTGAAAAGTTTTCATATTGTAAACTTGCGGCTAAATTAGACTCTTTTTTTCTAATAAAACATTTTAAATTAATAAAGCCTAATATTGAATATAATTCTTTTGTATCTTTTTTAAATGCTCCAAATACAGAAATCTCGTCTCTACCAATAAATTTATTTTTGTAATTACTGCTATAGGCCCAATTTATAAAGTTTCTTTGAAGTTGGTAATATTTTTTATGATAATTTTTTCTTAAAAAATTAGTTAAAATATTTTTCTCTCTTTTTTTTAGGAATCTAAATTCAATATTTTTTATTTTAGAGTTTAGTTTATTTTTCATTTTGTAAATTTAATAATTTAGCAAGTTTTAAATCAAATTTATCATTGATATCTACATTTAATGGTATTGAGGATATGAATGGGTGACTTTTGTCTTTAACAAGGAAAGTTTTATATTTTTTTAAAAAATTAACTTTTGCAATGTAGAAACTTCCATCTATATAAAAGTAAGATCCCTCATATTCCTGTCTCCTTAGAAGTTTTTTATTAACTATTTTATTTAAAAAATTCCATTTCCCTTTTTTATTAATTGATAGACACTCATAAGGATGCTGATACATTTTTGAGCATATAAAAATTGAATTTAATCTTTTCTTTTTAAATAAACCAATGCATCTCTTAATTTCTTGACTTTTTCTGTTAGGAGATGTGGGCTGTAATAATGCAACTGCATCAAAAGATTGATTTTTATTTTTTTTCAACCAATTCAAAGCGTGAAAAATTACATCAATGATTTTGCTTTTATCTCCAGCATATTTTTTTGGTCTTAAGTAACCATCAATACTAAGTTTTTTGGAATATCTCAAAATCTTTGGTGAGTCTGATGAGATAAAGGGATATAACACTTTATTTAGTCCATACGCAGTTTTAAGCGTAAAGTGAATCAGTGGTTTTCGAAAAAATTTAGTAAAATTTTTATTTTTAAGGCCTTTAGAACCTTTTCTAGCTGGTATAAGTCCCAGTATTTTCATTTTAAGATTTGATATTAAAAATTTCTTTAGCGATTTTGCTGTATAAGCTCGCTCTCTTCTTAATTAAAATTGGTACTGCTATAGCTGATTTTAGTATTTTTTTGGTTTTTAAACTATTTCTGACCTCCTGCTTACTGATAGCATGTGACCAATAATATGAGCAATGCCATTTGATAGCATCTGGTAAGTTTTTTGTTCCTAAACTATTTTTTTTTAAAACGTTAATTATTTTTCTTCTTATTTTGAAGTTCTTTTCGAATAAAATAAAAGTATCAAAGTTAGGAATTGATTTTTTTGGTATTTTTCTAAGATTATATTTTTTATTTAGTTTATCCGATAAAATTTTAAATCTTACTCTATTCTGCCTAATTATCCATTTCAGCTTAGATAGTTGGACTTTTCCAATTGCGCCTTGCATTTCAGTCATCCTATAATTAAAGCCGTAGATTTTTTTAGTATCATTTCCTCTATTATATTTTGAATTGTTTTCATGCCCATGATCGTGATATTCTCTAGATATCTTATCGATAGACTTATTATTAGTTAAAAGCATACCACCTTCACCTGTAGTAATAATTTTACCATGATCAAAACTAAAAATTCCTACGTCACCAACAGCACCTAAAAATTTATTATTATATTTTCCTCCGATAGCCTCACAATTATCTTCAATTACTGGTACTTTTTTTTTTTTACAAATTCTGATTATTTGATCCATTTCAGCAGACACTCCAAGCATATGCACAGGTATTACAGCTTTAGTTTTTTTTGTTATTTTTTTTGATAATTCATCTGGACTCATGTTAAGTGTTTCATTAACATTAACAATTATAGGTTTTGCTCCTATGTCTAATATAGCCTCTATAGTCGCAATAAAGTTGAAAGATTGCGTTATTACTTCATCTCCACGTTTTATGTTTAAAGCTCTCAATGCTATTTTTATTCCTGCCGTTCCAGATGTAACAGCTAAAGCTTTTTTAACACCAAAATATTTTTCGCAGGCACTTTCAAACTCTCTTACATGATATTTTTTTCTTAATTTTTGAAATCCGTGGGCCATCAAAGTTCCGCCCTCTCTAAAAAGGTTATTCAATGCTTTTTTCTCTCTTGAGTCTATTGCTTCAAAACCAGGCATTTCTGCTATTTTTTAATTTGAGAATGAAGATCTCTTAAATATTTTTTTTGTCTAGTAAAATCTGTCTTCGAGTTATTAGATTTATATTGAAAGGTAATACCCTCTCTGCTTTTTGTTGACAAATTTTTTTTACTTCCATGAGCAATCAAACAATGGTGAACTAAAGCATCACCAGGTTTCAATTTTGGGACAATTTTTTTAAATCTTCTTAAAAGATCTTTATTTTGAATTGTTTGAGAACTTCCTTTAGCAAATGAAGGTGTATGTTTCATTAATCCCTTTTTGTGAGATTTTTCGTAATAGCAAATTCCTCCGTTTAAAGAATTTACTTTATCTAATGCTATCCAGATGGTTAAAGCTTTATTATCTTTTAAACACCAATAAAAATTATCTTGATGAACTGGTGAAGGCAAGCCAACTTTCGCTGGCTTAGCAAATAATTCACTTTGAATAAATTTACTTTTTGTATTTAGAAAAAAATCTGCTGTTTTTTTAAATTTATTTTTCTTACTAAGTTTTTTTATCCATTTTATGTCAGATAGTCTGTGGAAGGAGTTTATTTTATTGATATCTTTACTATTGTCGGCAAAATTTATGTTTCTGCCTTTGTAACCTTTTGCTTTATTTTTAAAAAAAGATTTAATCTCTTTTTTTATAAATTTTACCTCAGTTTCGCTGATCAAGTTTTCTATTTTTACCCAACCCTTTGAGTTATACTCGTCTAATTGATTTTCTTTATAAAATTTCATTGTTTTCTTTTAGCAATTTTTAAATGTGAATGTAAACCTATATCTATCCAGTTCTCATGAAGTGGATAAGCGTTGATTCTTAACCGTTTTTCGATTAATAAATTTAGTAAAGTCGTCATATCAAGATACTTATTTCTTTTAATATTTTTAAATAATACTGGATTAAAAACGTATATTCCAGCACTTACGTATGATGATGATGAGGGTTTTTCTGTTAAGTCTACAACTTTGTTTCTTAATATTTTTACAACTCCGTAGGGATTCATAATTTCATGTTTTTTGACAACAATAGTGGCGTCATTTTTTTGTTTAATATGATAATTTAATATATCGCTATATTTAACTTGTGTAATTAAATCTCCGTTGGCTACTATTACAGGTATTTTAGATTGTGTTTTTAAAAAAGATAGACTTCCTGCAGTTCCTAAAGGTTTTTTTTCAAAGTAATAATCAATATTAACACCAAAATCTTTACCATTATTAAAATATTTTTTTATTTTTTTTCCCAAGTATCCTGCCATTAATTGTATGTTGGTAAATCCTTCATCTCGGGCTTTTTCAATTAATATTTCCAAAATTGGTTTACCTTTAATTTTTATCATAGGTTTGGGAATAGTTTTTGTTAGTGGCATTAATCTTTTGCCTTTTCCACCAACCATGAAAATTAATTTATTTTCAATGAATTTATTTTTAGGATTCATTAAAGACGTTAGAAGCCCTACTACATTTCCTTTTTTGTCTATTTTAGGTAGAGAGTTTATCTTATGTTTTTTCATCAAATTATAATCAAATTTTGTTGAATTCTGTATAATAGATGTGATCGGCCTTTTATTAATTATTGATGAAATTTTATCAGATTTATTAAGTCCTTTAATTAGGCCTCTTCTAATATCCCCATCAGTAATTGTTCCTATTAATTTTCTTTTATTAACTACTAAAGCTATTTGCAGAGCTGTCTCGTTTAGATTTTTAATAACTTTTTCAATTGATGCATTTTTTGAAATAAAGGTTTTTTTCCAATTTAAATATTTTTGATTTTTTTTCATATTATTTTAAATAATTTAAAATTATATTGTTTATTTTGAAACAAGTATTTTTTTTTTGATATATGTTTTTAGTTTTTTTAAGAGAACTCTGAAATTTTTTACTATATAGTTTTTTTATTGCTGTAATTATACTTCTTGTATCTGAATTACTATTAATTACACTTGAAGATTTCAGTCTTCCTAATTGTCTATCACCTATATTTATACTTCCTTTTTTATAAGCTGGACACTCAATTATTCCACTTGATGAATTACCAATCATACCATCAGATTGTTTTAATATTGAAAAAAAATATTTTTGTCCAAGGTTAGGAAAATAAATGGCATTTTTATTTTTTTTTACGAATTTTTTTATTTCGTGCATTATCTCTAGACCGCCAGGGTCATTATTAGGAGAAGTAAAAATATAATATATTTCCTTAAATTTTCTTAATGCTGAAATAAGATCTGAAAACTCCTTTTTAATTTTTTTTTTATCTCTAAATGTTGTATTGGGATGAAAACATACCAGTAAATTATTTTTCATCATTGTAAATTTTAGTTTTTTTTGTATTTCTGATTTGTTTTTTAATTTAATTTTTAATGCATTTTCTACTCCTAAGGATCCAAAATCATAAATATCTTGTTTTTTCTCACCCATATTTATTAGTCTAATTTTATGTTTAAAATTTGAAACAAAGTGTAACCTTGACATTTTTGTTATAGAATTTCTAAAACCATTATCCAACGAACCTTTAGTGATTTCTCCTCCATGTAAATGGGCAATTGGATATTTTAGAGTATAGCAAGCTATTGCAAACGAGAGTGCTTCAAACCTATCTCCCAATATAATAACTAAATCGGGTTTTTCTTTTATTAGAGACTTTGAAAATTTGTTTAGTCCAATAGCAATGCTATTGTTTATCATGTATTGCCTATTTTTCGTTTGAATGTCTATTTTAATAATTTTGTTAACATTTAATTTATCTTGTTTGATTTGACTTATTGTATTGCCAAATTTTTTTTCTAGATGAGATCCAGTTATTAACAAAATTTTATTAGTTCTTTTGTTTTGGATGATCAATGGCTTAATCAAATCATAATCTGATCTACTTGTAGTTAAATATATAATTTTTTTTGGTATCATTTTACAATTAAAGTTATTTAATAATACTTCCCATAGGGATAATTGAATTTTTTTTTATAGATTTATTTTCTCTAATAGTTGTGCCAGAACCTATAAATGAGCCCGCCCCTATTTTAACGCCTCCATTAATAATCACCCCGGTTGATACATGACAATTATCCTCAATGGTAACATCATGTTCAATGATTGCTCCTGTGTTTATAATGCAATTGTCTCCAATTTTTGCATCAAAATTAATAATTGCTTTATGCATTATAATTGTTCCACTGCCAATTTTAGCACTTTTTGAAATAACAGAATTTTTAGAAATAATTGTTGCGGGTTTTATCTTCATCTTTTTTAATTCTGAGAATAATTTTTTTCTTATAAGATTTGTTTTAATTTGACCAACACCAATTAAACCGAAAGCATTATTTTTATTGACTTTTTTTTTAAAAAAATCATCTGTAAAGACTGGGAAATCTAGTATTCTTTTTTTAAGTTTGTTATCAATAATACCTTTAATTTTGAAACTTTTGTCAGATAGAATTACATCTATACACGACTTGGCATGACCTCCTCCACCAAATATGAATAATTTTTTAAATTTTTTCATCTATCGAGTAATTTCCTAGTTTATCAGAGTAATAGTTTAAATCCTTGTATTTTCCTTCTTTTAATTCTTTTAAAATTTCTTTTATACCATCATCAATACTTATTTGAGGATTGAAATCAAAAAATTTTTTAACTTTAGTGAAGTTTACTCTGTAATCTCTGAGATCAGAACCTTGCGATTTAAATATAAATTTTGCATTTGGAAAATACATTTTTAATTTATTGGTTAATTGAAACTTGGTAGCGTTATTTTTTTCTGACCCTGCATTAAAAATTTCAAAATTAATATCGTCTTTTTTATAATTTATTACCTTTTCAATCAAATTTGTGAAATCGACAACATGGCAATAAGGTCGCCAGGTATTTTCATCGTAAACAACTAATTTTTTATTTATGAAAATTTCTCTTACAAATTCGTTAATTGTTAGATCGAATCTCATTCTTGGAGACAAACCAAAAGCTGTCGCAAATCTTAAAATGATAGCTTCGTAATTTACCTTTCCTTTTTTTGAAAGAATGTAATTTTCTAATTCGACTTTTGATTTTGCATATTGAGATAATGGATTTAATTTGCATTTCTCATCCGCTAGTCTACCATTTTCTACTAAACCATAATTAGAACAAGTTGATATAAATACGATTTTTTTTACTAAGGAGTTATCAAAAGCATCTATCACTTTTTTTAATCCAATATCATTTATTGAGACTGAGAGATCATTATACTTTTTTGTGATTGGATCACCGACAAGTCCACCAAAAATAACTATGTTATCAAATTTATTTAAATAACTAACTTCAAAATCAAAATTTCTAAAATCTTTTTCTATAAATTTAAAATTTTTAATATCAGAGAATAAATTTTTTTGTATTAATTGATTGTAAATAAAATTATCTATGCATGTTATCATATAGTTCCTTTTAAGCATATTTTTGATAAAAACAGTCCCGATATACCCCATGCCCCCTATGACTAAAATTTTTTTCATTATGTATCTTTACCAAGATTATTAGGAAGTTTTAAATTTTTAAAATTATTCTTATTTAAAATTATCATTCTCTTAATTAGATAAATGAAATAATAAAATATATGTTTGATAAGAGAGTTTTTGATAAGGCTTTTAAGAACTAATAGTTCAGACTTTAAAAGTAGAAATTTGTTTATTATGGAATTTTTTTGTGTGGCTCTTACAGGATATCTATAATGATTGATAAAATCTCTTAAATAAAACTCTATCAAAGCTATATCCCTTTCATGAAATATTTCGGGATCATAATTACTTTTATAATTTTTATTAATTCCATTTAAAAATTTTTTGCTATATATATCGCCCCACCATTTTAATCCCATAAATGTTGATTTTGTTAACAAGGGGAAAAATTTGAGATCAAACTCTTTACAAAAACTTCTCATGACAGCCTCATTTCTTTGATGTAAATCCTCAAATTTAATTACATGTGTTTTAAATTTTGAATTTAAACAAGACTTTAATCCATTAAATGTTCGGTTGATATAAAAGAAATATGAATATGGAACCAGATTTTTCCCACCTTCAAAACTACCCCAATGATTAATGAAAGAACTAATAGAGGAAAGTGGATCTCTTATCGTATACAAGATTTCAAAATCGATTTTCTCTAAATCAAAAAGTTTTGAGATATGGTGTAGATGTAAAACAATTAATTTTTTTTTATTGATATCCTCATGTAATGATAAAGAATATGCTGCATGTAAACTGTAAAGCAAATTATAAGAATTAAACTCTAACCTATTAAATACTTTTAAAAAATGTAACTTGAATGTATTTTCATCAACAGAATAATGCTCATTTTTATTTTCTCCAAGCTGATCGTGCCTTTCCACTTTATTTATCCTTGAGTCAAAACATTTTTTGTTGTCTGATATAAAAATTGACAAAATTTTACTAGGTTCCTTAAAATGCTTTACCTTTTTCCAAAATTCGTTGAAATGAAAATGATGTGGAAACTGCATTATCTGAGGATGACCGTCTAATAAACTTTGAAAAAGATCTATGCCAGATCTACCGCCTCCAATCAAAACTAAAACTTTCATTTTAATTTAACTTTTTTAAAATTTGCTTAAAAATATTATCTGAAATTTTTGAAATCGATTGATTAAAATTATTTTGAATTTTAATGTGAGGGTTTTTTGGAAACTCTGGTTTTATATTAATGCCCATTATTGGTCCTACTTTCCCCTTTTTTAAATAAATTTTCTTTTTCTTCAATTTGATAATTTTTTTAATATCTGCTTTGATGTAAATTTCTAAATAATTTTCTATATTTTTTCTATTCCATGAACGCATTCTGTCAAACATACCAATAACTGCGAAAATAAGATTTATTTTTTGATCTGTAATATATTTGCAAAATTTATTAAATTTTTTTGATAGTAAAATTCTTTCTTTTAAGGAATAACTCTTGAAATTAAAAATTTTTCTTAAATCGTCGCCACTTACAACAATTGTAGGTCCATATTTTCTTTCAATTTTTTTCTTTATATTTTTGGCTACAGAAGTTTTACCCGATCCAGATAGGCCAGTCACCCAAAAAAGAATTCCTTTTCTTTTATTTATTTTCATCTTATAAAATTTTTCTTTATTTTTTGAAAATTATTGGGTCTTGAAAGATTTTTAATATAACCGCGCTTGATTTTTATATTCAAGAAACTTGGACCACTTGACAATATAAATTTTCTCAATGTGTATTTAAGTGAATTTTTAGAGTCACAGTAGAAATAATTTTTATAACCTAATGCTAAACACATCGATTTAAAATTTATTTTATCAGATTTTATTTTTTGGCCGCCAACAGATTCATGGATACCATTGTTAAATAAAATATGTTTGAAATTTTTAGATCCTATGTTTCCAATAGTTTGGAGTGCCCCAAGGTGCATGAATAAAGATCCATCTCCATCAAGACAGATAGTTTGATTATTTTTTTTTTTTGCATAACCAAGAGCCACGAGTGAGGCATGGCCCATACCGCCAACCATGTAAAAATCTCTTGATTTAGAAAATTTTTTTTTTATTCTTATTTGATTTAACTCTCTCGATGTATAACCTGTTGTGGAAATTATTCTTGTTCTACTATTTACCAAATTTAACAGAGTTTCAATAGCGTAAGATCTTTGTATTCCCTTAAGATTTAGATCTTTATTTTTAGTCTTGTTGATGGGTAATAGTGTTTTTCTCTCAATTAGACAACAAACTGGTCTGTTATTTGCTTCTGAATACTTAATTAGTTTTTGCAATTTCTTCAAATCGTTTAAATTTCTAAGTACGCATGACTTAATATTTAAAAGTTTTAATAAATCTTTTGTGATTTTTCCTTTAATTTCGTGTTGAGGTTCATCTTTAGCCCTGAATGGGGAACCTCTCCATCCAATTATAAGCAAAAGTGGTATCGAGTAAACTTTTGGATGAGTGATAGAAGCTAAAGGATTTATCGCATTTCCTAGCCCGGAATTCTGCATGTATACACATGGAATTTTTTTTTTTGCAAGAAAATGACCAACAGCTAATGCAACTGCGCTTCCCTCATTTCCAGTAATTATATTTTCAATTGATTTGTTATTATCTAAATGGGCAGATAATTGAGAGAGAACGCTATCAGGAACACCAGTAAAGAAATTAATATTATTTTTCTTTAAAATTGTAAGCAAGTCCTTAACATTAATCATAATTAAAATTTTAAATTTATTGCTTTGTTGTAATCAGACAACCTATTTATATTAATCCAATTATAATT
The DNA here is from genome assembly GCA_902590115.1 of uncultured Pelagibacteraceae bacterium. GTDB lineage: Bacteria > Pseudomonadota > Alphaproteobacteria > Pelagibacterales > Pelagibacteraceae > Pelagilacustribacter. Next base: position 103,714 of record CACIVM010000001.1, on the reverse strand, counting down.
TTGATTATTTAATATAAAAAATTTATCTTTTTTTAACTCAATATATCTTTTTAAAAACGGTTCCCAGTTTAAATGACGGTTTTTACTTTTAAAAAATTTTTTCATGAATTTATAAATATTTTGATTTGTTTTTTTTGATATCTTATTTATTCCGATTATTTCTCCATTAGGATTAATTATTCTGTAGTTATAATCTATATCTATGAGATCGTTTTTATAACCTGCTTTTATAACTAAACTATCTGACCTCAATTTTTCTTTGCTAATTTTTCTCACGCCAATAATATTTTTTTTAGGTGACTTAATAATATTTTTTAAAAAATTATTATCGAAACATATATCAGCATGACAAAATAAAACTGGCTTAGAGTTTTTTTTCCAATATTTATTAAATTCATACCAGGTGAAAGCATGGCCGTTTTTGTTGTAATCTTTTATTTTAATAAATTTAATTTTTTTAATTTTTTGTTTTTTTATATGTTTAATGATCTTCTCAGCTTTATAACCTAAAATAATCGTGATCTCTTCAGCCCCAAAAGAAAAAAGTTTTTTTGTTATGATTTCTATTAATGTACTATCATTAATTTTTAATAGGCATTTTGGATTTCTTTTACCAAGTGAACCAAGCCTTTTACCCATTCCAGCTGCAAAAATTACTACAGAATATTTTTTTAGACCTATTTCACCCATAATCTTAGCAATGATCTTGGGGAATTTTTATCTAAATCAAAAGCTGATCTTCCGTGAGCCATTATATGATTATTTAAAATTATTAGATCTCCGCCATTTAGTTTGTATTTTTTTTGAAATTTTTTGTTAGAAAGCAATGTGTCTAAATATTCTAAAGACATTCTTTTTTTATTAGACAAAGAGGCCTTTTTGATTGCATATCCGCTTAAAATATACTCTTTTAAATATCTAAATTTAAAATTTTTTTCTGAGGTAAAAATTGGTTTTGATAAGACGTAAGGCTTTGATTTTTTAAATCCCCTTCTCTCAAAAAAATAATTTTTTTTGAGGTTTTTGAGATGCTCTGGCTTATTTTTTTTAATAAAATCGTAAATTTTTTTTGTATTTGTAACTATTGACTCTCCCCCTTTTTTTGCATTTTTAATGCATACCATTAACAAGTATTTTGGCGGAATGTTTAACTGTGGACCATCTGAATGAATTGACCCTCCCGCGTTACTCTCATGATATCTAACTTTTTCAAGTTGTTTAGACTTAGGTATTTTTTTTATTTTTTTTAAATTTGGTTTTATTTCCAGATATTTGTCACCAGAGCTGTTTTGCGGACATATTTTTCCTAGATTTTTGGAAAAAGATATTAGTTTTCTTTTTATTAGTTTTCTATTTTTTTCAAATTTTCTTATTATAATAAAGTTAGGATTTTTATTTAAGTAATCCTTTTTTAAATTTTTTGCAAATAAAGATAATTTTTTTGAATTATCTATTTTATGAGAGTTTAAGTAATTTTGTTTTATATTAGCCATTATAATTTATAAAGTTTTTTAATAATAGTTGTCCGACTTGTTGACTTTTTTCTGGATGAAATTGAGTGCCAAAAATGTTCTCTTTCCTAACCGCAGAACAAAAACTATGATCATAGTCGGTCTTGGCGATAATACATTTTGTATCTTTTACGTTAAAATGAAAACTATTTACAAAATAAAAATCTCTGTTTTCTTTAAAGCCATTAAACAAAATTGATGGTTGAATAATATTAACTTCATTCCAACCTATATGAGGTAGTTTTTTTGATCTCATTTTTTCAACTTTACCTGGTATCCATCCTAAGCCTTTATTTATGCCAAATTCTTCACCTATCTCTGCTAAAACTTGCATGCCAATACAAATTCCCAAAAATAATTTCTTTTTTTTAAAAATTTCATGCTCAAGAAATTTTATAGGTAAATTTTTATTAATTTTTTCCATTACTTTGCCAAAAGCACCAACTCCTGGCAAAATTAGATGAGTAGATTTTTGTATCTCATCTGTTTTATTGGATACTACACAATCAAAATTTAAATGATTAATTATATTTTTTAACGACCCGATGTTACCTGAACCATAATCTAATATACACACTCTTGTCATTTTTTGTCTAAAAACTCCCAACTCATTGGGGTGCCTCTTGATATTTTTTGATTAACTTTTTTTCCTAAAATTTTATCAAAATGTTTTGGTAAAAGACCTTTTCCTGGCCGAATAATTCTTATGTTTTTATTAGTAAGTTGCTCATCTTTATCAATATCTTTTATTACATAAATAGATCTTCTAAACTGTAATCCTATTTTTTCAGATTCCGTCACGCCATATTTAATTGTGCCCAATGCTTGCCAAGTTTTTTTTGACTCATCAACAAGTAATTTTAATTCATTCGGTTCTATAGAAAAACTAGAGTCTACTCCACCGTCATTTCTATCAAGAGTGAAGTGCTTTTCTACTATAGTCGCACCATGTGAAATAGCAGCTAAAGCTGCCCCGATACCCACAGTATGATCAGATAAACCTACCTCACAATTAAATTTTTTCCTTAAGTCTGGAATAGTCAATACATTGCTATTTTCTGGAGAAGCGGGATATGCACTGGTACATTTTAACAAAGCAAATTGATCACAGTTCTCCTCTTTTAAAACATTAACAGCGTCCTCAATTTCTGAGATAGATGCTAAGCCTGTTGAGATAATTATTGGTTTTTTTGTCTTGGCAACTTTTCTAATTAAAGGTAGGTGAACATTTTCATATGAGGCTATTTTATAAGCTGGGACATTTAACTTTTCAAGAAAATCGACTGCTGTCTCATCGAATGGTGTACTAAAACACATAATATTAAGTTCATTACATCTTTTAATAATTTTTTCTGTCCACTCCCAAGGTGTATGAGCTTCATCATACAAGGAGTGTAAAGTCTTGCCTTTCCATAAACTATCTTCAGATAAAATTTGAAAATCTTTTTTTTCTGAATTAATTGTTAAAGTATCTGCGGTATATGTTTGTAATTTTAACATGTGAGCACCAGATTTAGCTGCTTGTTCAACAAGCAACATCGCTCTTTCAAGTGATTTATTGTGATTGCCAGACATCTCGGCAACAATTAAAGGGTGACTCTGTCTCGAAATTTTATATTTACCTATTTTCATATTTATTTTATTTATCACTTAAATTATTAATTTCCAATCTTATTTTTGTGATAAAGCTTTTTTGTATCATATATATTTTGTGACCAATATTTTAAAATTTTAGGTAAGTCTTTTTTTCTATGAAAGGAACCTTTTGTCGTAGGGTAAAAGCCTTTTAATTTTTTTTTAAATATACGATGCGAATTTTCTAAAAATAATTTTTCGATTTCAGTAATTAAAATTTGATATGTTTTGGTAAAAGTAAGTTTTCTTTTTAGTTTTCCAAGATTAAATTTTACCTCTTTTCTGAAAAGGATTTTTCCACCATCTATTTTTTTTTCAACTTTATGAATTGTTACCCCTGATTTAGTGCCATCAATAAATGACCAAAAATTTGGATGAGCTCCTCTATTAAAGGGAAGAAAAGAGATGTGTAAATTAATTATTGGAGCACTCACTTTTTTTAAAAAACTATTTGTAAATATGTGTCTATAACCATAACTTATAATCAAATCAGATTCTTTAGCCGCTTTTAAGGAAATTTTTTTTTTTATGTATTTAATTTCCCAACTTTTAATATATTTTTTTTTTATTTTATTAATTATTTTTGTTTTTTTTGGACTATAGCCTAAAAAAATACATATTTTTTTATTCATGTTATATGTCAAGTATATAAAATAAAAATTAGATTTTTTTGAACAATGCAGCTATTTGCTTGTCTTTACTATTAATTTTTCTCATCAACTGTACTGTTTCGCTTGGAGCTTTATTTACTGCTAATCGAAGAATATTCATCCAATTTAAATTATTTTTTGATCTTATTTTTTGGACTCTGCTTATTATTTTCAAGATTTTTTTTTTATCTATTTTTTTTTTATTAGATTTATACTTTTTTACCATAAATTTTATTTAATTTATCTTTTAATGAGTTAGATTTAAACTTAAAAAACAATTTTTGTCTATCAGAATTAAGTTTATAATTATACTTATTAAAGTTTTTATTAATTTCATTTAGTTTTTTTTCAACATCAAAAAAATTATTAGCATTAAGCTTGCTTCCAAAATTGAAAAAATTTGAGGGATTTCCTGCAAGGGAGTAAACTATTACTGGTTTATTTATTGCTAACATTTCGTCTGCTAAAGAGGAATATCTAGCAATAGCAAAATCCATTTTTTTTATGCAGTACTCCGGTGTCCACTTTATTTTATCATTCAAAATGAAGATGTTTTTTGATTTTTTTATTTTTACTAAAATTTCATTAAAATATGGATTCTTTATCCACTCATAATCTTTGCCCTTAATGTAGAAATTAATTTTTTTAAATTTTTTTGATAAAAGCTCGACATCTCTATAAAAGTTCTTGTTCATTCTCCAACTTCTTACCCCTGATCTTCCGTTACTATACCAATTATTTTTTGGAAAAGAGTGCCAATCAATTATGAGACATTTTAGACTATTTTTTTTATTATTCCTTGAAATTGACTTCTTATTAAATTGATACTTCTCGATTTTTTGTAAATAATGATCATGAAGATTACTAATCGATTTTTTATACATTCTATCTTTTAAAATCTTTTTTGATTTTGGTCCAATTACGAAATAATGATCAAAAATCATTGACGGAGACCAGCTTGAGGATATCAATCTATCTTGAATTGATAACGTAGCAATTTTAAGTTTTTTACAAGCGACTGCTATCTCATTTAAAAACAATACATCGTAACATACCAATATTAATTTCAATTTATCAAATTTTTTTAATTTACATTCCGATTTATATCTTAAATAAATTGATGTTAAAATTTGTACCGTTACTTGTATGTCGTAAAATATAATTGAAGTTAACCATCTAAAATTGGATTTTAGAAATTTCAATAATAAGAGGATGGGCTCTTTATTATCGGCTAATTCATCCCAGTAAACAATTTGAATTTTTTTTTTTTTATAAAAACGTTCAGATCTGTCGTCTAGATCCTTTTTAGACCATTCTAAATGTAAAATTTTGTTATGATAAAAAGGATCTTTTTTATTATTAGAATAAAATTGGTCTTTAATATAAAGATCACTATAGTAAATTCCTTGATGTGGGAACATTCCGATAGTGAATTTATCAAAAGTATTTTTTTTTGTTTCAAATTTTGATTGCGGTATTTTTCTTTTCTTTGCTTTAAAGATAAAATTAGAAACTAAAGATATAGTTTTCAAAATTTCAAGAAAATATATATTTGGTAAAAAGTTAATATTTCTTATGTTAAAATATTTCTTATTTATTTCCCGATTTATCTTATTTCTTTTAATCCATACGTAAGTTTTAGTGTTTTTTTTTTGAAATATTTTTCCAACAGTTAAAATCTCAATTATATTTTGTGCCTCGCTCCAGACTCTAAAGTTTAAACAAGCTGAGAAATAGTCTTTTTTCAAATAAAGCTTCTGTAGGTTTTTAGACCAAAATTTATGGGAAACTTTCTTAGAAAAATAATCTGAAAATTTTGGGCTTAGTTTTAATTGTTCGGTTTGTATATTATCTATTTTGTAATCTTGATAATTAATCCATACAATGTTTAATTTTTTAAGAAATGCGATAATAATTTTTTTTCTTAATTTTTTATCTAAGTTAATATAAAATATATTAAATCTTAATAATTTAAAAAATATTACAATAAGTAAAATTAATGGACTTAAATCGTTAAAAATTAAATTTTTTTTATTTTCTAACATTAAAACCTTTTAGTTTTAAAAATTGATTAGCACCCATGGGTGTATTCTCTGTGAATTGAAAAATACTTGCAGCTGCTAATGATACGTTTGGGCAAGTTTTTACTACATCTAACATATGATTGTAGCTCCCGCAGCCTCCAGAGGCAATTATTGGACAATTCAAAATATTTGATACTTTTTCTATAACATTAACGTCGTAGCCCTTCATTCTCCCTTCGTGATCTATAGAAGTGATCAGGACTTCTCCTGGATTAATTTTTTTTAAATTTTTAATAAAAGTTAAAAGTTCGATCCCAGTTGCCTCTGAGCCTGATTTAGTGAATATTTCAAGTTTACCATCATTACATTTTTTATAATCAACAGAAATTACTATACACTGACTACCAAATTTTTTTATAGCAGTTTCAATAAATTTTAGGTTTTTAATAGCACTTGTATTTATACTCACTTTATCAGCTCCTGATCTAAGTAATTTATCTATATCCTCTAATGACGAAACTCCTCCACCTACTGTAAGTGGCATTGTGCACTCACGAGCAAATTGACTTACAAGATCAAAATCTATTTTTTCCTTATTCTTGCTTAGATCAATGTTTAAAACAATTAATTCATCGACCTCTCTTAGTGAGTATATTTTTACCGCTTGGATAATGTTACCAACAACTCGCCAGCTTTCAAATTTTTCTCCCTTAACTGTTGAGTAATCCCTATAAAGGACTGTAGGAATAATTCTAAGTCTAACCATTTATAACACTAATTATCGTAATTAAGCTTTATAGGATTTCCTTGATTATCTTTAATTAATTTGCCAGAAGGGTCGCATTTAAAAAGTTTTTTATTAGTAAAATTATCACAAATTTCCCTAAATTTTTCAGGGCTGCAGTTGATAGTTTTTAATACTTCTAAGTAGTCTACTCCCAGATAATTATTTGGAAATTTACCACCTTTTTCTCTTACAAGTTTTAAGGCTTCTTCTCTAGAAATTCTTCCCCTTCTAATATGAATACAACACCAATCGGTGACCCTATCATAACCATACTTAAGAAATTTAAAATAATCATGTATACGCATTTGTAAATTATCAAGATTTTCGTAATTAACCACAGAACCTTCGAGTTCTTTATGATATTTTTTAAATCCATTTTTTTCTGCAATTTCTGCATTTTTTTCGCCATCCCAAGAAAAAAAATAACCTAAAAAAACTCCAGTCGTTCCAACTCTTTTAAGCTCAGCATCAGTTGGATATGTATACATTATCAATTTTTTTTCGGGTATTTTTAGCAAATGCGGTAAGTCTGTAGTTCTAAGTCCTAATAAGCCTCCGAGTTCCTCTAGTCTTCTTCTAGTAAAAAAAGAATTATCTATATCAGTGGCTGGGCCACCTTGCTCATTAGATGCATTTTCACCCCAAACAATTAAAGGTATATTCATATCTACTGATACTCTTACTGGTATGGTAAAAATAGTTAAGTGCTCTGCCCAAGAAATATCTCCCAAAGTTTCTAAAGTAAACTTATTTATTTTTCTTCTTGTGATTGGATCAGTTGAAATTTCAATATAATCTACACCCAATTTTTTCATATTTTCAATATTGTATCTACCTAATTCAGAAAGTAGATCAGTAGAAGCAGTTACACACAAAGGATTCAACCCAAGTTCTAACATCTTTATAGCTTGGTAAGTACTGTCTTTACCGCCGCTTGAGGGAATAATACAATCATAATTATTTTTAGACTTGTCTTTAAATCTTTTTGCAATTTTTAAAAACTGATCTTTTCTTTCCTCCCAATTTATTTTTTTTCGATCTGCGTATGCTTTACATGCTACACAAATTCCATCAGCCTCAATTTTAAAATCAGGTTTAGTTTCCGGCATTACACACTTTATGCAATATTTGGATTTATTCGTGTCATTTCTCATTATTTTTTTAGTTCCCCTTTTTCAAAAATTCCTTCAGTAATTTCACCCTTAAGGTTAATTTTTTTACCTTTGCCGTCTAATGCACCATTTTTAAATTCACCCGTCCAGATTTTCCAACCATGTTTAAATGTTCCTGGGTTTTTAAGTGAAAATGTAATAGTGCCCCTACCATGATATTTATTTTTTTTAAATTGACCTTCGTATTTATCTCCATCCATCCAAATTATAATTCCAATACCTTCTCTGTTGCCATCTAAAAATTGACCCTTATATGTGGTTCCTCTTCTGTGACCACCGTAAGTTCCTTTTTTTCCCCCAAAAACATATACTCCTTGACCATGGTATTTTCCATTTTGGAATTCACCGTAATATCTTTCTCCATAACCATAATCAATTTCTCCAAAACAATTAGACCATTTTTCAATCTTTTTTTTCTTTAAAAATTTAAAATTTGATAAATTTATTGGGCTACTTTTACATTTTATAATTTTACCCTCTGATACAATCGGTGTTATTAATAATGATATGAATAAAATTAATATAGTTAAAAAATTGATTTTATTTTTCATTTTTGACTTTTATGAATATTCCAAAGAATTTTAAGATTTTTCCAATCTTTTAAATCATCGATATCTTGAGACCTAAATTTTGGTATTTCTATAAAATTAGAATATTTTTTAAAAATACTTTTTTTATTTAACCATGAATTGCTCCATCCTAAATAAAATTGACCAGCGTCGTGATAATAGACAGGTAAATCTTGTGTTCTACGTTTTTCATACCTTTCATCAAATAATTTAATCTTACTGTCTTTTATCCTAAACGATCTGTAAATAGGATGGTCATACTTGGTAGCTGAAAAAATATATGCTAAATTTTTTTTTAAATTTTTATTCGCAAGTTTTAAATCACTGGGCTTTGTTAAAATTGAAGTGGGATAAAAACAACAAACTTTATCAAAATTTAATTTTTTTTTTTTAAAATATCTAATTGCATGTTTGATAACAGGGTTTGTTGGAGTTTTACTATCAGAAATTTTTTTTGGCCTTAAAAATGGAACCTCTGCGCCATACTTTTTTGCTATTTTAGCAATCTTCGTATCATCAGTAGAGACAATAATTTTACTAAATAATTTTGATTTCTTTAAAATTTTTATTGCATAATAAATTATTGGCTTGCCATCAATAGTTTTTATATTTTTATTTTTAATTCTTCTGCTGCCTTTTCTAGCAGGAATAACAGCCAAAATTTTTTCTCTCATTTTAATTTATTACTTTAAGAAGAGTTTTGATAATATGATTAATTTCTTTTCTACTTAAATCTGGAAAAATAGGAATACTCAAACAATTATTGTAATATTTTTCAGACTGGGGAAAGCTGCCTATTTTATATTTATATTTGTTGTAATAATAAGGCTGATAATGAATAGGTATATAAAGCACCTGAGTCCCAATACTTTTTTTTCTCAGCTCTTCCATAACTTGATTTCTTGTCTTACCTAGTTTTTTAAAATCAACCATTATGGTATAAAGGTGATATGCATGAATAATATCACTTTGATGAGCTGGTATACTTATTAAATTATTGTTTGATAATTTTTTATCGTACAATTTGGCAATAATTCTTTTTTTTTTAATGATATTATTTATTTTTCTTAATTGACTAATACCTAGAGCTGATTGAAAGTCAGTTAACCTATAATTAAAACCTAGATGTCCCATTTCATAATACCACATGTTTTTTTTTCCATTATAATCAAATGCCAATTTTCTATTTAAAAATTGATTACTTGATTTATTAATGCCATGCGATCTTAGTTGTTTTAATTTCTCATAAATTTTTTTATCGTTTGTTGTAATCATTCCACCCTCACCAGTAGTGATATTCTTTACTGGATGAAAACTGAAGGTACAAATATCAGAGTAATCACAAGAGCCAATTTTGGATTTTTTATACTTACCGCCGAGCGCATGACACGCATCTTCAATTAATTTAAATTTGTATTTTTTTTTTAATTCACGCAATTTTCTTAAGTCAGCTGGATGACCTGCCATGTGAATAACAACAACAACATCAATTTTTTCTTTTTTAAGTTTTTGTTCCAGTTTTTGTGTTGATAGATTAAATTTTTTATCATCCACATCTACGAATGAAATTTTAGCTCCTACAAACTCACCGCAATTAGCTGATGCTACAAACGAAATTGGCGAAGTTACTAACTTTTTTCCAGGTTTAAGTCCTAAAGCTAAACAAGAAAGATGAAGTGCTGCAGTGCCACTAGAGCAAGAAACAGCATATTTTGATCCAACATATTTGCTGAAAGCATTTTCAAACTTGGTGATTAAAGGCCCTTGAGTAATGTAATCTTTTTTAAGAACTTTTATAACAGCGTTTATGTCTTTTTTATCTAAAGTCTGTCTTCCGTAGGGTAAGAAACGTGATTTTTGTGACATTATTTAATTTATTTTATTTTGAAATTTGTTTAGAAATCAATTTTTGTAATTCTTTGATTTTTAAAAATTTTTTATTTTCTTTGCTATTATATTGAAATCCAGGTTTACATAATTTAGCATTTTTAAATTTTTTCAAATAAATTTTCTTATTAATTTTCCCGAATTTCGTATCTGGTAATATTACAAAGTATTTATCAAATTCTAATGAGTTAATAGACTCATTTTTTGAAATCATCTCCTCATGAATTTTTTCGCCAGGACGTATACCAATAATTTTAATTTTTGATTTTGTATCGATAGCTTTTGCAACATCTGTTATATTGTAAGAGGGAATTTTAGGAACATAAATTTCTCCACCTAACATTTTAGATAAAGATAATAAAACAAAATTTACGCTTTCCTCTAATGTAATATTGAAACGTGTCATCCGCTTATCTGTAATTTCAAAGAAACCTTTGTCTTTCATTTTAATGAAAATTGGAATTACAGATCCGTTACTTCCCATTACGTTACCATATCTTACTACTGAAAATCTTAAATCTTTTCCTACAAAGTTATTAGCAGCGATAAATAATTTATCAGACGTTAGTTTTGATGCTCCATACAAATTTACTGGAGAAGAAGCTTTATCCGTGCTTAATGCAATTACTTTTTTTACGTTGTTATACACACATGCATCAATTACATTTTGCGCGCCAAGTACATTTGTCTTTACAACTTCGAAGGGATTGTACTCTGCTATGGGGACGTGCTTTAATGCAGCTGCATGTATGACAAAATCAACTGATTTAGTGGCAAATTTTAGTCTATCAAAATCTCTAACATCGCCTATGAAAAATCTTAAACGTGATGATTTCGGACTTTTGATATTTTGCTCCATTTGAAATTGTTTTTGCTCATCTCTACTAAATATAATAATTTTTTTTGGTTTAAATCTCTTTAAGACAATCTCAACAAATTTCTTGCCGAAAGATCCGGTGCCGCCAGTTATTAAAACAGTTTTTCCGTTGATCATAAAATACGAATTATCATTTTTTTTCTATAAATTTACCAGAGTTAATTTCAAATTTTTTATCACAAAATTTAATCAAATCAAAGTTATGAGAAATAATAATAAGTGTTAAGTCTTTAGACATGCCTTGAATTAAATTCATAAATTCTCTCTCTGTCTCTTTATCGAGTGAACTAGTAGCTTCATCTAATATTAAAATCTCAGGATCTCTGTATAATGCTCTTGCTATCCCTATTCTTTGTATCTGCCCTCCAGAAAACAAAGAGCCTCTTTCACCAACTTTGGTTTCAATTCCTTTGGGGAGTGATTCTATTAAGCTTTCAAGTTTTGCTTTTTTTAGAGATGAATAAACTTTATTCTCGTCAATTTCTTCATTTGATAATCCAAACGCAACATTCTTTCGTATAGTGTCTGGTGTTAAAAATATATTTTGAGGCACATATGAAATTGTATTTGAAAGGTTAATGTATCTTTTAATTAACACGTCATTGTCTATTAATATTTCTCCTTTACTTGGCGTTAAAAGCCCAGTCATAATGTTTGCAAAAGTGCTCTTTCCTGAGCCACTTTTACCAATCAATCCGATACTAGAATTTTTTTCAATAATGAGATTTACGTTATCTAAAACTTTATGATTTTTATTGTAAGAAAATTCCAAATTTTTTAAAATAATGCTCTGATTAAACTTATATTTTTTTTCTGTTACAAAACTATTTTTATTAAATAAAAGTTTATTTTCATTATCCAAATAATTGATAGTTGGTACGTAATATCGCACCTTTTGCAAACTGCCTAAAATTCGGCTAGCAGAGGGTAATATTCTAAAGCTAGCTGCAGCGAATAATGCAAGTGTCGAAATTACTTCTGATTGGCTTTTAGAAAATGATAATAAAGTTATTATTATGAAAAATAAACAAAGTGCAGCTACTAACTCAAAAACACTTTTAGGCACATTTTGAAAAACACTAATCCATTTAGATGATTTAAAAACTTCCGATGATGTTGATAAGAAGCTTTTTATAAATTCTTTTTCAGAGAGATAAATTTTTACTTCTTTAATACCGCCCAGAATTTGGTTCATGAAATTAAGCCTCTTTTCCTCAAAATCTTTTCTATTTTCTCCAAGATGAAAAATTTTTTCTTTAGTTACGTTATAAGCAACTAGTAAAACCGTAGAAAAAATTATTATCATAAAAAACGCTGTTGCTGGTTGTATATAAAGTAATAAAATTGTAATACCAGCCGCAATAAATAACTCTGTGAAAAGGTTAAGCAATAAATCTATTGACGCCGTAAGACTTTGAATTTCATAAACAATACTTCGAGTAAAATCAGAACTTTTTCTTTTATAAAAAAGCGAATAGGGTTGATTCAAATATCCGTTGATATATTTTTTAGTTAATCCCAAATGAACTTTATATATAAAATGACTTTTAATATATGCAAAAAATATTAAATAAATACTTTTTAAAAATATTAAAATTACAAAAGCCAAAGTAGCGCCAGCAACAATGTGGCCTTGTTGATCAATTTTAGCTAAAGACTCTTGAAACAAATTTAACGGAGAAATTTTAGATAGTATACTTAAAATTTTTGGATACTCATTTAAAAAAGAAGCATCATATATTAAATTAACTAAAGGGAATATTAAACCGATACTCAAAGTTTCAATTAAAGTGGTAAAGAGAATAAAAATGGCAATAATAATTGCAAATCCTCTTAGATTCGGATTAAGTAAATCATTTAATTTTCTTGCAGCATCTAACATTAAATTACTTTAAATTGATTAAATAAGCAAAGCTCCGCACTTTGCAAAATTCACTTCTACAATTTTTGTTCTCATATTCTTATAAAGGTTTAAATAAAAACTCAGATTTTCTTATTGTAGTTTTTAAATTACCCAACATAATATCTATTTTATTTTTCTGTATATTTACAATTTTAAAAACAGCATCTAAAAAAGGTCCTGTTATAAATTTATACTCTTTGTTTAAATTAATATTAAAAAAAGATTGGGAGAGATAACCTTCCTCATTCTCAAAGTTCTTACATTTATCGATAAAAAGTTTTATTTCTACCTGAGATTGTCTAAAACCATCTAGAAAAAATTTTAACCCTCTTGTAAATTTTAAATTTTTAATTGTACTCTCATTACCAAATTTTGAATGGTGACAAAAAACGTAGTCTCCCAACAAACTTATTTCTTTTTCCTTAATTTGGTTATTAAAGTTTTTTTGTATTTTTAGTTTTGGATCATACAATACAAAATCATTTCCGAGTTTATTTTTCAGCTCATTTGCTAAAAATCGAATTTTTTTTTTATCTACTTTTATAACCGTCCACATAATTATTTTTTTTTAAGCTCAGCTTTTAACTCGTCGTATTCTTTCATTTTTCTTTGCATAAATTTTATAGTTAAACTTGTTTTTCTAGCTATGCCTTGTGGAGTTAGTATGTATATGTAATTAATTTTTTTTGGGTTAACGCTAAAATTTTTAATTTTTACTAATCCCTTATTTTTAAGTGCCTTTAGACAATAGTTTAGTTTTCCTAAACTAAAACCCAATGACTCCGCGAGTTCCCTTTGTGATGACTCGGGATTTTTGTCTATCTTTCTTAATACTTCAAAATGGTCTTGATCGTTTTTCATTGTTCAAGATTTGAACATATAGTTCAAAATTTGAACAGTCAAAGGATTTCATATATCCATATGTTATTTAAGTTTTAGCACACAACATCTAGTTGTATTTATATAGAGGGGATTTCATAATTGTATTTTTCAATAATCAAGCCTTCCATGTTTTTTACCAGTTCTAGAGAGCTTTTATCATAAAATTTTAAATAGTTTTGGTCTCGAGAAGATATATTTGTTTTTTTTAAGTTTTTGATCTCAATTTTTTCTGTATCAGTAATTTCTTTTTTAAATTTACTTAATAATTCAAAATAATCCTCTTCTAAATTTTCACTTCTTATAACATGATTTAAAACATTATATTGTTTATCAATTTTGTGAAGATCAGCCAGATTTTTTATAGAATTATCATATAATTTTCTATCGTTTTTTAGGAAAAGAGTTAAATATTTGTAAGTATATTGACCACATATTTTTGAAATATCACTTATTCCATAGGAAGTTCCATCATCATATTTTCGATCTAATAAAAAAAGTTTTAACCATTTTCTAAAATTTTCCACGTTATTATGATCTGAGTAAACTTCTCTCCATTGTTCTAAAGGTTTCGAAAATTGATTGAAAAAAATCCAAGGTGACATCCATGGTTTTGTTTTAAGGCCTAAATTATTAAAATATATTTTTTTTTTAGTTAATCTTTCATAAGTTATCCCTATTGCATCACACCCTTTTCCCCAAACTGAAACGTACCAGTCCCATGGATTACGAACAGAGCCAACAAAACTTATATTAGACTCATATATTTTTTTAGGTGCTCTATTGTGAAAACCTTTTTGTTCACCGTTTTGAAAATGATTAGGTAAAATTTTGGTTAGATGCGTACTGCCGGTTCTATGCATTTCTAAAAAACAAATTTCTTTTGACAAAAACATTTTTAATAATTTTCAATTATAAACTTAACATCTTTTTTATCAACTTTAATTGGGTTGTTAGATAACCTTTTTTCATTTATTCCACTTAGAATTTTATTAGAATCTTTATTGAGATCGATTTTAAGCTTTTTAAAGCTTTGTTCTAATTTTGCTTTTTTCTTAATATTATTTAAATAATTATCAAGCTCAAAAATATTTTTTGTTTTTGTAATTAAAAACAAATCATCATATCGTTTTTTAAATGAAATATTAGATAATTGTAGATTATCAAAATTAAATTTTAAGAATTTATTAATTGTTAGAGAAACAGCGTGCCCATGAGGAATATTAAAAAAAGATGTAAAAGGATATGACACAGCGTGAGGTGCTATAGTTTTAGAAATATTTATTGCTTTACCAGAAAAATTTGCTCCTAACGCCATTTTATATGAATTTTTTAAATTTTTTTTATTAAGAAAACTAATATAATTTTTTAAAAGAATTTTTAGTGCTTTTTTAGCATGGTTATAGCTTTGTGAATTAGATTTTTTTGCAAACATAGATTCTATCGCTTGGCTTATAGCATCAAAACCTGCCGATGCATCAAATTTTCTACCAGATGATAGGATTAATTTTGGAAATATAAAATAGTAATCTGGTTTGACATTAGAACCTTCAACTGAATATTTCTTTTTATTAATGTATATCACTGCATTACTTGTCACTTCGGCCCCTGAACCAGCGGTAGTCGGTATAGCTACAAGCTTACATTGTTTTTTTTTAGTGAGATTTGAATGAATAATGCTATTTTTAATATCTTTTGAGAAACTTAAAGCGTTAGCACTTTTTGCATAGTCCATGGCGCATCCACCGCCAATAGCTAAAATCAAGTCAGGATGAAAACTTCTTAATTTATGAATTACAGTTTTTAATTCAAGGTATTCAGGTATTGATCCTTTTTTAAAAAAAAATTTCAAGTTTTTTTGTTTTAATAACCCTTGAAATGTTTGATTAGCATGACTTTTAAAGTATGAATTTTGGCCTGTAATTATAAATATTTTTTTTATGGATTTAGAATTTATTAAATCTTTTAATGATTTAATATTTGGCAAATAAATAGTCATCAAAATTTCTAAAAAATTTGCTTTTGTTTTGCAAGTAAATTATAAGTAATTAAAATTCATGGCTAAAGAAATCCAGATATTCTGCACTTTAGGACCTAAAACGTTAAACAAAAAATTTTTAAATAATATAAAGGGAAAGGTATCCCTTTTGAGAATAAATCTCTCACACGTAAGTTTGAATAAACTGAAGCAAAATATTGATCTTATTAAAAAATATACCAGAGTGCCTATATGCGTAGATACCGAGGGAGCTCAGATAAGAACTAAAAGCCTCAAGAAAAAACATTATAGGAAAAATCAGATTGGATATATTGAAAAAAATAAAAATTTCCATTTATATCCAAATGATGTTTTTGAAAAATTAAAAATTGGAGACATGTTAGACATTGGTTTTCAGAACCTTTTAATTAAGATTTTAAAAAAGGACTCAAAGATAAAATTTAAAGTTATTAAACCAGGCATACTTGAAGGTAATAAAGGTGTTCATGTTAAGAATCGAAGTATGAAATTAAATTCTTTAACCGAAAAGGATTTGATTGCAATTAAAATTGCTAAAAAAATGAATATTAAAAATTTTGCTTTATCTTTTACAAACTCTCATTACGATGTTTTAAATTTTGAAAAACTTTTACCTAACTGCACAAAAATCTATAAATTAGAAACAAGAAATGCAATTAAAAATCTAAGTAAAATTTTGTCAAAAGGAAAAAATTTTTTAATCGATAGAGGAGATTTATCGAAAGACACCGGTATTGAAAATATACCTTACTTGCAAAGATTTATTTTAAAAAAAGCAAAAAAAAGGAAAAATAAAATTTATATTGCTACAAATTTTTTAGAAAGCATGATAGATAATTCTAGTCCAACTCGTGGTGAGGCAAATGATGTTTATAACTCTTTAGAGCTTGGTGCAGCTGGTTTGGTTCTCGCTGCAGAAACTGCTATAGGCAAATATCCATTAGAGAGTATAAACTTTTTAAGAAGAATGATTAAGGTCTTTAAAAATAGAAAAAAATTAGGATAAAAAAGTTGAAAAAAAAGAAAAAAAAAATTGTTTATACTGCTTTTAGTGCAGATATTCTTCATGAGGGGCATATAAATATTTTAAAAAAAGCTTCAAAATTGGGTGAAGTAATAGTTGGGCTCTTAACCGATAAAGCTATTACCTCTTACAGAAAACTTCCTCATTTGAACTATCACCAAAGAGAAGTGGTCTTTAAAAATATCAAATTTGTAAAAAAAGTAATTCCTCAACACCATTTAGACTTTACAAAAAATTTAAATTTAATTAAACCCAATTATGTAATTCATGGCGATGATTGGCGTAATAGTGATCTAAGAGATATTAGAAAAAAAGTAATAAAAACCTTAAAAAAATGGTCAGGCAAATTAGTTGAAATTCCATACACAAAAAATATTTCATCAACTAAAATAAAGAAAGAAATATTATCTACAGGCACGACACCAGAAATCAGAAAAAAAAAATTAAAAAGATTATTGTCGGCCAAAAATATCGTTAGATGTTTAGAGGCTCATAATCCATTAACAGGTTTAATTATAGAAAATACAAGCATAAAAAGTAATGGTAAGTTTGAAGAGTTCGATTGCATTTGGTCTTCAAGTCTAACTGACTCTACTTCTAGAGGTAAGCCAGATAATCAATCAGTTGATTTATCAACCCGTATAAACGGCTTAAGTGAAATACTTGAGGTAACAACAAAACCAGTAATTTTTGACGCCGATAACGGAGGTAGAATAGAGCATTTACCTTACACTATAAAATCTTTAGAGAGAAACGGTGTGTCAGCTGTGATATTAGAAGATAAAACTGGATTAAAAAAAAATTCCTTGTTCAAAAATCAAATAGGCTCAAAACAAGACAGCATTAAGAATTTTTGTAATAAAATTAGAGCTTCCTGTAAAGCTAGAGTTTCTGACGACTTTTTAATCATTGCTAGGATTGAAAGTTTTATTCTAGGTAAATCTTTAGAAGATGCTTTAAAAAGAGCTAATGAATATTCAAAATCAGGTGCTGATGCAATATTAATCCATAGTAAAGATAAAAATGCAAAAAAAGTTTTTGCATTTGCAAAAAAGTTTTCTAAAAGTAAAAATTTTAAACCAATGGTTGCTGTACCATCTACATACTCAAAAACAAAAGAAATAGAGTTAATAAGAAATAATTTTAAAATAGTAATATATGCAAATCATATGCTAAGAGCTGCTTATCCTGCGATGTTGAGTGTGGCTAAAAATATTCTTAAAAATAAAAGAAGTTCTAATACAGAAAAAAACCTCTCTCCTATCAAAGAAATCTTAAATCTTATAATTTGAATTTCTTAAGCTTTCCAGATTTTCTTAGTTGTTTCCTAATCTTTGTGGCAGAAATTAATTGAATTTTTTTTGGCAAATTAATTTTTTCAAATGAGTACCCTACAGTTCTACCATAACAAATACTTGAAATATTTGGAACCTTTATTATCCTATATCTAGATTTAAAATTTTTTAAATCATTGTCAATTTTTTTTTTTATACTTTTAAACGAATAAGGATTATCTCCAACACCTTTAACATCTTTTACTTCAATTATAACTTGACCAGTTTTTTTAATTATTTCTTCAAATAATATTTTATGACCTTTATGCCAGGGTTGAAATCTACCCAGCATTTGAGCAGTGGGCTTTTTATTATTCCAAACATATTTCCTAATTTTATCAGCTATACAAATTGACCATAGGTCTGAATTTTTTGTTTTAACTTCAAAATTACACTTTTTTGGAGTTTGAAAATATTTATCAATTGATTTTTTTTTGAATCTCCCTTTTTTTATAGTATTCATCCATATTGTAAAATCTGGCTTAAATAGTTTTCTTCCTTTTTCCAATGGACAAATAAAATCTGCAATCACTATTCTAGATTTTTTTTTTTCTTTATCAGCTAAATCACGCATTCTTTTAGCTTGTCTCAAAATACCGTTGGGAGAAAAATCCCAATCATTAAATTTTCGTCTAATTTGGTCTGCGTTAATCCATTTTGCTTTAAGCAGTTTGTTAAGTTTTGATGCAAGTGTGGTTTTTCCTGATCCAGGTAGTCCTGTAATCAAAATCTTTTTTATTTTCATAATTATTATTTAGATAATAATTTTTATTGAGAACAAAAGTAAACAAAAAATTTTTTTCAGTGCATAAATCAAGCCAATTGAGCTATTAGTACTGGTCAGCTACACGCGTTGCCGCGCTTCCACACCCAGCCTATCAACGTAGTGGTCTACTACGGCTCTATGGGAAGAACTAGTTTTGAGGTGAGTTTCCCACTTAGATGCTTTCAGCGGTTATCTCTTCCATACTTAGCTACCCGGCACTGCAGCTGGCGCTACAACCGGTCCACCAGTGGTATGTCCATCCCGGTCCTCTCGTACTAGGGACAGCTCCTCTCAATTCTTCTACACCCATGGCAGATAGGGACCGAACTGTCTCACGACGTTCTGAACCCAGCTCACGTACCACTTTAATTGGCGAACAGCCAAACCCTTGGGACCTGCTCCAGCCCCAGGATGTGATGAGCCGACATCGAGGTGCCAAACACCCTCGTCGATATGGACTCTTGGAGGGTATCAGCCTGTTATCCCCGGCGTACCTTTTATCCGTTGAGCGATGGCCCTTCCACTCAGAACCACCGGATCACTATGACCGTCTTTCGACTCTGCTTGACTTGTCAGTCTCGCAGTCAGGCAGGCTTATGCCATTGCACTCTACGAACGATTTCTGACCGTTCTGAGCCTACCTTCGCACGCCTCCGTTACTATTTGGGAGGCGACCGCCCCAGTCAAACTACCCACCATACAATGTCTTGCTGCCGGATAACGGCTAACAGTTAGATGTCAAGAATAATAAGAGAGGTATTTCACTGGTGACTCCACTCCAGCTGACGCTGAAGTATCAAAGTCTCCCTCCTATGCTAAACATATCATTCCTAACACCAATATAAAGTTGTAGTAAAGGTGCACGGGGTCTTTCCGTCTAACCACGGGAACTCCGCATCTTCACGGAGAATTCAATTTCACTGAGTTGATGTTGGAGACAGCGGAGAAATCGTTACGCCATTCATGCAGGTCGGAACTTACCCGACAAGGAATTTCGCTACCTTAGGACCGTTATAGTTACGGCCGCCGTTCACTGGGGCTTCAGGAGTGAGCTTGCACTCACCACATTAACCTTCCAGCACCGGGCAGGCGTCAGACCCTATACATCCACTTACGTGTTAGCAGAGCCCTGTGTTTTTGATAAACAGTCGCTTCTCCCTGGCTTGTGCCACCCAAAATTAGTTGCCTAAAAATGGGTCCTCTTTCTTCCGAAGTTACAGAGGCATTTTGCCGAGTTCCTTCAACATCATTCTCTCAAGCGCCTAATTATACTCTAATAATCCACCTGTGTCGGTTTAGGGTACGGTCTAATGATGGAGCTATTTCCTGGGACTTTTTCACGGCTAGTTCAATCCATTAAGAACTAACAATTTACAAAATCCGTCACTACCATCTGGTCAAGGAATATTAACCTTGTTCCCATCGTCTACGGCTCTCGCCCTCGACTTAGGGGCCGACTAACCCTGCGCGGATTAACCTTGCGCAGGAACCCTTGGATTTTCGGCGACAGAGTTTTTCACTCTGTTAATCGTTACTTATGTCAGCATTCGCACTTCTGATACCTCCAGTGTCCCTCACGGGTACACCTTTGCAGGCTTACAGAACGTTCCGCTACCGCGTATAAAATTCGAAAACTTTATACACCCACAGATTCGGTACATGATTTAAGCCCCGTTACATCTTTGGCGCAGAAACTCTATTAGACCGGTGAGCTGTTACGCTATCTTTAAAGGATGGCTGCTTCTAAGCCAACCTCCCGGCTGTTAAGGAATCTCCACATCCTTTCACACTTAATCATGATTTAGGGACCTTATCTGGTGATCTGGGCTGTTCCCCTCTCGACCATGGACCTTAGCACCCACAGTCTGTCTGTTGAGGAATTTTACTTGGCATTCGGAGTTTTATCAGGTTTGGTAAAGATTTCTCTCCCCTAGCCCGTTTAGTGCTCTACCTCCAAGTAAATGTTTATTCAACGCACTACCTAAATAGTTTTCGCGGAAAACCAGCTATCTACGAATTTGGTTGGCCTTTCACCCCTTACCACAAGTCATCCAAAGACTTTTCAACGTCAACTGGTTCGGTCCTCCGGCAAGTGTTACCCTGCTTTCAACCTGCTCATGGTAAGCTCATTCGTTTTCGGGTCTAATTCATACAACTAATCGCCCATTTAAGACTTGCTTTCGCTGCGCCTACACCTTATCGGCTTAAGCTTGCTGGATAAATTAAGTCACTGACCCATTATACAAAAGGTACGCCGTCACTCTAAAAAGAGCTTCGACTGTTTGTAGGCATACGGTTTCAGGTTCTATTTCACTCCCCTAATAGGGGTTCTTTTCACCTTTCCCTCACGGTACTTGTTCACTATCGGTCACTGAAGAGTATTTAGGCTTAGAGGGTGGTCCCCCTATATTCAAACAAGATTTCACGTGTCCCGCTTTACTCATAAATAAAATTAAGAATTACTTTTACAGGACTATCACCTTCTTTGGTTAGTTTTTCCAAACTATTCAAATTATCTCAATATTATTGTTGGCCTAATCCGGTTTCGCTCGCCACTACTAACGGAATCTCAATTGATTTCTTTTCCTCCGGTTACTTAGATGTTTCAGTTCTCCGGGTTCGCACTTTAAACTTATGAATTCGGTTTAAAGTAACTCATAAAGAGTTGGGTTTCCCCATTCGGAAATTTTCGGATCAAAGCCTGCATACAGCTCCCCGAAACTTATCGCAGTATACCACGTCCTTCATCGCCTTTCAGTGCCTAGGCATCCGCCATACGCCCTTAAACGCTTGATTTATGCACAGAAAATAATTTTCTGTTTAATTAAATTTTTGTTTGATTGTTCATCATTTCGAACAATCGGATATAGATATTGATAATTTATTTACAATTTAAAAAAGCTAAAAATGTCAAACTTGGTGGAGGATAGCGGGATCGAACCGCTGACCTCCTGAATGCAAATCAGGCGCTCTCCCAGCTGAGCTAATCCCCCATGAAATTGGTGGGCCGAGGACGACTCGAACGTCCGACCTCACCCTTATCAGGGGTGCGCTCTAACCACCTGAGCTACCGGCCCCTAGCATTTATGAGACACTTTGATTAAAGAAGAGAAATGAGGACGGCCACATTAACTTAATTTTTTATGACCAAAAGAAAATTTTCGGTCATCCTTAGAAAGGAGGTAATCCAGCCGCAGGTTCCCCTACGGCTACCTTGTTACGACTTCACCCCAGTCGCTGATCGTACCGTAGTCAAAGGTTTTAAACTTTGCCTTAAGGTGTAACCAACTTCCATGGTGTGACGGGCGGTGTGTACAAGACCCGGGAACGTATTCACCGCGGCGCGCTGATCCGCGATTACTAGCAATTCCAGCTTCATGCACTCGAGTTGCAGAGTACAATCCGAACTGAGGTACATTTTTGGGATTAGCTTAGAGTCGCCTCTTTGCTTCCCATTGTAAGTACCATTGTAGCACGTGTGTAGCCCAACACGTAAGGGCCATGAGGACTTGACGTCATCCCCACCTTCCTCCAGCTTATCACTGGCAGTTCTTTTAAAGTGCCCAACTGAATGATGGCAACTAAAAGTAGGGGTTGCGCTCGTTGCGGGACTTAACCCAACATCTCACGACACGAGCTGACGACAGCCATGCAGCACCTGTGTTTCGTCCAACTAAATGAAGAAACCAATCTCTTGGTCTCGCGACGAACATGTCAAGTGTTGGTAAGGTTCTGCGCGTATCTTCGAATTAAACCACATGCTCCACTGCTTGTGCGGGTCCCCGTCAATTCATTTGAGTTTTAACCTTGCGGTCGTACTCCCCAGGCGGTGTGCTTAATGCTTTCGCTGCGACACTGAAAAATAAATTTCCAACGTCTAGCACACATCGTTTACGGCATGGACTACGAGGGTATCTAATCCTCTTCGCTACCCATGCTTTCGCTCCTCAGTGTCAGTAGTGACCCAGAAA
This sequence comes from uncultured Pelagibacteraceae bacterium, assembly GCA_902590115.1. Taxonomy (GTDB): domain Bacteria; phylum Pseudomonadota; class Alphaproteobacteria; order Pelagibacterales; family Pelagibacteraceae; genus Pelagilacustribacter. The sequence goes on along the minus strand of CACIVM010000001.1, from coordinate 80,708 downwards.
GTTGCCTTCGCTTTTGATGTTCTTTCTAATATCTACGAATTTCACCTCTACACTAGAAATTCCACTTTCCTCTGTCACACTCTAGCTAAAAAGTTTTGATGGCAGTTCCAAGGTTGAGCCTTGGGATTTCACCATCAACTTTTTTAACCACCTACGAGCTCTTTAAGCCCAGTAATTCCGAACTACGCTAGGTCCCTTCGTATTACCGCGGCTGCTGGCACGAAGTTAGCCGGACCTTCTTATTCGGGTACAGTCATTTTCTTCCCCGACGAAAGAGTTTTACAACCCAAGGGCCTTCTTCACTCACGCGGCATCGCTGCATCAGGGTTTCCCCCATTGTGCAAGATTCCTTACTGCTGCCTCCCGTAGGAGTCTGGGCCGTGTCTCAGTCCCAATGTGGCTGGTCTTCCTCTAAGAACAGCTATTGATTGTTGCCTTGGTGAGCTTTTACTTCACCAACTAGCTAATCAAGTGCGGGCTCATCTTTCGGCGTATAAAACTTTCCCTGTGAAGGCTTATTCGGTATTAGCACAGGTTTCCCCGTGTTATTCCAAACCAAAAGGCAGATTCCCACATTATACTCACCCGTTTGCCACTCAGTATTGCTACTGCGTTCGACTTGCATGTATAAGGCGTGCCGCCAGCGTACGTTCTGAGCCATGATCAAACTCTCAAGTTTAATAACGGCGCACACTAGCTTTATAATTTTATGGTAAATAAAATTATTTTCGTTAAAGCGTGTACGACAATTTCTTTGCTAACCTAGCCGTCCACACTTCTCTTCTCTATTAACAATATAAAAAAGCTAAGATTTTTAATAAAAAATCTACTCACACCTAAGGTAATCTAAAAGATTATTGCTGAGGGCGAGGGCCCGTTATATTACATAATTAAGATAAATCAAGACGTATATTGATCAAAAATGCCCATAAATTAATGATAATTTGACACTGTTACAAAATATTATAAATATATCTTCATTAAAACAACCATGACGATAAAAGATATTTTAGTAAATTTAGCCAAGTCTTTCGCCTATAAAAGTGACATAAAAAGCTCGTTGATTTTTGGAAAGTATGTATCCATTATAATTTACTTATTATTAGTAATAACTTTTTTTATTTCTTATACTCTTATTACTAACCACGTCGACGATAAAAACCTATCAAATCGTAATAATGTGAATGAGCTGAGCCAGAACAAAAGTTTTGGTAAAATAATTGATCATTTTTTTAGTGGATTAAATAATCCATATGTTGAATCCAAATATATTATTCAAAATAACGATAGTGTACAAAAAATTTTAGATAAATTTAATATCGATGATAAAGAAATACAATTAATCTCATCAAAATTAGTTAAAAAAAATATGACTAATATATATGCGGGTAGAGAATTATCAATAATCTATAAAGTGGATGAAAATGGCAAAAAAAACCATTTAGTTAGTCTTTTTTATCCAGTTACTAATACTCAAAGAATTGAAATTGTGAAAAATCAAGAAGATTTTGAAATTAGAGAAAATATTTTACAACTATATAAAAAGGAAACCATCGTAGAAGGTACTATTCAAAATAATCTTTACTCTGCAGCAATTAGTGCTGGTATAGAGCCAAATGTAATTATTGAATTTGCTAGAATATATGGTTTTGAAATAGACTTTCAAAGAGATATTAGAAAGGGTGATACTTTTGAAATTTTCTATGAAAAATTTGTTGATGATAATAATATTGTAAGAGATACAGGAAAAATAGTTTTTACCTCAGTAAATTTTAACAATAGAGAAATAAATTTGTACAATTTCAAAGATAAAGATGAAGATGGATATTACGATATAAATGGTAAAAGTATTGTAAAATCTTTGATGAAAACTCCTATAAATGGTGCACGTTTATCTTCTGCTTTTGGAATGAGAAAACATCCCATACTAGGATTTAATAAAAAACATTTTGGAACGGACTTTGCTGCACCAGCAGGTACACCTATAATGGCTTCCGGATCTGGAACAGTTATTAAAGCTGGTTGGTGTGGAGGAGGAGGTAATTGTGTTAAGATAAAACATAACTCAACTTATGAAACTGTATACGCTCATATGAGGTCATTTGCAAAAGGAATAAAGAAAGGTAAAAAAGTATCTCAAGGAAGAATAATAGGATACGTTGGATCAACTGGTATGTCGACAGGTCCACACTTACATTATGAAGTACATGTTAATAAAAAAAAGGTTAACTCACAAACTTTGAAACTTCCATCGGGAAAAATTTTAAAAGGTGAGCAAAGAAAGAATTTTGAAATTGAAAGAATAAAAATTGATTTAAAATTGGCTGAACTTAAAGATAATTAATTTGAATTTTTGTTTATATCTATATTATTTTCTTGTGTTATATTTGTATCTTTATTTTCCAAGTTGGCATCTTTTAATTTATTATTAATTTCTTTCAATCTTCTAAAATAATGATCGGCATGTTGAAGATAATTTTCAACTAAAACAGGATCACCTTGGCTTTGCGCATCTTTAGCAAGTTGTTGAAATTTTTGTATCGTTTTTTCTAAATTTTGGGGGTTCATACTAACTCCATTTCTCTTGAATCCTCTATTGCCACTAATTTGAAATGAAGAGTTTTGGGATTGAACCGAATGGCCGTTTCTTCTTCTAAAACCATTCTTATGATTTCTTGGTCTAAAACTTCTTCTTCTATTATTGTTCATTTTCTGTCATGGATTAATTCTTCTCTAATCTGGCGAGAATACATCTTATGTTATTCTTAAAATCTTTTACCGAATTTATCACCCTAAATTTGTTTCTATTTAATATTTTAAAGATTTTATCGTATTGGCCGTTTCCAATTTCTATCGCCAATAAACCTTTTATTTTCAAGATTTGCCTAGATTTGTAGATAACTTTTCTAATAACGTCAAGCCCATCATTTCCCCCGTCTAAAGCTAATAATGGCTCATAATTTTTAATATCAAGTTGTAAATTTTTTAACTCGTAACTTGGAATATAAGGAGGGTTTGTTACTATAAAATCAAACTTATTTGCAAAAAAATTAACAAAAGATCTGTTATAGAATTTTACTCTACGATCTAGACCTAATATTTTTGAATTTTTTTTTGCTATTTTGATAGCTGATTTAGAAATATCTATTCCAATTCCTCTTGATTTACTTAAATCTTTCAAAATTGAAAGTAAAACACATCCTGATCCAACCCCTATTTCTAAAATCAAAGAATTTTTATTGGATAGATGCTTTAGACTTTCCTCAACTAAAAGCTCAGTTTCCGGTCTTGGTATAAGAGCGCCTTTTTGAATATAGAATTCATTTTTCCAAAATTCACGTTTATTTATTATATAAGCTATAGGTTCAAATTTTGATCTTCTTATAATATCATTTTTAAATTTTTCTACTTTGCTATTAGAAATATTATCTATACATTGTGTCAGAATTTTTTCTTTAGTAAAATTAAATAAATTAGCAAGTATTAACTCGCTGTCTAATGTTGATGACGGAATTCCCTTCTGCATTAATATTTTTTTTCCTTTTTTTATAAGATTAATACTGTTCATTTAATTTAAATTTTTTAATTTTTGGTCTTGATCTTTCATTCTTAAGCTATCATTAATTTCTTCATGAACCTCACCACTCAAAAACTCTTCAAGTTTATGAAGAGTGAGATTGATCCTATGATCTGTCACTCTTCCTTGAGGGAAATTATAAGTTCTTATTCTTTCCGACCTGTCTCCAGAACCAATTTGATTTTTTCTATTTTTTGATCTTTCTATATCCTTCTTTCTCCTCTCTTCCTCATAAACCCTTGCTCTCAAAATTTTTAATGCTTTTGCTTTATTTTTATGTTGTGATTTTTCATCTTGCTGGCTTACTACTATTCCTGTTGGTAAATGAGTTATTCTAACTGCGCTATCTGTTGTGTTAACTGACTGTCCTCCTGGTCCTCCAGCTCTGAATACATCTATTCTTAATTCATTTTCTTTGATATTTATATCAACTTCCTCCACCTCAGGTAAAACTGCAACGGTAGCTGCTGAAGTGTGTACTCTTCCTTGTGTCTCAGTGTCTGGAACTCTTTGAACTCTATGCACTCCAGATTCATATTTAAGGTAAGAGTATATATTGTTTCCAGTAACAGAAAATATTACCTCTTTAAACCCACCGGCTTCACTTTTGGAAATATTTATAATCTCTAATCTCCATTTTTTTTTAGAACAAACTTTTTCGTACATTTTGAATAAATCAGAGCAGAAAAGAGTTGCTTCTAATCCTCCTGTACCAGCTCTTATTTCGACTATAGCATTTTTTTGGTCATCAAGATCTTTTGGAAGTAGAAAAATTTTTAGCTTTCCCTCATTTTCCTCTTTTTTTTGATTAAGAGATTTAAGCTCTTTTTTTGCTAAAGATCTCATCTCTTCATCAGCTTCGGGATCATTGCTTAAGCTCTCAAGATCTTTTTTAGTTTTACCATAGTTTAAATATTCATGAGCAATATCGATTATATTCTTTAACTCTGAATACTCTTTAGATTTATCTGCATAAAGTTTAGAGTCTAAATTTCCTGAGGATAACTCAGTTTCAATTAAACTATATTTATTAATAATATCTTTTATTTTATTTTCGGGGATCATGAATTGTTAATTTTTTTGTTTAACTTTTGTCTCAACTAATTCTACAACTTTTTTAATTATTTCTTTATTAGGTATTTTTTTATGCGGTATGCCAGACAAATACATCAAATTATTGTTATTTCCACCTCCAGTTAAACCAATTTCTGTTTGAGCAGCTTCGCCAGGTCCATTCACTACACAGCCTATGATTGACAATGTTATTGGAGTTTTTATGTGTGAAAGTTCTTTTTCTAAAATTTTGACAGTATCGATTACAGGAAAAGCTTGTCTGGCACAGGATGGGCAAGAAATTATTTGTACCCCTCTTGATCTAATATCTAAAGATTTCAAAATTTCAAATCCTGCTTTTACCTCTTCTACAGGATCTGCTGATAAAGACACTCTTATTGTGTCACCGATTCCGTTCATTAAAAGCTTACCTATTCCAATAGAAGATTTAATGCTGCCGGTTAATAATCCTCCTGCTTCGGTTACTCCTAAGTGCAAAGGATAGTCGCAAATATTTGATAGCTTCTCATAAGATTTTATTGCAAGAAACACATCAGAAGACTTCACGCTGATTTTAAAGTTAAAAAAATTATTATCTTCTAAAAGTTTAATATTGTAGTCTGCGCTTTCTACTAAAGCATCTGGACATGGCTCTTTATATTTTTCAAGAATTTTTTTATCAAGAGATCCTGCGTTCACTCCAATCCTGATTGAGCAGTTATAATCTTTAGCAGCTTTAATTACATCAATAATTCTCTCTTTAGAACCTATATTTCCAGGATTTATTCTTAAGCAAGCAGCTCCGTTTTTTGCAGCTTCAATTGCTCTTTGGTAGTGAAAATGAATATCGGCAACAATAGGTACTGAAACTTTTTTTACTATTTCTTTGAGTGATTTAGTAGAAGTTTCATCTGGACATGACACTCTAACGATATCGGCACCGGCCTCTGCTAATTGATTGACTTGATTTATTGTATTTTTTATATCAGTTGTTAATGTGTTAGTCATTGATTGAACAGATATTGGTGAGTCTCCACCAACAAAAACTTTTCCAACACTTATTTTTTTTGTTTTCTTTCTTATAATTTTTCTGTGAGGTCTAATGTTCATTTTAATCTAAATCAAAAGTCTTATGTAATTTTTTTACCGCTTCAACAGTATAATTTTCATCAATGATAATTGAAATTTTTATTTCTGAAGTTGAAATAGCTAAAATGTTAATCTTCTCTTCAGATAGGGCTTTAAACATTTTGTAAGAAACACCAGGCGTGGTAACCATTCCAGCACCTACAATTGAAATTTTAGAAACATTTGTATTATGATTAACTTCTTTAATTTTAACTTTTTTATTATTTTTAAGGATACTTAAAGTTTTATCTAAGTCATCTCTTTTAATAGTAAATGTAAGATCTGTTGTTTTTCCATCAGATGAAACATTTTGTATAACCATATCTACATTAATTTGATTTTCACTAAAAGGCTCAAATATACTTGCCGCTACTCCTGGTTTATCTTGAACTCCAATTAGTGTGATTTTCGCATCATCTTTTGAATATGCTACACCAGTAACAACTTTTTTACTGTAATCAATGTTTTCTTGATTTATTATATCTGTTCCTTTTCTATCAGTAAAAGTAGAACGTACCTGTAGAGGAATATCATACATCATAGCAGTTTGGACAGCAGAGGGCTGCATTACTTTAGCACCTAGTGAAGATAGCTCTAGCATTTCTTGATAAGATATTTTATCAATTTTTTTTGCAACGGGAATTTTATTAGGATCCGTGGAGTAAACGCCATCAACGTCTGTATAAATTTCGCAACTATCAGTTTTAAAAATTTTAGCGATCGCCACTGCGGTTGCGTCAGATCCTCCTCTGCCAATAGATGTTATATCTCCTCTTTTTGAAATTCCTTGAAAACCTGGGATAATTGCAATCCCGCCCTCAGATAAAAACTTATCTATTTCTTCGGTTCTCATATTTATTATTCTTGCGTTATTATGGTCACCTTCGGTTATAATTGGTATTTGCCAATTCATCCAAGATTTTGCAATTAAACCAATTCCTCTCAAAGCTCCAGATATCAAAGAGCAAGTAACCTGCTCGCCTGAAGATAGTAATACATCTAATTCTCTTTTATCAAATTCTTTTGATATTGAAATCGACTGTTCTATTAGTTCATTTGTTTTGCCAGCCATAGCCGAAACTACAACAATTAACTTGTGACCTTTTGCGTGCTCTTTACCTACAATTTTTGCAGCATTTATTATTCTTTCTATGGAGCCAACAGAAGTGCCACCAAATTTTAATACTTTTTTTGCCATATGGTAAAAATAATATATTATTAGTTTTTAATTTAAATATAACATTTAAAAAACTAATGACTACAGTAAATAAAGAAGAAATTCAAAAGTTTTCAAAGCTTGCTGACCAATGGTGGGATGCTAATGGTAAATTTAAACCGTTGCATATGTTTAACCCAATAAGAATTGAATATATTTTAGATAAAATTGCTAAAAACTTTAAACTTGATAAATCAAAAAACAATTTTCTTAAAGATCTAAAAATTTTAGATATTGGATGCGGAGGTGGATTGATATCAGAGCCTTTAAGTAGGTTAGGTGCAAAAGTAACTGGTATAGATGCTTCAGAAAAAAATATTAAAGTTGCAATGCTTCATGCAAAAAAAAATGGGTTAGTAATTAATTACCAACAAAATTCACCAGAACAATTAATAGAAAAAAATTATTTTGATGTAATATTAAATTTGGAAATAGTTGAGCATGTAGAGAATCTTGATCTATACTTAAATTCTTGTAATAAGCTACTTAAAGAAAAGGGTTTAATTTTCACAGCTACAATTAATAGAACTTTGACTTCTTACATTAAGGCAATAGTTGGAGCAGAATATATTTTACGCTGGCTACCCGTTGGTACGCATGATTGGAATAAATTTGTAAAACCAGAGGAGCTAGAACAAAAATTTACAAATTTAAATCTCAGTATATTAGATACATGTGGATTGGATTACAATCCACTGAGTAGGAAGTGGAATAGATCAAAAAATTTATCAGTAAATTATATTATAACTAGCAAAAAAAATTAATTTTCTTTTTCAATCCAGGGTATACTTACTAAATCAATCCCCTCTTCCCTAAGTTCTTCTCTCTCTTTTTCAGTAGTTTTACCAAAAATATTTTTTTTATCATTTTTATCGTAATAAATTTCTCTTACTTTTTCTGGAAAATTTTTTTCGACATATTCGAAGTTACTTTCCACAAACTTTCTCAAATTAATCAAATCTTTTTTTATCTTTTTAAAATCATCTAATGATTTACTATCTAATTCTGCTTTAGATGAATTAAGCACCTTAGGGGACATAATTGATTTATCAATTTTTTTATTTGAACAATAAATACACTCTAGTAACTTTTTATTTTTTAATTTGTCAAATTCTTTTGAATTTGAAAACCAACTCTCAAATTCATGTTTGTTCGCACATATTAAATTGTATTTAATCATAATTTATAATTAATTATTAATTTTAAAATTTCAAGTTGGATTTCTATAATCCGTATTTATATCAATGTAATCATGAGTAAAATCACACGTATAACACTCAAAACTTTCACTTCCTTGGTTTAAATCAATTTCTACTTTAATAGAATCCCACTTCATATACTCTTTTACTTTAGTTTCCTCAAAATTAGGCGCTAACATTCCCTGTTCCGCAACTAAGAAATCTCCAATCTTTATTTTAATTTTCTTTTTATCTACCTCTTCTCCAGATTTACCTATGCCCATTATTATTCTTCCCCAATTAGGATCCTCTCCGGCTATTGCTGTTTTAAACAAAGGTGAGTTAGCAACTGAAAATGCAATTTTTTTTGCTTTTTGTTGAGATTTTGAATTAATTACACTAATGGTTACAAATTTTTTTGCTCCCTCTCCATCAACTATAATTTGCTTTGCTAAGTTTAAACATATTTTTTTTAAAGCCATCTCAAATTTTTGAATAATTGGATCAGAGATACTTCTATTTTGTCCAATTTTAATTTTTCTCGTTGAAAATATTGAAACCATATCATTAGTAGACTGATCACTATCGACTGTTATCGCGTTAAATGTAGTTGACACAGTTTTTTTGAGTAATGTTTTTAATATATTTGATGGAAGATCAACATCTGTAAAAATAAAAGATAACATAGTTGCTAGATTTGGCGAAATCATACCGGAGCCTTTGGCAATAGCTGCTAATTTTATAATTTTATTTCCAAAAATAATTTCTTCATATGCTAATTTTGGTTTTGTGTCAGTCGTCATAATCGAAGACGCAACTTTGATCCATATCATTTTATTTTGATCATCTCTAAGTTTATCAACTAAATCTTGGAGTGAATTATTAATTTTTTCGGTAGGAAATTTTTCCCCAATTACTCCAGTTGATGCGAAAATTAAATCTTTTATTCTAACTGTCTCATTAACTCCTTCTTCGCTCTTAGACTCTCTTATAGTTAGAATTCTTGACAAATTTTTTGCAATACTATCAAGACTTTCAACTCCTTGTTTCCCAGTAAAGGTATTTGCATTTTTAGTATTAACCATTAAAGCTTTCACAGTTTTTTTGTTTGATTTTTGATTCCACTCTAATGTTTCAGATATTATAGAACTCGTAGTTTGAACAGTGGCGTAATTTGCGCCTTCTTTAAAATAAAACAAAGTTAGATCATCTCTTCCATTTCTATATAAATCTGCTGATACTGAGGAGACCTCTAATCCGTCGACTGGTTTAAGCTCTTGAAACTCACCCATTCTGGAGAGTTTTGATTTATCTTTCAAAAAATTTTTAAGGTTTATTGTCATAATTACTATTTAATTTCCTCAATAAATACATATATAAAAGTATAATGAATTTATTTACAAAAACACTTAGTAAAATATTTAAAAGCGGCAATCAACAAGAATTAAACAAAATTTATCCCTTAGTTTCCAGGATAAATGAACTTGAATCTGTCGTGGCAAAACTAAAGGACCATGAATTTTCAAATAAGACAAAATATTTCAAAGATTTAATATCAAAAGGCCATTCATTAAGTGAAATTTTACCTGAAAGTTTTGCGTTAGTAAGAGAAGCTGCAAAAAGAAAGCTTGGGGAAAGACCATACGACGAACAATTAATTGGGGGCGTAATCTTAAATAATGGTGGTATTGCAGAGATGAAAACTGGAGAAGGTAAAACATTAGTTTCTACCCTACCAGCTTATTTAAACTCATTAGAGAATAAGGGAGTACACATAGTCACTGTAAATGATTATTTAGCAAAAAGAGACTCAAATTGGATGGGTGAAATATTTAAATTTCTCGGTGTTTCGACTGGGTGTGTTACTTCTGAAACCACAGATCAAGAAAGAAAAAAAAATTACAACCTAGATATTACCTACGGAACTAATAATGAATTAGGATTTGATTATCTAAGAGATAACATGAAATATGAACTTAATGATATCGTTCAAAGGGGGTTTAATTATTGTATTGTTGACGAAGTTGATAGCATATTAATTGATGAGTCTAGAACACCTTTAATAATTTCTGGAAGATTAGAAGATAAAAGCAATTTTTATAACTTATCTAATGATTTTATTAAAATGTTACAAAATAAAGATTATGAATTAGATGAAAAAAATAAAAATGCAATCTTGTCAGATAGCGGTATTGATAAGATTGAAAAGTTAGCATTAAAAAACGGAATTTTAAAAAATAATAATTTTTATGATCCTCAAAATTTGAATTTAGTTCACCACGTAAATCAAGCCTTAAAGGCAAATCTACTATTTAAAAAAGATACTGACTACATTATTAAAGATGGTAAAGTTCAAATTATTGATGAATTCACTGGAAGAATTATGGATGGAAGAAGGTTTTCGGATGGTCTTCACCAAGCTATTGAAGCAAAAGAAAACGTACAGATACAAGAAGAAAACCAAACATTAGCGTCAATCACTTATCAAAATTACTTTCGACTTTATAAAAAACTTTCAGGAATGACAGGCACAGCTATGACCGAGTCTGAAGAGTTCTATGATATATATAAATTAAACGTAATTTCAGTACCCACACATAAAAAAATGATAAGAGATGATATGAACGATCAGATTTTTAGAACTGAAGAAGAAAAATATAATGCTATTTTAAAAAAAGTATCTCAGTGTAATGAGAGAAAACAACCTGTTTTAGTTGGTACAACAAGTATAGAAAAATCAGAAAAAATTTCAAAGTTATTAAATTCAAAAAATCTAAAGCATAATGTTCTAAACGCAAAGCAACATGCATTAGAGGCTAAGATCATAGCAGAGGCCGGAAAAAGTGGATCAATTACAATAGCTACCAACATGGCCGGTCGGGGAACAGATATAAAATTAGGGGGCAATAAAAATTATAACAATCATGACAATAATAATGACGACTTTAATTATGAAAAAGATGAAAATATTGTCAAAGATCTTGGTGGTTTATTTATTATAGGAACAGAGAGACATGAGAGTAGAAGAATAGATAATCAACTTAGGGGAAGAGCTGGCAGACAAGGTGATCCTGGAAAATCACTTTTTTACCTAAGTTTAGAGGATGAATTAATGAGGATATTTGGCGGGGATCAAATAGATGGTATTTTAAAGAAACTAGGGTTAAAAAAGGATGAGTCTATTAATCATCCTTGGATAAATAAAGCGATTGAAAGAGCACAAAAAAAAGTTGAAACAAGAAATTTTGATATAAGAAAAACGTTAATTAAATTCGATGATGTCATGAATGATCAAAGACAAGTTATTTTCGGTCAGAGATTAAAAATACTGAAAGATAAAGATATTTATAAAATAATTGATGACTTTCTGGATGAAAAAATTATTTCTTTATTAAATATAAAAAACCAGTTTGATAAATCTAATAACGAAAAAGAATATCTTACATCAATAAAGAGTATAATTGGAAATGCTATTGATGATAAAGAGCTTGTAAAAATGGCCTCTGAAAGTGAAAAGGTATTTAAAAATAAAATCCAGGAATTACATAAAAAAAAGAGAGATGATAGGATTAATATTATAGGGAATAATCAAAACAATGACATCGAAAAAAAAATATTTATCCAAATAGTTGATTTTTCATGGAGATCTCATTTACAATATTTAGAGCAACTAAGGCAAGTAATTGGTCTTAGAAGTTATGGCCAGAAAGATCCCTTATCTGAATTTAAAAAAGAAGCTTTCAAGTTATTTGAGGAACTTCTAGAAAAAATTAAAATTGAATTGATCAAATTTCTATTTAATATAAGTCTTGTAGTAAACACAGATAAACAAGAAGAAAAAATAGAGAATAATGAAAAATTCAATGGGAAAAAAATAGGAAGAAACGAAAAATGCCCATGTGGATCTGGAAAGAAATATAAATACTGTTGTGGTAAAATTTAATTATTTAATTTTTTTAAAAGCACTCAAAGCCTTTATCCTTGCTTCGTTATGATCAACTATAGGCAGTGGATAGTCTTTTCCTGGAATGAAATCTTTGCCATTTTTGTATTCCCATGGTTTATGTATTAATTTGTTTGGAACTTTTCTTATTTCTGGTACCCATTTTTTTACATACTCTCCGTTGTTATCAAATTTTTCACCTTGTAAAATTGGATTAAATATTCTGAAATAAGGTGCTGCATCCGCACCGCATCCAGCTACCCACTGCCAACCGGAGACATTGTTTGCTTCACTAAAATCTAATAAACAGTTTCTAAAATGTTGTTCACCTAATTTCCAATCAATTAATAAATGCTTAACTAAAAAGGATCCAACTATCATTCTAACTCTATTATGCATCCATCCTGTGCTATAAAGTTCTCTCATGCCTGCATCTACAATTGGATATCCTGTTAATCCTTTTTTCCAAGAATTAAAAAATTTTAGGTTTTTTTCCCAAGGAAATTTATCAAATTTTTTTGAGTAATTATTTTTTAACATTTGTGGGAAATAGTTAATCATAGAGTGACTGAACTCTCTCCAACCAATCTCTGCTAGAAACTTCTCTACAAGACCATTTTTATTTTTTATTTCATTTACCTTTTCCCAAATAGTCTCCACATGTAATTGACCATGTTTGATGTAAGGTGATAATTTTGAAGTGCCTAGAATGCTTGGTATATTTCTATTTCTAGCATAGTTTTTTATATGGTTATTAATAAAATTATTTAATTTATTTAAAGCCTCACTTTCACCTGGACTCCATTCAGAATCGAATTTTTTAAACCAATTATATTTTGGAAGAATTTCTAATTCAGATATTTCATTTTTAAAGTATTTTTTACTTTTTAGATTTTTATTTAACTTTGAATTAATTTTAGGAACCTTATCTATATAATGCTTTTCTGCATGGCGCCAATAAGGCGTAAAAACTCTAAATGGCGTACTATCGCTTTTTTTTATCTCATTAAACTCATTAAGTATGTTCCCTTTTAAAACCTGAAATTTTATTCCTTTTGAGCTTAAAAGTTTCTCAAGTTCCTGATCAAATTTTAAATAGTCCGGTTCATAAATTTTGTTCCAGTATAATGAAAAATTATTTTTTTTGACTAAGTTTTTGAAAACCTTTTGATAACTATCCTCCTTGATAATTTGTAATTTGATATTAAAATTTTTCAGATCGGATTTAAACTTAGATAATGACTTGCTTAACCACCATTTTTGAGCTTCTTTATCCTTAAATTTTCTTTCTTTATAAATATAGAATGCTACAACCGTATCATTCTCTTTGGATGCAATTGACATTGCATAATTTCTTATGATTCTAAAATCTTCTCTAATCCAAACAAGACCTATTTTTTTAGTCATATAACTAATTATCAAATAATTTTAAAAATATCGATGTGATAAAAAAGATGGTGGCCTTGGTAAGAATCGCACTTACGACACATACCTTTTCAGGGTACTGCTCTACTACTGAGCTACAAGGCCAATTTCATAATAAATAATTATTGATATAACATAAATTGTTGATTTTCTAGGTAAAAATAAATTATTTGATTATCACCCAGAGTTTAGATCTTCGGTTGAAGCTATTATCATTGGGTAATCCTTAATTTCAAAAGTTGAAATTGGATTTAAATTATAAAAATTATTCTTCTTAAAAAAAAGTCTTAAAATAAAAGAAATCTTAAAAAATGCACTTAAAAGCTTATTTTTACTTTTTTTTCTTTTAAAAAATGAAGGCTCATAAAAATATTTATAATCATTTTTTTTTAAAAAATTTATCGACATTGTGCTTTGATCTATGAAATCAATTGGAAATTGCTCAAATGCAATTATCGGCTTTTCTTTTTTAATAATATTTTCAATTCCTTGTAGAACTTTGAATTCATATCCCTCAACATCAATTTTAATAAATTTAATACTATTAATTTTTTCTTTTGTTAAAAAATTATCAAGTTTTTTTAGTTGAACTTTCTCCAATTTTAAATTTTTTTCGTCATCAAGATTAATGTCATTCTCTATTTTACTATGCCCTGAGTCAAAACTAAGTGGGGTATAAATTTTTTTAGTTTCATCATTATTTGATGCACCAAAATTATAGGCGGTAATGTTTTTTTTCAATTTAGAATTTAAATTCAATAGTTCATAATTTTTAGACAAAGGTTCAAAAGAGAATACTTTATTAAAAAAATCTGCAAAATACACAGAGTGATTCCCTATATTTGCTCCAATATCTAAGGCATTATGCGATTTACTGTCAATTTTGTTAAAAATGCTATTTTTCAAACATAAGAGCTCATCGTTTTCAAATCGTCCCTTGAGTGATGCTTTTAAGGAAATAACATCAAAAACTCTGCCGGCAATATTTGGATAATCCGATGCATAATTTTTAAATCTCTTTTTCAAATTTTTATAAATTAAATAATCAAGAATTAGATTATAAATTTCAAAAAAATTTTTTTTCATTATTTTCAGCGAGAATATCTATTTAGAATCTAAAGGTTATTCTTCCTTTAGTTAAATCGTAAGGTGTCATTTCAACCATAACATTATCTCCAGCCAAGACTCTAATTCTATTTTTTCGTAACTTACCTGCTGTATGAGCCAAAATTTCGTGGTTATTTTCTAGTTTAACTCTGAACATAGCATTTGGTAACAACTCTGTTACTTTTCCTTTAAATTCTAAAGTTTCTTGTTTAGCCAATTAATATTCCTTTTTTCTTAATTTTACAGAATTTGCATGACCTTCTAAATTTTCATGCTGGGCTAAGTTTATAACTAAAGGCCCTAATCTTTCAATACCTGTTTTAGAAATTTTTATGAGTGAATGTCTTTTTAAAAAATCAAACACCGATAATCCAGATGAAAACTTTGCAGATCCTGTTGTTGGTAAAACATGATTTGGTCCAGCCAGGTAGTCACCAAAAGCTTCAGCTGAGTAATAACCTAGAAATATCGATCCTGCGTTTTTTATTTCTTTGAGATATTTATTTGGATTTTTCATGCTTAGCTCTAAATGCTCGGGTGCTATTTGATTTATAAGATCGAGAATATTTTTCTTTTTTTTTGAATATATTAAATATCCAAAATTATTTAAACTGAATTTCGCAATTTTTTTTCTTGGAAGTTTTGATAATTGCTTTGATAAACTTTTTTGTACTTTCTTTATTAATTCTTTATAATCACTAATTAAAATTGATTGTGAAAATTTATCGTGTTCAGCTTGTGCTATTAGATCTGAAGCGATCCAATCAGGATTAGAATATTTATCGGCAAAAATTGTTACTTCCGATGGACCTGCTACAGCATCAATGCCCACATCTCCAAAAACTTCTTTTTTTGCAGAAGCTACATAAGAGTTACCTGGGCCTACAATTTTATCAACTTTTTGAACATGTGTTGTTCCATATGCAAAAGCAGCAATCGATTGCGCTCCTCCAATTTTATAGATTTCTTTCACACCACACTTTTTAGCTGCATACAATACGCCCGGGTTTGCCCTTTTTCCAATACAAGGAGTCGTCATATAGATGTTTTTTACTCCAGCTACAATTGCAGGAATACAATTCATCAATACGGAGCTCGGGTAACTTGCTGTTCCACCTGGTACGTAGACTCCAATTTTTTCCATTGGCGAATACTTATAAGATAACTGATTATCAAATTTATCTTTGTAACTAAAAGAGTGTGCTTTTTGTTTTTGGTGAAAATATTTTATTCTCAAGAATGCAGTATCGATAGATTTTTTAACTTTGTTATCTAACAGATTTATAGATTTTTTTATCTCACTTTTTGTAAATTTAATTGACTGTATGCTAATGTTTTTTTTTAATGAAAATTTTTTCTCATATTTTAAAATTGCCTTATCTTTATTTGATCTAACATCTTGGATGATACGTTTAACTTCTAACAAATTTTTATTTTGATAAACCTTTCTTTTCTCTAGAGTCAAAGAAAACTCATTAATAAAGTTTTTTTTATCTGCTAAAAGTATTTTAGTCATCAGAATAAATCATGTTTAGGTTTGGCTTTGGTTTCCCAAGGTCTTCCTTGATCATCAAGGGTGACATCTATAACCTCTGCGTTTATTTTAATAATAGAATTACCTGAGAAAATTAAATTCATATCATAGCTTTTATCAGGCATTTGAATAGTTTCAATAGTTAAAAATTCAAGAAAATTTTCTTTATTTTTTGTTTTTATATTTTTAGAAGAAACATTTATCACGTTTTCAAATTTAAGAATCGCTCTAATTCTCTTATTTTTTCTGAAAACTCCTCTCTCAACATCCTCCCACATAAATCTGTTTAATTGCATTAAAAATATTCTATTCTTCTTTAAGTTAGCTATATCTTCAATAGAAATTATTGAGTCTTGAAGATGAGCGGATATCACTTTTATATCATCAGATGTTTTTGCTAATAATTTTAAATTCTTGCTCACAAATTTAAATTCTTCGAATTGTAGCTTTACATTTTCTCAGTTTTTTTTCTAAATTAGAATATCCTCTATCAAGATGATAAATTCTATTTATTATCGTTCTATTTTCAGCTGAAATTCCAGCTAAAACTAGACAAACAGATGCTCTCAGGTCAGTCGCCATTATCTCTGCTCCTGACAATCTTGTAGGACCATGTATTTCTGCGATATTTTTATTAATCTTAATTATTGCTCCCATTCTTCTTAATTCAGGCACATGCATAAATCTATTCTCAAAAATAGTTTCTTGAATTTTGGATACCCCTTTAGCTTTGGTCATTAATACCATCATTTGAGCCTGTAAGTCTGTGGGAAATCCAGGGTAAGGATTAGTTTTTAAACTTATACTTCTCAAATTTTTTGATTTAGTTAATACGACTTTATCTTTTTTTATTAATAATTTCACTCCCATTTTTTTAAGAAATTTTATCTCAGTTTTTATTATTTTTGGATCAACTTTATTTAAAATTAGTTTATTTCCCGCTAAAGCACCCGCTATCATATATGTACCAAGCTCAATACGATCAAACATTATACGATAAGAAATATTTTTTACTGTATTAACTCCATCAATTACAATTTTCCTTTTAACAACTTTAATTTTGCCTCCAAGTTTTTTTAGAAAATTTATTAAATCGATTATCTCTGGCTCTATTGCGCAATTAGTTAATACAGTTCTACCTTTTGCCCAAAAACCGGCTAATACTGCATTTTCAGTAGCGCCGACTGATATTTTTGGAAAATTTATTTTATTACCTTTTAAACCTGATTTTGCTGTTGCAAAAATATATCCATTTTTTATTTTGAATTTAGCACCTAACTTTTTAAGAGCAAATAAATGTAAGTCTACTGGTCTAGTGCCTATGGCACAACCTCCAGGTAACGAAATTTTTGCTGATCTATACTTTGCAAGCAATGGTCCTAAAACCAAAATACCAGCCCGCATAGTTTTGACAAGTTTATACGGAGCTAAGGTATTTAAGTTTCGTTTTTTGTTAAAAATTTTCAATGAATTATTTTTCTTATTAAGAAAAATTTTTAATCCTATAAATTCTAAAAGCTGTGCCATAGTAAAAATGTCTTTGACCATAGGCACGTTACTTAACGTAATTCTTTTAGAAAAGATTGTACTTGCTAAGATTGGTAAAGTTGCATTTTTTGATCCAGAAATTGAAATGCTTCCAGATAATTTTTTTCCGCCTTTTATTAACAGTTTTTGCACTTTTTAAATTTTTGGAAGAGTAACGCCTTTTTGTTTCATATATTTGCCCTTCCTTTTAGCATAACTAACAAGAGGTTTTTCATTCCCTTTTATAAAAACAAATTGCGCGACTCCCTCATTTGCGTAAATTTTTGCTGGAAGTGGAGTAGTATTAGAAAATTCCAAAGTTACATGGCCCTCCCATCCTGGTTCTAGTGGGGTAACATTTACTATAATTCCACACCTAGCATAAGTCGACTTGCCCAAGCAAATCACTAATACATTTTCAGGAATTTTGAAATACTCTACAGTTCTCGCTAATGCAAAAGAATTAGGTGGAATTATACACTCTTTTCCTTTTTTTGTAACAAAACTATCTTTTTTAAAAACTTTAGGATCAACAACCCCTGAATTAACATTTGTAAAGATTTTAAACTCGCTTGATACTCTTGCGTCGTATCCATAGGATGACAATCCAAATGAAATTTTACCTTTTCTTTTTTGTTTATCAATAAATGGTCTTATCATACGGTGAGTTTTTGCCATATTTTTAATCCACTTATCTGATAACACTGCCATTGTTTTTTTTTTTATTAATTTTTTTTAATTTTTTTCTTTTTCTTAAATTTTCTTTTAAAGCAATCTCGCGGCTTTTATTTATTAAGTCTTTTGATTTAAAAGACTTCATACTTTCTAGCTTTTATCTGGATTTGTTAAATCTTCAAGTGTAATGGGTTTGTTGATATCGTGCATTTTGTCAGAGGAAGCTTTTTCTCCTGAACTTCTTTTTGCACGTCGTTGTTCTAAACGGGCTTTTCTTTTAGCCTCCTTTTTCATTGCCTTCTCACCACGTGTAGATTTATAGTCATAGTGTATTCCCATGATTGCTCCTGCATTACTATATTATTACTTCGTGCTTGTGGAATATGCAAGTGTCTTAATAAATTCTATTATTAGTGGAAGATCTATTTAGTGAGAGAAATTTATTATTAACCCCATTTTTTAACAACCTTTATCAGTACAAACATTATTTTCTACAAATGAGTAAAAAAAATCTAAAGATTTTAAGCTGCTTGTCATCAAGCTGTTATAAGTGTTCAAATATCCTTGTAAGCTATTAGCTAGCTCGGTTGATTCTTTTTTAAATCCTAATTTGCATAAATTTATTAGCATTATCGAATTGCCATTAGCAATGGTACTATCACTAATATCTATGGGATTATAAAAAAGATCATTATTATCAAGTAAGTTTTTTTGAAAAATTTTTTGATCTTTTAAATAAAATTTTTCTATACTTTGCTCACAGAGTTTAATAGCTTTTTTTTTATAGTTTATGTTATACGTACTTTCATATAAATCTAGTAATGCATTAATTAAAAAAGCATAATCCTCTATAAATACAATCTTTTTAGAATAGCTGTGGTAGACACAATTATTTTCTATTTTAGCCTCAATTGAGTTAGAAAAATTTTCAGCTAAGGATAAATATTGATTTTCTGGCAATACCTTATTTGCATCAATTAAAGCTTTAATCCACAAAGCATTTAAATCTGTTTGCACTTTTTTATCAAAAAAAGGTTTTTTTCTCTTAATTCTTATTTCTTTTAATTGATTTATTACTTCATTGGTTGGTTTTGACAGTTCTTTTAAAATAATTTTACCTTCCCAATTACCCTCAGGATTTATATCGAAATATTTTGAAATATCTTTTATTTTTTTAATTTCATTGTAGTTAAACACATAATATTTACCTTCTTCTCCCTCACTATCAGCGTCCATCGCTGAACCTAAAAGATTGTTTTCTTTATTTATAAAGTTTTTATTTATGAATGAAATTGTATGTTCTATTTTCTTTAAAAAATAGTCATCTCTTTCCTCTAAACAAAAATTTGATAATAATGAAATAAATTGTGCGTTATCGTAAAGCATTTTTTCAAAATGAGGGATAAGCCAATTTTCATCAACTGTGTATCTAGATATACCTCCTTCAACATGATCGTATATACCTCCGGAGCAAAGATTCTTAATTAATTTTTTAGTATGTTTCAAATAAACTTTTTTTTTGGTCTTTTTATAAAAATGGATTAAAGTATCAAATACAACAAAATTTGGAAACTTTGGAGAACCTTTAAAACCACCTTTAACGTCATCTAAATTATTTAATATTTTTTCTAAAAATGGTTCTAAATCTTGATTGATAACAGGATTTTTTCTCAATAATAATGACTGTTTTATCAAATTTGCTTGAGCAATTATTTTTTTTCTTTGGTTTTTATAAGCTTCACTTACTGATAATAATACTTTTTTGAATGATGGTAATCCATGTTTATCATCTTTGGGAAAAAATGTTCCTCCTGTGAAAGGGACAGCATTTTCATCTAAGAACATTGTTAATGGCCATCCTCCATTAGTTTGATTGAAAAGTTGAAAAGAACTTTGAAAAACAAAATCTATGTCTGGTCTTTCTTCTCGATCAACTTTTATATTTATAAAATTTTCATTCATTATTTTTGCAGTTTCGTTGTCCTCAAAACTTTCATGAGCCATAACATGACACCAATGACAGCTTGCATAGCCTACGCTTAAGAGAATAGGTTTCTTCTCATTTCTGGCTATATCTAAAACACTTTTATCCCATCTTTGCCAATTAACTGGGTTATCTTTATGTTGCTGTAAGTAAGGACTTGGATCTGAAAGAAGATTATTTTTCATTAAAAAATTTTTTTTTTGCAAAAAAGGATATTATTAAAAGAACTGCAAATCCTAAAAGTGGAAAATAAATATTAGGGTCTGTTATAATTTCATAGTATGTAGGAACTTTTTCATTTTCAATTATTATTTCTATTCCCTCTCCTAAAGAATTAATTATGAAAACTGATGGGATAAGTCCTAAAAAACTTGAATAAAAATAATTTTTTATCTTCATATCAAATATAACTGGCAAAATATTTTGAATTCCAAAAGGCACTCCTCCTCCTCCAAAAAATCTAAAAAGTAAAAAATAAACTAATTCGTTTTTATTAAATATATTTTTCATATTATGAATTTTTTTCGGTAAATACTTTATAATCAAATCTCTAAAATAAATCTTTGCCAGTGTGTATAATAATGTACATCCTATGGTGAAACTGAAAATAATTAAAATTGTACCTAATATTTTACCAAAAATAAAACCTGAAATTAGAGCAATGGGCGATCCAAAGCCAAGTAATAAAACCCATATAACAGAAAATAAAAAAAATAAAATAAAGAAAATTAAAAAATTTTGATTTTTTAATTCAATCAAAATTTGAGTTTTGTCTCTGAGATATTCATAATCTCCAATTCTAGTTATATCGATTAAACTGAAAACAGCATAAAGTATCAATCCTAGACTGATTATGTAAAATGTGGCTAACAAGACTTTAATTTTTTTACTCATGTATAGATTTTAACTGTACAATAGTGATATTATTAAATATATAACTAAAATTATTTTATGAAAAGAACTTACCAACCAAGTAGATTAGTAAGAAAAAGAAGACATGGGTTCAGGTCTAGAATGTCTACAAAAGGCGGTAGAAAGCTTATTTCCAGAAGAAGGTCAAAAGGAAGAAAAAAAATTTCTACCTAAAATGGTAAAACTTGAAAGTTTAAAAAAAAGTGAACATTTTAGAAAAGTTCTTAAAGGAAAAAAAATAAATACTGATTTTTTTTTAATCTTTGCTAAAAAAAGCGTAATACAGCCAAAAGTAGATCGTTTAAACATAAGCTTCGTAATGAAAAAGAAAATTGGTAATTCAGTTAAGAGAAATAAAATAAAAAGAAAATTAAAAGCAATAGTTCAAAAATTTTCAAAAAAAAAGGGTGCAATTAACAAGGATTACACTTATATAGTTTTTGGTAAGTCTAATGCTTATGCTCAAAAACAAAATGTGCTAATGCCATTAATGGAGGAGAGTTTTAATAGATTAAAAAAATAAAATGAAAAAAGTTTTAATTTTAATAATAAAGTTTTATAAATTTCTCATTTCTCCTATTTTAGGTAATAGATGCAGATTTTTACCAACATGTTCCGAATATTTCATCGAAGCTCTGGAAAAACATGGTTTCATCAAAGGATTTATTTTGGGATCAAAAAGAATTCTAAGTTGTCATCCTATAAAAATATTAGGGGGCAGAGATGGGTTAGATTTTGTTCCTAATTCGAGGAAAGAGAAAAAAAATGGATAATAAGAACGTTTTCGTCGCAATAGCTTTGTCGATGTCAGTATTGCTTTTCTGGGGTGCATTTTTTGAAACGCCAAGACAAAATCAAGACACTACTCAACAAATTAAAAAGGGAGTGACACAAAACTCCTCCGAGGATATTACACCAGATATTAATGAGAATTTTTTAAATAAAGCAATTACAAGAAAAGACGCTTTAGCTCAAGTTAATAGAGTAAATATTGATAATGAAAATATAACTGGTTCAATCTCATTGAAAGGTGCGATCTTTGATGACCTATCATTTAAAAAATATCAAAAAAAACTTGGTTCAGAAGAAAAAGTAATATTTTTAAATCCAAAAGATACTATTGACGGATATTTTATTGAAACGGGCTGGACTAGTATAGGAAACAAGATTAAAGTACCTACAATTGATACTGAGTGGAAAGTTAAAGGGAACAGAATTCTCACTGATAAACAACCTATAATTTTAGAGTGGAACAATGACCAAGGATTAGTTTTTCAAAAAAAAATTGAGTTAGATGAAAAATATTTATTCAAAATTAATCAAAGCATTATTAACAAAACAAATGAAATTGTAGAATTATTTCCATATGCGCAAATAACTAGAAATAAAAAACCTGATGACGTTCAAGGGTTCTATATACTTCATGAGGGTTTTATAGGTGTATTCGATGGAGAGCTTAAAGAAGACAGCTATAGTGAAATTGAAGACAGAAAAATTTCAAGAAATGCGGCAAATGGATGGCTAGGTATAACCGACAAATACTGGATCACTGCTATAGTGCCACCTAAAGATCAAAATTTTAAATCAACTTTTTTATATAAAGATATTTATAAAGCGAATTATATTTTAAACTCACCGGTCAAAATTAATCCATCTACAACTTCAGATAACGAAGTAAGATTGTTTGTAGCTGCAAAAGAGGTAGATACTGTAGATGGATATGCAAAAAGTGAGGAAATTGAAAAATTTGATTTAACAATTGATTGGGGTTGGTTTTACTTTTTCACTAAACCTCTGTTTTTTGTTATAGATTATTTATTTAAACTATCTGGAAATTTTGGGATCGCGATAGTTTTGATAACTTTGGCAATAAGAATTATTTTCTTCCCTCTTGCAAACTACTCATTTAGGTCAATGGCAAAAATGAAAGCTTTGCAGCCTGAAATGATAAGGCTTAAAGAGTTACACAAAGATGATAAAGTAAAATTACAACAAGAAATGATGGCATTATATAGAAAAGAGAAAATTAATCCTGCCTCGGGATGTTTACCAATTTTAATTCAAATTCCATTCTTTTTTGCGATTTACAAAATGTTATTTATATCTTTAGAGATGAGGCACCAACCATTTTTTGGTTGGATACAAGATTTGTCAGCTAAGGATCCCACTACAATATTTAATTTATTTGGATTAATACCTTGGAGCCCTCCAGGATTTTTAATAATTGGTATCTGGCCCATACTAATGGGACTTACAATGTATGCCCAACAAAAATTAAATCCAGCACCAGCTGATCCAATACAAGCAAAAATATTTGCATTCTTCCCACTTTTTTTAACTATCATACTAGCTCCATTTCCATCAGGCTTGGTGGTTTATTGGACCGTGAATAATGTTTTAACTATTGCACAACAATGGGTAATTATGAGAAAAACAAAAGTTAAAACTAATTAAATGGACAAAAATTATAATTTAGAAAAAATAAAAAATTTTTGGCCTAAAGATGCTCCTGACATAAAAAGTGTTCCAAAATATATTGAAAAATATAAAGATGAGATAATTGTAATAAAATATGGCGGAAACGTTTTAATAGATAGAGATATATTTAACAACTTTATTGAAGATATAAGTATACTTAATAAATTAGGCTTATCAATTGTCGTTGTTCACGGAGGAGGTCCAAGAATAGAGAGAGAGCTTAAAAAGCAAAATATTGATTCCAAGTTTATTAATGGTTTAAGAGTAACAAATGATAAAGTAATTAAAATTGTTGAGGAAGTACTTATTGACTTCAACAATGATATTGTCAAATCACTTAAAAGTTTAGGCACTAACGCAGTTTCAATACATACTAAATCTAATAATATAATTAAAGTCTTACCAGATAATAAAGAGCTAGGATATGTGGGTGTACCAAATGAAATTAATACAAAACTGATAAAAAAAATAATTGATCTCAAGAAAATCCCAATTATTGCACCTCTTGGTTTAGATAAAAATAAAAATACATATAATATTAATGGAGATACCGCTGCTAATGCCCTAGCAAAAAAACTTCAATCAAGAAGACTATTGCTGATGACAAATGTCGAAGGTGTCTATGATGATCGAAAAGACTTAATTACCGAAATAAAGCCTTACGATATTGAAAATTTGGTAAAATTAAATATTGTTCAAGGAGGAATGCTTCCAAAAATAAGAAATTGTATTGATGCAGTTGAAAATGGTGTAAAAGGAGTTGTAATACTAGACGGAAGAAAACCAAGATCTATTCTTTTTGAAATTTTTTCAGATCAAGGGTCTGGTACTTTGATTAGGGCATGAGAGAACTTAAAGATATAAAATATTGGCTTTTTGATCTTGATAATACATTATATTCAGGAGCTACAAAAGTTTTTGATCAAGTTGATAAGAGAATGTCTGATTATATCTCATCCAAACTTAATATAAGCAGAGAAGAGGCCAAAAAAATTCAAAAAAATTATTTTGTTGAATATAATACTACTCTTAATGGCATGATTAAAAATCATAAAATCGATGCAAATGAATTTTTAGAGTTTGTTCATGATATCGATTTAAATTTTCTTAAAGAAGATAAACTTTTAGGTGAAGAAATTGGAAAAATTAACGGAAAAAAAATAATATTTACAAACGGCTCACGTAAACATGCTAAAAATGTCATAAAACGATTAGGAATCGATAGACATTTTGACGGCATTTTTGACATTGTAAGTGCAGACTTTATTCCCAAGCCATCAATAAAAACTTACAAAAAAATAATAGAAAAATACAAAATTGAGCCACAATATAGTATATTTATAGAGGATATTGCACGGAATTTAAAACCTGCTTATGAATTAGGTATGAAAACAGTTTGGATAATAAATGATGAGCCATGGGCAGCAGAATTTTCTGATTCCGATTTTATAAATTATAAAACAAAAAAACTGTCCATGTTTTTAAAGGAGGTAAATGATAAATAAGGAACTTGAAAAAATTATAAATAAAGCATTTAGTGTAAAAGAAAAGCTAAATGAAAATGCTGATAAAGAAATAATAGAGGCAATTAATCAAACTATTTCATTAACAGATAACGGTAAACTAAGAGTCGCGGAAAAAAAAGACGGAAATTGGATAGTTAATCAGTGGGTAAAAAAGGCAATTTTACTTAGTTTTAAAACAAGTAGAATGACAATGTCAAAAGGACCTTACACGACTTGGTATGACAAAGTACCTGGAAAATCTGTTTCTTGGAAAGAAGATGATTGGAAAAAAGCAGGATACAGACATGTCCCTAATGGAGTAGTAAGAAAAGGATCGTATATAGGGAAAAATGTTGTTCTTATGCCTTGCTTTGTTAATCTTGGCGCGTATGTGGATGAGGGTACTATGATTGATACCTGGGCATCAGTTGGATCCTGTGCACAAATTGGAAAAAATTGCCATATTTCAGGAGGAGCTGGTATAGGTGGCGTACTAGAACCTCTTCAAGCAGAACCAGTCATTATTGAAGACAATTGTTTCATAGGTGCGAGATCTGAAATAGCTGAGGGAGTGTTAGTAGAAGAGGGAGCGGTTATCTCTATGGGTGTCTATATCGGAGCCTCAACAAAAATTGTAGATAGAGCAACCGGTAAAATAAGTTACGGTAAGGTTCCTGCTTATTCTGTTGTAGTGCCGGGTAGTTTGTCTAATCAAAAAGATTCTAGTGGTGCTAATTTATATTGTGCGGTAATTGTAAAAAAAGTTGATGAAAAAACTAGAAGCAAAACATCAATAAATGATTTATTGAGAGATTAAATGGAAATTATCAACGAATTAACACTTTCGAAGCAACTTATTAAATTTCCTAGTGTAACCCCAATCGATGCAGGAGCGATAAACTTTCTCTCAAAAAGATTAAAATCTTTAGGTTTCAAATGTAAAATTTTGATATTCAAAAAAGGGAAAGGTAAACCAATTAAAAATTTATATGCGAGAATTGGTAAAAATAATCCAAATTTATGTTATGCAGGACATACCGATGTTGTGCCGCCAGGAAATTTTAAAGACTGGACAGTCAATCCATTTAAACCAAAAATTAAAAAAGGTTATTTAATTGGAAGAGGTGCAAACGATATGAAAAGCTCAATTGCATGTTTTATTTCTGCTGTGAGCCTATATCTAAAAAAGAATAAAAAACCTAAAGGATCTATTAGTTTATTAATCACGGGCGATGAAGAAGGATATGCGACCAATGGAACTAAAAGCGTGGTAGAATATTTAAAAAAAAGGAGAGAGAAAATAAGTTTTTGTATTGTTGGGGAGCCAACCAATCCCAAAAAGTTAGGTCAAATGATAAAAATTGGCAGGAGAGGAAGTCTTACCGCTGATCTTGAAGTGTTTGGAACACAAGGACATATAGCATATCCTCATCTTTCCAATAATCCTATTAGCACCTTAGTAAAAATTTGTTCTAAGCTTAAAAACGAAAAATTTGATAATGGAAATAAAAATTTTCAACCTTCTAATTTAGAATTTACTAGTTTGTATGTAGACAATAAAGCACATAATGTTATTCCATCTTCAGCAAAAACTCAGTTTAATGTAAGATATAACAATTTACAATCAGCATCAAAATTGAAAAAGAAGATAAACCAAATAATAAAAAATATTTCAAAAAAAAACAAATGCAAATTTAAAATCAATTATTTAGAAAATGGTGAAGCTTTTTTGACTAAACCTAGCAAAAATATTTTTTTAGCTAAGAAAGTAATCAAAGATATAACAAAAATTAATCCAATTTTTTCAACAACCGGTGGCACATCGGATGCTCGTTTTATAAAGAAAATTGCGCCATGCCTTGAGTTTGGACTGGTAAACAAAACAATGCATAAAGTTGATGAGTGCGTATCAATAAAGGATCTTAGAAATTTGAAAAAAATTTATCTAAAATTTTTAGAGGAATACTTTAGTTGAAAACAGGACTTTTGTTTTCTAATAAATCTCTTTTGCACGATACTGGTAATTATCATCCAGAAAATAAATATAGGATAAATTCAATATTAGAAAATCTTAAAAGAAAGAAAAATTTAAATTTAGATTTTATACAAGTAAATAAATTTGATCATAAATATTTACAAATGACACACGATAAAGACTATTTGAGCAAAGTTGAAGAGAGTTTTCCTCAAAAAGGCCAAATATTTTTAGATGGTGATACTGTTTTATCTCCTGGAAGTAGAGACGCAGCTTATGATGCAGTTTCATCGATAATAAATGCAATTGACCTTATAAATTTAAAAAAAATCAAAAACGCATTTTGTGCTGTTAGACCACCAGGCCATCATGCGGAGTCAAAAAAAGCAATGGGATTTTGTGTATTCAACAATGCAGCTGTTGGTGCCAATTACCTCATAGAAAAATATAAGCTAAATAAAGTTGCTATAGTTGATTTTGATGTTCATCATGGAAACGGAACTCAAAACATTTTTTATGGTAATCCAAAAGTTTTATATTGTTCAACACACCAACATCCTTTGTTTCCTGGCACAGGCTTAAATAATGAGAGAGGAAACTTTAACAATATTTTTAATATCCCCCTTCCAGCAGGAACAAACTCTGAACAGTACTTCTTGGCGTACGAGCATGTAATCCAAAAGTTAAATCAGTTCAAACCTGAGTTTATAATTTTTTCAGCTGGATTTGATGCACATAAAGATGATCCACTTTCAAATTTTGGTTTAAAATCTAATGATTTTTATGAAATTACTCGAAGAACAATAGAGTCTTCTAAGGATTATTGTAAAGGTAAAGTCGTTTCAATTTTAGAGGGTGGATATAATTTAAAAGCTTTAGTAGAAAGTAGCGAGGCACATATAAAATCTTTATCAGAATACTAGAATGGGAAAATTATATAAAATCAAAAAATCGACAATTGATAAAAAAGGATTGTATGCTGCTAAAGACATTAAAAATGGAACCAAAATAATCGAATATAAAGGTAAAATTATATCCGTAAAAAAAACTGAAAAAGATCCAAAATTTGATAACGACAAAGATATTTATTTATTCAATATTAATAAAAAATATGATCTGGATGGTGATTTTAAGTTTAATACAGCTAGATTAATAAATCACTCATGTGAACCTAATTGTGAGGTAAGTGGTACTGGATTTAAAATTTTTGTTTATGCTATCAAAAATATAAAAAAAAATGATGAGCTAACTTATGACTACGGATTTGGTTTTGATAAAGATTATAAAGATTATCCTTGTAAATGTGGGTCCAAAAAGTGTGTTGGTTTTATTGTAAGAGAAGAGTCTAGATGGAGAATAAAGAGAAAAAAATAAAAAAATTAGTATATTACATCAAATAAATATAACCCACACGCTGGAGCTGGTGGTGCACAATTAGATCTGTTTTTACTCTTTAAAACTTTCCTAAATTTTCCTAGACTCCATTTACCTTCACCCAAATATTTAAGGCAGCCTACCATCGATCTAACTTGCTGTTTTAGAAACGATTTTGAAATAAATGTTAAAGTAATTTGCTCATTATATTTTTCTATCTTAATATTATCAATCTTTTTAATTGGAGAATTAGCTCCACAATTTGATGAACGAAAAGTGGTGAAATCATGAGTCCCTACTAATATTTTTGATCCCCGTTTTATCCAATCAATGTTTAATTTTTTTTTTACGAGCCATGATTTATTTTTATTAATTGATAGATTAGCTCTTCTATTAATTATTATATACTTATAAATTCTTTTCTTTGCGCTAAATCTTGAATGAAAGCTTTTATTTTTTTTAATAATATCTAAAACAGATATCAAAGAGTCTTTGAGAAAAAAATTAATTGATTCTAAAAATTTATACTTATCTTTAATCTTTTTTTTTGTAAAAAAATTTGCATACTGTTTAATAGCATGAACACCAGCATCAGTTCTTCCAGAACCAATCAATTTAACTTTTTCTTTAAGTAATTTCTTAATCGAGTTCTGAACCCTGTCTTGTATAGCTTTACCATTCTTCTGTGACTGCCAACCAACATAATTCGTGCCATCATACTCAATTATTAATTGATAATTATTGATCAACCCAAAATCTCTCCCTTTTTTATTTTATTTCCTAATAAAAAGTCCTCAGTAACCATTGAACTTTTTCCTTCTTTTTGAAGTTTTAAAATTTTTATTGAGTTTTTTTTGCAAGAGATTGTAAGTTTATCATCTAACACTTCACCGGGCTTTCCAATTTTATTTACACTAATTGCATCTAAAACTTTAATTCTTTTGTTAGCATAAAAAAACCATGCGCCTGGTTGAGGGTTAAATGCATTTATTTGCCCTATAATTTTTTCTGCATCTAATAACCAATTTATTCTTGTCTCCTCTTTTTTTATCTTTGGAGCATAAGTGGCTTTTTGCTCGTCCTGTTCAATAAACTTGTGCTTACCATTTTCTATAACTTCCAAACTTTCAATTAAACTTTTTGCACCAATTTCTGAAAGTTTTTCCTCTAAATCACCAGCAGTTGTGTCAGAGTTAATTTGTACTTTAACTTGTTTCATATAGGGTCCACTGTCTAATTTTTCTTTAATTTTCATAATTGTTATTCCGGTCTCTTTCTCTAGATTAAGTATAGCTCTATTTATTGGTGAAGCACCTCTAAATTTAGGGAGTAGTGAAGCATGTACATTTATAAATAAAATCTCAGGAATGTCCAAAATTTTTTTAGGTATTATTTTTCCGTATGCAACTACAACAACAACATTAGGTTTATTATTTAATATAAAATTATATTCTCTATCATTTCCTAAGCTTGTTGGTGTTCTTACACTCAAACCAAGTTTTTCGGACAGTTTGTGTATCGGAGAGGAAATGACTTTATGCCCACGTAATTTTTTTTTTGGAGGTTGCGAATATACAGTCAGAATTTTATGTTTTGAGTTAAAAATACTTTCCAAAGACTTAATTGAGAACTTTGGTGTTCCCATAAAAATAATTTTTAACGACATGTTAAACTACAATTCTATCAATTTCTTTCTGTTCCTTCATCAATTTTTTCATAATCATATTTTTTTTTAATTTCGATAAATAATCTATGAATAGTACTCCGTTGAGGTGATCAATTTCATGTTGTATACATGTTGCCAGTAATCCATCAGCTTCTATTGATTTTTCTTTACCGTTGTAATCTAAAAAATTAATTTTACATTTTTCTGGTCTCTGAATTTTCGCGAATTGGTTAGGAATAGAAAGACATCCCTCTTCGTAAGTAGCTTTACTTTTTGACTTCCAGACTAATTCAGGATTAATAAAATAAAATGGTGTTTTTTTTTCATCCTCTTTTGATAAATCCATAACTACAATTCTTTTAGGCACGCCAATTTGAATTGCTGCTAGCCCTATCCCTGGTGCGCTGTACATTGTTTCAAGCATATCATCCATTAAATTTTGGATATCTTTATCAACTTTTTTTACCGGCTCAGATTTTTTTCTCAAAATAGGATCAGGGATAATTAATATTTTTTTTACAGTCATTATAGATTAATAACACAATTAAGTTCTTAATGGTAAAGCAGAAGACAAAATTTCATTTCTAAACTCAATTAGGTTTGTTTTATTAAGAAGATGGGTTATAAAATATATAGTTTCAGGGTCCAAATTTGTTACCTCATCTTCTCCAATAATTTCAACAATTTTTAGTGCTAAAAAGCCTTTTTCATTATTTTTTACTAGATCTAGTAAATTATCTGGAACACTGTATTTATCTGATATTTTTTTAAAGTTAATTTCCTTTGGAATTTCAATTCCATCATACTTTAGCGACTCGACTAGAGCAAGATCTTTAGCTGAAAAAAAATAATTTTTATTTCTCTTAATTTTTTTATAAACGTTATCAAAGTCTTTCTGTGTTTTTTTTATAGGATTTTTCTCTAAGGTAAAATGTCTTAATACCCTTGATCTGTGTAATATTTTGTCATCGTATTTTATCTTACCAAGTTTAATATCTTTTTCTGAGATTATGTGTCTTTTTACAATATTTTTGTATGAGTCTGGTATTTCATCCGTATTCAAACTTTTCAAATTATCACTTAGAAATTTTGTATATACATTTGATAAATTATCTTTTTTAAATAAGTCTTTTAGTAAAAACAAATATTTTAATTTATTTTCAATATTATCCGATAAAAGGAATTTTTGATAGATTAAAGCTCTACTATCTATACCATCTAACACTCTATAATCATTTTCTGCATTAATTAATGTATCAATATCAAATTGTATTTTTCTATAAATTTTAAATATCTTGTCTTTATTTATTTGGTTGCTTTTGGCAGCGGTCTCAAGATCTCTAATTTTTTCTTTATCTTCAAGATTATCTATATTAATTAAATTTGCAGAGTCCATGTATTCCCATATACTTTTTTTTGTTTTTTTAGTCGGTTCATACTTAAAATCTTTCACAGTAACACTTGCTAGATAAAAATTTAATAGAGTGTCATCTTTTATTTGATTACTTACCTCGTCAGTCACTCCTAAAAGAAAGTTTATTTTTTCATCAAAATATTTATCAGATTGATCTTGCTCTTTTAAAATATCATAAAGAAGTTGAGCCTGGTTATTTTTTTTGTTTAAAACTAAACAGTAAATCTTAAATTTTTCTAAATATGAGTCTTTTATTTCTTTACCTATGTATGTTGCTTTTTCACATCCAAGCTTTAGATTTGAATTGGCAATGTTCCTATCAACCAAATATTGAATAACTTTTTTTTTATTATCAAATTCAGCATTCCTATCTAAAAAATTTTCAAGTATTTCATCCTTTTTATTTTTAATTAACCAATTGATCTTTACATTTAAAAATTCACTTTCTGATATATTTTTTGGTAAGTAAGAGTAAGAAAGCATTGTATTTAGAAATATTTTTTCTGCAGTCGATGATAGTACAAGGTTATCTATTCTTTTTATTATATTCTTAATGTTCGATCCATCAGACCCTGACCACATGTTTAAATCAAAATTATTTCGATCTGGATCGTATAAACCATATAATTTTACATCTGTTGTTGATAATGACAAATTATCTAAAACTTTTATATTAGTCTCAAGATTTCTATCATTAGATATAATGATTCTATCTTTAGATTTTTTTATATTCTCTTGATTAAGAGAATTATTTTTAGTGTCGCGATCCTTTTTTTTCCAAATATCTACAGTTTCCTCTGAATATACGGTTTTAATAAAAAGAAAAGGTATTAAAAAAAGTAAAATTTTATTTAAGTTTGATAATCTCATTCGATATATCAATTTTATAATTTTGCTTGGGAGATGGAAAATTAATTTTCTCTAGTAAAAAAACTAATAACGATAAGAAAACTAACAAAAGGGTAAGTTTTACAATCCCTCTTAAAATTAATTGAGTAACGTTTAATTGCTGTTTGAATTTAAGTTGCATAGTCAAAAAATATATTTAAACTGAAAAAATAAGACAAATTTGTGATAAATCAATTTTTTAATTAGGAATAATATTGAAAAAAAGCCTTGTTTTAACTGGAATGATGGGTGTAGGCAAATCTACCGTGGGAAAAGGTCTTGCAAAAAGGCTTAATTTTACTTTCATTGACATTGATTCTTTAATTGAAAAAAAAGAGAAAATAAGTGTTAGCAAAATATTTGCTTCTAAGGGTGAAAAATATTTTAGAAAGGTAGAAAAATTTATTTCGCTTGAACAATTAAATAAAAAAAATTGTGTTATATCATTAGGTGGTGGAGCTTTTATAAATGATGACATTCGAAAAAAAGTTCTTAAAAATACAATGAGTTTCTGGCTTAATCTTAGTGTTAAATTAATTTTAGAAAGGAACAATAAATTGAATTTAAGGCCATTAATTAGAAATGATAAATCGGGTAATGTTATAGCAAAAATTTACAACAGAAGAAAAAAAATTTATAATCTTGCAAACTTTAGGATTGACTGCGATAAGTTGAGTAAAAATGATACTATTGAAAATATTCTAACAATATATGAAAACAACTAAAATAAATTCAAAAAAATATCCTATATATCTAGGCAATAATAATTTTGTTTTGCTTAAAAAGAAAATTAAACATTTTTGTCCTAAAGCTAAAAAAATAGCAATTATTTACGATAATGGTGTTCCAATCAAACTTTTAAATAAATTAAAAAATAAGATTAATAATTATAATATTATCAAAATAAAAGTAAGACCAACAGAAAAAAATAAATCACTTAGTCTTGCTAAAAGTATACTAGATAAATTAATAATAAAAAATTTTAGCAGGTCGGATTTAATTATTTCAGTTGGTGGAGGTATTGTAGGAGATATTGCAGGTTTTATAGCTAGTATTTTCAAAAGAGGAATAAATTTTATAAATATCCCAACAACTCTTTTAGCTCAGGTCGACTCTGCTATTGGAGGAAAAACAGGAATTAACTCACCCCAAGGTAAAAATCTTATCGGTTCTTTTTATAACCCTAAGTTTGTTTTAATCGATACAAATTTTTTGTTATCTCTGCCACAAAAACAAATGATTTGTGGTTACGCAGAAATTCTCAAACATGCAATTATAAAAGATAAAATTTTTTTTAACTGGTTAAAAACTAACTCAAAAGACATTATCTTTAAAAAAAAAATGAAAAAAGTAAATTACGCAATTAAAAAAAGTTGTTTAATAAAATTAAGTTTTGTTGATAGAGATTTTAAAGAGTCAAGCTTAAGAATGAAATTAAATTTTGGCCATACTTTTGCCCATGCGATAGAAAGTTACGATAGATACTTACAAAAATATAATCATGGTGAGGCAGTTCTAATAGGTATGGTTATAGCAACTAAAGTATCAAATCATTTAAAAATTTGTAATGACGATACTTTAAATAATATTATTGAAATTTATAAGAAAAATAGTCTCATAAATTATGTTAATAAATTTAAAGATTTTAAAAATTTAAATAATCTGATTAAATTTATGAAAAATGATAAAAAAAACTATAATGAAAAAATTAGTTTAATACTTTTAAAAGATATAGGGAAGACGACAATTCCAGGTAGATATATATTTTCAACTGACAAAATTAGGAATATTTTAAAAAATTTAAATAATTAAAATTTCTAAAGCGTGTATCTTGTTATTTAAATCCTTCTTTAACACGGACATAACTTTCTTATGTGCTAAAATTTTTGAGATATTTTTTAAGAAATTTGACTTTATGATGATTTTTAAATGAAATTTTTCTGGACTGAAGCTTTTGTGATTCTTATGTAAATAAGAGTTATCAATTATATCAATTTTTTCAATTTCTAAATTTTTTGTTAGTTTTTTTTTAATAGTATCAAAATAAATTTCCATAATTAGATTTATTATATATAAAAGAGGTTAATATGAAAATTATATGTGATTGGGAAAATTGTAAAGAGATAGGAAAATATAGAGCTCCTTTGGAGAAAGATAATAGCAAGAAATTTAGGCTTCTTTGCCTTGAACATGTAAGAGAATTTAATAAAAAATGGAACTATTTTGAAAATATGTCGCAAGATGAAATAGAATATTTCATTAAATCTGATGTAACATGGCATAAATTAACTAAAAGTTTTTCGTCTTCGGACAATTTTTTTAATATTTTATGGAATAATGCTTTAGAGGATAAACTGAACATATTTGGTTCATCTGATTTCAAAAATTTTAAGAATTCAAAAATATCTAAGGCGGAAAAAGATGCATTTGATATAATGGAATTAAATTACGATGCAAAAATGGATGAAATCCAAAAAAGATTTAAATTACTTGTAAAGAAATTTCATCCTGATAAAAATCAGGGTAGTAAAAAATATGAAGATAAGTTAAAAAAAATAACTTTAGCTTATAGCGAACTTAGAGCAAAAATTGGAAAAAAATGAGTAACACAAATTTTATAGCTAAACCTGACACAAAAATTTCAGTAAGTAAAATTTTTGGATTTAATACAGAAATGGAAGTAAAAGGTTTCTCCAAAAAAAATGAGTATGTCCCTAAATTAGATGAGGATTATAAATTTGATAAAGATACAACTTTAGCGATACTTGCAGGCTTTGCGCATAACAAAAGAGTTTTAATCCAAGGATACCACGGGACAGGGAAATCGACACATATAGAGCAAGTCGCAGCAAGATTAAACTGGCCCTGTGTTAGAGTTAATTTAGATAGCCACATAAGTAGGATCGATTTAATAGGTAAAGACTCGATTAAACTAAAAGATGGTAAACAAATCACAGAATTCAAGGAAGGAATTTTACCATGGTCAATACAAAATCCAATAGCGCTTGTCTTCGATGAATATGATGCTGGAAGACCTGATGTAATGTTCGTAATACAAAGAGTTTTAGAAAGTGATGGAAATTTTACACTATTAGATAAAAATAAAGTATTAGAGCAGCACGACTGCTTTAGAATGTTTGCTACAACAAATACTGTAGGATTAGGTGATACCACTGGATTATATCATGGAACTCAACAAATCAATCAAGGACAGATGGACAGATGGAATATTGTATCAACTTTAAACTATTTGTCTTTTGAAAAAGAGTTCGAAATAATTTTATCAAAAAATAAATCTTTCAATAATAAGGATGGGAAAGAATTAATCACTTGTATGATAAAAGTCGCAGAACTTACAAGAAAAGGATTTGTTAATGGAGATATTTCTACTGTTATGAGTCCGAGAACAGTTTTACATTGGGCAGAAAATACAAAAATTTTTAAGGATGCTGGATATTCTTTCAGATTAACCTTTCTCAATAAATGCGATGAGATTGAGAAAAAAATAATATCAGAGTATTATCAAAGATGTTTTGGTGAAGATTTACCCGAGTCTTCAGTTAACCTAAAAATTTGAAAGTGCAAAAAAAACAAGATCATATAGAAAAATTTAAAACAGCAATTACTTCTACTATAAAAACAATATCAAACAGAAACGACATTGAAATAAATTTTGGAGACTCAAGTGATATTTCCTCTAATAATAAAATTATAAATTTACCTAATCTTGAAAATATAAACAAACAATCTGAATATTTGAAGACAAGAGCACATGCTGACTCTGAGTCGCTAAAACTTAGGTATAGTAATAATAAAATTCTTAAGAATTTTGAACCAGATGGAAATATAAACAAAAAACTTTATAAAATTGCTGAAAAAATAAGATGTGAAAAAATAGGAATGCTTAATTTTAAAGGAATTAAAAATAATTTACAAAAATTTTATGAAAAGAAAAAATTTGATCAAACGGAAAATAATCAAGAAAAATTAATTTACGAAGTATTTGAAAATTATTTACGAGAGAAAATTGTTGGAAAAAAAAAACAAAATTATACTCAACAAAAATTGAAAAAAATAAAAAAAAATTTTGATGGTGCTTTGAAAAATGAAATAAATAATTTAAATAATTTGATTAATAATCAAGCAAAATTTAATTCATTAATATCAAATATAATTAAAAATTTACAATTTGAAGAATTATCAGAAAAAAATGAGAAAAAAAATGAGAGTATTGAAAAAAATAATCATAAAAGTGAGAATATTGGAGATGCTGAAAATGAGGATTTAAAAGATGAAAATTATAAAGAAATGGCCATGGATACGTCTCTAGCTGAGAAAAAGGATAATAGTAAAGATGTTCATAAAGAAGCTGAGGATGTAGAAATTGAGGAAACCATCACAGGCTCTGATAACAAGAGGGAGGGAAGAAATAGCTTTGATGATCTGAAATATAAGGTTTTTACCAAAGAGTTTGACGAGGTAATTAAAGCGGAAGACCTCGAAAGTGACGAGGAGTTAAATAGGCTAAGACAAAACTTAGATCAACAATTATTAAATCTCAAAACATTCATTTCTAAATTAGCAAATAAACTACAAAGAAAACTTTTGGCAAAACAAAATAGATCTTGGAATTTTGATTTAGATGAAGGAATTTTAGACTCTTCAAGATTAACAAGAATAATTGTTGATCCGTTTAATTCACTATCTTTTAAAAAAGAGAGAGAAATTGATTTTAAAGATACACTTGTGACAATTTTAATTGATAATTCTGGTTCAATGAGAGGTAAGCCAATTTCAGTGGCTGCAATTTGCGCTGATATATTATCAAGAACTTTAGAAAGATGCTCTGTAAAAGTTGAAATTTTAGGCTTCACAACAAAGCACTGGAAAGGTGGTTCAAGTAGAGAGTTATGGATGAATAACAATAAACCTACATTTCCAGGACGTTTAAACGATTTAAGACACATTATTTATAAATCTGCTGACACACCTTGGAGATTAGCTAAGAAAAATATGGGTCTTATGCTTAAAGAGGGTTTATTAAAAGAAAACATCGACGGGGAAGCACTCAATTGGGCCTACAATAAAATGATCACAAGGAAGGAAGAAAGAAAAATTTTGATGGTCATTTCTGATGGAGCACCAGTAGATGACTCGACTTTGTCAACCAATTCAAGTGACTTTTTAGAAACAAATTTGAAAAATATCGTAAAATGGATTGAAAATAAAACAAATTTAGAACTACTTGCAATTGGAATAGGCCATGATGTTACCAGATACTACAATAAAGCTATTAAAATAACTGATGTTCAAGACTTAGGTGACGTAATGATAAATCAACTATCTGATTTATTTTCAGAGAGAAAAAATTCAGCTTAAGTTACTTGATTAAAAGAAATTAAGTATTTTTTAACAAAAATTCTGAAAGGTATCAACATAATCAGAGCGATTAAAAACTTAACAAGTAGATCACCAACTGCAAGTGTTATCCACGGTATACCAGTATTGTAAAATGCTATTGAGAAAAAAAGAAAAGTATCAGCTATTGATCCTATAGTGGAAGAAATGAATGGCGCTAGATACCAAATTTTATTTTTTCTAAAAATATCAAAAACTTTTATATCTAAATTTTGCGCTATAAAAAAAGCAAAACCAGATCCTATGGCAATTCTAATTGAAATAATATCTTTGAAATTTGTTGAGACGAAAAGTGTCAATAAAATTCCAATTACAAATCCAATATAAACAATTTTCCTTGCAATTTGTTGTCCAAACGCCCTATTGGCTAAATCAGTAATTAGAAATGTTATTGGGTAACTAAAAGCTCCAAAAGTTAAAATCTCACCTAAATTTAAATAATTAAATGGAAATTGAACTAAATAATTTGAAGTAACAACTACTATTCCCATTGATAATGAAAGAAAAATTAGTAGTTTTTTTTGTAAATTCATTTGTTATTATCATGTAAGGCAATTTTTATTTTTTTGACCCTATCTGATAATTTTTTTCTTTTCGCATTAAGTAAAAATTTATCTAAGCCGCCTTTAAAATCAACTGTTCTAAGCGCAGCATTTGTAACATTAAGTCTTATATTTTTTTTAAGCCTATCACTTCTAAAAACAATCTTTTTCAAATTCGGAAAAAAACGTCTTTTAGTTTTATTGTTAGCATGACTAACGTTGTGACCTTTTAAAGGAGAAACACCGGTTAATTCACATTTTTTTGTCATAAATTCTTAACTTATATATGTAATGCAAGTTGGCAGGTCAAGTTTTTATTTTTTTAGCTATTCTTAGCACCTGATCCTATAATATCAGAAATTTTAGTAACTTTTTCCCTTCTTAAAATATTTATTAACTCTGATTTTATAGCTTTTACAATACCAGGGCCTTTATAAACCATACCAGTATATAATTGTACAAGACTAGCTCCTGAAATAATTTTTTCAAATACACAACGCCCTGAGTCAACTCCACCTACTCCGATTATTGTTAATTTACCTTTGGACTCGGTAAAGAATTTTTTTATCAGTCGATTTGACAGCTCGTTGATTGGTTTACCTGAAAGACCACCAGGCTCTGACTTTTTTTTATCAATCAAATTTTCACGATTAATATCTGAAGTATTTGATATTATAATACCCTCTATATCAAATTGTAACGAGATCTCAATTAAATGACCAATATCGTTTTCATCTATATCTGGTGAGATTTTTATCAAAACAGGCTTTTTTATTTTATTTTCATTTCTAACTTTATCTATTTTTTTGAGCAGGTGAGTAAAATTTTCTTTTTGATGAAACTTTCTTAAATTTTCTGTATTTGGTGAAGAAATATTTATTGTAATATAATCCGCATATTGATGTATTCTTTTTAAACAATAAATATAGTCATCGTCTTTATTTTTTGTGCTTTTATTTGGTCCAACATTTATACCTAAGACTCCATTAGGTTGATTTCTTTGAAGTCTTTTTTGAACTTCTTCTACCCCATCATTGTTAAATCCTAACCTATTAATTAAAGCCTTATCTTTCTCTAATCTGAATACTCTAGGTTTGGGATTACCAAATTGTCTTTTTGGAGTAATTGTGCCCACTTCTACAAATCCAAAACCTAACTTGAACAAGGAATTATAAACTTCTGCACTCTTATCAAAACCAGCTGCAAGACCTACAGGATTTTTAAAAGTTTTATGCAATACATTTATTTTAAGTAAATCTTCTCCTTCAGTTTTATAAAAAACCTCTGGAATTAAATCCACTTTAAGTGATTTAATGGCAAGATCATGGGCAGTTTCTGGATCTAAATTAAATATGAAAGGTCTTAAAAATGAAAACATTAATTTACTTTGTCCTTTATTAATTTCACAGTCTCTTTTATTCCAAAATAACTTATAAAAAAACCCATTCTAGGCCCGTCATTGTCACCAAAGAGAACTTTATAAATTAATTTGAACCAATCTCTTAAATTTTTTTCATAACCATTCTTTTTACCAACTGAGTATACCACAGTTTGAATATCTTCGGGTGAGGAGGATTGACTTACAGAGTCAATCGCTTCTGCTAGATTTAAAAGTGATTTTTTTTCTTCATTACTTGGTTTCTTATATTTTTTTTCTGGTTTAATTTTATCTCTAAAGTAATCTATAGCGTAATTTGTTAGACTATCAAGCATAGGATAATTATTTGGGCTAATATTTTTATGAAACCTATTTATAAACTTCCATAATGTTTTCTTATCATCAGCATTACTTGAGCTCGCTAGGTTAAGAAGCATTGAAAAAGTCATTATAAATTTTTCTTTAGGTGGATTTCCGTTGTGTACATGCCAAACCGGGTTTAGTAATTTGTCTTTAGTATTTTGACTTTCAAATTTTTCTGTGAGCTCTAAGTAGTCGTCTACTGCTTTTGGCACAACCTCAGAATATAGTTTTTTAGCCCTTCTTGGATTTTGATACATATATAATGTCAAACTTTCTGGAGACGCATATTTGAGCCACTGCTCTATTGTAATGCCGTTGCCTTTTGATTTTGAAATTTTTTCTCCTTTTTCATCTAGAAATAATTCATAAGCAAAACCATTGGGTGGTTTCTTGCCTAATATTTTACAAATTTTACTAGATAATATTGCACTTTCACTCAAATCTTTACCGTACATTTCAAAATCGACATCAAAAGTAAACCATCTCATTGCCCAATCAACTTTCCATTGAAGCTTACATTTTCCATCAATTATACTTGTCTCGAATTTTTTTCCATTATTGTCAAAGATGGCTTTATGACTCTTATTGTCTATTTCAATAAGTGGAATTTCCAACACTTTTCCTGTTTCAGGACACAAAGGTAAATACGGACTATAAGTTTTTTTTCTTTCAGATCTTAATGTAGGTAAAATCAAGTTCATAATTTCTTCGTACTTTTCTGAAACTCTAATTAAAGAGTTGTTAAAAATACCCGTTGTATAATTTTCAGTTGAACTTTTAAAGTTAAATTCAAAATTAAATTTTTTTAAAAATTTTTTTAATAATTCATTATTATGTTCTCCAAAACTTGAATATTTATTAAATGGATCAGGAATAGAAGTTAAAGGTTTTCCAAGATTTTCTTTTAATAAATCTTTGTTAGGTACATTGTCAGGTATTTTTCTTAGACCATCCATATCGTCAGAAAATGTGATTAATTCATTGTCAATTTTTTCTAAATGACTTAAAGCATTTATCATCATCGTAGTTCTAGCTACTTCACCAAATGTACCAATATGTGGTAAACCACTAGGTCCATAACCAGTTTGGAAAATAATTTTTTTTTTTTTATTTATCTGATCTTTTCTATCTTTAAGAAGTTTCCTGATTTCAACAAAAGGCCATGATGATGTTGATTGTAAAAGGTTTTTATCAAGCATATTAATGGTTTATTAAATTTTATATACAAAATACACTTTAAAATACAAGATATTAAGTTGAATTTTCTTACTATTTAAATAATCTTAATTTCTATGATTGCAAATAAAACGGTTTTTTTTCTCATTGGTATTCTTTTGGTAATTTTAGG
This sequence comes from uncultured Pelagibacteraceae bacterium, assembly GCA_902590115.1. Taxonomy (GTDB): domain Bacteria; phylum Pseudomonadota; class Alphaproteobacteria; order Pelagibacterales; family Pelagibacteraceae; genus Pelagilacustribacter. The sequence continues at coordinate 39,100 of CACIVM010000001.1, read as the reverse complement.
GTTTTTTATGTTAATACCTTACGGAGTACAGATTTTTTATAAGGAGAATAGTCACAGCTTTTTTTCAGCATCCCTAATAACTGTTTTTTTAGGTATATTATTTATTTTAGCTAATTTAGAAAAAGATTTTAAATTAAACTTACAACAAACATTTCTTTTTTCAAGTTTCGCATGGACAACAATAGCTATATTTGGAAGTTTACCTTTTTTACTATCACCAATAAACTTCTCTATCAGCGAAGCGTTCTTTGAGAGTATGTCGGGCATTACAACCACTGGAGCTACAATCATAACTGACTTGGATAACGCACCAAAAAGTATTTTAATTTGGAGAGCATTAATGCAATGGTTAGGGGGGGTTGGAATAGTGGTTATGGCCATTACAATACTACCATTACTAAGCGTTGGTGGAATGCAGCTTTTTAAGATGGAAGGTCCGGACTCTACTGAAAAAATTCTCCCAAGAACCATCGAAGTTGCTACAATAATAATTTTGATCTATTTAATGTTAACTGCGGTATGTGGGTTCTTTTATTTAATATGTGGTATGAGTTTTTTTGATAGTATTGCGCATTCAATGACTACTATTGCTACCGGCGGATTTTCAACTCATAATCAGTCTATTGGATTTTTCAAAAATTCCAATATTGAAATTATTGCAAGTATTTTTATTATTCTAGGCAGTATACCTTTTATTGCTTATTTAAAATTTATAAAAGGAAATAGAAAAATTTTCATTCAGGATGTTCAAATAAAAGGTCTTATCTATTTGTTATGTATATCAATTCTAATTATGTTTTTTTACCTATTTTTAATTAACGATAGTAGCTCAATATTAGATAAAATTAGAATTTCATCATTTAATGTTGTTTCTATTTTATCTGGTACTGGATATGTAACTGATGATTTTAGCTTATGGGGAAATTTTTCTCTCATATTTTTTATCTTATTAATGTTTATAGGTGGTTGTGCTGGATCTACCGCATGTGGAATAAAAATATTTAGATTCCAGATGCTATTTTTATTTTTAATTAATCAAATAAAAAAATTAATTTATCCAAATAGTATCAATATTATAAAATATAATAATCAAAAAATATCTGATAATTTTATCAATTCAGTAATTATTTTTATATTTTCTTTTTTGTTTATATTTTTTTTCATATCATTATTATTATCTTTAACGGGGCTTGATTTGCTTACCTCTATTTCCGGAGCTGCCAGTGCAATCTCTAATGTAGGACCAGGCTTAGGGGAAATTATAGGGCCTAATGGAAATTATAAATCTATACCTGATATTTCGAAGTGGATTCTATGTTTTGGAATGCTGTTGGGAAGATTAGAACTATTTGCAGTATTAGTATTATTTTTTCCTTCTTTTTGGAGAAATTGATTTATCTTAATTATGGACATACAAAAAAAAATCACTCTATCTGAAAGCTTTTCAATTTATTTTGATAAACGAATGCTCAAAATTCTTTTATTGGGCGCAATAAGTGGTTTCCCTTGGGTAATAATTGGAAGTAGTTTAAGTATTTGGTTACAAGAAAATAATCTTAGCAGAAGCACTATTGGATGGGCAGGTTTAATTTTCGGCGTTTATGCTTTTAATTATTTATGGGCACCATTAATCGATAGATTACAAATACCATGGTTAACAAAAAAAATTGGACATAGAAAAGCCTGGATAATTGCTATGCAATCAATAATTTTAACTAGTCTGGTAATGTGGAGTTTTATTGATCCTACAAAAAATTTAGCATTAGTAATTTTGATTGGTCTAGTTATAGCTACAGCCTCTGCAACGCAAGATATAACAGTAGACGCTCTTCGTATTGAGCAAATTGGAGAGAATGAGGGAAAATCGATGCAAGCAGGAGCTGCCATGGCAGTTGTTGGTTGGTGGACAGGTTATAAATTGGGAGGAGTTATCTCTTTAAAAACTGCAGATTTTTTTCAATCAATGGGATTTTTAAATTACTGGCAAATTACTTTTTTAATTTTATGTTTAATCATAATACTTTGCAATGCACTACTTCTATTTGTAAAAGAAATACAAACTGATAGAGAAAGAGCTCAGACAGAAAATGACAGAGTGTTATCTATAAAATTTAATTCACAAAATTTTTTAACTAGATCCACAGTATGGATAACAAGCACCGTAGTAAGTCCTATTGTTAGTTTCTTTAAAAAAAATGGTTTAAAAATTGCAATCGCTATTCTTGGATTCGTTTTTTTATTTAAAATTGGTGAAGCTTTTTTAGGTAGAATGTCCGTAATATTTTATAAAGAAATAGGATTCACTAAAACAGATATTGCTCTTTATTCCAAAGGTCTAGGTTGGGTTACTACTGTAGTTTTTACTCTATTAGGAGGATTGTTTGCTATTAGATCCGGAGTTATTACAGCAATGTTTGTTTCAGGAATTTTAATGGCATCTACTAATTTATTATTTTCTATTTTAGCTTGGAGTGGTAAGTCTGAGTTACTTTTTGCTGTTGCTGTTATATTTGATGATATTGCTGCAGCTTTTGCAACAGTTGCTTTTGTAGCATTTATATCAATGCTTGTGGATCGAAACTATACAGCCACTCAGTATGCATTACTTGCTTCTATTGGAACAGCTGGAAGAACTACGCTTGCTGCATCCTCAGGGGCATTAGTAGATTGGTTAAATGGTGATTGGGGAATATTTTTCATCATCACTGCTATAATGGTTATCCCATCTTTAATTTTTTTGTATCTAATAAAAAATAAGATTAAGATAAATGACTAAAACGTTCACAAATAATTTTGTTACAACAAATTTACATAAAAAGGCATCAAGAAAATCTGAAATAGTTACACAAATGATTTATGGAGATCATTTTAAAATCTTAAGCCAAAAAAGATCTTGGTATAAAATAAAAATAAAAAGTGATGGATATATTGGCTTTGTTAAAAAGAAAAAATATTCTAATTTAATCACACCTAGTCATAAAATTTATAAACTTAAAGCAAATATTTATAAAAACCCAAATAAAAAAAAAATAAGCTTAAAATTATCTTTTGGATCTATGATTAAGGTAACTAACAAAAAGCTAGGTTATTATAAATTTGAGAAAGGTTGGGTTAATAAAAAAGATATCAAACCAATTAAATTTAAAGAAAAAGATATATTTAAAAAAATTTTAATATTTAAAAATGTTGAATATAAATGGGGTGGCAAATCTTATAAAGGTATTGACTGTTCTGGTTTAGTTCAAATATTTTTTAATTTTAATCAAATTTTTTTCCCTAGAGATGCGAAAGATCAAGAAAAATATGTAAAGAGAGAAATTGATTTAAAAAAATTAAAAAAAAATGATTTAATTTTCTGGAAAGGTCATGTTGCTATAATTTTATCTAAAAAAAATTTAATTCATGCTTATGGTCCTAAGAAAAAAACTATTGTTATGGATATAAAAAAAACAATAGAAAGAATTCAAAAAACTGCCAAATTAAAAGTAAAAAGTTGTAAAAGGTTTAGTTAATAGAAATATACTTTGGTATCCTAAAATTTTTAAAATTTTTTAATTGAAACGTATTCTTTTTAACCTCATTAAAATTCTTTTTTAGAAAAGTAAGACATGGTTTATTTTTTTTTGTCTTAATATACTTAAGTTCTAATAAGTTGATTTTTTTTGTTTTTAAAATCTCGATTATTTTCAGGATCATACTTTGTTCTACACTTCTGCCAAAAGCTCTACAACTTAACAATAAGTCTTTAACTAGACACTTATCATTATTAATTTCAATATTAAAAAAACCTACAATACCCATTTCACCATATTTGTCTTTTAATGTACATGACAGCAATTGATTCTTTTTATTTTTTTTCAATTTATCCAATTCTTTATGAGTAATCCGCCTAGTAGTTAAATTCATTTGATTAACTCTAGACAGGAGCTGCACAATTCTATCTTTATTATTTTCATTAATTTTTTGAAAAGTTATTTTTGTTTGTAGAGATTTTAGCCAACTATCCTCTGATATAAAATTTTCTTTATTTTTCTTTCTTTTGAATTCATCTTTGTAAAATTTAAGTCTGTTATGATCCTCTAGTGTAATAGTAGTGTTAAAGTTAAAGTAACCTTTTTCTGAGAGAAACTTTGAAAAATTACAAGGGTCATTCGGTAAATCAGGTACCTGGACTTTCTTAAGAGAACTTTTAACTCTCATTCTCTCTCTAATATTGTCGTCTAAAAATAAAATATTTTCTTGAGACAAATTTAATTCTTTTATTATCTCTTTTATATTTTTTGCTTTATCTTCCCAATTTATTTTCCAAGTCACAAAATCTTTTGTTTTTAAAACCATTTCCTCATTTCTTTCTAAAGCTTCTAAAACATTCTTCTCATCATTTTTGCTGCTTATTGCCAATTGAACACCTAGATTAGTTAATGATTTGAGTTTTTTTTGAAAATCTCTAAATGCCTCCCCAAGCATACTGTGACCTCCTAGAGTAATCTTTTCCCAACCTAAATCTCCTAAATTTCCACCCCAAATCGTATTATCCAAATCAAGAATTATTAGCTTAATATTCTTACCTAAAAACAAATTTAAAATATTTGAAATTTCATAAGCTGCATGCTGAAAAACTTTTTGAGAATATGGAATTTTAGCCGAATACCAATATTTTGGATTAAAGTCAGAATTATTTTTACTTATGATTTTGTCAGAATTAATTAAGTAAATATTTTTAATATCTCTTAGCTCATTTGCAATTTTTAAATTTAAAAAATTAACATTTTTAATTAAGCCATTTGAGTCAGTGAAATCTCTTAAAAATTTTCCAGTTTCATTATCGGGTAACACCCATGAAAAAACTAAAACATGATCATTTTTTTTCGCCAGTTGTTTTAAAATATTTATATATTGGTCTGTTTCTTTTATTAATTCTCTTAAATCTATATTTTGATAAAAAATTAGTTTATTAAAACCCCTGACTAAATATTCTATCTGAGTCCAAACTACACAGAGATAGTCGTTTTTTTTACTTTTTATATTTTTGAAGGCGATATCGTAAAATGACCCAAACTCTGGTTTTTTTATACTGTATATATCTTTCTCTAGGTTTGATATCAAATAATTATGTAAATTTTGAATATTGAAGCTTGATAAAAAGCTTATATTTTTTTTCATATATTATTTTTTAAGTAATGCACAATAATTGATTGTAATTTTATTTTTTACAATTTCTTTCATCGGTTTTTCCTCAACCGGCAGAATATTTCTTCTTACTATCTTAAAGCCTGATTTTTTAATAAGTTGTTCTATTTCGCCGATAGATTTAAAGTGATAAATATGATCAATACTTGGACAGTCAACACAAGTTGACATGTACACTCTTCCATTTGGATTTAATAAAAAATGTAACTGTTTTAATAGTTTCTTTGGATTATTAACATGTTCCAAAACTTCACCAAGTGTAATAAAATCATATTTTTCATTAGGCTTATAATCAAAAACATTTTTTTTATAATAATTAATGTCTCTTTCCCCTTTATAAAAAAAGTTAATTACTGATTTGGTAATTTTAATAGATGTTGAACTAATATCAACAATATCAAATTTAGTATCTTCTCTTAAATTCTCTAAAGCTTTTAAGAAAAATAGTCCATGTCCAGAGCCAACCTCTAAATAATTTTTAATTTTGAGGTTAGATTTAGTAATATTTTTTATAAAAAATGAGTACATGGCATAATGCGTGGACCATAAAAATTGTGATATCGCCACACCAAACATGTAACTTTTCATTACTTTTATATTATCGTAAACTTTTTTATACGCATCTTTTTCGTCAGCTAAAGGATACCTATTATATTTCATGAAGTATTTGTGACTTTCAAACATATCAAAACAGAGCTTTAAGTAAGAATTTATGGCATATTTAAGTGGAACTTTTTCATTTTTTAAATACTTGATAAATTTTTTTGAAAAATCTTCAGCCCTATCAAAATAAATCTTGTTTTGTTTACTTATTAATCTTTCAATTTTTTTTTTTTGTGTGCTAGACTGAGTAATCACTTTGGATACGATAGAATTAAAATTTTTATGTTTTTGTAACATCATTTAATTTTTTTTATTTTCTTGTTAATATCTTTCTCTAAGTTACTAATGAAGTATTTAAATTTAAAACCTCTCTCAAAAAAATTATCACTAAATAAATTTATTTCTTTTTTTGATTGCTTTTTTATATTATTTTCTATTTCAATAAACAAATTAACTATAATTAAAGAGTCTAACTTGCTTTTAGGTCCGAATATTTGATAGTTTTTGTCATAAACTATTTTATCCTTTTTTTTTAATTGTAAATTAATTTTTTTAATTGATTCTTTGATTATTTCTGTTGCATTCATATATTTATCTTATCAAAATATCTCCGTCTAGGCTACAAGGGTCCCAATTTTTATTTGTGTCAAAGATTTTATTTAATTTACTATTGCTTGCTTTATAGTAAAAATTATTTTGTTTCAACTTAATTTGAATTGCTGAAAAATTTTCCAAAACTTTGAGCTTTGACTCTGATGTGTTCCTATACTCAAAATAATCACAATTAATATCATTAGCTTGCTTTAGGTTTTTTAAAACCAAATCAAATTCGAGCTCTTTACTTTTTTTCAAAGTTAGAAGGTCTAGAAGTTTATATATTCTATATTTACCTTTTTTTTCTATTAAGCATGCGCTGTATCCCTCTATTTTGCTATTTTTCGAAATTACAAAAATTATAATCTGGTTACTAATAAGTTTTTTTTTCATAATCCAATTTTGCCACTTTATATCACGATCGACTTGCAAACTTTGCTTATTTTCTCTCAAGTAATTATCCCAGAAGTGTTTAAATTTCTTATCAAAATTTTTAGTTCTTTTCACAACATGATTCACCTCATAATTTTTCCACCTATTAATATTTCTCCATAAAAAAATTTTGGTTATTTTAGAAATTATATTTATGAAAAAGCTTTTAAGTAATATTTTTTTTTTTTGAAAATACATTTCTAAAAAATTTTTTGGGTTCAAAATTAAAATTGATGATTTGTCTAAACCTTCGATTGGAACTTGATTTATCCCTAAAGACTCCATAATTTGCCCCGTATGACTATTAAAAGTAGTTCCTAAAAATAAATCTTTTCCTTTTTGATTTAGATATTTTTTCAAAAGAATAACCGATATTGATCTATATTTTTCATCGACAGCCCAACCATGTAAAATGGAGCAAATTATTTTTTTACTGTTATATCTATATATAGTTGGATAATATCCGATATGCCCTACAATTTTATTTCCTGACTCAAATTTCCAACCTAAGTCGATTTTTTTATTTTCTTTTAAAAATGGATTATTACGAAAATTGAGCCAAGTATCTTTACTCATAAAATTCAGATTATTTCTTTTAAACAGAGATTTAATCTTGTTGTAATCTTTTATTTTTGTTTTTAGCAGTCTTAAAGACATTTCTTTTAAAATTATTCTCTTCTCTTTTAATAAATATTTTTTTTTGTTATATTAAAAGACCTTAATTTAATATGCTTAATAACATAAAAAAATTTATTTCTCAAAATACTGGTTTAGTAATTAGACTTGACGATATAGCTAAAAATATGAACTGGGATATGATGGATAAGTGTGAAACTTTGTTTGACAAGCACAACATAAAACCAATCATGGGTATTATAGCGGATAACCAGGACACCTCTCTCAAATTATTTCCAGAAAACGAGAGCTTCTGGAAAAAGGTGAAAAGTTGGAGTGATAAAGGATGGGAAATTTCAATTCATGGATACTCACACGTGTACAAACAGGTGGTAAAAAAAAAAGATATATTTGGCTATGGTGGTAATTCCGAATTTTATGGTTTGAGTTATGAAGAGCAAAAAGAAAAAGTTGAAAAAGCTTTAAAAAAATTCAATGAAGAGAAAATTAAAGTTAGATCCTTTTTTGCGCCTAATCATACATATGATTTTAATACTCTTAAAGTTTTGAAAGAATGTGGCATAATTAATATTATAGATGGATATGGATTAATGCCTTACACTAAGATGGGACTTAATTTTTTTCCTCAGCTTTTCTACAAATTATTAATTTTGCCTTTTGGCATACAATCAACCCAAATACATATAAATGGATGGGATGAAGAAGATTTCAAAAAATTTAGTAACTTTATAGAGAAAAATTCCATAAGAATAATCACATTTAACCAGGCAATATTAAAAATTAATAACGGAATTTTTTACAAGTTTTTAAATGTTCTAGTAGAAAAAATTCTTAAAATTTTAAGAATTTTCAAACGGAGAGGTTCAGTAACATGATTAAAAAAATATTTTTATATTTTTACAAAAAAATGATTAATTTTTTTAGTGATAAAGCTAAAATAAGCCTTCAACCAAAAAGTCCAGTTGATATACATTATGAAGAGCTAGCAAAAGATTGTTACAATCATTTTAAAGAACATTTTAAAAAAAGTTATGTTTTTTCAGACGATGAATCAATAAGAGGTTTTGCTATTAATGAAGCAATAAAAAAAAGGGATGACGGGGATTTATTTATTGAATTTGGAGTTTGGAAAGCACTTTCTTTGAATTTTTTTGCGGAGAAATTAAATAAATCAAATGCTATAATTTATGGTTTTGACTCATTCATCGGATTAAAAGATGATTGGATGAGTTCAGTTTTTATGCCGAAAGGTACTTTTAATCTGAACAAAAAATTACCTAATGTTAAAAAAAATGCAAAGCTGATTGACGGTTGGATTGAAAATACTTTACCTAATTTTCTTGATGGAAAAAAAGATAAAATTGTATTTATTCATTTTGATATGGATACTTATAATTCAACTGCTTTTGCCATAAAAACTATGAAACCTTTTTTAAAAAAAGGCACTATAATTTTATTCGACCAACTTCATAGTTATCCTCATTGGAGAGAGTCAGAGTTTAAAGCTTTGAACGATACATTAAATGAAAGTGAGTATAAATTTATTGCATTTGGAACTAGACAAGCCTGTATTGAAATCTTGTAATTATTTATAAATTAGATATATCAATAATTTTGATGCTATTAATCGAAGTTTTATTTATAAGTTTATTTTCTTTAATCCAATCAATCTTTGGAGTTGGATTGTTGTTGCTTGGAACACCTACCTTTTTGCTTTTAGGATATAATTATTTTGAAGTTTTAAATATTTTATTACCTTATTCAATCTTAATAAGTGTACTACAAATTATTTTTAACAAAGATAAAATGTTGGGTTTTGGTTTACAAATTTTAAAATACAGTATTCCAACATTAATTTTAGGTCTTATAATTGTAAATTATCTTTTAGAAAATATTAATTTTTTATTTTTTATATCCTTTGTTTTGATTACTTTCTCAATAATCAATTTGATGAATTTAAGAAAAGAAAGATTTAAGATAAAAAATCTTAATATTGCGTTGATAATGCTGGGGCTTGTTCATGGTTTAAGTAATTTAGGCGGTACTTTGTTGTCCATAATAGCTTCAAACGTTAATAAGGATAAATTTTTAATAAGAAATAATATTGCAACAGGATACTTTCTATTTGCCTCCTTTCAAATCCTAGTTGTGAATGTTTTTTTTGTAAGAATGAATTTTGAATACTTACAATTTTTATGGATCCCGATACTTATTTATTTTACCTCACAGTTTATTTTTAAAAAAATAAAAAACATTTTATTTTATAAAATTTTGAACCTATTTACTCTTATTTATGGAGTTTATATATTTTTTAGCAATTTGAGATGATTAGAGAGTGAGGTAACATAAGTCTCCCTCTGTTACCTCATTTGTATTTTAATTGATTCGTGTTAAAAAATTAAATCCTATATTAGTTATATGTTGATAAATAAAAATTTGATTTAAAATGATTTTTGAAAAAATATTTAATACTTTAAATAAAATTCACCTAAACCGTGTATTTTATTACTGTAAAAAATTTAAGATTGTTACATTAGTAGATGTTGGAAGTCATAAAGGTGAGTTTTTAGACTATTTCATTAAAAAAAAAAAAATAAGAAAAATTTTGGCTTTTGAACCTCAATCAATTCCATTTGAAATTTTAAAACACAAATTTAAATCTAATTCTAGAATAAAACTTTTTAATCAAGCTGTGAGCAATATGAACAAAAAAAGAGTTTTTAAATTGAATAAATTATCCTCGACATCTACTTTTGAAACTATAAATAAAAAAAATTTTTATACTATTTTTAAAAACTTTTTGTTAAATTCAAAAAATCCTATTGAAAAAAAAATAATTTTAAAAACAAAAAGGATTGAAAAATTTTTAAAAGAGGAAGATTTAAAAAACTGCTTTATTAAAATAGATGTGGAAGGTCACGAGTATGAAGTATTACGAGGCTTAGGAAAAAAAATCAAAAATATACAATTTATAATGATAGAAAAACAATTATTTAATCTTTACAAACGAAAAGAAAAGGCAGGAAATTATTTAAAAAAAAATAATTTTTATATAATTAAAAAATTTACTTTTCCAAGTTTCCACTTTCAAGATATTCTTTATAAGAATAAAAATTTTTGACATCAAAATAATTTAATTTCTTTAAATCTTTTAATTAACTGTAATTTTGTAATTGCGACGCCTAAAGATATTTTTTTTGAACTCGAAATATCTGCAAGACTAAACCTATATCTTTTTAAAATAATTTTTTTAAGATCTTTAACTGATTTGATATTATTCATGCTATGTTTGAAAATTTCATCTTTTAGTTGATTATACGAAACATAACTTTTTGAGTAAAAACATTTTGCTAAATAGGTTTCTCTAAGATCTAAAATAGGTGGTTTGTTTATTTTTTTACTTAAGTAACCTGGTTTAATAATTTTTACTATCAAGTAATTTTTTTTAGGTCTGTGCCCATTATCTTGAATATTAAAATGCGTTAATAATTTTTTATTTTTATAAATGTACTTGAATTCATCTTTATGTATTTTTATAAGTTTGTGACAATTATACTTTTTGCATAATATTTTCGGTTCAATACTAAATATTTTGTTTTCATATTTAAAGTAAACTGGATATTTTACTGGGTATCTTTCAATAATATTTTTCATACTCTATGGCGGAGAGAGAGGGATTCGAACCCTCGAAACGGTTTCCCGTTTACACGCTTTCCAAGCGTGCGCCTTCAACCACTCGGCCACCTCTCCTTTTCTTTAATTCAAGTTAGAAATAGATCGAGCTAAGTCTCTAATAAATTCCTCATTTTTAGGTAGCTTATTTTTTTTCATCTCTTCTTGAATTTTATTTATATTGTTTTTGATATACTCAATTTTTTTAAAGAAGCTTTCTTTATCTCTTTTGGATACAAAAATGCCTTTTTTATTCTCAATAATATGTTCAATATCCTCAAAAATGATCACTGGTCTTAGTCTTGCAAGGGACTCTAATACTACCATGGGGTGACCCTCTGTAAATGATGGTAGTACGAATATATTATGATCATCATAAAATTTTATCAAATTTTTTGTGTCATCCTCTATCTCGTAAACTTTAACATTTTCTTGTATAATATTTTTTTGATTTTTTTCTTCTCCCACTATAGTTAGGCTAATATCTTTTTTATCTTTTAAAAGATTAACTAATGAAAAAATTCCTTTTTCTTTTTTTACTCTTCCCACATACAAAAGTTTAGTTTCTTTAATGTTAATTGTCTTTATATCTAAAAACCAAGTCGAATTTAACTGAGATGGGTAAATTACTTTACCTTTGTTACCTCTAAGAATATGCTCTCTACAACTTATAAAATTTGATATTTTCGCAGTAATTTCAAACATAAAATGATAAAATATGGGACCTAAAAAACCAAGAATAGACTTATATTCCCCATAACCATCACTCCTTAAGTATACAAATGGTTTATTTCCTAATAATCTTAAAATTACATTAGCAAGAAAAGTATATGGCGTAATTGAGATGATTAAAAATTTATTTTTTTTTAGTTTATTAAAATTGCAAACATTTTTTAAAAAATCCGGTAAAGTTTTAGATATTTTAATATTTTTCATCTTAATTCTATGAGATCTATCTGTTTTAGAATACCTCGCAATAATATGAACATCGTATTCTTGATCTAATCCTTCTGACGTAGATTTCATATCTAAATTATCACAAAAATACTCTCCGTTAATCTTGGAAATTTTCTCATTAGAAATTATGTATAGATTTTTTTTATTTTCCATAAATTGTTAAGTCGATTCCTCTTAAGATATCTATTTTAGGTCTCCAATTTAGAAGTTTCTTTGATAATTTTATGTCCGCCCTGCTTCTTAAAATACTATTCTTATCTAAATCCCTTTTTATAAAATTAATTTTTCCTTTTTTAACTTTTCTTAAGATAATTCTTGATAGACTCCTTATGGAAGTTTCTTTTCCAGTTGAAATATTAAGTATTTTACCAATCAATCTCTTATTTTTGCTGCGAATAATTAAATTTACTGCTTTTGAAATATCATTTATGTGACAAAAATCTCTAGTTTGACTGCCATTAGCTAAATTGATAACATTATTTTTTTTACAATTTGACACTATTTCTGAGATTATATACCTGCCTTGATCTTTTCCATAGACATTAAATAACCTAACTATAACAACAGGAAATTTAAAATTTTTATAAAGATTTAATAAATACATTGTATCAAATAGTTTAGATAATCCATAATTTGTTTTTGGTAAACATTTGTCGCTTTCTTTAAATGGCACTTTAATTTTTCCGTATTCACCGGAGCAGCCGATGTGTATAAATTTTTGTGGTTTAAATTTTAAAAAAAAATTAAATATTTTTTGATTTCTGTTAAAGCTTAAGCAATTTATAATATAATCGTAATTTTTTTTTATCTTTTTAATATTATTCTTCTTTCTTAAATCCAATCTTTTATACTTTACACCACTACATTTTTTTTCTTTTAAAATTTGATTTAATGATATCGAGCTAATTTTGTATTTTTTTTTTAGCGATTTAATTAAATTTCTTCCAATAAATCCAGTACCCCCTAGGACAAGAATGCTTTCCTTGAAAATACTCAATTATTCTCCTTATTTATTTTTAATACTCCGATAAAAGCTTCTTGGGGTATTTCAACTTTCCCAAATTGTTTTGCTCTGGCCTTACCTTTTTTTTGTTTCTCAAGTAATTTTCTTTTTCTATCCATGGCTCCTCCACCATGTATCTTTGTTAAAACATCTTTTTTAAAACCTTTAATTGACTCTCTTGCTATAATTTTGCCACCTATTGCCGCTTGTACAGGTATCATAAAATTGTGCCTTGGAATTAAATCTTTTAATTTTTCACATACTTGACGTCCGGTCTTCTGAGCAAAATCTTTATGTATTATCATTGCTAATGCATCAACAGGCTCTCCATTTACAAGTATTCCAAGCTTCACAAGTGCTCCTTCCTTGTAATCAGAAATTTCATAATCAAAACTTGCATATCCGCTTGAAACCGACTTAAGACGATCGTTAAAATCAAATACGACTTCATTTAAAGGAAGGTCGTAGGACAAAACAGCTCGTTTACCTGAATAACTTAAGTTAGTTTGTATCCCTCTTTTGTCTTGGCAAATTTTTATAATAGATCCTAAATATTCGTCAGGCGTTATGATGGTAGACTTGATCCAAGGCTCTTCAATCTTAGCGATTTGCGAAGGGTCTGGCATGTTAGTAGGATTTTGTAAATTTATGGTTTCTCCGTTATTTTTATATACTTTATAAATTACCCCTGGAGTTGTGGTGATTAAATTTACATCAAATTCTCTCTCCAACCTCTCTGTAATAATTTCCAGGTGGAGCAAACCTAAAAATCCACATCTAAAACCTAAACCAAGTGCACTTGAGGACTCAGGTTCGTAAGAGAAACTTGCGTCATTTAACTTTAGTTTTGCTAAACCATCTTTGAGTTTTTGAAACTCAGAGCTATCAACTGGAAATAGTCCACAGAATACCACGGGCTTACTAGGTTTAAATCCTGGTAAAGGTTTAGTTATAGGATCATTTGCATCACAAATTGTGTCTCCAACTTTTGTTTCGGATAATGATTTTATTCCAGTAATTATAAATCCTATTTCACCTGAGTTAAGCTCCTGAATATCTATTGGTTTAGGTGTAAATACACCAACTTTTTCTATTTCGTAATCTTGATTATTTGACATTAATTTTACTTTCATATTCTTTTTAATTTTACCATCAATTACCCTTACTAAGATTACAACTCCTAGATAACTGTCATACCAACTATCGACCAAAAGACATTTTAGCTTTTCGTTTTTATTTCCTTTTGGAGGTGGCAAATTGTTTATGATTGACTCTAAAATATCATTAACTCCCTCTCCAGTTTTTCCAGAGCATGGAATAGCACCTGATGTGTCGATACCAACTACATCTTCTATCTCTTTTTTTGTTTTATCAATATCTGAGGCTGGTAAATCTATTTTATTTAGAATTGGTATAACCTCATGATCAATTTCTAGAGCTTGATATACATTTGCTAATGTTTGAGCCTCTACACCTTGTGTACTATCTACAATCAACAAAGATCCTTCACAAGCAGATAAAGACCTGCTTACCTCATAACCAAAATCTACATGGCCAGGTGTATCAATTATATTTAGTGTATATGTTTTACCGTCTTTAGACTTGTAATTTAGCTTTACGGTTTGCGCCTTTATCGTTATTCCTCTTTCTCGCTCAATATCCATTGAGTCAAGAACTTGTTGTTTCATTTCCCTCTCAGTCAGACCACCACATTTATGAATTATTCTATCAGCAATAGTTGATTTTCCATGATCAATATGCGCAATTATTGAGAAATTACGTATTCTATCTATATCTGACATTATGACCTAATATTTCCGCCGGTTTTATTTTCAACTTCCTTAATAATCTTTTCACTAATTTGGTTTAGATCATTGTCTGAAAGGGTTTTTTTATCTGACTGTATTGAAACATTAATAGCTATTGATTTTTTATTATCTGGTAAATTTCCCCCTTGAAAAACATCAAAAATGTCTACCGATTTTATATTTTTATCTAAATTTCTGATAATCTTATCTAATTTCCCTACTTGATAATTTTTGTCTAGGACAAAAGCAAAGTCTCTTTCGGAAATTTGAAAATCAGAAAAAACATAATTTTCTTTGGAAATTCTTAACTTTTTCTCTGGTTCTGGAATATTTTTTAAGAATATTTCAAATCCGTAAATATTTTTTTCTTTAAAATCTAGTTTTGAAATTATAGATGGATGGATCTCGCCAAATCGAGCAATAATAGGACCGTTCATTGAATTTAAATTGACAGATCCAGATCTTCCTGGGTGGTAACAATTTTTTGTTTTATCGCTTACAAACATTTCATCTTCCTTTATTCCTATCTCTTTTAAAGTTTTAATTACATCTGTTTTCATATCGAATATGTCTACATTTCTTGTTTTTTCTGACCAACTTTTTTTATTCAATTGCCCGGATTTTACAGCTCCAATCACAATTTGTTGATCTCCAGGTTTTTTTCCATAAAAAATTGGACCAATCTCAAATAAAGCAATATCCTGGAAGCCTCTATCATGATTTTTTTTTAAGTAAAAAAGTAAATTTGAAAAAATTGATCTTCTTAAAACGTTTAGGTCCTTCGAAATAGGGTTTAATATAGAAATAAAATTTTTATCATCATTAATTAATTCATCAATTTTTTGATCAGTAAAAGACCATGTCACAGCCTCATGATACCCTTTGTTTGAAACACATCTTTGACTTAAATGAAATAATTTCTGATGGAAGTTTAGTGTTTCTTTAGTTCTCATTTTTTCAGGTTCTATGAAATCAATTTTATCAAATCCTTTGATACGGATTAATTCTTCTACTAAATCTATATCTTGACTTACATCTGGTCTCCAAGTAGGTATCTTAACTTTAAAAATTTTCTTACTAGATTTAGTATTAAATCCGAGATTCCCTAAAATTTTCTTAGTTTCGCTCTCTCGTATAGTTAGGCCTATTACTTTCTTAAATTTCTCAGAATTAAGATTTATAGACTTGTTTTTATAATTTTTTTTTCCAGAAATAGAAAATTTACTTGCCACTCCACCACATATTTTTAAGATTAATTCTGTGGCTAATTTTAACCCATCAATCATGGAATTTGGGTCTATACCTCTCTCAAATCTATACTTTGCATCTGTTTCAATACTTAGAGTTTTTGCGGTTTTTCGAATAGATGCTGGGTTAAAATAAGCTGATTCTAACAAAATATTTTTAGTTTCTAATTCTGTACTCGATCTAGTGCCACCAATTATACCTCCTAGACCCAATACACCGCTTTTGTCTGCGATAACACACATATCTTTTTTTAGAATATATTTTTTATCATCTAAAGCAGAAAATGACTCGCCGTCTTTTGAGTTTCTCACTATAATTTCTTTATTAATTTTGTCTGCATCATAAGCGTGTAAAGGTCTATTTAAATCAAACATAACGTAATTGGTAATATCAACAATAGCTGAAATAGGCTTAAGTCCTAAAGATTGAATTTTATCTTTTAACCATTTAGGGCTTTCTTGATTTTTTACTCCTTTAATAAGACAGCTTGCAAATGCTTGGCAACCTTGGTTTTTTTCTTTAGTTATAGAGACTTTAATACTTTGATTACTTACTTGCTTAAATTTACTTGTCTTCAATTTTATTAATCTGCCTACTCCCGCAGCAGCTAAGTCTCTGGCTATACCTCTCACACCCAAACAATCTGGGCGGTTAGGAGTGATCGAAAGATCTATTGCTTTTTCTCCAGGACTTTTGAAAAAACTTTTCCCTATTTTTACATCCTTATTCTTGAGCTCTATAATACCAGCGTTCTCATTAGATAAATTTAGTTCGCTTTCAGAACAAAGCATACCTTTGGACTCTACGCCTCTAATTTTAGCAACCTTCAACTTCATTTTTGTCTTTGGGATTATTGCACCTGGAGGTGCATAGACAGTTATTAATCCGCTTCTAGCATTCTTGGCCCCACATACAACTTTTACTACTAAAGACCCCCCAATGCTAACATCACAAATTTTGAGTTTATCAGCATTCGGATGATTTTCAGTTTTTAAAATTTTTGCAATTTTGAATTCTGAGATAGCTCCTGAACTATCTTTTATTCCTTCAACCTCAAGCCCAATTTTTGTAAGTTTGTCAATAATATCATCTAAGCTAGCTGAAGTTTTTAAATGATTTTTTAACCAGGAAATTGTCAAAATCATCGGCTTAATCCTCTATAATTTGTAGGAATGTCTAAAGGATCAAAACCAAAATGATTTAACCATCTATAATCTGTTTCAAAGAAAGCTCGCAAATCGTTTATGCCATATTTTAACATTGCAAGACGATCTATCCCCATGCCAAAAGCAAATCCTTGAAATTTACTCGGATCGACATTTGTATTCTTTAAAACATTTGGGTGTACCATACCACAGCCTAGTATCTCTAACCATTTGTCTCCTTCACCTATTACAATTTTGTCGTTTTCAACTTTGTAGCCTATATCAACTTCTGCTGAGGGTTCAGTAAAAGGAAAATGACTAGGCCTGAATCTCATTTTAATTTTTTTAACTTCAAAAAATTCTCTTATAAAATAATTTAAGCATCCCTTAAGATGTCCCATTGTTATGTTCTTATCTATATGAAGACCTTCTAATTGATGAAACATAGGTGCATGAGTCTGATCACTGTCACACCTATAAGTTCTGCCTGGGACTATTATTTTGAATGGTGGTTTGCCATTTGACATAGTCCTTATTTGAACAGGTGAAGTGTGTGTTCTTAAAAGGGTTTTTTTATTTTTATCGAGATAAAATGTATCATGCATATCTCTTGCAGGATGATTTTCGGGAGTATTAAGTGCTGTGAAATTATTATATTCAGACTCTACATCTGGTCCTTCAGCAACAGAAAATCCTATTTCTGAAAAGATTGAAGAAATTTCATCAATAACCTGTGAAACTGGATGAATCTTTCCATTATGTGTTATTTTAGTTGGTAGGGTGACATCCACTTTTTCACTTTTCAATTTTTCATTTATAGTCTGATTTTCAAAATCTTTAAATCTTTTTTCTATCTGATGTGTAATTTGATTTTTAATATCGTTTAGACTTTTTGCAAATGTTTTTCTATCCTCTGGATTAAGTGTATTCATCTTTTTAAATTCAGATGAAATTAAACCATTTTTTCCAAAAAATTCTGACTTTAAATTTTGAAGTTCTTCTTTACTTTTGATATTAGAGAATTTTTTTTCAAAACTTTCTACAATAATATTTAAATCACTCATAAATTTTGATTCTTTTTTTACTTACAGGATAAATCAAAGAACTTAATTAGTTAAGAGAGGATTGAACTTTTTTAACAATTGATTTAAAGGCTTCTGGGTTATTATATGCTAATTCAGCTAATACCTTTCTATCTAATTTAATTTTTGACTTAGATAAGGCATTAATGAATTTGGAATAAGTTAGGCCCTCAGATCTAACTCCAGCATTTATTCTCTGTATCCATAACGATCTAAATTCTCTTTTTTTTGCCCTTCGATCCCTGTATGCATATTGCATAGCTTTTTCCATTGCTTGACGAGCTACCCTGATAGTATTTTTTCTTCTTCCAAACTGGCCTTTTACAGCTTTGAAAACTTTCTTATGTTTAGCTTTACTTATGACCCCGCGTTTAGTCCTAGCCATTCTATCCTCTTAAATTGTAGGGCATGTATGATTTAACAATTTTTGAGTCCTGCTTGCTCATAATTGTTGTGCCTCTTTGTTTTCTTATCTGTGAATTTGTTCTCTTAATCATGCCATGTCTCTTATTCGCTTGGGGCATCTTTACTTTTCCTGAAGCGGTAAGCTTAAATCTTTTTTTTGCTGAACTTTTTGTTTTTAATTTTGGCATAAATTTAACGGTTTTATATAGACTTAAATTAATTTTGACAAGGTGATAATAACTTATATTAATTGGGCTGAATGATCATAATCATTTGTCGCCCCTCGAATTTAGGCTGTGTCTCTACTTTTCCAATTTCTTTTAAATCTTCTATAATTCTATTCATTAAATTTTTACCTAGTTCAACATGCTGCATTTCTCGTCCTTTAAACTTTACAGTAAATTTTACTTTATCACCCTTAGTTATAAATTTTTTTGCATTTTTAATTTTAAAATTGTAATCGTGTATTTCTGTTCCAGGTCTTAATTTAATTTCTTTCAAGGAGACAATTTTTTGCTTTTTTTTGGCTAGATTAGCTTTTTTTTGTTGATCGTATTTAAACTTGCCCATATCCATTATTTTACAAACTGGCGGGTTTGCATTTGGAGATATCTCTATTAAATCTAAGCCCTCGTTTTTTGCTAGTTCAATTGCTTTATTAATTGGAAAAACACCTAGGTTATTTCCTTCGCTACCAATTACTTGAACGTCTAATGCTCTTATTCTTTCGTTGGCCTTTGGACCTTGAGGTTTAGATCTCCTTTGAAAATAATTTTGTTTTAAATTTGACACTTAATTTAACGGAAGCTTATTTGATTTAATCATATTTTCTAAAAATTTTTTAAACTTAATTGTTTCTTGTTTTTCTGATCCTAGGCGTCTTACTGTGACGCTATCATTAGATTGTTCTTTCTTACCACAAACCAAGATTACCGGAACTTTTGCCAAAGAGTGCTCTCTTATTTTATAATTTATTTTCTGATTTTTTAAATCCACTTCACATTTTATACCCTCTTTAAATAGATCTTCAAATACCTTTTTTGCATATGAATTGTTTTCCTCAGAAATTGGAAGCACTATTACTTGTGTTGGGGACAACCATAACGGTAACTTTCCAGCATAATGTTCAATTAATATACCTATAAATCTCTCCAAAGATCCGAATAAAGCTCTGTGGAGCATTACTGGAACTTTTTTTCCGCCACCTTTGTCTACATAATTTGCACCGAGTCTTCCTGGCAGATTTAAATCAACTTGCAAAGTTCCACATTGCCAGTCTCTACCTATAGCGTCTCTTAAAACAAATTCAATTTTTGGACCATAAAAAGCTCCTTCTCCTTTATTTATAGTATAATCTAATTTTGATTTTTTGATCGCAGATAAAAGCGCAGCTTCAGATTTATCCCAAACTTTGTCATCTCCTACTCTTTTTGCAGGCCTATCAGAATATTTAAGTATAATATTCTCAAACCCTAAGCTTTTATAAATTTCTATTATAAGATTTGTTACCAATAGACATTCGTTGGTAATTTGCTCCTCTGTGCAAAAAATATGAGCATCATCTTGTGTAAACGCTCTTACTCTTAATAAGCCGTGCAGGGCACCTGAAGGTTCATATCTATGCACTTTTCCAAACTCTGATAGTTTCAGAGGTAAATCTCTATAGCTCTTCAGACCTTGATTAAAAATTTGTACGCACCCAGGACAATTCATTGGTTTGACTGCAAAGGTTTTGTTGTCCGGGGTATCTGAAGTAAACATATGCTCACCAAATTTATCCCAGTGACCAGATTTTTCCCATAAAGACTTATCTAATAGCTCTGGTGTATTTATCTCTTTATAACCAGCCAATCTTTGTTTTATTCTCATAAATTCTATTAGTCTCTGAAATAAAATCCATCCCTTTTCATGCCAAAAGACCGACCCCGGACTTTCTTCTCTGAAGTGAAACAAATCCATTTCTTTACCAAGCTTTCTATGATCTCTTTTTTCGGCCTCTTCTAACCTTTTTAAGTATTCTTCTAACTCTTTTTTTGAGGACCAACATGTTCCGTAAATTCTTTGAAGCATCTCATTGTTGGAGTCTCCTCGCCAGTAGGCACCTGCTACTTTAGTAAGTTTAAAAGCTTTACCAATTTTTCCAGAGGAAGCAAGGTGAGGTCCTCTACACAAATCATACCAAGTATCTCCGTGGTGATAAATAGATAGCTCTTCATCGCTTGGAATACTCTCAATTATTTCAGCTTTGTAATTTTCTCCAATTTTTTTGAAATGTTTTATTGCCTCTTCTCTTTTCCAAACTTCTCTTTTAGTTTTTACATTTCTATCAACTATTTCAGACATTTTTTTTTCAATCTTTTTTAAATCTTCACTAGTAAAAGGTTTTTTTCTTGAAAAATCGTAAAAAAAACCATTTTCTATTACCGGTCCAATTGTAACTTGGGTATCTGTAAAAAGTTCCTGAACGGCCATAGCCATTATATGAGCTGCGTCATGTCGAATAACCTCGATGCCCTCTTTATCTTTAGATGTGATAAATTTTACCTTACTACTTTTTTTTATTTTATAACTAAGATCTTTAAGTACACCATCAACCTCCATCACAAGAGCTTCTTTTTCAATTGATTTGCTAATTTTTTTTGACAATTCAAAACCATCAATTGAAATATCAAAGGAGATTTTTTTTCCGTTTAATAATTGTATTTCAGGCATTCAAATATTTAACAATTTTTTATACTCTATGAAAGTTGTTCTACACATTTTTTCAACATCAAATTTTTTCGACACGTTTTTTCTACCCTCGTTTCCAATAGAATTCAATGTATCTTTATCTAGCTCCATAACTTCATTAATAGCTTTGGCTAACTCTCGCGGATCATCAAATTTATATAAAAACCCAGTTTTTTTATCCAATATCGTTTCAGTAGATCCTCCTATATTGCTTGCTACTATTGGTTTTTGCATTGCTTGGGCCTCTACCGCTATTCTACCAAATGCCTCCGGTCTTGTTGACGAAGAAACAATAAGATCAGAGATGACATAAGCAACTGGCATATTATTACAATGGTTTACGAATTTTATCTTTTTGTTTAAATTATATCTATCGACTAAACTCTTAAGTTTTTTTGAGTAAACATTTCTACCTTGATCAGAGCCCAAAATTATTGCTTGAAAATCACTTTTGTTAAAATCTTCTATTAAAATATTTAGAGCTTCTATGAAAATATCCTGTCCTTTCCACTGGGATAGTCTTCCAGGAAGTAAAATTTTAAAACTATTATCGTTGATGCCCCAAGCTACTTTAATTTTTTCAATGTTTTTAATAGAAATATTTTTTTTATTAAAATATTCAAGATTAATTCCTCTAAATATCACCATTAATTTATTTTTGACATTTAAATAATTTTCGTAATTTTTATTTATATGATTAAAAATAAAATTCGAACCTGCAATTATCAACTTTGATTTAAGCATGACACTATTATAATATTTTTTTATAGCATTGCTGATTAAATATGTTCCATGAAAAGTTGTTACAAATTTTCGTCTTGTTATCAAACAAGCCCAATAACAAGACCATGCTGGAGCTCGACTTCTAGCATGGACAACATCTACATTATAAATAATTTGTAAAAAGATTAAAACTAAAGTGTTTAAAAAAATTAATATTGGGTTTTTGGAGTGAACAGGTAATCTAATAATTTTTACTTTATCTTTTTTAACATATTTTAACAGTTCACCACCGCTAGTCACAATTATTGACTTACAATTTTGCTCATACAAATAATGAGCTAAATCATAACAACCTGTCTCTGCGCCCCCATATCCTAATCTAGGTATGACTTGTAAAACTTTGATTTTTGACGACATAAGTATAATGTTACATTATCAGACAACTAGGAGAGTAAGTAGATGAAAAAATATAATTACCTTAGATTATCCAAAACAAAAAAACTTAGAATTTCTCATAATTTAAGCAAAAATAAAGTATATGTAATTTTTTTACCAGGATTCATGTCTGACATAGATGGTAAAAAACCTCTTTCGTTTAAAAATTATGCAATAAAAAATAAGCTAGGTTTTTTGGCAGTAGAATACTCAGGTCACGGTAAGTCATCTGGAATTTTTACTAAAGGAAATATAAGTGAGTGGTCAAATGATGTAAAAAAATCAATTGAAAAAATAGTAAAGAAAAAAAATTTTATTTTAATCGGTTCAAGTATGGGAGCCTGGATTGCTTTAAATCAGTTTAGATATTTTAAAAAACAAATCATTGGTTTTATTGGAATAGGTTCTGCTCCAGAATTTTTGGATAGATTGATGTGGAAAAAATTTCCAAAAAAAATTAAAAAAGAGATTATTGAGAAAGGAGTAAGTATAATAAAACATGGAGACTCGAAATTTAAGAAAAAACAATATGAATATCCCATAACACATCAGCTGGTTAAAGACGGAAGAAAAAATAAAGTATTTACAAAAAAAATCAAGATTAAGATAAAGGTAACTATGTTCCATGGGCAAAATGATGAGGTTGTTCCAGTTTCTTTTTCTAGAAAGGTTTTATCAATTTTTCCAAAAGCAAAAAAAAAATTGCTTGTAATTAGAAAAGGTGATCACAGTTTATCTCAAAAGAAAAATTTAAAAAAGATGATTAAAGAGTTAAAGTTAATTGTTTCTGAGATTTAATAATCCCTTTTTATATGTGGGATATTTTAAGTTAACTTTTAAAATGCTTTTAATTTTTGAATTTTTTACTTTTTTACTATCTTTGTAAAAGTTTTTAATCATTTTACCCCTTAATCTTTTGACATCTATTTCTTTTAGATTTCTGATTTTGAGAATTTTTGCAGCATATTTATTAATAGTCTCATTGGACGCAGGCATGTCATCAGCTACATTGAATATTTCAGAGTTGATATTTTTGTTTATGAATACTTTATAAATTACTTGTGCAATATCTTCTACATGAACTCTGGAAAAATAATGGTTTTTTTTTCTAACATATATTTTGGAACCTTGCTTAAGTCTTTTTATTGCATTCAATTCTTTTGAATAAATACCAGCTATTCTTAAAATATTAAAGTTTAATTTATTTTTTTTACAAAACCTGCTCCATTGGCTTTCAGCCTTTAATCTGTTGATACCTTGTTTGCTAGTAGGTTTACATTTTGATTTTTCATTAACCCATTTACCATTGTGATTTCCATAAACATTTGTAGCAGATAAATAAATAATTTTTTTTATAGATTTATTATTAAGATCGTTTGCAAAATATTTTAGAACTAAATCACCTCTATGGTTTGGGGGTACTGAAATTAAAACATATTTTACAGATGATAATATTTTGGATATTCTTTTGTCATATTTATTTCCATTAAATTTTAAAGACATGTATTTTTTGCCTTTAAAATTTTTATATTTTGTTGATGAAGTAGAAGTTACATTAAATGAAAATTTATTTTTTTTTTTTTGTAAGTAATCTAAAAAATATCTTCCTACTTGACCAAAACCAAAAAAAAAAAATTTATTATGCATTAAGCGGTTTTTGACTTAATATTTTTATTGTTAAAAGGACTTTCAAGTTTGTCTAGCATTTCCTCTGGACAAATTTGTTTAAAATTTTTTAATTCCCTCTCAAAGTTGTCTAAAATTAATCGAGCTATTTTGGAATTAGTTTCATTATAGAATTCAATTAATATATTTTTTAATTTATCTTTCCAATAATCTGTCTCTGGTTTTTGCCAAACAATACTTTGTGGGTTAGCATAGTTTTCAAAAGTATTTTTTGGATCATAGATATATGCCATCCCACCTGTCATGCCAGCACCGAAATTATCTCCTACTTTTCCTAGAACAATTACTGTTCCGCCAGTCATGTATTCACATCCATTCGAACCACAACCTTCAACCACAGCCACACCTCCTGAATTTCGAACAGCAAACCTCTCTCCAGCTTTACCAGAGGCAAACAATTTTCCAGAAGTTGCTCCATAAAAAACTGTGTTGCCGATAATCACATTTTCATTTGATTTTAATTTTGAAGTATTATTTGTTTTAACTATAATTTTTCCACCAGATAATCCTTTTCCAACATAATCGTTGGCGTCGCCTTCCACAATTATCTTAATACCTTTACCTAAAAAAGCTCCTAATGATTGACCTGCTGAACCTGTTAATTTCAAAATAATTTTATCCTCTTTTAATTCATTATAACCGTATTTTTCGTAAACATAATGAGATAATCTCGTTCCAATTGCTCTCTGAGTATTTTTTATATTGTCTTTAAAAGTTATGTTATTATCTCCATCAAATTTGTTTTTTATCTCTTTCCATATTTTTTCATCAATAGTGTCTGGAACTTTATTAATAATTTTATCTTTACAAAATCTTGGGTTTTCACCTGGATCTGTTTGAACTAAAAGCGGGTTAAGATCCAAGTCATCTAGATTTGGAGATCCCCGGCTTACCTGTGTTAAAAGATCGGTTCTACCGATAACATCTTCTAAATTTTTAAAGCCAAGTTCAGCTAAAATTTCCCTTACCTCTTCAGCTACAAATTTAAAAAAATTAACTACTTTTTCTGGTGTTCCACCAAATTTTTTTCTCAGCTCAGTGTCCTGTGTACAAACTCCTACGGGACAAGTGTTAGAGTGACATTGACGAACCATAATACATCCCATCGCAATTAATGATGACGTCCCCATTCCAAATTCTTCAGCGCCCATCATAGCTGCCATAACTATATCTCTTCCAGTTTTTAAACCACCATCGGTTCGTAAAGTCACTTTATGTCTTAGATTATTTAATGTTAAAATCTGATGTGCTTCGGTTAGTCCCATTTCCCACGGTATGCCAGCGTATTTAACACTAGTCTGTGGACTAGCACCTGTGCCTCCGGAATGACCAGAAATTAAAATTACATCTGCTTTAGCCTTTGCTACTCCAGCTGCTATTGTTCCAATGCCTGTTGACGCAACTAATTTTACTCCAATTCTTGCCCTAGGATTTATTTGCTTTAAGTCATAAATTAGTTGAGCCAAGTCTTCAATTGAATATATATCATGATGAGGTGGTGGAGATATAAGTGTAACTCCAGGAGTTGAGTGTCTTAACCTAGCTATATCTTTTGTAACTTTAAAACCTGGTAATTGTCCACCCTCGCCAGGTTTTGCACCTTGGGCTATTTTAATTTCAATTTCATTGCAATTATTTAGATAATCTATTGTTACTCCAAATCGCGCTGAAGCAACTTGTTTTACCCTTGAGTTAGCCGTATCTCCATTTTCTAAAATTTTAAACCTTCTAGAGTCCTCTCCACCTTCACCGCTGCAAGAGGCTCCTTTAATACGATTCATCCCGATTGCTAAAGTTTCGTGTGCTTCTTCAGACAATGCTCCGTGAGACATGCTTCCACTTCCAAATCTTTTTGTAAGACTTTCTACAGGTTCAACATGAGATATGTCTATAGGAGTTTTTTCCTTTTTGAAATCTAGCAAATCTCTTAAACTTATTGGGGGTAAACCATGTATGCCTTTTGAATAAGACTTGTAATTTTCGTAAGAACCTGTGCCAACAGCATGTTGCAATGTATGTATCAACTTGCCCTGAAATTGATGGTTTTCTCCTGTTTTTCTGTATTTATAGATACCTCCAATAGGAAGAACATAAACATCTTTCTTAAAAGCGTCTTGGTGAAGAGATTTAATTTTTTCTTCAAGTCCTTTAATACCTATCCCAGAAATTCTTGAGGTCATTCCTGGGAAATAATCTGAAACTATTGCTCTGCTTAAACCTACTGTTTCAAAATTAGATCCTCCACGATAAGAACTGATTACTGAGATACCCATTTTTGACATAATTTTCAACAGACCATTTTCAATTGATTTTTTATATCTCTCAACACAAGTTAGAAAATCTAATTTTCCAAATAGTTTTTTTTCAAATCGTTGAAAAATGCTATCAATCGTTAGATATGGATTAACTGTGGTAGCTCCTACACCAATTAAGACTGCAAAAGAATGTGTATCTAAAGTTTCAGCAGTTTCGATATTTATAGAACAATAACCCCTCAAACCTTTTTTAACAAGATGTGAATTAATTGCACCTACTGCAAGTATCATTGGAATAATTGCCTTATTTTCATTAATAGATTTATCACTTAAAATTAATTTTGTACTTCCTTCGCGCACTGCAATTTCTGCTTCATTCATAAGTTCGTCTAGTCTTGACTTTAAAGTTTTTGAAATATCAAAGGTGCAATCAATTAATTTAATCTTATTTGAAAAAAGACTTTTAAACTTCCTAAATTGAGAGTTTGTTAGAATTGGACTGTCTAAGACGAAAATATTTTCTTCAGTCAAATTACTAAAATCAAGGATGTTTCCTAAGTTTCCAAACCTTGTTTTTAAACTCATAACTTTATTTTCTCTTAACGAGTCAATTGGAGGATTTGTTACTTGGCTAAAATTTTGCCTAAAATAATGTGATAATGGTCTGAAATGGCTTGACAAAACTGCTACTGGAGTATCGTCTCCCATTGAACCAGTAGCCTCTTTGCCTTCCTCTACCATCGGATGAAGTATCATCTCTAAATCTTCAATACTATATCCAGATATATATTGTCTTCTTCTTAAGTCATTACCTTTAAAATTTATAATTTCTTTTCCAGTTTTTAATTTTTTATCAAGATCGATTATTTGTTTGTTATAATCCTTATAATCTTTTGAAAGATAATCTTTAATTTCTTTATCTAAAAAAAGCTTGCCTTTTTTTAACTCAATTGCAATTATTTCTCCTGGACCCAATCTTCCTTTTTTAATAATTTTTTCCTCTGGTATATTAATCATACCAGTTTCTGACCCTGCGTATATTAAGTTATCTGATGTGATTGAATATCTAAGAGGTCTCAATCCATTTCTATCTACCGAAGCTATAACCCATTTTGCGTCAGTAGCACATATTGCAGCAGGCCCGTCCCAAGGTTCTATAGTGCTGTTTAAAAAATTAAATAATTCTTGGTGGTTTTTGGGAACTGTTTTACTTCTTTTAGACCATGCGTCTGGGATCATCATAAGTTTGATTAACGGTGCCAGTTTTCCAGAGTGAGTTAATAGTTCAAATACATTATCTAATGAGGCGGAGTCTGAGTTTCCCGGTATTATAACTGGTTTTAAATTATTGACGTCATCAAAAAGTTCACTAGACATGTCTTGTTCATGAATTTTCATCCAATTTACATTGCCCTTTAAAGTATTTATTTCCCCATTATGTGCTAAAGTTCTTAATGGTTGCGCAAGATCCCAGCTCGGAAAAGTGTTGGTTGAATATCTTTGATGGAAAATTGCGAATCTTGAGGTAAACTTTTCATTTTTCAAGTCTAAATAAAAATCTGATAGAGCTTCAGCTAAAAACATACCCTTATATACAATTGACCTTGAGCTCATAGAGCAAATATAGAAATCTTTTAGCTGTTCATCTCTCGCTGCTTTTTCAATTCTTTTTCTAATCTCATACAAATTTCTTTCAAGACTATCCGTCTCAATTTCTTTATTTTTCCTAAAAAGAACTTGGGCGATTTCAGGTCTTCCATTCTCCGCTGTTGGGCCTAAAACTTTTGGATTAACTGGAACTTGCCGCCAGCCGTAGATATAGAAATCATTAGCTAATAAAATATTTTCAACGATTGTCCTACATTTTTCTTGATGATCGTAATTATTTCTAGGCATAAAGATCATACCAACGCATATTCTCTTACTCTCGTCATGTTTATGACCAGTAGAGATTATTTTCTCATTAAAAAAATCTGGAGAAATCTCAAGTTTAATACCTGCTCCATCACCAGATTTACCATCTGCATCGACTGCGCCTCTATGCCAAACTGCCTTAAGAGCCTCGATGCCATATTCAACTATCTTTCTGGATTTTTCTCCATTTGTTGACGCTATAAGACCAACCCCACATGCATCGTGTTCAAAACTTCTATCATAGCTGTAATTATCTTCTAATATTTTTTTATTTTTTAAATATTTATTGTTCATGCAGCTTTTTCACTCTTAACTTTTTTCGATTTATTTTTCAGATATTTTTCAATTTGAATTGCAGCATCTCTACCATCTTTTATAGCCCAAACTACTAAAGAAGCTCCTCTCACTATATCGCCAGCTGCAAATATGCCGTCAATGTTTGTTTGCATTGTATCTATATCGATTTTTATTGTACCCCATCTAGAAACAGACAACTCTTCTGCATTAAATAATTTTGGAATATTCTCAGGATCAAAGCCTAGAGACTTTATAACCATATCTGCCTTTAATTTGAATTCTAAACCATCCTGAATAATTGGTTTTCTTCTTCCAGAGGGATCTGGTTCACCCAATTTAATTTTATTAACTTTAATTTCCTTTATACTTTGTTCTCCGATAAATTCCTTTGGACTAGACAACCATAAAAATTCTACTCCTTCTTCTATAGCATTTTCTACCTCTCTAGCCGAACCTGGCATGTTATCTCTATCTCTTCTATACAAACACTTAACAGATTTTGCTTTTTGTCGTGTTGCAGTTCTTACACAATCCATTGCTGTATCTCCCCCGCCTATTACAACAACATCTTTGTTTTGTGCATTTAGTAGTCCATTGTCAAAATTTTCGACCTTATCACCTAATCCCTTTTTATTTGAGGCTGTTAAAAAATCCATAGCAGGAAAAATATTTTTAAGGTCTGATCCAGGAATTTCAATATTTCTAGCTTTATAAACTCCAGTTGCTATTAGCACAGCATCATATTTTTCTTTAAGTTTATGTAAACTAGTGTCTTTTCCTACTTCAAAATTTTGGACGAATTTAATACCGCTATCTGCTAAAAGTTTTGTTCTTCTTTGAACAATATCTTTTTCAAGTTTAAAGTTTGGTATACCATAAATTAATAATCCTCCGGGTCTATCATATCTGTCAAAAATGGTTACTTGATAACCTATTTTACGTAATTCCTCAGCACAAGCTAATCCCGCAGGACCTGAGCCTATGATTGCTATTTTCTCCTTTAGCTCTTTTTTTACTTTGACCGGTTTAACCCATCCATTTTTCCACGCATTATCTGTAATATATTTTTCAACTGAACCAATTGTAACCGTTCCATGACCAGACTGCTCAATTACGCAATTTCCCTCGCAAAGTCTATCTTGCGGACAAATCCTTCCACAAACTTCGGGCATGTTATTTGTGCTTTGTGATATTTCGTAAGCTTCTTTTAATCTTCCCTCTGCAGTTAACTTAAGCCAGTCAGGGATATTGTTCTGCAGTGGACAATGAACTTGGCAAAAAGGAACTCCGCATTGTGAGCACCTGCTTGATTGCTCTTTAGCTTTATTAGAAATATAATCATCGTATATTTCATTAAAATCTTTTTTTCTTTTAACTGTATCTCTCTTTTTTGGTGTTTCCTGATTTAAAGAGATAAACTTTAACATTTTGTTCATAACTGACGATAAATAATATAAAAAAAAGGGATTTTAAACCAAAAATAGGTAACAATTACTTACTTAATTATGTAAAAACCAAGCAAATTGTGAATTATCTAATGCATATCTAATATGCAAATATATTATACCTTTGGAATTACATCAAATCTTTAATAAACATTAAGTATGTTTGAGATATTTATCCTATCTTTAATTCAAGGAGTTACTGAATTTTTACCCATAAGTTCTTCTTCACATTTAATAATAGCAAATAAATTTTTAAACTTATCACAAAAAAATCTATTAACCGACATAAGTTTGCATATAGGATCATTTTTAGCAGTCTTAACATTTTTTAGACAAGAGATATTTAATTTTTTACAATATAAAAAACTTTTTTATTTGATTTTTTTGTCTTCCCTGCCTGTGATGATTTTTGGATTTTTATTTATTAAATTTGATTTAGTTGATATTTTTAGAAATCTTAAAACTATAGGTTGGACTACTTTTGGATTTGGAATATTTTTATATTTAAGTGATAAATTTAAAATGGAGAAAAAAATTGAAACCGATTTTAATTTTGGGTCTGCTATGTTCATAGGTATTGTTCATTGTTTGTCAATTATACCAGGGGTAAGTAGATCTGGTATTGCAATTACAGCTGCTAGATTCTTAAATTTTGATAGGCACGAGTCTGCAAAAATATCCTTCTTACTTTCAATACCAACTCTTTTTGCTGTAAGTTGTTATGGTTTTTTTAATCTTTATCAAAGTAAAGTTTATGAGGTAACAAGTTTAAATTTACTTTCAATTATTGGTTCATTTATAATTTCGTACTTGACTATAAAATATTTTTTAAAATTCATTAAAAAGTTCAGCCTTCTTGTCTTTGTTATTTATAGGTTAATTATTGGAATAATTTTATTGTTGTATGCTTATCTATAAAATAAATGTTAATGTAAGCAATATTATGATAATAATTAAAAAAAATAGATAAACAGAATTTTTTAAAGAAATCTTCATTTTTTCTTTTTTAACAAAATTTTTTCTATAAAACAATAAATTAAAGTAAAAAGATATTTTGCTCTCAATTCTTTAATATTAAATTTTGCTTCGCCTTTAGATCTATTTTGCCAACTTATTGGGATAATAATATAATTATAATTTCGTGTGATTATCTTCAGGGGAATTTCTAAAAAAATATTAAAACTTTCCGATATCAAAGGTAAAAAACTTTTTAGAACGTTTGACTTGTAAATCTTAAAAGCATTAGTAAAATCATTATATTTACTTAAAAATAAAATTTTTACTAAATAATTAAATATTCTATTAAGTACTAATTTTTTTTTTGGATAATCTACTAATTTAGAACCTTTAATAAATCTTGATCCAAATACTGCATCTAAATTTTGAGAACGGATTGTATCTAAATATTTTTTTAAGTCATCTAAACTATCTGAAAAATCAGCCATCATAATACATGTGAATTCGCCTTTTGCCTCTCTTATGCCTTGGCAGATTGCACCGCCTAACCCCTTAACCTTATTATCAAGAGTTTTAAATTTATTATTTTTTATAGATAATTCCTTAGCTTTCTTGAGTGTATCATCTGTACTAAAATCATTTATAATTAAGACCTCAAAGTCTGTGACATCAAATTTTTTACTAAAAATGCTTTCAATTTTGTCTAAATTTTCGTACTCATTCCTTACTGGTATTAAAATTGAAAGCATAATTCCGATTTATATGACAATTAATATGATAATTATACACCTATGAAAATACTTATTACAGGGGGATGCGGTTTTGTTGGCTCAAATCTAGCTATCTTTTTAAAAAATAAGTTAAATAATGCAAAAATTTCATCGTTAGATAATTTATACAGAAAAGGATCTGAAATTAACCTAAAAAGACTTAAAAAAAATAAGATAAAAAACTACAAGATAGATATCAAAAATCAGAAACAAATTCTTAGACTAAAAAAATTTGATATAATAATTGATTGCTGTGCAGAGGCTGCAATTGAAATTTCAAGAAAAAATCCTGATAGGGTAATACATACAAATTTAATTGGTACCTATAATATTTTAAAAAAAGTCTTAAAAGATAAATCAAAAATAATTTTTTTATCCTCGAGTAGAGTATACTCGATTAAAAGATTAAGAGAATTAATAAGAAAACAAAAAATATTAAGTAAAATTAAAATAAGAAAAAGTATTAGTGAAAAATTTAGCACAAATTCACCTAAATCTATTTACGGATTAACCAAAAAAGCCTCTGAAGATTTGATTAGAGAGTTTAGTTACATTTTTAAAATAAAGTATATTATTAATAGATTTGGGGTAATCTCAGGACCCTGGCAATTTGGAAAACAAGATCAGGGATTTGTTTCTCTTTGGATTGCAAGACATATTTATAAAAAAGATTTGTCATATATTGGTTATGGTGGATTGGGAAACCAGATTCGCGATATAATTCATATAGATGATGTTTGTGAAATAATACTTAAACAAATTAATTCAATTTCTAAGAAATTTAATCAAACTTTTAATATTGGGGGCGGCCTTAAAAACAGAGTTTCGTTAAAACAATTAACAATAATCTCTCAAAATCTCACAGGAAATAAATTTAAAATTTCAAAAAAACCTAAGACCTCAGATTATGATATTCCTTATTACGTAACTGACAACACAAAATTAAAGAAAACATTCAATTGGTCACCTCATAAAAGTATACATATCATAACAAGAGATATATATTTATGGATACTAAAAAATAAAAAAATTTTGAAAAAATATTTCTAATGAGTATTGTTTTGATTACAGGTTCTTCTGGATTGGTTGGCTCCGAATCAGTAAATTTTTTTTCTGATAAAGGTTTTGATGTAGTTGGTATTGATAATAATCTTAGAAAATTTTTTTTTGGTAAAGATGGTGATACCTCATGGATTAAAAAAAAATTACTTAAAAATAATAAGTATTTCAGACATCATAACGTTGATATTAGAAATTATGAAAAATTAGAAAAAATTTTTAAAAGATATAGAAAAAAAATTAAATTAATAATTCATTCTGCCGCTCAACCATCACATGATTGGGCTAAAAATTATCCTCTTATTGACTTTGATGTTAATGCTAAAGGAACACTAAATATGCTTGATTTAACAAGACGTTTTTGTCCAAATTCTACTTTTATATTTATGTCTACGAATAAAGTATATGGAGATAACCCAAATAAATTAAAACTAATCGAAAAACATGACAGATATGAACTATCGGTCAATCATAAGTATTTTAGAGGTATAGATGAAACTATGTCTATCGATAACAATACACATAGTTTTTTTGGAGTATCAAAATGTTACGGCGATTTATTAGTTCAAGAATATGGCAAAAATTTTGGTTTGAAAACTGGTTGCTTTAGAGCAGGATGTATTACTGGACCCAATCACTCAGGAGCAAAACTCCATGGTTTTCTCTCTTATTTAGTAAAGTCTGCTGTAACAAAAAAAAAATATACAATAATTGGTTATAAAGGTAAGCAAGTCAGAGACAACATTCACTCATCTGATTTGATACAATGTTTCTGGAATTTTTTCAAAAAACCAAAAAAAGGTGAGGTTTATAATATTGGGGGAGGAAGATTTTCAAATTGTTCAATAATTGAAGTTTTAGATTTAGTAGAAAAAATAAAAAAGATTAAAATTAAAAGAAGATTTATTAAACAAAATAGAGTTGGCGATCACATTTGGTATATTTCAAATATGAAAAAATTTAAGAAACATTATCCTAATTGGAAACAAAAATTTTCTACGAGAAAAATTGTTGAGGAATTAATTTCTGGTATCTAATTTTGAATATTTTAAAAGATAACACGCGATGATAATTTGCGCTGGCAGAATCATTAAAGAATACCTTGGTAGTATAAAAAAAACTGAAAATAAAGCTGCATTGAAAATATAATATATACTAAAGTAATTTAATATTGATCTTGTAAAGATTAGTTTTATCGATGCGATAATAGACAATATACTTAAAGTTATTTTTGGAAAAAGGTGAAGAAAATTATAATAGTTTGGATAAGTAGAATTAAAGTCTACAAATAAGAAAGAAAATATTTTTTTAAAATAATTCTTAATATATTTTTTTGGATTTTCTTTAATATTTTGAAATCCTTCCTCTTTATAAATCTCATCTATCTTTATATCATAATCTTTTGATGGTTTAATATTTTCTATCTTTTCCTGCATGACATTATTGTAAATTTTCTCATTACCCTGAGAATTTGAAAAATTATTGTTGCCTTTCCACAAATTATAACCAAATGATTTGGTTATTGTAATTTGATCAAAAATTAAATAATTCCTCATTAAATAAGGAAACGTAACAATTAAAGAAATACTTATACCCAAAATAATTACTTTAATACTTTTTTTTTTAATACTTATTAAAATAAGAGTTAATATATATATCATTATAAACTCGCCCCTTAGTAATATTAATAGTGCAGATATAATAGAAAATTTTATAAGATAATTTTTATTTCCAAATTTGAAAAAACTAATAAAATAGAAAAAAAATAAAATCGTCAAAAATATTTGTAAAGTAATTGAAGATATTTGTGATACTGAAAATACATTAAGGGGAAAAAAAGCAAATGCTGCTAGACCAAGTAAAGATATACTTTCATTAAAAAATATTTTTAGAAGTCTATAAAAATAAAAAATAGCTATTATGCTAAGAATGACATGTATATAAAGAATTACCTCTACTAAATGTTCTACAAATGGATTTATAATTTGAATAACATATAAAAAAAATGAGTAAAGAGGTGGCATAAAAAGATTAGGAAAAATTTCACCTTTTACTTCTCTAAAACCAAATACTCCTTTTGACGTTAAGTTATTAAGTATTATCCCCCATTCGTTATCTAGCCTAGTATCCCCGTAAAACTGTAGAGCGATTAATCTTAATACTATCGCAAGTAATATTATTGAAAAAAAAGTATAATTTTTTAGTTTCATTTTTGGTGCGCCTGCTAGGATTTGAACCCAGAACCTCCTGGTCCGTAGCCAAGCGCTCTATCCAGTTGAGCTACAGGCGCTTAAATATCAATTATCAAAGAAAATGTTGTATTTAAAGGTCTAACATCTATATATTAAATAAAATGACACAAAAATCAGTAGTAATTACTTCAGCCGTCAGAACTGCTGTAGGTTCGTTGAATAGAAGCCTAAAAAATGTTCCTGGCCATGAACTGGGGTCTGCAGTAATAACTGAAAATGTAAACCGCTCAAATTTAAAGAAAGAAGAAGTTGACGAAGTAATTATGGGTCAAGTTTTAACTGGCGGAACTGGTCAGAATCCAGCACGACAAGCCGCTATACATTCTGGTATACCGAAAGAAAAACCAGCTTTTATAGTTAATCAAGTTTGTGGGTCAGGAATAAGATCGGTAGCCTCGGCTTTTCAAAGTATAAAATCGGGAGACTCTAAAATTATTATTGCTGGTGGACAAGAAAATATGTCATTGGCTCCTCACTCAATTCATTTAAGAGATGGAAAAAAACTTGGCGATACTGAAATGACTGATACAATGATTAAAGATGGTTTGTGGGATGCTTTTCACGGATATCACATGGGCATAACGGCAGAAAATGTTGCTACAAAATTCCAAGTTACTAGAGAAGAACAAGATAAATTTGCACTGTACTCTCAAGAGAAAGCATTAAAAGCTCTTAAAGAAAAAAGGTTTGATGATGAAATAATAAGCTTTAAAATAAAATCTAAAAAAGCTGAAATAAATTTTAAAACAGACGAGCACCCTAGAGATGGGATTAATCTAGAAGCATTGAAAAGATTAAAACCTGTATTTAAAAAAGATGGTTCTGTTACTGCTGGTAATGCTTCTGGAATTAATGATGGGGCAGCTGCAGTAACCCTGATGTCTTCCAGTGATGCAGAAAAAAGAGGATTAAAAAAAATGGTAACTGTAAAATCTTGGGCTAGTTGTGGAGTTGACCCAGCTTTAATGGGAACAGGTCCAATTCCATCTGCAAAAAAGGCTTTAGAGTTGGCAGGTTGGTCGATTAAAGATTTAGATTTGTTAGAGATAAACGAGGCATTCGCTGCTCAAAGTATTGCGGTGATAAAAACTTTAGGAATATCTGAAGAAAAAGTTAATGTTAATGGTGGGGCTATAGCCTTAGGTCATCCAATAGGTGCTTCTGGCACTAGAATACTTGTGACCTTAATTCATGAGCTAATCAAAAGAGATTTGAAGAGAGGTTTAGCCACATTGTGCATTGGTGGAGGAATGGGTATAGCGATGTGTATTGAGAGATAAACAATGGAAATATCAAAACCTTATAAAGGCAAAGGCAAACGTAGACTAAAAAAAATGCCCTTCACACCAAAGGGCTATATTTTATATTATGCTTTTTTTTGGGCTTTAATAATTTCTATTTATCTAGCATATAATTAAAATTTGATGCAACTTCCAATCGTTAATCATCCTGACTACGTAGCGAAAATAAATGATGATAATAAATTTCCAATTAAGAAATTTGGTGCACTTGCAGAACACTTGCTTAAAAACGATGTTGTTAGAGATTTTCACACACCCAAAGAATGTTCAATAGAAACTATGAGAACATCTCACTCTTTAAAATATATAAATGATATTAAGAATAAAACCCTAGATATAAAAGCACAAAAAAAAATTGGATTTCCTATAAACGATAGTGTTGTAAGAAGATCTTTTGTAGCAACAGGTGGGACGGTTTTAGCTAGTAAATTAGCTTTAGACGCAAAACTTGCTTGTAACACTGCAGGTGGAAGTCATCATGCTACTTTTGATTATGGAGCAGGATATTGTGTTTTCAATGATACTGCTGTTGCAGCAAACTATCTAAAAAAGAAGAGATTAGTAAAAAGAATTTTAATTTTAGATTTAGATGTTCATCAAGGAAATGGTAACTCAGAAATATTTCAAAAAGATAAAGACGTTTGTACTTTTAGTATGCATTGTTCCTCTAACTATCCAGCAAAAAAGTCAAAAAGTGATATTGATATTGAGCTCCAAGATAATATGGAGGACAATGAATATTTAAATGTTTTAAATAATAATCTTAAAAAATTGAATCAAAACAGTTATGATTTTGTTTTCTATATTGCTGGAGTTGATATTCATCATGAAGATAGATTAGGTAAGCTGAAAATTACTGATGAAGGTGTTAACAAAAGAGACCAAATGGTAATTGAAAATTTTTACTCAAAAAAAATTCCTTTATGCGGTGTTCTCGGAGGGGGCTATAACAAAAATTTTGATAAATTAATTGAACTTCACTCAATGTTGCATAAAAATTGCGCGAGTTTTTTTTAAACTTTAAGTTGTGGAAGATTTTCAAAAAAATTAAGAGCATCAGGATTGGCTATAGCCTCTTTATTATTAATTTTTTCACCATTAATTATTTGTTTAACTGCTAATTCGACAATTTTTCCACTTTTTGTTCTAGGAATTTCTGGTGCTTTAATTACAAATGTTGGAACATGTTTAGGTGAGCAATTTTTTTTTATTTTTGATTTGACGAATTTTATTTTTTCATCGTTTAATTTTTGATTGTCTCTAGTTGTTACAAAAAGGATTATCCTTATATCATCCTTGAAATCTTGACCTACAACTAAACCTTCAGTAATAAAATCTATATCTTCAACTTGTTGATAAATTTCTGCAGTTCCAATTCTTACTCCTCCAGGATTCAAGGTGGCATCTGATCTTCCTCGCATTATAAAACCGTTATTAATAGTTCTTTCAATAAAATCACCATGATGCCAAATATTTTTGAATTTAGTAAAGTATGCTTTGTGATATTTTTCTCCGTTGTCATCATCCCAAAACTTTATTGGCATTGATGGGAAAGGTTGTTTAATAACTAGCTCACCTTTTTCACCATCTTTTGTGCTTTTGCCATCATCGTTGAAAACATCAACCTCTATTCCTAAACTTTGCCCTTGGATCTCTCCTTTGTGAACATTTGAATAAAGATTACCCAAAACTAAACATCCAACTAAATCTGTACCACCGGCTATTGAAGCCAAGTGAACATCTTTTTTAATATTTTCGTAAACATATTTAAAACTTTCGTCAGCTAATGGTGATCCTGTTGAAGTAATAATCTTTATTGAGCTTAAGTCTAAGTTTTTACTATTATATTTTTCATTTTTAAGATGGTCTATATATTTTGCGCTTACTCCAAAAAGATTAATTTTTTTGTTTTGACAGTAATCGAGCAAAATATCTATTTTAGGATATACCGGAGAACCGTCAAATAAATATATTGAGGAACCAGTAGCTAAACCGCCTACTAACCAATTCCACATCATCCATCCAGTAGTAGTGTAATAAAATAATCTATCACCATTTCTAACGTCACAATGTAGCATAAATTCTTTGTTGTGTTCTATCAAAACGTTGCCAGCGCCATGTGTAATACATTTTGGTTTTCCTGTAGTGCCACTTGAATAGAGAATATAAATAGGATGATTAAATTCGAACTTCTCAAAAATTTCATCTAAATTTGATTTCAGAGTCTCATCAAAACTAACATGATCTTTCACATCTTTTTTATTGTTTTTATCGTAATGAAAAACAATCGTTTTAAATATTGAGGGAATTTTTTTTAAAATCTCATCAACTTTTTCCAGGATATTTATTTGTTTACCATTATAAAAATAATAATCACTTGTAATTAGAACTTTTGGATCAATTTGCTTAAATCTATCTACAACTCCCTGTACACCAAAATCTGGTGAACAAGATGACCATATGACTCCATTTTTCGCACAAGCTAAAAAACAAATTACACA